>NZ_JAOCLZ010000040.1:0-11069 GCF_025290685.1 Rhodococcus sp. PAE-6
CAACCGCTACAGTGAACCCTGCTCACGGGTGGGCACTTCCACCGAGCACAGTTGAGCACTTTCGATGAGCCTCATCACAATCGCCTGCGCCATTACCGTTCCTCCTCGACGTCAGCAACAGCTCGACGATGAAGCTGCTGCCTTACTCAGCGACTCCGAGCTCGATCGCTTGTGCATGCAGGACATAAGCCCCCGAAGTCGCTGGACTCAAGGATCCACGGGTCCTGCATGGCCACTTCCACGCTGGTATCGCTAAGTCTTGCTGCGAAGCGCGATCTCGGCCGTCTGAGATCCACGAATCTACTATGAAGACGCCGGGTGGATTCGAGTCTCGCGTTCACGTTGTATCTGCATATAGACCCCGGATCGGCTGAGGCCGAAGCGTTTCTGAAGTTGAGCGACGGACTCGCTGCCGGAGGCGTACAGCTCGTAGAGCTGGCGTCGTTGCTCGGCAGTGAGTTTCGGCTGTCCGCCCGGGTACCGTCCTGCAGCCTTGGCTTGCTCCCGTGGCCCTGTCAGGCGCAGCTCGTAGACCCCGGCCTCAAATGCGGGAAAGACGCTGGTGAACAACTCGAATGCGGTTCGGCCGGCCTCGGTTGCGGGATCGTAGACGGTACCACCGATGTTCAGTCGGGCCTGGCGTTCGCGGATCGTGGTGGTGACGTCCCCCAGCTCTGCGGCGGTGCGGGCGAGGCGTTCGAGGCCGGTGACCGTCACGGTGTCTCCGGGACAAAGGGCGTCGAGCATCGCATCGCGGTTCGGCAGGCGGTGCCGGGTGCCTTGTAGCCCGGTGTCGACGTGGATGTGATCGGATCGAACCCCCAGGGTGGTGAGCTGAGTGCGCTGACCGTCTTCGTCCGCTGTGTCACCGACTCGGGCGTATCCGATCATGCCTCCACTTTAGTTCATTCAGCAATGTTGCTGGCAGGACAGACTGGAGTGCACCACCAGGTAGATCGGAGTGTCCACCCTTCTGCAGTCTGTGCGACGTCGCCCCTACGGTCCGATCGCTATACAGCAGCGATGACGGTACCGGCCAGGCAATGTCAGCCGACGTGACCAGCAACTATTCGATGGCAAGCCGGTGCGGAGTCAGCGGCGCGGCAGCACTGCTCTTCTCCGGGATGCGGGGTCACCCCCTGCCGGGGCTTTCCGTCACACCTGACCGATGGACAGATACGCAAGTTGCGCTCGCAGGTTCTCGGCCGCCGCCTCCAGTTCGTGGACAGTGGCGTGCGTCGTCGAGCCAGCAACATCCGCGCCGGCCAACCGACGGTAGAGATCGTCGATCGCGGTCGATTGCGCTGCGAGCTGCTGGGTGATGCGGAAATCCTCGGCGAGCCGGTGCACACGGTCGAGGGCTAGCTCGATGAGGCGAAGCGCAACGGCCCGCTCGATGAGCGCAACTCGACTGTGTGCGAACGCAACCTGCCGACGATCCCACTCCTGCCGCACATAGGACTCCAGTGCGGCATCGGCCGGCACCTCCGGTGTCAAGCATCGAAGTTGCAGCAACTCATGAGCGGCGATTGCGAAAGTATGCAACTCCATGTGCAGGGCAACAACCGACCGGTAACCGGTGAGAACCGGGTGCTGCCAGGCCGGATGCTCGGCAACCCGATCGACAACTCCCTCAACGATTGCGAGCAACCGTGTCTCGTTGTTGTCGATACTTGTCGGCCACCGCAACTCGGATGCCGCCGACTCGACAACCCGCAGTTCGCCGGTACTCAGGCCGGGAGCGTTCCCACGCCACCAACGGCGTAGCGGGAGCTGGGTGTCGTCGATCGACCTGCTGACGCGGGCGACCTCTTCGAGCCCGCGTTGCACCGAGTGCGGCACCGAATTCCAGTCCAGCACGACCACGGTACGGGGCAGGCGTTGCGGATATCGCAGCTGTTCACCAACCCACTCGCGGGCTGCGTCGTGTGCGGGATCCGTCACAGAAGACCCTCCTCTGCCAGCGTCGCTGCGGGTGTTAGGCCGTAAGGGACTCCGGCTCGGGCACGAACTCTCGCTTCACCAGGCGGATGATGGTGGCCACGTCCCGTCCGGCGTTGAACAGCTCACGCGCCCGATCCCTAACACTTGCGCCGCAATATCCGTCCTCCTCGAGTGTCCAGATCGCGGCCTTGAAGGTGAAGGGGCCGTCGATATCGGACGATCGGCGCGTGCTCGTGGTAGCCGCGGCGGGATCGTCGCGGATGTCCGGCTTGCTGGAGGATCCGGTGGTCTGTGCCGTCTCGGTGCTGGGCTGCGCAGGAGTCGGGGCGCCTTGCAGCGCTCGTTTGATCGACGTGCCGATGAGTTCCTCGGTGGAGATCCCGAACTGTGTGGTTTCCTGTTCGGCCATTGCCTTGAGGAACTTGGTGAACGCACTTCCCCAGCACCGTCGGTTCTGACCAGTTGAGGCCATGGTCTTCCGGAACTGCTCGACCGCGAGGTCGAGGTCTACCCCCAGCTTCTTGGCGGCGGCACGGTTGGCGTTGTTGGGCTGCCACCGCGGATGCAACGGCATGGCCTTCGGGGTCCCCTCGCCGTTGCGGTGTTTCCGCTCGATCAACTTCTCCGAGAATTCATCAATCGGGGCGGCGCCGCCGACCGAGGTCTTTTCCGCAGAGGTCGGTTCAGCAGAGGTATTCAGATTGGTTGTTGGTAGATGGTTATTGGTGGATGGTTCTTGTTCGTCTGCGTTCTGCCGCGCCCCCCCGCTGCGCTGTGGGTCACGCTCCCCCTGCGTTGGAGCGCACCCCGGTCTGACCTGCGGAGATGCGGGTTCCATGTTCACGACGTAGAGGTTCGATGTCTGCGTCGTGTGCACCTCGTCGGGTTCGTCGAGAACCCAGTCCCGCTTGTCGTCGGGGTTGCGGAATCGGGAGCGGACGTCCTGGATGAGGCCGCACTCGCACAGTTCCGTGATGTACCGATCGGCGGACCGGCCCTGTGTCATCCCCAGTCGCGCGGCGAGGGTTTCCTTGCTCGGCCAGCACCGACCCGTCTCGTAGTCGGCGAACTTCTTCAGGTGCGCATACAAAGCCAAGGCTTGTGGACTGAGGTCGTACTCTTCGAGGACGGTGAGGTCGATCAGAACGAACCGCCGCGAGTTCTCCGGAGGAGAGTCGCTGGTCTGGCCCGACCGATCGGGAAAGGTGCTGCCGCTGCTTTCGGACGGGGCGGTGGTCATGTTGGGTCCTCTCGTGGAGGAAGACCGGAGACACGCCCGTCTTGGGATTGGTCCCAAAGTAGTCAGGTGTTCAAAGACCCTGTAGCATTACCGGTGTGTTAGGCCAGGTACGTGCTTCTACCTTGGGATCTCTCCCTTGAGAGTGTGTATCTGATCTTCAATTTGCTGGACCCCTCGGCTGCCAACCGGGGGGTTTCGGCTTTTTCTGGGGCTTAGCTCGCTTTCTGGCGGGTTTCGGCGAGGTAGTTGTCCACTGCCTGGCGGATCAACTTCGACACCGTGAGTCCTGTCTGGCGGGAGAGCGCTTCGAGCTCTTCGTCCACAACATCGGGGAATCGCACCGAACGACGTGGTGATTCGGGCGTTTCACTGTTCGGGTTCAGTCGGAGCTTTCGCTTGGTGTGAGGTGCGTACTTACGTGGCTTCGACTCCGTCGCCATACCTCTCCCCGTCCTCCCCCGACTCGCTGTGTGCGGGCATGACCCTACACCGCTGGGCCACAGTGCGTCGGACACTATTCGGGTTCGGCGTGTCGCGTCGTGCGCGAGATTCCAGCTGACCAGTCGTTGGGCTCCGGGAGGCTGCACCGGGCCAGCCTCGGTGCGCACCGAGGCCGGCCGGGTGGTTCAGACTCGCTCGGTTTCCCGGTTGCGCTCGCTTGCTTCGGCCGTGGGCAACGGTGGCACCGAAAATCCCTCGGCTTCGGCGGCGTCCCGGAACTGCCGCCAGCGGCGGCTGACGGTGGATTTGTCGATCTTCAACCGTTGCGCAACGTCGATCTGCTTCAGTTGCGGCTCGCTCACGAGCATCGACGCCACGATCTTGACGGTTTCGTGGGAGTCCGAATCTTCGAGGAATCGCAGCAACCCGTCCCGGGTCTGCGGATAGCCGTTGCAGGTCGCCCCATCGGAGCGAGGCAGGGTGTCCTCGGCAACGGCAACGGCAACGGCAACGGCGGTTCCTGCCCCGTCTGCATCGTTGCGTTCGGACGCCTTCGTAACCGGCAGGGGCGCAACCGCTTCCTCAGCGGGATGCAACTCCGGACGGCGCACACTCGCGGTAGTGCCGGTCTCGTGGTCCCAAGGGGTACCGAGGGCGGATGCTTCATCCTCGACGTTGACACGGTGTTGCACCGGATCTTCGTCCGTTGCGACGGCCCGGTGCTGGGCGCGTTCGTCGAGGACAACCTGCAACAGCATCGTGAACAGGTGGAACAACGCCAGCCACAACAGCGGGAAGATCGCCGCGATGATTGCCGCGATCCACGGGGTTTGCGGGATGAAACCGAGATCCTCCCCCGCTGCCACGCGGGCGAGGTTGCGATCAGCCATCTGCCACGAGTGGTAGGCGTTGCCGATCACGCTCAGTGCGACGGTGACGATCGCCAGTGCCATGCAGTACAGGCGGGCGTAGTTGTATTTGCCGGACACCCGGAAGATGACATAGCCGGCCGTTGCAGCCGCCTGTGCAACATCGATGGCAACCGGTGCCATCCACGCCCGCCCTGGTTGCACGTTGATCTCGATCGCCAGAGCGCGCAACGCATCAAACGAGAGGGTGAACGCCAGCGCTGCGAGAAACAACGCCATCGCTGCAACTGCTGCGATGGCCAGCATCTTCGAGTGGCTCATCGGCAGATTCCTGCGCAACGGGGCCTGGGACTGGGTTGTATCGTCGGACATGACCTGGGGATCTCCTATCTGGTGGTTTTCCTGGTCAGGGCGTCCTGCGGAGCGGCAATTCCTTGCAGGACGCCCGTCATTCCTGTGAATGCAAGCAAAACAGGCATTGAAAGCGTTGGTTGACTTCAGGTGTCAGCGAGCGGTCGACCGGGAGAAAGGGGCGCATCGACTCCCTCGAACGGTTTCCCGCCGTTGTGCAGTTCGGACCGTCGCCGGACTTCTTCCGCAATGGCCTTCTCGACGAACTGTGACCAGTTGCGGTCGGCTTCGGCTGTGCGTGTGGCGTTGAAGGCGAGGCGGGCCTGGGTGTACACCGTCGGGGCGATGTACACCGTCACCGCCTTGTTGCTCTGCTTCTTCTCGGGTTGCTCAGCAGGTTGCTCGACTGGTTGCGCGGGTGGTGCAACGTTGCGGTGCTTTGCCTGCAACCCGGACAGATCTCCCGTGACCTGTCGTGCGCCGGACGAGACGCGAGGCAGACCTGAGAGCTTCCGGCGCGGCTCGGTCACGATGCTGCCTCCTCGGCTTCTGCTGCGGTCATGCGGCGCACGACCTCTTCGGTGATGCCCACCAAGTCGTCCGCAACGGACGTGGAGGACTGGGGTGCGAGGGCTTGAGCTTGAGCCTCCCCGCGCAGGACCTCGTACCACTTGGGTCCGTTGCGAACCACGTCGTCGAGTTCGTGGACGAGCAGTCCCCGTTCTCGTGTTGCTGCCGCGGTGGCTTCGGAGTGCCGCACCGTCTTGTCGAAGATGGCGTCGGTGCTGCCACCGAATGCCTCAGCGATTGCGTCTCGAGCGTTCTGTTGAACTTTGGTTGCGGACGTGCCGACACCTGTGAGCACAACGCCGAGAAGGTCGAGGTCGGGATTGTCAGCGAGGACCGCATTGAGGCGGTTCATCACGCCGGCCATGCCCTTGCGGCTGGATGCATCGCTCTTGACCGGGATCAGAAGCCATCGTGCTGCGGCCGCAGCTGCCGTCTGCAACGCTTCGTCGCCGGGTGGGCAGTCCAGCAGGATCATGTCGTACTGGTGCGCGATCGGTGCCAAGGCCATTGCAAGGGCGAGTTTCGCTCCTGCTGGGTCTTTGGATGCTCTCGAGGTGAGTGCTGCTGTTGCTGCTTCGAGGTGGTGTCCGCCGGGAGCGACGTCCAGATTTGGCCGGACATCGCGAACCGGCTCGAGTGGGCCGCCGAATGCGAGTGCTTGCGCAAGGTTGCGTCCCTCGTCGTCGAGCTCGGTGTTGGTGTAGCCGAGATCCTCGGCGACGTTACCCTGAGGGTCGAGATCGACGAGTAGAACCTTGTAGTCGGAAGCGGCGAGTAGGCCACCGATATTGGATGCCAGTGTTGTCTTGAACACTCCCCCTTTGCTGTTGATGAGCGCGACGACTCGTCGTAGCGCCGCGGCGTCGCGCTTGAGGGACACCTTCTCGCGTGTGACCACTGCACTTCCCTTCCTGTCGTAGCAATCAATGCAGGTTTTGCTTCTTTTGCCAGCAAAACCGGCATTCCTGGTGAAGTCGGTGCCACCCCGAGGGTTGCAGGCGACTCGTCATTGCTGGCAATGAGGACATTACCAGGTATCACCATAATGCAAGTATTACTTGCATCGGGCAGACTTCGCGGCAATACCAGCATTGCTGGTATTGCGGACCCGCTGCTCAAGGAGGTGGAAAGGTGAGTCGGGGCGATCGCCCCGGCTCGGAGGATCCTGCGTGGTCGAGCAATTGCAAGTATTGATGGCGATGATGTCACTGTCGGCATTGGCGCCTTCCGTGCACGGGCCGGCTACAGCGAAATTGCCTGTAATGCCATTTCGATGGGACCTCCGCATCAATGCCAGTATTGCTGGTCCGGCTGGCCTTGCCGGGGCCTATTCGTGAACCTCGCGGTGGGGGGCGAAGGTGGATACCGGGGGAACCTGCGCATGCGGTGTCGTGCATCACGGGTACGGGGTGGTGTCAGTCGGTACGATACCGGCCGGTCGGGATCTCGGGATCCATCGATGTTCGGTCGGGGGCATCGGCAGTCGAAGCGATTGCTGTGACCGCTCGATTTGATGTATGTGCCGAGTTCTCTGTTGAGCGAATCGAGGTGCCGAGGTGGAGGAGGCGTCTATGGACCCGGTGGCGGGGGCAGTGAGCGAACTGCTTGCACATGCGCGGGGTGATGAAGCGGCCTCCGTTCTCGGTTTGGTGCCGACGATCGAGCGGATGCGCCGTCGTCCACTCGTGGTGACCAGGGACGTGGACCTTGGCCCTGGCGTCTTCGCGCTCTGGCGTAAATATCCCGACTGGGACGAGATTCACTACGCTCCGTGGGTTGCGGACTTGGACCGCGCGATCGGGCACGAGTTCGGCCACATCCTCATGGGGCATGAGGGACGCTCTGTCCACGACACGGCGCGCCGGACTCTTCCACCCGAATGGCACGGTATGGCTCGGATGATGCTTCGCGAGTGTGGACAGGGGAGTTGCTCCGATGAGCGTGTGCGCCGACTGGAGATGGAGGCGGAGGCATTCGGTTCGGAGTTGTGCCGGCGGATCTGGGGTGCCGGCATCGCCAGGTCGGCCCGTATTCGGTCGTTGCTCAATGAGGCGCTGTAGCGGTGTACTCGACGATTGTTCTGTCGGTGTTGTTGTGGTGGGTCGCTTTCACCAGGGTGCGCCGATGGCGTCAATCGCACTCGGTTCTGGCGCTCGGGATCGCGGTGGTCTTCGTCTGCATGGCAGCGCACACGACCGTCAACGTGGGGCCGGTCGATCGGTTCGTCAGCAACGCGATAGGCGTTGCCAATGCCGCATCGGCGGTGAAGCAAGGCCTCTTCCTGGGGATGTGTCTGGGGGCAGCGTTGCTCCTGGTGGCGCTGTGCGTCCATGACGCAGGTGCTCAACGCCGTTGGGTAGGACCCTTATCGCTGGGTACGGTCGGTGCGATTGTTGTGGCTGTGGTCCTGTTTCTCGGCGCAGCTGATGCTCCGCAGGCGAGAGATGGCTACCAGTTCGATCAGCTCTACGGTCATCTGCCGGGCTATGCGGAGTCCGCGGCCTTCGTGATGGTCGTAGCTGCTGTGCTGTGCACGATCATCACGGTGGTGGTGGTGCACGGCTGGGATCTCGGCACTCCCGCCGGACGTGGTCTGGCGATCGTGGCTGTGGGGGTCGCCGTTCTGTCGGTGTATGCGTGGATGCGCGCCGGGTACATCGTTGCTGCCCGTGCGGGGTGGGTTGAACCCTCCACCCACGTGTTCGATGTGTCGACCGAGCTGGCGCTGGTGGGGTCTGTGCTGACGATGCTGGGCTTTACGTGGGCGTCCATCGAGAGGTTCTTCATGGGCCGGTCGCAGCGGAGGGACTTCGCGGAGCTGTACCAGGTGTTGGTGAAGCAGCGCTGGCCCGGAGTCATGCGGGAATCGTGGTCTGCGCTCGTTCCGGCTCGGCAGGTATCGGATCGGGCGAGTGAAGTGCTCGACGCGCTGTCGATGCAGGCCGACGAGGACGGGCTTCCGGAACGGGGCAGGCCGGCGACACCGGAGTCGATCGCGCGATGGGTGTGCACCGGTGAATCCGGGGGCGTCGGGGTCGACGGGCTGCGACCCCCTAGCGGGACCGACACGGTGAAGTGGGTGCGGGCAGTCGGTAAGGCGTTCGAGGTGCTTCGCGCTTCCGGTGAGGTGGAGTTGCAGCGTTGAAGGATGTGGTAGCCAGAGGCTTGACCGAAATCGCTGCGCCCTGGACGGTCAATGTCGCATCGTGCCTGACGCTCGGCATCCTGATCGGACACCCCGGGTGGGGGGCTTTCGTCGCGCTGTTCGCCGGGGTGCTGCCGATGATGCTGATCGTGTGGGGGATGGTGCGCGAGCGCATCGGGAACCATCACGTAACGGAGCATTCGGAACGGCATGGTCTGATCCTCGCGATACTTGCCCTGGTCGTCACAGCTCTCGTGGTGCAGCTCGTCGCGCAGGGCCCGGTCGAGATGATCGCGTTGACGTGTGCGGCCATAGCGACTCTGGTCAGTGTCGCTGTCTGGACGAGCATGGTCGGCATCAAGGCGTCGGTGCACATGGGCGTGTGGTGCGGCGTCGTAGCGATTTTCGCGGTCGGGCTCAGCCCCTGGTGGTGGACAGGGCTTGCTCTCGCGCCGGCCATCGCCTGGTCCCGGATGCAACTGGGGCATCACACGAGCAGGGAGATAGCGGTCGGTGCGGCCACCGGACTGGCTATCGCCCCGTTGACCTACCTCGCGGTCGCGAACCTCGTCTCCTAGGGGCGCTTCGGTTCGTCGGTGCCGACGCCGGTGTCATAGGGGTTGTACGCGCGGGCGGCGGATGCCACGTCGTTCGTTCGTAGCGACTGCACCCAGGAGATGTAGCGCACGGCCTGCTCGAACGAGTCGTCGTCGGCGAAGTACTGGAGCGGGACGTGGAAGAAGTCGGCGAGGTCCTGGGCGACCTTGAGTCCGGGGTTGGGGCGCTGGCCGTTGAGCAGCATGGAGATGTAGCCCTGGGTGATCGAGCCGCCGTTGCGCCGGATGCCATCCACGATCTCGTTCATGGTGAACGGGCCTCGGTCTTTGGGGTGCACATTGTCGATCAGATAGCGGAGCTTTTCGGCGAATGTCGCCACGCCCACCTCCTCATCGGGAATCAACAACGGCCCAGGTGAACCGGGCTCGTCAAATCTACAACCACCCCGGCGGCGATCAGAATCGCCGCCAGGGGACTCCTCCGCGCCCATTGCCTATCACCACGGTAATATTACTATTGTGATAGAGACGTATGGGGGTTTCCGCTTGGTCGGTCAAACGTATGAACGCAGGTAAGGGTGCCGGTGGTGTCAGCGTGATCCGCCCGGTCTGCGGTGAGCGCGCATCCACAGCGACGTCACCTGCTCCTCGCTCGTGTCGAGAATGGTCGCCAACTTCCGCCTCTCGTCACTCGTCGGGGAGCGTTCGCCTCGTTCGAGCCGGGAGTAGGTGGACTTCGACATACCCAGCTCCTGGGCGATGTCGGACTGTGCCAGACCTCTGCGAGTCCGCCAGCTGGCGAGGGTCTGCGCTTGCTCTGGCACGACGGCGAGTTCGTGCACTGTGACTCCGAGGACTTCGGCCACTCGCTCCAGTGTGCTCGGGCTCGGTGCACTCTCACCGGTTTCCCAGTTGCGAACGGTGTTGTAGGTGACCGAGGACAGGCGTCCGAGATCGGAGCGGGACAGGCCCCGTTCGCGGCGCACCTCGGTGAGCCGGGTGGGATCGAACCCGTACAGGGCGCGGCGCGGCACACTCACCTCCGTCTCGGGTCCACTCCGGTAACTCTCGCACCAACTTTGCCGCATATGCGCAGCTAGGTGGAAATCACCGCCGACATTCTGTAGGAAATAACTGTGGGAAATAACTTCGATCTGGAGTAAGGTCGTAGCCGTGAAGGAGGGGAATATGAGCGCGTGGCCCAAACGCTTTGCAGCCGTATCATTTTCGGCAGCTGTGCTGGCTACTTCCGGCCTGGGTACCGCCCCGGCCTATGCCCAGTCGAGCACGGGCGATGAACCGCACTGGCTCGGTGAGCTGGTCTCGGACTGCCCGGATCTGTACGTGCTCGGGATGCAGGGCACCACCGAGACCTCGCCCGATGCGCCGGTGAAGGTCGATACCGGAATGCTCTCGAACATCATGGGTCCGCTGCTCGATCAGGCCCGTGAGCTGGGCGCGAGCGTCGATCGGGCGTATGTGCCGTATCCCGGTTCGTTCGGTGGCCTGACGCCAGGCGGCACCGAGTCGTATGTCGAGTCGGTGACGGCAGGGGAGGAGAATCTGTCCCTGGCGGCGCAGAAGGTGCTCTCGCAGTGCCCTTCGGCCAAGCTCGCCGTCGTCGGCTTCTCCCAGGGCGCCCATGCCGCGTCGAACTTCCTGCGGTCGGTCGGCAAGGGCACCGGGGTCGTTCCGGCCCGCTCGGTCGCAGCCGGTGCCCTGTTCGGCGCGCCGACCCGCAGCCCCGGATCGGGACTGTTCCCCGGGACCTCGCAGATGGCCCCGTCGCCGGTTCCCGGCACCAGGGGAGAGGCGGTCAAGGCGCTGTCGTCGGTGTCGTTCACCGCCCCCGAAGGAGGTGGCATCGGGCCGGTGGCCGATCTGACCAGCAGCTACGGCAGCCTGTCGGGGCGGGTGTCGTCCTGGTGCCAGGGCGGGGATCTGGCCTGTGA
>NZ_JAOCLZ010000041.1:0-10770 GCF_025290685.1 Rhodococcus sp. PAE-6
CTGCTGCCGCGATTCCTGCTGCATAGTCAGGACAGGAGAAGGGATCACCGTCCTACACCACCTTCTGGGGCTTGACCCGGTTACACCCGGATTCGGCGACGACGAGCGGCAATCCGCGCGCGATTTGTACCTGCGAAGGTGATACGAGTTTGAGGTAGCTTCGATCTTGATCAACACTCCGATCCTTGATCCTGAAGGGGATGCTTAATGCTTGCTGGTTCGTCGGGGACCGCGGTCAGTCATTATTCGGACTGGTCAACCATTAATTGGATAGTCGGATATTCATGGCTCTTGACGGCGGTAGCGGTCGCGGCATTCGCGGTGACGATGTGGCTGGCCGCAGAAGACGAGTCTTCCATAGGGATTCGGGTGGGGTCTTTCGCGCTCGGCGCCGCCGCGGGCCTCATTCAGCTCCTCGCGCTGCGGGCCGTCGTCCGCCATATCGAACAGCTCAGATTGGCTGTCGGTCTGGCTCTGCTCGTCATCGTTGCTGTTGCCGGGCTGACCTATCTGGCCGCTCGCGCTCACATGAAAGGCCGGCACAATTACTACACCCCGGCGGTTCCGCTTCGCGCCTGGGTCGTCCCGGCGGGTCATCCCGGCGAGTGCCTCCACAACGCTGGCGATTGTTGTGCTCGTGATCGAATCGATTCGTCGAGTATCTGACCAACTGTCAATGGGAGCGGGTTCATTCGCGCTCGTGACAGTTGCTGCCGTGGTTTGGCTCGTCCTCCATCTGTGCACACCCGAAACGCGGTGATATCCCCGGAGTGTTCACCCAGTTGGTCGATTCCCAGTACGTGTGGTGGTATATCGACCGCACGTAGCGCCCCCCGGCTACGTGAGTAAGTCGCCCCTGTTGTCTGGCCTACCCCGCCACAGATGACAGGGGCGCGGTCATTTCAGGTGGTCGCCGGTGTTCTTCTTCGATAGCCGCCTTTCGGGGTGCGGTAATGGCGAAAGTGGGGCGACGGGAGGCAAGGCGTACTCGTCGTTCAGGGTGCGTATCTGGATGAGGGTTGCAACTATGCAAAACTCTATTGTAATGTTGTGAAGTGTTCGGTGGTGCGGCACCGCGAGGTTCTACGCCTCGGAATCCGAAACGCCTTGGCGAGCAGACACTGCCGATCAATCCATCCGACTACCTTGAGGAGGGCGCATGAACGCCTACGCTGTCGAGATCCAGGCCAGCACCGGATACGAGTTCAAGAGCCAGACCTTCACCATCGTTGTCGACGCCCCCAAGGGCTACGACCAGGCCGAGCGTCGTGGAATCCGCCGTGCGATCGAACGCGCGGCAGAGTGGAACGCCGAGCACCCGGAGGCGATCACTCCGCGCTTGACCGACACGAGCGCCTATCGCGTCGTCTCCATCCGCGCTCACGTCGACGACGTTGCAGTCGCTCCCGCGACTCCTGTCGTAGCAGGGCGGCACGGGGCAACCCTCGTTGTGGCAGTGGACCTGAACGCAGTCCTGGATGCCCTCGGCCAGCAGACGAAACGCTGACTGTTAGCTCGGGCCACCTGCCGCCTCACAGCTGTGCCCGTTGCGACCAGCGCATCCGCTGATACAGACACAGCGAAGGCCCCACGAGTTCTGCTCGTGGGGCCTTCGCTGATTTCCATGTCTTACCAGGTCAGCGCCCGGTCCGGTGTCTGCGTGGACCCCGCGCAGCAAACACTGCGACGGTGCCGATCACCTCGACCTCCACATTCTCGAACGCGGCCTCGAGCGCAGCCTCAAGTCCGCTCCGATCGTCCTGGCGGTTGCTGAAGATATTCGAGGCATCGTTGTAGATCGTGCTGAGCGCCTTGCCCGCGAGATTGTGTGTCACACCGCGGCCCAGGATCGTCGAACCGAAGAACACCCCCTCCTCGGCGGTGACGTCGGCGATGTGACCGAAAGCTACGCCCTTGTCCTGCCAGGCCCCCGGAACGCAGTGCATCACGAAGTTGGCCGCCACCGACTCGAATGGTCCGTGTTCGATGTCGATCGGTGCAAGAACGCTGCCGGTGTGCGCCGCCGCGACGATTCCGCGTTCGGCGAGGCGTCTCGAAGTGAGTTCCATCGTGGACGGATTCAAATCCATCAACGCGATCTCAGGCTCGGGGGTTGGGTACGTCGCGTTCTGGAGGTACCAGCCGGTGCCCGGTCCGATATCGAGATGGCGGCCGCTGAGATGGCGATCGTAGTGAGCAAGGAGTCGTTCGGTGGGGCAGCGCCAGACGAGGCCGTTACTCCACCGCAGAACGACCGTGTCGTACACGGCCAGCGCGGCTCTGTTGTAGAGCGCCGCACCGTCCTTCTCTGCCTGTGTGACTTCGTCCCGGGACATTGGATTCCTTCGCACTCGACATCGCCGGCCAGCTCTGCCGGACCGGACGATCCTAGTGCCGCGAGGGCGGCCTCCGCGGGTGGGGCGGCGATCTGTTCCACCCCACGTGAGCGGACTCCGGATCTGAAAACCGGAGGAGCCCAGCTGAGCTCGGCGCTTATCCGTGCTCACTTCGCGATGGCGACTCGCTGACGATAAAATGTTCTCTGAACTGGGAAAACGGCACGTCCCCTTTCGTATGCCGAATCTGAGAGGAACATCGTGAAGGTCGGCGATCTGGTGAAGGTTCATCCCCGCGGGAAGTCTGTATTCACTGTCATCGAGGTTGATGAGGGCAGCGGCACTGCGTTCATCGAAGCGGTGGAGGACAGTCCGGGGAGGTATCCGTGGACCGCTCGCCTGTCCGAGCTGGTGCCCGCAGATGAATAGCGTTTCAACACGATCGGCTCTTGTAGGCCGAGAGTGCCAGGGCGGTCCCGCATCCCAGTTCGTTCCGTGAAGAACCAGGAGCGTGTCCCGCCGGTCTGAAAGTTCGGCTGAGTGCTCTCGGGGTGTCCACAGAACGGCTCGTTGAACTGGGATGATGACACGTCCCCTCAGCCTATGTGAGCCGATTCGACGTGCCGCGACCCTGAGTCCCACGTCCGGTCAGGGATTCTGCGGATCGGGAGGGGGTACGGCACACTCTGGCCATGACTTCAGTGGGGAGTGCCCGTTCCGGTGAGGCCGCACCGACCAGCGAGGCAGAGGGAAGCGCCGGCGTAGAACCTCGGATGCCTCGACCGTCACGGCGGCTGCCGTTGCTCGGCGACGTGCTGCGTCTCGACCCGAAGCGACCGGTACAGCGCGAAATGCGGTTCGTGGAAGAACTGGGCGACGTCTTCGAGATCAGCATCATCGGCCGCAGGGTGGTCGTGGTCGGCGGCGGCGACGCAGCGGCAGAGGTCTTCGACGAAACCCGCTTCGCCAAGGCCGTGGTGCCCCCAGTGAGCAATCTGCGGGAGTTGGCCGGCGACGGGCTGTTCACCGCGTTCAACAGTGAGCCGGCCTGGGCTCAGGCCCACAACGTGCTGATGCCGGCGTTCAGCCAGGCATCGATGCGCAGCTACCACGACGCGATGGTCGAGTGCGTCGACCAGCTGTGCACCTACTGGACAGAATCGGCCGCACGCGGACCTATTGACGTCTCCTCCGACATGAACCGGCTCACCTTGGAAGTCATCGGCCGTACAGGATTCGGGTACAGCTTCGACTCGTTCGCTCCAGGCCGTCATCCGTTCGTCGAGGCGATGAGCCGGGCAATGTCGTACGTCTCGCAGACCGCGAACGATGTTCCTGTCATCCGGGAGATCCTGGGGTGGAAGGCGATGCGCCAGAATCCGAAGGACATCGCGTTGATGAAAGCCACCGTCGACGAAGTGATCGCCGCGCGGCGCAGCGGCGCGACACCGCGACAAGACGACCTGTTGCAGCGGATGCTCGAAAACCCGGACCCCGAAACCGGGGAGATGATGTCGGACCAGAGCATCCGCAACCAGGTTCTGACCTTTCTGATCGCCGGTCACGAGACCACAGCAGGATTGCTGTCGTTCGCCCTGCACTACTTGTCGCTCAATCCCGAGATCGTCGAACGGGCCCGGGAAGAGATCGAGCAGGTGCTCGGCACCGATGGTGCGCCGGTGCGATTCGAGCAGGTCGCCAAGCTCCGGTACGTCCGACGCATCGTCGATGAGACCCTGCGTCTGTGGCCGTCCGGCCCGGCCTTCTTCCGCAAGGCGCGGCAGGCGACCACTCTGGGCGGATATCCGATCCGCAAGGGCGAAACGATCCTGGTGGTGCTGCTCGCGCTGCACCGCGACCCCACACTGTGGGGCGAGGACCCGGAGCGGTTCGATCCGGATCGGTTCCTTCCCGCAACTGTGCGAGCGCGGCCTGCACACGCGTACAAGCCGTTCGGCGTCGGTGCTCGCGCCTGTATCGGTCGTCAGTTCGCCCTACACGAGGCAGTGCTTGCCTTGGCGCAGATCCTCACGCGCTTCGACATCGTGCCCAACACGGACTATGAGCTGACGGTCGAAGAGCTGCTGACGATCCGGCCCGAGAACCTGAAATTGGCCATGCGGCCCCGGGAGCAGCGCCGAATGCAGCACACCTCGTAAGAACGTAATCCTGGTTACACTCGCCCGTTGATCGAGATCAAATTGCAACAGGCGGGGGTCTGATGGGTACGT
Organism: Rhodococcus sp. PAE-6; assembly: GCF_025290685.1. Classification (NCBI taxonomy): domain Bacteria; kingdom Bacillati; phylum Actinomycetota; class Actinomycetes; order Mycobacteriales; family Nocardiaceae; genus Rhodococcus; species Rhodococcus sp. PAE-6. The sequence goes on from NZ_JAOCLZ010000041.1 coordinate 4,568, forward strand.
GGCATGTGATCGAGACGCTGACCGAAGGCGTAGCGACACTGGTGGCATCGGGGAACGAAGCGAAGGGGATGATCTCCACCAGGCGAAGCATCTCCCCAACGGCGGACATCCTTGTCGAACCGATCATCGAGCATGTACGTCAGACTCGTGAACCGTTCGACCGCGTCCTGCATTCAAAGCGCGCGAACCGCGCGTGGCGGTTCTACGCCTGGCCGATCATCGGGCCCTTCGGGGACGTGCACGGTATCCAGATGTGGGTCGGCGACCCGAAAGAGCCGATCGCAGAACGGCGGCTCACGTCGGGAGTGGTCTGGTCGACCACCGAGTGGCTGATTTATCAGACCTGGGAGTCCGGCGCGATGTCCGGCACCCTTCTCGAAGACTGGGTGCCCACTGCGTTGTCCTCGGACTACATCAACCGCGCGATCCACATGGAAAAAGAGCAGGACTTCTTGGAGATCGTCCTGACTCCGAAGCCGGATATGGCGCTGAGCACGTGGTTCTCGGTCCGGCACGATCACGGCCACGCGATGCAGTGGCAGGTCGTCCTGCGGCCTACCGCGGACGCGACAGCTGTGCGGGCGCTCTACCACGACTTCTCCGATGCCTACCCCCCGTCGATGCCGACGCTCGCCGAGCTGGGGCTGACGGAAGGGCTCGAGGGATCCAAGGTGCACGTCGCGCTGTTCGAGGCGCAGCGCGGTTCGATCACGCTGTGGATCGGCCGCGCCCCGGAATGGATCGAATGGCAGTACGCGCACCTGACAGGGCCGGTCGTGCACCCGGACGACCTGCCCGCCTTGCAGGACAGCGCGAAGCGAATCAATGCCGGAGAGGTCCCACGAACCGTGGACCTGGTCCAGTTGCATCGCGGCGACAACGAATGGGTGAAGTGCTCGGTGACGATGCGCCCGTTCCAGCTCAAGGACCGCCCTGCACACGCGGAGCTGACGCTCATCCAGGTTGTCCCCGCGGACGACCAATACTGAGCTCCCATCTGGAGTCACGGTGATGTCGGCGCGGATCGCGTCGGCATCACCGGCTCTCTCCGTGATGCTCGCGGTGCTGCGCAGCAGTAGAGGATAGAAGCGGGCTCGCGTTGTTCATGCACCAGCGAAGTTTGGCTGTACGGCCGGAACGCCGCGGCCACGAATCGCGCACATCCGGTGCAGGGGACGTGTCGTCACTCCAGTTCAAACGGTTATTCTGCGCGGCTCCGGTGCGGCAGGGTGCTCGATGAAGGGGGCCTGTCCGTCCGGTATGTGCGCGTGCGGACGCCGCGCGCTCGGCCGGTTCGGCAGCAACCCGCTTGACACTTTGCAAATTACGTTTGTAAGGTGTGGATATGAAAACAGACCGAAGTTCGCTCAATTCCCCTAACGTGCAAGGCAATGCAGCGGAATCGCAGAACTCATACCCGACCGCATGGTCAGGACGGGGTGACGCTGCGGAGGGTGGCTTCGATCCGGCTTCGCCGGACATCCGAGTGATCCTGGAACAGCTCAACAACGGTCCTACCGACGGTGGCTATGGGGCCGGTATCTGCTTCGAGCCGAGCGCACACAGGGCGGTCGGCGTCGGCGCCACGATCGACCCCGCGACCGGCTCCTTGATCATCGACGTCGACATGCTGACATTCGACCGCGCGATCGAGATGCGCATCGACTGCACCACCGTATTTCGCACCGCGGCGCGTACCAGCTGACTTCGCCCCAAGGCGTCTGCCGCCTCCGCGATCGACGAGCAGTGCGGTACTGAACGCAGTCAGACCCTCACAGCGCCACCCGCGCCGAGCGCTTCCGTAATCCGAGGTTGAGCCTGAATCCCTCGGTCCCGCTCGCCCGTCTATCTGCGCAGTCTCTGTGCCGCACAATCGCCGCCCCCGACGCCACACCCCGGGGCCGCCTCCTCCGTAATCACAGCGTCGAGTCCATCTCCGCTGCACACAGATCCCCTGCCAATCTCGCGGCGACCGTCTTCCCTTGCCGGACACGGTCTGCACATCACTGCCTTCCATTCCCATCACCGAAAAGAGCGCCCTTGAACGCTTCGCGTCTCCCCATGTCCCTCGATGACTCCGAATCCACTCCCAAGGTCGTGCTTTCCTACGGCCTCGGTGAAGACTCCACGGCGATCTTGCTCCGCTGGATTGCAGACCCCACCAGTCGAGACTTCGACCTTCAGGATCTGGCGGTTGTAGTGGCAATGACCGGCTCTGAGTGGGACAGCACTCGAATGGCAGTGGAAGAACACGTCCTGCCGCAGGTCTCCGCCGCAAGAATTCGCTTCATTCAGGTCGCACGCGGCCAGCGCCATGTCACGACAGCAGGAGACGGTGTCGTCGTCCTCAGCGACTCCCGAACGCCTACCCGGCTCTACATCGAGGGCGGATACTCCCTGTATCAGGAGATGACCGAGGCCGGCACCGTTCCCCAGAGCGGCGGCGCCAGATTATGAATAGTTGACTGCACCAATCGCCGTTGGCCCAAGATGGCCGACATCCTGGATAGAAGGAGTTGGTGCATGTCGGAGCTACGAAGGCAGTTGATGGAGGGCCAGGTCGACTGCGATCGGATCGGCGTGGTGTCCGCGGCTGAGACGAGATTTCCGCCGTACGTCGTGGTGGACCGTGCTGGTGCGGAGGTTGAGCCGATCACCCAGTACCTGCGTGATCTGGCGCTGAGTGATGTGAGCCCGTTGACCTGCCGGAGTTACGGCTATGACCTGTTGCGGTGGTTCCGCCTGCTGTGGATGCTCGACGTCGAGTGGGACCGAGCAACGGGGAGCGAGGTCGATGTTCTCGTCGGTTGGCTGAAGTCCGCGCCCAATCCTCAACGGCAACGGCAACGACGCTCTGGATCGGTTCCCGGAACCGTCAACGCTCGAACTGGGAAACCAGTGCTGGGGGAGGGCTATTCGCCCAGAACGATCAACCATGCGTTGAGCGTGGTCCACGGCTTCTATGCGTTCCATGCGCATTGTGGGCGGGGGCCAGTCGTCAATCCGGTGCCCTCGTCGCGGTCACGTCGTTCGGCGCTCGCTCACCGCAGCCCGCTCGAGGTCACGTCGCAGATCAGGCGTGCCAGATTGCGACAACGGGTCGTTCAAGCACCGCCGCGTGCGATTCCGGACGCTCTGTGGGAGGAGTTGGTTGCGGTGATGACATGTGATCGCGATCGCGCGCTCCTGCTGGCCTACGTCTCGAGCGGTGCCCGGGCCAGTGAACTTCTCGGTGTCGGAGTCGCCGATGTCGATTGGGCAGCCAGCCAGATGTATGTGACGTCCAAGGGGACACGGATCCGGCAGCCTGTTCCTGTCTCTGCGGAAGCGTTGCGCTACCTGGCCAAGTATCTCGACGCCGACGGGATCCCGGCCGCCGGCGAGCCGTTGTGGCGGACCCGTCGAGGTGACAAGCGTGCATTGTCGTACTGGGCCATGCGGCGGGTGCTCCAGCGGGCCAACGACGAGCTCGGCACCAACTGGACGCTGCACGACCTACGGCACACTGCCGCAACAAGAATGGCCAACGACCCGGGCCTGACCTTGACGGACGTGCAGGCAGTGCTGCGGCACGCCAGCATCGAGACCACCGGACGCTACACCGCCGTGCGGGTAGAAGACATCTTCGACAAACTGCAGGAGCACTACAATCGGCCCCGACCAGCGCCGGTGTACTCCGCGGGATACGCGGAAGAGGACATCAAGGCGGTGTTCGGTGGCTGAGAGCTACACCATGCGCAATCGTCGGTCCCCGTCGCGCCAGGACGATGACGCAGACCGTGCGAGACGGTCACGTTTCGCCGTCGACACAATCTCCCCGAGCCCATCGACGCCGTCCGGTCCAGTGCTCCCATTCGGCGACCTCGCCCAGGCGTCGATCGAGGAACTCGTCGAGTTGGCCGGATCTCCAACGTTCGGAGCGATGGGCAAATCGCTCGGCAAGCGTCGCCGAGGCACCAGGAGATTGCTGAACCACCTCTCCGAGTTCACCGGCGAGGCCTGGCAACAGCGATGGGAGGCCAGCGGGCTGAACGACCTCCCACGACCGGTCTCCGACCTCGCCGACAACAAGTACCACGGCTACGACATGACCTACGGACTCAAATCATTGCTGCTGATGCGACTGATCAAGCCATCGCTGCCGGCATTCCGCGTCAACAAGTTCGTCGACTACGCCACGCTCTTTCGTCGATCACAGCAAGATCCGTTGCTGGACAAGTTCTTCGATCAGGCTCGACAGACACGGTCCGGTACACGCCACCAGGACCGAGCGTTGTTCGACGTGTGCTGCGCACTGACCACCCAGGGCATCTCCCTGACGGATCTGACACCAGAAGGGCTGCTCCACTACGCGAACGAATGCCGTCGACACGACCTCGTCGTCGGCGCCCGCACCGGCAGCAACCGCTTCGCCGGCCTACTGGCCTGGGAGATCCTGCACCAGATGGGACACTTCCCGCCGGACACACCGCCCACGCTGCGGAGCTTCATCTACAAGGGGCAACGCACCCCGGAGCAGATGGTCGACCACTACGGCGTCCGCGACCCAGAAATCCGGCAACTGATCATCGACTACCTGCTGCGCAGGCAAAATGACACCGACTACAACACCCGAGACGGGCTCGCTCGCGCGATCGCCGGACGCTTCTGGGCCACGATCGAACGACTCTCACCAGGACACCGAAGCCTGACGATCCCACCCGAACTCTACGACCAGTGGCGAACCCACATCCGCCTGCGCCGTGACGGCACCCCTCGGATCGATGGCGGTCAGAGCGTCCTACTGCCGGTGCGCGCGTTCTACCTGGATATCCAGAGCTGGGCTCTCGAGGAACCGGAACGCTGGGGGAGATGGGCGGCACCGTGCCCCATCTCTCCGTCGGACCTCCGAGGAATGGGGGCTCAACGACGACGAATCAAAGAACGCATGACAGACCGGACCCGCCAGCGCCAACCACTGCTTCCGGCGCTCATCGCGCACCTCGACGACCGGTACGTCGACATTCGCAAACTCTACGAGACCGCGCGAGATACCCCACTCGGCGCGAACTTCACCCACGCAGGCCGGGCATACACCCGCCCGGACGAACGCCAAGACCGGCAGACCAAGGACGACACCTTCCCGATCGTGCGCGGCCGCGACCACGCAACCGGGCGCATCCGCAAGATCCACGAGGAAGAAGAATCCGCCTTCTGGGACTGGGCGCACGTCGAGGTACTACGCCACACGGGCATCCGCGTCGAAGAGCTAGTCGAACTCGCACACACCAGCATCCGCCAATACCAACGCCCCAACGGCGAAGTCATCGCGCTGCTCGTCATCGTGCCATCCAAGACCGACCGCGAACGGGTCCTCCCCATGTCCGCCGAGCTGTTCCACGTCATCGCGAAAATCATCACCCGCCAGACCGCGCAGGGGCCGATCCCATCACTCCCGCGGTACGACGGACACGAACGACTCTGGACGCCGCCGATGCCGTACCTGTTCCAACGCCAGATCGGAGAAGTCCGCAGGGTAACCAGCCCGGCAACCGTCCTCAACAACATCAGGAAGCAGTGCCAACTCCTCGCCGGGACCAACCCAGCCTTCCAAGACCTCCACTTCACCCCGCACGACTTCAGGCGACTGTTCGTAACCGATCTCGTCAACAACGGCCTTCCAATCCACATCGGCGCGGCGCTACTCGGTCACCTCAACCTCCAAACCACACAGGGGTACGTCGCCGTCTTCGAGGAACACGTGATCCAACACGTCCAACAGTTCCTTGACCGCCGACGCACCCTGCGTCCCCAGGAGGAATACCGTCCCACGACCGATGAGGAATGGGCGGAGTTCGAAGAACACTTCGACAAGCGCAAGGTCGAACTCGGATCCTGCGGACGCCCCTACGGAACTAGCTGCCAGCACGAACACGCGTGCCTGCGATGTAGCCAACTGCACGTCAACCCGAAGATGGTTGGCCGCCTCGACGAACTCGAAGCTGACCTGCTCGCCCGCAAACAACGCGCCATCGACGAGCACTGGCTGGGCGAAATCGAGGGGATTGATCGCACTCTGACGTGCCTACGCGGCAAGCGCGATGACGCCCGACGACTCGCGCACGGTAGTCGGATTGTCGCTCTGGGTGATCCCTCCCGGCGTTTCCGGAGAGCTCATGGTGTGAGCGCTTCCTCCGGATTGAGGGTGCGCATGCGATCGTAGT
>NZ_JAOCLZ010000042.1:0-8213 GCF_025290685.1 Rhodococcus sp. PAE-6
CACCACCGCCACCGCATCACCGGCCGACTCCACCGCCGACACCAACAACTGCGGCAACAACACACCCCGACGACCACTACGTCGATTGGAACGGCTCGAAACTGGGGTTCGAACCCTGCCTGAACCGGGCGCTGTCACTCTTCCGAACCGTGGTCCTTCCTGGTCGGATTTCGCGTGCGTCACGTATCAAACTCCTCCCGACCGAGGCACCCCGACGTCCCTGGTCGCAAAGAAAGTTACCGGCCGAGAACAGATCCTGCAGGACCGCAGCGTCAACACGCGAATATGACCCGAAAACAGCGGATTATAGCACGGCGACGGCAGAGCCACCCTAAGGAATTCTAAAGTGACATATCTTACACTCAGCTCCACCTGTCCAGCGTGGACTCCGCTTCATGGGTAGCGTAGATCGCCATGAGCCGAGTAACCCTCTCTGTTGTAGTGCCCGCTTACAACGAGGAACGGTATATCCGGAAATGCCTGTCGACCCTCGCGCACAACCGTGAATGGATTGACGAAGTTGTGGTTGTCGACAACAATTCGACCGATCGCACGCGCGATATTGCAATGCTCTTCCGTGACCGTTTTGAGAAGTTTGCTGTCATCTCGGAACAGACACCGGGAGTGGTGCATGCCCGGAATGCGGGATTCAACGCCACTTCGGGTGACATAATAGCGCGCGTAGACGCCGATACGATCGTGGGCAATTCGTGGGCTAGGGCGATTCACGAATTCTTCCGGGAACAACCAGGGTATGCTGCAGTGACAGGACTATCATATCTATATGAGTCGCCCGTAGCCGGCTTGCAACGCACGATTTTCGATCGTTTCTCAAGGCGCTGGCGCTCAAAAGGATCGCGCCCAGTCGTTGTATTGTCTGGTGCTAATATGGCCATTCGTCGAAGCGCTTGGGAGACCGTGGAGAACAGCACGGCCGTATCTAGGGACGTCCATGAGGACGTCGATCTTTCCCTCTGCCTCTTGAAGCATGGATTTCAGCTCGGTCAAGCAGCGGATATGCTCCTTTCGGTTTCCGGACGTAGAGGAAATAGCAGTTTGAAGGATTACCTCTCATATACGAGAGCGACAAAGAGAACTTTCGTGCGCCACGGACACGACTATCTGGGTTTGCGTCTTCTACTCATCGCGAACATGCTTGTTCACGCAATTTTTCTTCCGCTGTACAAGAGTCATTCGTCAATATCACGCATCCGCGGCCTCGGTGGCGGGGCGAGAGCATTGCCCGTCGGTGATAGAGATTCTACGATGTAACATTACAGGTACGGTATTGCTCGAATCAGCCTGCTCTGAATTTCTTTCAGATTTGGAACAGCACAATATCCCCTTTTCAGGTCCTCCACAGCCTCCGGATCCCAGACGAGATCAGCATCGTACTGTGTTGCGGTCCCACCGAAGGCGGAATAGTAGTCCTCGAACTTGTACCGACCACCACCGATCCGGCCACTCAGCGCGATCCAAGCATTCGGGATGCCGAACGAATCGGCGACAATAAGGCCGTGAAGACTCGTCGAGAAGATGAACTCACATTCAGTAATGTCGGCAATGACATCGCGGGGTTCTCTGGACGGGTCGATAAGTGCGACGCGCCCCTGTTGCGCGAGGGCTCGTACAACCTCGTCTTTCTCATCCACATAATGGTAGACAAGACCAACCTTTCCAGTCACTACCGGTGAGCGGGGGTAGACTCTACTGGCAAGTAGGCCCGGGTCACCGAGGGCTACATCTCGGACCGGACGGATACGTGAGAGAGTGAGTTCTCCCCGAACCGCATAGAAATCGAAATCGGGATGATCCCAATTTCTCCCCCCCGCAGTGCCGCTAGCCATGAATCCCGAACCCCATACCTTCAGCCCACTTGGCGCACCCGCGCCCTGCACCATTTCCAGGATGGACCCGGCACCGATGAATTCACTCCGTTTGGGGTGAGCCCAAGTGCACGTAACTCCGGCGAGTCCATGGACGATTCCGGATGTGAGCTCGTCACCAAAATTCGGCCTGTCGGTAACAAGTCCCATGCGCCGCCACCAAAAAGTCCTGATGCCTTCGCGATGCGGCATAAATCGGTCCGATAACACTCTACGCATGTATGGGATCATGGTTTGCCATCGTAGCGGCAACTTGTCCCGCGGAGAACAGGAAAATACCGGACAAGCCGACGACGCATACTTGCATCACAAATGTTTCGCCATGAAGACCGCTATTCTTTTCGAGAGCGGTTGTCTTCATCACATTCGATCCTCAGCAATGAGACGAACTCAAGATCTTCCCTCCCGCCGGTGTCCCAAGTCCGTAAGCAGGCACAGATCATTCGTCACCTACTTGTCCCGAGCTCCATGGAAGCGGTATTCCGGTCCTTTCGGTTCCGGGACGATCGCGACCACGCCGGCGCGCCGCTGCGGCAACCATCCTACTCACCGGGTGCCCCGTAGGGCGGACACCGTCAACGTTAATTCCGTCGTCATCAGCCGGCCACGGGCTCACCCGGGCCCGCATCGAGCTACGCTCACTCGACTTCCCACGGCGAGCACGATCTTGGCTCCGTGCCCTCATTGGGCGGGTTCCCCATCCGTGTGCGCGTCCCCGAGCGTGCTCGGCCCCCGACAAGACCTCTGTGCAACACGGAACAGCTCTCCTTCCGGCCGTGGACGCTCCGAACGAACTCGGCCGGTAAGTAAAGTTACCTTTCCGCAATCATTCCTGCAGGACCCAGGGGGAACGCAGGTCGGAGAGTTTGCCGGCGAGTCCGGCGGAGAGCTCCGCACCGTCGTGCGCCGATCCGTCCGTGACGACGACCGCCACGAGGTCCTCGGTGTCGGGCAGAGCGGCGAGTTCCTCGGCGGGGACGAAGCCGTGGGTCACCCACTCCTCGTCGACGAGGATGCCCGGATCATGGTCGGGACCGGCGGGAACGACAACGGCGCCGGTGATCGCCGCGGCCAGGACGGCAAAGACCGTCCACTGGTCGAGGCGGGAACCGGCGAGAAGGACCCGCGACTCGTAGGTCAGATCGAGGCCCTTCCGGCCGCGCCGCAGCGCCGCGACGACCGCACCGTGGGTGAGATCGAGTTCACTCGTCCGGACGGCCGTGTCGTCGGGGCCGAGGACGCCGGAACGGTCGGTGTACGCGATCGAACGGGTCGGCTGCTCCGCGACAAGTGCGAGCGTCTCCGGATCGTCGACGAACGTCCCCGCTACCGAGGATGGCAGATCGTCGCTGCGTGCGAGGGTGGTCAGCACGTGATCTGCGGTGACCGCGGGGTCGACCGTGACGGCGGCTCCCGTCTTGACGGCGGCCCACACCGCGACGACCAGCTCGGGACCGATCGGAAGGTCGACGGCGACGGTGCGACCCGGACCCGCTCCACGGGAGATGAGGTAACGGGCCCACTGCGACGACCGGCGCTCGACGTCGACGAAGCCGAACTCGGTGTCGCCCACCACCACGGCGGGCGCCTCGGGATCGGACTCGACCGCGATCTGCAGCTCCTGGACGACGGTCCGGTCGACCGTCTCGAGAGCGGTTTCCCGGACCGGAGCGGCGACCGCGGTGATGGCCGCCTCACGCTCGGTCTCGGTCCGGACCTCGATGTCGCCGACCACCGAACCGGGATCGGCGGCAACGGCGTCGAGGACCGTCACGAAGCGTTGCGCGAGTGCCTGCGCCGTCGTCTCGTCGAAGAGGTCGGCGGCGTAGGTGAGTGCGATCCGCATGCCGTCGTCGCCGGCGAGCGGCTCCACGGTCACCTGCAGGTCGAACTTCGCGGCAAGCACCCCCGAATCGAGTGCTTCCACCGTGAGCTCGGGCAGTTCGAGCCGGGCGGGTTCGAGGTTCTGGAACGAGAGCATCGTCTGGAAGACGGGATGACGTGCCGGCGACCGGGTGGCGACGACCTCGTCGACGATGCGCTCGAACGGGATGTCGGCGTGCGCGAACGCTTCGAGATCGGCGGTGCGTGCCTGTCCGAGGATGTCGGCGAAATGCGCGCCCGGATCGACGTCCGTGCGCAGCGCGAGTGTGTTCACGAACATGCCGACGATGTCGTCGAGCACCCGCGAGCCGCGTCCCGCGACAGCGGTTCCCACGACGACGTCCCGCGAACCGCTCATCCGCGCGAGCAGGACGGCGAGCGCGGCGTGGACGACCATGAACAACGACGCGCGGTTCTCGGTCGCCAGTGCCTCGAGCCGCTGCCGGGTCGGCGCGTCGACCTCGGTGAAGACCGTGGCTCCGCGCAGGCTCGGTACCGCGGGGCGCGGCCGGTCGGTGGGCAGGTCGAGCAGGTCCGGTACGCCGGCCAGCTGCTGCTTCCAGTAGGCGAGCTGGCGGCCGGCCGGCGAGTCGGGATTCTCGGCGTCGCCGAAGGTCTCCTGCTGCCACGCCGCGAAGTCCGCGTACTGCACCTCGAGCGGTGGCCGGTCGGGGCGCGATCCGGACAGCCGGGCGACGTAGGCCTCCATGAGGTCGCGCGCCAACGGCACGAGCGAGGCACCGTCGGCCGAGATGTGGTGCACCACGAGTGCGAGGACATGATCGTCGGAGACGACCGGGCCGGCGCTGCCGCCGGCAGAGATCGAGACGAGGCGACCGCGTACGGGCGGCTCGGAGGACACGTCGAATCCCTGCGCGGCGACCTCGACCACGGCCTCGAAGGCCTCCTGCTCGGAGGCCACCCGCATCACCTCGAGCGGCGGCATCGACTCCGCATCCAGAATCTTCTGGAACGGGCCCTGCTCGTCCTGCGTGTAGACGGTGCGCAACGTCTCGTGCCGCTCGACGACGTCGCGCACCGCTGCGGTCAGCGCATCGATGTCGAGCGCACCCCGCAGGCGGATGGCGAGCGGGATGTTGTAGGTCGCGGAGCCCGGATCGAGCTGGTTGAGCACCCACATGCGCTGCTGCGCGAGCGAGAGCGGGATGCGATCGGGACGCGACCGTGCGACGAGCTCCGGCACCGCGCGATCGGAACCGCCGGCGTCGACGCGCGCCGCCAGACCCGCGACGGTGGGATCTTCGAACAGCTCCCGGATGGCCAGGCTCGCTCCGGTCGCCTCGTTGATGCGGGCGACGACCCGTGTCGCGACGAGGGAGTTGCCGCCGAGGTCGAAGAACGAGTCGTCGGCACCGACGCGTTCGATACCCAGCACCTCGGCCCAGACCTGCGCGACGATCCGTTCCGATTCGGTGGCCGGTTCGCGGAAACGATCGGCGTCGATGTCGATGCGGGGCACGGGGAGAGCGCGCCGGTCGAGCTTGCCGTTCACCGTGAGCGGCAGTTCGTCGAGCACGGTCACCACATCGGGAACCATGTACCCCGTGAGAAATTCGGATGCGTGCGCGCGCACCGCGGCCGGATCGACGGTCTCACCGGTGCGGGCGACGACGTAACCGACGAGACGTTCGCCGAGTCCGTCGTCCCGGACCATCGCGACGGCCTGTGCGACACCCGGAGCCTGCAGCAGCTGCGACTCGATCTCGCCCAGTTCGATACGGAAGCCGCGGAGCTGGACCTGCGAGTCGCTGCGGCCCGCGTATTCGAGGATGCCTTCGCCGTTCCACCGCGCGATGTCGCCGGTGCGGTAGAGGCGACCGCGGCCGAAAGGGTTCGCGACGAAGCGCGCGACCGTCAGGTCGGGGCGTCCGAGATATCCGCGGGAGAGCTGGTCGCCGGAGATGTACAGCTCGCCCGGCACGCCGGCGGGCACGGGATGCAGGCGCCGGTCGAGGACGTAGGCGTCCAGTCCGGGAAGCGAGCGTCCGATCGCGCTGGCGGCACCGGCCTTCGCGAGGGCGCGGTCGATGGGCTGGTACGACACGTGCACCGTGGTCTCGGTGATGCCGTACATGTTCACCAGTTGCGGACCGGCGGGGTGACGATCGAACCAGCCCGCGAGCCGGGCCGGGTCGAGTGCCTCGCCGCCGAAGACGACGTAACGCAGCGCGAGCGGTGCCGTGTCGGCCGCGAGAGTGCGATCGGCCTCGTCGAACTGGTAGAACGCCGACGGCGTCTGGTTGAGCACCGTGACGCCCTCGCGGCGCACGAGCTGCGCGAACAGCTCGGGTGACCGGGAGGTGAGGTAGTCGACGACGACGAGCCGGCCTCCGTACAGCAGCGGTCCCCACAGCTCCCACACCGAGAAGTCGAAGGCGTAGGAGTGGAACAGCGTCCACACGTCGTCCGGGCCGAAGCCGAAGCGGGGTTCGGCGTTGGCGAAGAGGGTCAGCACGTTCCGGTGTGTGACGGCGACGCCCTTGGGGCGGCCGGTGGAACCGGAGGTGAAGATGACATACGCGAGATCGTCCGGCTGCGGCGATGCGATCCGGTCGGCGTCGGTGAGCGGATCGGCCGAGACCGAGGCGTCGTCTTGTGCGGCGACGACATCGAGCATCTCGATTCCGCTGCCGCGCAACGCCTCCGCTCCGGGCTCGTCTCCGAGTGCATCCGAGGTGAGGATCACGCGGGGCCGTGCCTGGTCGAGGATGTACCGCACACGGTCCTGCGGGTGAGCGGTGTCGATCGGCAGGTAGGCGCCGCCGGAGAGCACGACCGCGGTGAGAGCGACCACGAGGTTCTCGGTCCGCGGCAGGGCCACCGCGACGAGAGTGCCCGGTCCGACGCCTGCGCCGACGAGCCGGCGTGCGATCCGGTTCGCGCGGGCACCGAGTTCGGCGTACGTGAGGGTCGTCTCCCCGTGAGTCACCGCGGCATTCGCGGTGTGGGTGCGGACGGCCGCGTCGAAACGCGCAGACAGCGTGGCCGGTTCGACGACCGGGACGGATTCGCCGAGCGTGTTCCACTCGGTAAGGATGCGGTCGAGCTCATCGTCGGTGACGAGCGGCACGTCGCCGACCGGGATGCGCGGATCGGTGGTGACCGCCTCGAGGATCCGCGAGAACCGTTCTGCGACAGCGGCGACGGTCTGCGGGTCGAACAGTTCGGTGGCGTAGTTGAATTCCACCACGAGACCGGAGGGATCGCCGGCGGCGTCGACGACATCCGCGACGGTGACCTGCAGGTCGAACTTGGCGACCTGCGCGTCGAAGTCGATACCGGAGACGGTCAGCTCGGGCAGTTCCAGCTGCGAGACCGGCATGTTCTGGAAGGTGAGCATCACCTGGAAGAGTGGGTGGCGCGCCTGCGAACGAGGTGGATCGAGCACCTCGACGAGCCGCTCGAACGGCACGTCGGCGTGGGTGAACGCCTCGAGGTCGGTCGTGCGCACCGAGTCGAGGAAGTCGCCGAAGGACGCTTGGGGTTCGACGGGTGTACGCAGCACCAGGGTGTTGACGAACATGCCCACCAGGTCGTCGAGCGCGGCGTCGCCGCGGCCGGCGACGGGGGTGCCGATGGTGATGTCGTCGTTACCGCCGAGCCGGGCGAGAAGCACGACGAGCGCGGCGTGGACGACCATGAATTCCGTTGCGCCGCTGCGGCGGGCAAGATCGGCGATCGCTGCGCGGACCCGCTCGTCGAGGGTGAGGCGGTGCGAGGCACCCCGATAACTCGCGACGGCCGGCCGGGGACGATCGGACGGCAGCGTCGCCTCTTCGGGCAGATCCGCGAGGGTCCGCGTCCAAAAGTCCGTCTCGCGCGCCATGAGCGACTCGGGGTCGGACTCGTCGCCGAGGACCTCGCGCTGCCAGAGTGTGTAGTCCGCGTACTGCACCTCGAGCGGTGCCCATCCGGGTTCCTCGCCCGCCACACGCGCGGCGTAGGCCGTCACCACGTCGCGGGTCAGCGGTCCCATCGAGTAGCCGTCGGCGGAGATGTGGTGCACCACGACGACGAGCACGTGCTCGTCCGGGGCCACGGAGAACAGGCGCACTCGGATCGGAACCTGTTGCGTCACATCAAAACCGGTGGTGACCGCTTCGGCGACCCGGGCCGGGACCTCGTCGGCGTCGACGGTCTCGGGGCGGACCTCGACGACCGCGTCCGCGGCGGGCAGCACCTGCTGGTAGCCGACACCGTCGATCTCGGGATAGACGGTGCGGAGCGATTCGTGGCGTTCCACCACGTCGGAGACCGCCGCTTGCAACGCGTTGGTGTCCAGTCGTCCCGAAAGGCGAATGGCCACAGGGATGTTGTTCACGGCGGAGTGCGGTTCGAGCCGATTGAGGAACCACATGCGTTGCTGCGCCAACGACAACGGCACCCGCTCCGGACGCTGCCGCGCCGCCAACACCACACTCC
>NZ_JAOCLZ010000043.1:0-6597 GCF_025290685.1 Rhodococcus sp. PAE-6
ATCGACGCCCAGCCACTCGACCAGAATCCGCCTGGTCTCGGCCGCGATCGTCAGGTCGATCCCCTCGACCTGTGTCGCGAATTCCTCGCTCTGCGCCACCGCCCTGTCCTCCCTGATCCTCGGAACCGAATGCCCCCTGGCGGGCGTCCTCGTCTGCCACGCGACCTCCTCGACTGCGCCCTTCTTCGGGCGTAGCGTCCCCATCCATCGGGACGACTCGTGAGGTCTATTCTACTAGCATTTACGACACAAAACCATTTTCAACCTGCGGTTTTAGTGATTTTTGTTAACGCTGAATCCTACGGCAGCCGGGCTGCGCGAGGAGTGGCCATTGCGGTCGCCAGAACGAACAGCAGCGGCAGAATCATCAGTCCACCGAGGCCGGCGAACACCGCCCGGCCGGCGCTGCCGTAACGCCGATACGAGCGCGAGGCGCACACGATCGCGCTCGTAGTGGCGAGCGCGTTAAAGATCAGCAGGATCACGAAAAAGCTCATGGTGAAGCCCCCTTCGTCGGCGGGTGTTAGGCCGCAGGTCGGTGTTACAGGTCGAACAGAGAGAACTGATTCTTCGCGGCCGCGGCGTCGGTGTCGCGTTCGTAGCGTTGCGCCATCAATCGTGCAGCGTCCGGTGTGCAGCCGAGTTCCTGCCCGATCTCGTGCCAATCGGCGCCGTCGGTGCTCATCTCCCATGCAGTGCGATGCAGCTCGTCGTCCATGCCGCGCCCCCTTCATATCGGCTCTCAGTTTGTCCATTCTGCATTATTGTTGCTTAGACAACAAGAGCGCCATTTTCCGAGTACCTCCGCTGCACGTACCGTGCCTAACAACGGACACACATGCTTGAGCACAGGGACACCTGCTTCAGCTTTTAAGACCACGGGTTAGGGAGACCTCCGGGCTGGCTGGGAGGCGAGATCCGGAAGACCTGCGTCCTTTGGAGTGAAGATCAAGAAGATGTCGACTCACGCGGGTTTTGGCTTCTGACGGGGGCAGGCCATTACGCTGTGGATTAGCAAACCGTCAACTGGGCAAGGTGGAGGTACATGGGAGCCCCGGCACACGACCCACGCTCCGCAGCCCAGGCTGCGCATGAGCTTGCGATGTCCGAAGTCTCAGACGTACTGGTGAACATCGAGCACGCCATTACACGCGCAAAGAAGGCGAAAAAGCGCCTCGGCAACAGCCCGGAAGAACACAACGCGCAGCTCGCCTTGGCCGACGCACTCAAGGAACTTGAGCGCACACGCACCCGCCTACAGAAGGATGCCTACTTCAGCGGAGACGAACTGAGGCTGGTGTGACTGTGACCCTCTCACAGTGGTGACATAGGGTCACCGCTGTGCGTAGCGGTGAAGAGATTCAGAAAGCCCTGGTCAAGTTCCACAAGAAGTGGCGCAACTACCAGGGCAGCGAAAAGAGCGAAGCTCAGACCTTCCTCAATATGCTCTTCGACGCCTACGGCTCCGACCGACTGGAGGTAGGAGCCAAGTTCGAAGCCTTCAAATCCTCGGCTGGATTCATGGACCTGCATTGGCCAGGGATTTGCATCGTCGAGATGAAGGCACCTCATGTGCACGTCACCGAAGCCCGCGAGCAGGTCAAGCGGTACTGGGAAGAGTCAGCGGATGATGATGCCGATGTCCCTGCCGCCCGGTGGGTGGTGCTCTGCAACTTCCATCAGTTCGAGATTTGGGAGCCGGGCCGCTTCCCGAAGTCGCCCCGCGCTTCCTTCACCCTTGAAGAGCTGCCATCCCGTTACGAAGCACTGATGTTCCTTGCTGGCGCCGACCAGCGACCCAACTTCGCCCAGCTCCACAAAGAACTAACTACCCAGGCTGCCGACAAGGTCGGGGAAGTCTATCGATCGTTGATCGACAGGAATGCTGCTCCGCCGGATGAAGTCCAGCGGTTCATTATGCAGTCGATTTGGACGATGTTCGCCGAAGAGCTCGGGCTTCTCACCGGCGCACCGTTTCAGAACACCGTAGCCAAACTCCGTGGTCGCGCCGAGGAATCAGCGCAGACACTTGGGTTCTTGTTCAAAGTGCTCAATCAAAAGGGAGATCAGCACCGCAAAGGCATCCTGGCCGGCACTCGATACGTCAACGGCCAACTGTTCGCCGATCCGGCATACGTAGAGCTGAACGAAGAGGAGCTTGATGCTCTCTACGAGGCCACTACGTACGACTGGAGCAAGGTTGAACCCACGATCTTCGGATCGCTGATGGAACGCATTATCGGCGGTAAACTGGGCGCTCACTACACTCACGAAGTCGACATCATGAAGATTGTCGACCCCACCATCGTTCGCCCCTGGCAGGACCGCATCGACGCCGCGTCGACACCCGCTGAGGCCCTTCGAGTGTTGGAAGAACTATGTTCCTTCCGAGTCCTTGACCCGGCCTGTGGCTGCGGCAACTTTCTCTACGTGGCCTACCGCGAACTGCGCCGCCTTGAGTCCACTTGCAAACAACGCATCGCAGACCTAGCTGCTGAGACCGGGTTACCGATGCCCCCCGGACCGTATCCGTATGTGCGCCTCAACAACTTCTATGGCATCGAGATTCAGCCAGCTGCTGTGCTGATTGCTCGCGTCACGCTGTGGATGGGGCACCGCCAGATGATGGACCAGTACGGCGACGCCGAACCTCCACTGCCCTTGGTCAATCTTGCTGGTATCACCATCGGCGATGCGGTGTTCGGGTCCTGGCCTGAGGTTGATTGCATTGTCGGTAACCCACCGTTTGTCGGCGACCGAAAAATTCGCGGTGAGCTGGGTGAGCCTTACCTTCAGAAGCTGAAGAACGGGTTTCCTTCCGTTGGGGTTGTTGATTTCTGCGCGTACTGGTTTCGCAGGGCCCACGATCATCTCAACGACGGTCAGCGAGCAGGATTTGTATCAACGAACACTCTTCGCGAGAACAAGCATCGACTGGCCTCGCTGCGCTACATCGTAGATAACGGTGGTGTCATCACTGATGCCGTATCTACCCAGAGGTGGCCTGGGGAGGCCAAAGTCTTCGTCTCCCTTACTAACTGGGTTAAGAATCCAACTACGCCCGTGGCAGAGTTCTATCTCGACGGAGTGCAGGTCGAGGCGATCAACTCTAAGCTTAAGCCCGGTCCCACCCTCCCGGAACCATACAAGCTGCCTGCGAACAAAGGTAAATCCTTCATTGGTTGCCAGCCAACCGGAGAGGGATTCATCATTGATGACAAGACCGCCGCCAGCCTCCACGCTTCCGGAGAGGAAAAGGTTGTGCGTCGCTACATCACGAGTGACGACATAGCCGACGTAGTCGAAGCGCGGCCAAGCCGATGGATCATTGATTTCGGCACTATGCCTCTGGAAGAGGCTATGAAGTATCCAAATTCCCTGGCAGTGCTTCGGAAGACGGTCAAGCCGGAGCGTGACAACGACCCGGAGCTACGAAAGATCTGGTGAAGTTCTGGCGACCCAGACCCGAGATGCGTAAGGCCATTGCATCGAAGTCCCGCTATCTTGTGTCAACACTGACTGGTAAGCGTCTGCTGTTTACCTGGGCAGACAACGACTGGTGCCCGAGCAATGCAGTGGGAGTATTTGCTTTCGATGACGACTATTCGATTGGCATTTTGACTTCTACCGCATTCGATGCGTGGGTGTGGAATGAGTCATCGACGATGAAGGACGACCTGCGGTTCACGCCGTCTACCGCGTTCGAGACATACCCCTGGCCTTCCCCCACCCCAGACGAGAGGCAGGCCGTTGCAGAGGCAGCACGCGACCTCATCAACCGCCGTCGGGAGATTTCACGGAACGACCAGATCGGCCTGACGGTTCTGTACAACCGCGTCGACGAAGGCGCATATTCAGACCTGTTCAAGCTACACAAGCGTCTGGATGCAGCTGTCGCAGATTGCTACCACTGGCCCCGCAAGATCGCGCAGGACCGATTCGAACTTCTCCAACGGATAGGGAAGTTGAACCAACAAATCGGTCAAGGGGTCGGACAGTACAATCCGTTCTGACATGACAAAAGACGGGACTCCCCCCAACGAGCCAGTCACTACTGCCATAGTCTCACCCTATGGCTCCTCGTCCGCACTGGTGGCATGTCCTTCAAGCATCCAAAAATGAGGTACGGCTTGCAGTCGACCTGTACAACCGTTCGGGCGATGCACGACAGCTCGAAGCTTTCATTGTCCACATGTCGATGGGTTGGTTGAAACTCTTACAGGCCCATTTCGAGAAGGCTGGCCGAGATGTCTATATTCGAGACTCTCGCGGGCGGCGTATTCGTCATGAAGATGGCGATTGGAAGTACAAGTCTCTTAGCACCCTCATGATGGAGTTTTTTACTCCCAACGACCCCCGGAAGGCGAACCTGGACTTCTTTGTGGGATTGAGGAACAGGATCGAGCACCGACATGAAAAGAATATTGCCGCCCTGGTAGCCGGCCGCACTCAGGCATATCTACTGAACTACGAAACCACTCTTGTCGAGTTATTTGGCGATGATGAAGCTGTCGCTACAGAACTGCGTTTTCCTTTGTTTCTATCCTCGATCACAGATGATGCTGCCAAGGCAGTAAAAAAGGTTCGCTCACAAGTTCCCCGTGGCGTGCTGGAATGGGTGCAAGATTTCGATGCAGGATTGTCCCCTGATCTGGCAGCTGACCAGCAGTTCGATTTCCGGATTTACCTAATTCCTTATAAGGGTCCAAAGACTGAAGCAGACGCCGTGATGACCTTTGTACGACCGGAAGAACTCACAGAAGAGCAAAACGCAGTCATGGATCAGGTGCGGACCATCATTCGAGAGAAACAGATTCCTGTAGCTGACCTTGGAACGCTCCGGCCGGGGCAGGTAGTCGAGCGTGTAGCGGCAGAACTCTCTCAGCCCTTTACAACTCATCATCACACACAAGCGTGGCGTTACTTTGGGGTTCGCCCTCCAGTGGGCGCAGACGATCCCACAAAAACAAAAGCTGACTTCTGTCGATATAATCAGACTTTCGAGCGTTATGTGTATACCGAATCCTGGGTTAGCTACCTCATTCGAAAGTTGTCGGATCCGGAAACTTATGAAGCGGTCATGACCTGGAAGCCATAAATACTCAGTTGGCCCCACTATCTATAGGACGATTCGGTTTCCTTTAAGATCTTAGAAAAAGAACTTTCGTCCTCGATCATGTTACGCGGCCAAGAACGCGACCGGCTCGAGCCAGCCTCTCTCGTTCCCGATCGGCTGCACGGGCAGCCGAAGATCGCCGGCGCGAGTCAACGCGAGCCCGTGGATCCACTAGACGTGAAACGGTGGACGGGTGCCATTGTCCGCCGCGTTTTGAGGGGACGCCGGCATCATTTAGTCGGCGGGCGATGGCTCGTACGCCGATTCCTTCGACGGCCCATGCCCGCACTTGCCGCAGTACGGCAACTTCTTCCGGGTGCTCCACGAGTTTCCCATCGACCACCCGCTGCCCGTAGGGGGGCGATCCTGTTGCATATCCGCCGCGTTCGGCTTTCTGTCTCCTGCCTGATTTCAGGCGCTTAACGATCAACCCGCGTTCGAGCTGCGCGGCGGCTCCCATGACCTGCCGGACGAAAGTGCGCATTGGATCGTCGTCGTCGTCCGGGAGGTGCTCGCCTCGGTCGGCGGTGAAGACGCGCTTTCCGTGTGCCCATACCACCGACAGGATCGCTTCCTGCTGGGTGAGGTGGCGGGCGAGGCGATCGAGGTTGGGTGCGAGCAGAGCGTCGGCCTTCCCTCCGGCGAGTATCTGCAACACTTCGGACAGTCCGGGGCGTTCGTCGTCGCCGGCCCTGCCACTGATCGCTTCGTCGCGGCATATCTTCACGATGCGCATGTTGTGGGCGCGGGCGTAGCTGCGGCAGTCCCTCTCTTGGACGTCGAGACCGTAGCCCTCGAGTTGCCCTCCGGTGCTTACTCGTACCAGGACGACAACCCGGAGCGGACGCGATTCGAGCGTGGAGGTCACCCCCCTGAGCGTACCTATCTATAGGTATAGATAGAACAGTGCAGGTAGACAGCCTATGAGCGATTTGCAGGTAATCCTTGCGAATACAGCATGAGCACGTGCCTTTATGGCAAGGCGTTGTCGGAGCCGTCTCCTACACTCCGGGAGTGCTTCCGCATCCGAGAGATCTGCGCGCTCAGACCTGCTTCGAACATGAATGGTTGTCCGAAGACTTCATCGCTGAATCGCGCAGGGTATCGGCCGCAGCTGAAGAATCGGGGAACTCTCCAAGGAAGCATCACTTCGTCCCGAAGATGCATCTGAAGCGCTGGGCAATGAGCGGCAAGGTCCAGCGAACCGAGGTGGAGACACGATACGTGCACAACCCCCAGCCTTATGCGGAGGTCGCGCAGAAACCGAACTTCTATACCCTCCCGAGGACCGGCAGCACGATGGACTTCCCGATGAAGTGGGTCGAAACGCACCTCGGTCGCATCGAAACCGCCTGTACCCGCCATCTCGATGTCCTCGGCAACTGGACCGGAGTGTTCTCGGACGCTGATGAGGCTCATCGAAAGTGCTCAACTGTGCTCGGTGGAAGTGCCCACCCGTGAGCAGGGTTCACTGTAGCGGT
>NZ_JAOCLZ010000044.1:0-6570 GCF_025290685.1 Rhodococcus sp. PAE-6
TACGCACAACCGCCAGCCGCTTCTGCGGCCTGAGAACTGAACACACGCTCAGCCTCAACAAAACTCGGGACTTGACATCCAGTACGCGTGTGCCCGGTGGAGCGTAGAACGTTCGTTGTCCGACAGCCAGTCAGCTCGGTCATCCGGAACCACGACCAGCACTAAAAACACTGGCAACTGGCTCATAGCCCACTTTTCGATCCAGCGCTCTTCGAGATCAATCCTCTCAAAGGGTCCCGACATGGTTTTTGCACTAGAGCACTTCAGCTGGACTTGTACCGGCGCCTCTGTGAAGTTCACAGCCATGTCAATCGCGTGAACATCCTCATCCTGCCTAGTCTCTCCAATTGTTACGCCAGCCTGCGCACAGAGTGCGTTCATGAAGGCCAGGCTGTAGCGCGACTTGCATTGCTCGGGTGACAGATCTCGACTGCCGACGCTCCAGTAGCGCGGTTTGGGATCGCTCACGATTCCGTTCCTCGCGAGCTCGTTCTCAAAGGCGTACGGTTCAACAGTCGACAACTCCCGGTCGGCCGGCCCCGCCAGTGTTCGTGCACCAGGCAGGGCCTTTCGAATTGTGATCTTCGGCATCATTGCATAGCGAGTCCCGCGCATAGACACGACGCTCTGACTGAGCAGGAAGTTCCGAAAACTTCGTTGTTCGGGGAATCTCCTCATGCCACGGACGGCTTGCCATAGCACTCACCGTGTGTCCGTGACCAGCGTTAACACTGTAACGGCGTGTGCGTACACGGCGACAGATCGGCAAGAACCTTCGCAGAACGGACACCGATTTGAACCCTCCCGCCGGCTGGCATCCTGATCCCACAGACCCAAATGCGGAACGCTACTGGGACGGTCAACAGTGGACCGAGCGTTCCCGTTCCCGGCAGCCCAACCCCGCTGCGTTCATGGCATCCCCGCCTAATGACGTCACGACTCAGGTAACCAAGAAGCGGAGGAAGTGGCCGTGGCTCCTCGCTGGCGTCATCGTGTTCTTTGTGGTGGTGGGTTCCTGTAACAGCACCAGCGACAGCAGCTCGTCGTCCACTCGAACGACCTCCGTGGCTGAGGCTCCGGATCCGGACCGGGAGAATCCGGCAGCCTACGAGGTGCTGTCGGAGCGGGACTTCGCTCTGCTGGTGAAGGACCCGGATTCGGCGGTGGGCCGCAAAATCGTGCTGTTTGGGGTCGTGACGCAGTTCGACGCCGCGACCGGTACGCGCCAGTTCCGCGCTGACACCGGACCTATCCAGCTCGAAAGTGCATACGCCTACAACCAGAACACGGCAGTTGAGGCTCGAGATGCGGCGCTTGTCG
The DNA here is from genome assembly GCF_025290685.1 of Rhodococcus sp. PAE-6. NCBI lineage: Bacteria > Bacillati > Actinomycetota > Actinomycetes > Mycobacteriales > Nocardiaceae > Rhodococcus > Rhodococcus sp. PAE-6. Next base: position 1,321 of record NZ_JAOCLZ010000044.1, read on the forward strand.
CCGATGTAGTGGAGGACGACGTCGTGAAGATGTACGTCGAGGTCGGAGGAAGCGTCTCTTACGACACCCAAATCGGCGGGCGTACGACGGTTCCTGGTGTGATCGTCAACATGGTCGAAATCGTCGACTGAGCCGTTCAGCAGATGACGAAGGCGCCCCGCCCTCGTCGGGGCGGGGCGCCTTCAATGGATAGTTAGTGTCATCTCCCCATCGGTCTCGTGTATCCGCGGGAAGCCAGCTCGGCCAACCGCGTGAGACGGGTCATCGCTTCGGGAACGTCCTGGGTGACCATCGTTCCGATGGAGATGCCCTGCAGACCGAACGGTGAGGCCATGTCGTCGATGACTTCGGCCGCTGTTTCGCGGTTCCAGTGCGCCCACCGCTCGCCGTAGGTCGTCGACCACTCGGCCATGCGCTGCTCGACCGGCCGCTTGTCCACCGTGATTCCGGTGGCCGCCGCGAGCGCGGCCGCGAAGTCGTACCTGCCCCCGTCGGGCGCACCTTCGTTCTCCTCGAACGTCTCCCGGGCCTCGGGAGCCATGTTCGCGAGCATGTCCGCCTCAGAGATGGACCCATCGGCACGATGCTGGAACTGACGGGTGCCGTCCTCGCCGACGAGCAACGTCTGGTTCCCGTCGAAGGTGCCCACCGGCGCGGACAGCGCCAGCGGGTTCTTGCCGGTCAAGATCCCGATCAGGTCTTGGATGACCTGGAACCCGAACGGCTCGAGGACGTACTCGTCCTGCCCGGTCTTGTTGAGCACCAGGTTCAGCCCCGGCGGTAGGTTGCCGCCGGTGTCCCGGTTGAACACGAAGTCCCAGGCATTCGAGATCGGCGCGGCGATGGCGTCCTTGAGGTCGCGCACACCGTCGGCGATCACGTCGATCACCGAGGCCTTCTCCACCGCGAAGGCCTTCACCGGCTCGATCAGCGCATCGAACGCCGCCAGCGGCACAGTGCGCCACTGCGGCGGCGGATCACCGGAGACATCGACGATCTTGCCCCGGACGGGGGCGAGCAGCTTGTCGATGAACTGACCGACCACCGAGCCCTGCTCGGCCGGGGTCGGGCCCCCGATGTAGCCGCCACCAGGACCGGGGTCGACGAACATGCCGTCGACGATCGGCAGGTGGAACTTCCACGGGAACATCGAGTTGGAGGCGCCAGCAGCGCCGCCGCCGTACTGGACGCCGGCACCACCCGAAGACTCGACGTTGACGTCTGGCAGACCCTCGACGCCCGTGAGGGAGCCAGCGGCGTGACCGCCGCCCGGTCCGCCCGGATCGTCGAAGATGCCGATCGAGAAACCGGCACCGAGACCGGGCTGGAAGCCCATCGGTCCCGGCTGCCCACCCCGGAAGCTGCCCGTGTAGAAGTACCGCTGCCACACGTCCTTGCCGAGGATCGCCGCTGCGATCGACGCCATGAAGCCGGTGCAGTCGAAGCTGTCGTCGACGAAGCGCGGACCGGCCCACTGGTACGGCTTCCCGGCCTGGGACTGCGCGAAGTCGTGACCTCGCTTGAGCATGTCCCAGGCCGGATCGTCGCGAGTGACGCGGCCGCCGGACTCCATCGCGAACAGACCCTCGGTCGAGGGACCACGGCCACCGCGAGCTGCACTGTTGAATGCGAGCAGGTTGTCGACACCGGCCGCGCGCACCGCCGGTTCCGAGAGCACGAACTCACCCGGGGCGAGCAGGCGCAGAACGCCGTCCTTACCCCACTGGGTGCCGGGCTCGAGCGGCACCAGACCACCGGTCTCCATGCCCGGCACCGAGCCGCCACCGCCGGATCCCCACGAGACGTGCTCGACGTCGACCCAGTCCGGCAGTTTGCCTGCCAAGAAGGTGTCGATCTTCGACCACAGTCCGCCGACGCCCCAGTTGATCAGGTCGATCATGTGGTTGACGCCGGTCGCGAGGTCGTGCAACAGCCCGTTCCAGGTGTCGGACACGCTGGTTCGCAGATCGATGAAAAAGTCCTGGACCTTGTCGATTCCGTCCGACAGGCCGGGGAAGTGCTCGTCGATGATCGTGCCGACACCGTCCTTGATCGCCGTGGGCAGCTCACCCCACGACATGACCGCACCGTTAGTGATCTTGTTGAGGAAGTGGTTCGCCAGCCCGTCGAGGCCTTCGATGCGCAGTGCATTCCAGGCAGGCATGACATGGTCGTGCCAACCGCCGCGCACGTCCTCGACCAACCCGTTCCAGGCGTTGGAGGCCGTTTCCCCGAGCGAGGACAAAGCGTTGGAGCCAACTTCGCCGATCGTCGATCCAATATTGGAAAACCAATCCTGTACCCCACCGGCCTTGTCGACGACCGACTTTGAGAACGACTCCCACCCAGCGGTGGCCTCGGACCAGATTTCTGACACCGGCTTACCACCGATAGTCACCGGGCCGGTGAACATCTCGCCGATCTCGGCGGTCTGTTCACCGAACCAGTTCCCGGTGCGGTCGGGAATGTTGGCGAACCAGTGGGCGACGGTCCCGTTGTTGTTCGGGTTCCACATGCCACCGTCGTACGAGTCGGTTTCATTGTTGTAGCCGAGCAACGAGTTGAACCCGCGAGCGGTCTTACCGAACCAGCTGTCAGAGTTGTCCGCGACATCCCATATCTGACGAAGTTGCCCTGCTTCCCGGGCTTCGCCGGGGCCGAGTTGCTGAGGCACGAGCGGGCCTTGGGTGTCGGGCACGCCGTCATCGTTAGTGTCGACCTTGCCGCGTTCGGGCCCTCCGGCTGGTTTGAGGGTTCCGACCAGTGCTGCACCGATTTCGATGGCGTCGACGATGCCGTCCACGATGGCTTGGACGTCTTGGAAGAACGTCTTGATTTCGGCCTGGCCATCCGGAGATCCGAGAAAGTCCTTCCACCGTGCGGTGGCGTCTTCGATGGACCGCAGCCACGACTCACCGGTCTCGTCCGACCCTTCGAACAGGTTCATCGCGATGCCACCGACGTTCTTGACGATCCGCCAGATCTGCGCGAAGGTGCGCATCGCTTCCTGCATGTAGTTGTGCAGGAGCGAGACTCCACCTTCCCCCTCGGTGGTGGCCATCTCGTGGATCATCTCGGCGAAGCTGCCGGTGCCTTCCTCGAAGGCGCCAGTGATCTCAGGTAGCAGATCGGAGCCGACCAACGTCAGGTCGTACATCGCCTCACCGAGGTTGCCGAGACCGGTCATGAGGGGACCCAGGGCCTCGGCGGTGCGGTCGAGGATGTGACTGATTCCGTCCTGCTGGCCCGGTTCCATCAGCCAGTCCATCGCCGAGCGCAACGACCCGTTCAGCACCCCGGCTAGGTTTGACAGGCCCGTCTCGAGCCGCGGCAGGTACGCCTCAGCCAACGTCGTGATCTGAGGGCCCATCTCCTCGAACAGCGAATCCTGCACCGCCAGGCGCAGGTTCTTCCACTCGTCCCCGAGTTCGCGGGTCATCTCCACGAACTGGCGGGCGTTCGGTGACAGGTTCTCAAGTGCCTTCTGGTACTCGTCGAGCGACTTCGCGTTATCGGATTGCGCTTTGGCGAGCGCCTTGTTGGCGTCGGCGATCTGCTGCGCCGCCTGTGCGTTCGCCTGCGCAGCATCGCGGTGGGTACGGGCCAGATCCTTCTCTGCGTCGGCGACAGCCTCGTCGGCCTCGACGATCCGGTTCTTGGCGGCGACGACCTGCTGGGAGCCTTCGACTCCGAGCCGGTTGGCCTCCTCGGTTTCCTTGCGTAGGTCGGCGTTGCTCTCACGGACCTCGGCGAGCCGCTGAACGGCCTGGTCGTAGTCGATCTGCGCCCCGCGGCGTTCGAGGTCGGCGTCCGGACCCTTGAAATCGCCGCGCTGCAGGCGCCGGCGGGCGCGGTCGACGGCGAGCATCGCCGATCTCTCGTCGATTTCCGAGCCCTGAAGCGCGAGGTTCATGTCCTCGATCCGCTCGATGGCGTCCTCGCGGGCCCGGTTCAAGTCCTCCTGGGCCCGTGTGGCGTTCTCCTGCGCCCGCTGCACACCTGTCTCGGCGCGCTCGATGGACTCGGCGCCGTTCTGCGCGGTCTGTGCCGCGTTCCGATAGGCATCGGCGACCGACCGCTGCGCGCTCTCGGTGGCCTCAGCTGCCACTTCCTGTTCCTCGGCGCTGTTCTTCGCAGCCTCCGCACCTTTGGTGAAGGCATCGGTGACTCCGGTCATGCCGATAGCAATCGTGCCTATCGACGTTGCCGCGGCGGTGGCCATCGCGGGCAACAAGGCGATCACTCCGGCGGCCTGCGCCAGCTGCCCGACCAGAGGCACTAAAGACACTGCCGCCAAGCCCGTCAGAGCGAACTTCGCCATTCCTGCCGCCGCACCGACCGTTGACAGCCCTGCGGTCAGACCCGCAGCCATGCCTCCACCCGGCAGCGGCGGCATCAATCTAATCTGCATCGCCAACTGCGCGAGCATGGCCTGCACGGTGATCAGTCCGGCCATGGCGCCGCCAACGTCAAGGTCCAGGCGAGTGTGGATCGGGTGTTCGGCATACATGCGGAACACCTCGAGCTGGGCCATCGCTCCGCTCGTGTCGAGATTCAGCCGCACGTTGATCGACTGGTCGGCGCGTTCGAGCAGTGCGTTCAGTCGCGCCAGCTCACCGGTCGCGCCGCCGGTATCGACATCGACCCGGAGCTGCATGGTGCGCTCGGCGTACTGCCGAAGCGACGCCAGCTGCACAACCGCGTCGGTGGTGTCCAGACGGGTCTCAAGGTTGATGGTGCGATCGAGGCTGGCGACCTGGGTGGTCAGCTGCGAGCGCAGCAGGTCGGTGTCGAGCTGGGCCTCGAACTTGATCGGTTCCAGACGCATGGTGCGCATCTGGGTTTCGAGCCGGGACCGGAAGCGGTGAATGCTCTCCGGTTCGACCGGGATCTGCAGCGGCTTGTTGAACGCCTCGAGGCGGGCCTCGACCTCCTGGAAGAAGTTTCCCCAGTGCGGACTGATCGTCAGCCGGGCGGATCCAGCCGAGTACCCGTCGGTCATTGACGTCTCCGTTTCGTGGACGCGTTGTGAAAGTTCGGCAGGGGGATGTGTGAAGGAATGTGGTGGATTTCTCTGTGATGCATGGCAACTCCGTTCTGCCGCACCAGGCAGCCATGTGGGTTGTGGGGTAGACACCAGACAGCGCCGGGCTGTCGATGCCGGGTGAAGGAGGGAGCTTGACCCCTGATCTTGGACACGTGGAATCCAGCACACTGCTGGGGGAAGCGAGAATCCAAGGATGGCCAGAA
>NZ_JAOCLZ010000045.1:0-6533 GCF_025290685.1 Rhodococcus sp. PAE-6
CTTGCAGCGCGCCTCGAACGCGGGGTCTCCGGCGGTCCGCGCCGGCCCCTCGTCGCCACCGAACGACCTGACCGGGTTCCGCTGTCGCTCGCGCAGCAGCGCTACTGGTTCCTCAACCAGTTCGACACGGCGTCCTCCGCGGTCGACAACATCCCGATCGCCGTGCGGCTCGTCGGCACCCTCGACGTCGAGGCGCTCCGTGCGGCAGCACGCGACGTCATTGCGCGGCACGAATCGCTCCGCACCATCTACCCGGACTCACCGGAGGGCCCGCACCAGGTGGTGCTCCCGCTCGACGGTGCGCTGCCCGAACTCGTCGTGCGTGAGGTCACGGAGGCCGAACTCGAACCCGAGATCGTCGCCTTCATGTCGACGACCTTCGACGTGACCTCCGAGGTGCCCGTCGCGGTGCGCATCTTCCGCGTCAGCGACGACGAGCACATCCTCGCGCTGGTCGTGCACCACGTGTCGGCCGACGGCGCGTCGGTCGGCCCGCTGACCCGCGACCTGATGACGGCCTATGCGGCGCGCTCGCACGGGGACGCCCCGGCATGGGAACCGCTGCCCGTGCAGTACGCCGACTACGCGCTGTGGCAGCGCGAGGTGCTCGGCAGCGAGGACGATCCGGAATCGCTGGCCGCCAAGCAGGTCGAGTACTGGAAGCAGGCCCTCGCCGGCCTGCCCGACCAGCTCGACCTCCCGTCCGACCGCCCGCGTCCGCCGAGCCAGAGCTTCCGCGGCGAATCGTTGCAGTTCACGATCTCGCCCGAACTGCACCGCGGCCTGCAGGAACTCGCGCGGTCGAAGAACGCGACGCTGTTCATGGTCGTCAACGCGGCCTTCGCGACTCTGCTGGCGCGGCTCTCGGGCACCCGCGACATCGCGATCGGTACCCCGATCGCCGGTCGTGGCGAGCGCGAGCTCGACGACCTGATCGGCATGTTCGTCAACACGCTGGTCTTCCGCAGCGACGTCGACCCGGCCCAGTCCTTCGAGCGACTCCTCGAAGGCACCCGCGAGACCGACCTCGGTGCCTTCGCGAACGCCGACGTGCCGTTCGAACGCCTGGTGGAAGTGCTGAACCCGGTGCGCTCGACCGCCCGCAACCCGCTCTTCCAGGTGGGTCTGTCGTTCCAGAACCTGGCGCGCACCCAGCTCGAACTGCCCGGTCTGACCGTGAGCTCCACCGATTTCGAGCTGCAGCTCGCCAAGACCGACCTGCAGCTCACGGTGTTCGACCACTACGACGACGACGGTGCTCCCGACGTCATCGACGCCACCTTCACGTACGCGACCGATCTGTTCGACGAGTCGACCGTCGAGCGCTTCGCGCAGCGTTTCGTGCGGGTCGTCGAGGCGATCGTCGCCGACCCGACCACGGCCGTCGGCGACATCGACATGCTCGACGGATCCGAACGGGTCGAGATCCTCGAGTCGTGGAACGCCACCGACCGCGTGGTCGAGCAGGCGTCGACCCTGGTGGATCTGTTCGACGAGCAGGTCTCGCGGGTGCCGGATGCAACGGCATTGGTGTTCGAGGGTGAGTCGCTGACCTATGCCGAGTTCGATGCTCGGGTGAATCGCCTTGCACGCAAACTGGTCTCGCTGGGTGTGGGTCCGGAGTCGACGGTGGCGCTGGCGATGCGCCGCTCGGTCGAGTTGCTGGTCGGTATGTATGCGGTGGTCAAGGCCGGTGGCGTGTACGTGCCGGTGGATCCGGATCAGCCGGACGAGCGCAATGCCTACATTCTCGACACGGCTGCTCCGGTGGTGATCCTGTCCACCGAACGCGATGCCTTCGTCGCGCCGGGGGAGAAGTCTGTCCCGAGCCTGGCGATCGACACGCTCGATCTTTCGGACGTCTCGGCCGATCCCATCGCCGACGGCGAGCGCATCGCGCCGCTGCGTGCGACGAACACGGCGTATGTGATCTTCACGTCGGGTTCGACGGGCCGGCCGAAGGGTGTGGCGGTGCCGCATGCGGCGATCGTCAACCAGTTGCTGTGGAAGCGTGAGCATTTCGAGCTCGGTACCGATGATGCGGTGCTGTTGAAGACGGTGGCGACCTTCGACCTGTCGGTGTGGGAGTTCTGGTCCGCTCTGGTCTCCGGTGGCCGTGTGGTCATCGCGTCGGCCGACGGTCATCGCGATCCGGCCTATCTGAACCGGTTGCTGACGGAGCAGTCGGTCACGACCCTGCACGTGGTGCCGTCGATGCTCGAGGCTCTGATGGTCGACGCGGGCGGCACCCTCACGCCGTCCCTGCGGCAGGTACTGGCCATCGGTGAGGCCCTCCCGCCGGCCACCGCGAAGCGGTTCGTCGAGCACAACGACGCCCGGCTGGTGAACCTGTACGGTCCGACCGAGGCCGCGGTGTCCGTCACCGCCGGCGATGTCACCGGCACCTCCGGTGCGTCGGTGCCGATCGGTGTGCCCGAATGGAACACCCGTGTCTACGTGCTCGACGAGCGTCTGCATCCGGTTCCGGCCGGTGTCGCCGGTGAGCTCTACCTCGCAGGCACACAGTTGGCGCGCGGTTACTTCGGGCGTGCGGATCTGAGTGCGGAGCGGTTCGTCGCCTCGCCGTTCGGTGACGGGGAGCGTCTGTACCGTACGGGCGATCTGGTGCGGTGGACCCGTGACGGGCAGTTGGATTACCTGTCGCGCACGGACTTCCAGGTGAAGGTGCGTGGTTTCCGCATCGAGCTCGGTGAGATCGAATCTGCCCTGCGGGCGATGGATGCGCTGCGTGACGTCGCGGTCATCGCCCGTGAGGACGAGCGGGTCGGCACCCAGCTGGTCGCGTACGTCGTTCCTGCCGAGGACAACACCCTCGACGTGGCGACGGTCAGGAGCGACCTGGCGACGCAGGTGCCGTCGTACATGGTGCCCTCGGCGTTCGTGACGCTCGACGCGCTGCCGCTCAACGTCAACGGCAAGCTCGACCGCAGGGCCCTGCCCGAGCCGGTCTTCGAGACCCGCGAATTCCGGACCCCAGTCACGCCGGCCGAGCAGGCCGTCGCCGCGGTCTTCGCCGAGGTGCTCGGTGTCGAACGGGTCGGCCTCGACGACGACTTCTTCGAACTCGGCGGCAACTCGCTGCTCGCCACCCAGGTGGCCTCCCGGCTCGGAGCCGCACTCGGTGCGAAGGTTCCGGTGCGCGCCCTCTTCGAGAACACCACCGTCGAATCGCTCGCCGGTGCGGTCGAGTCGCAGCGCGGCGACGACCGCCGGCCTCTCGAAGCCGTCGAGCGGCCCGCACGCATCCCGCTGTCGCTCGCGCAGCAGCGCATGTGGTTCCTCAACCGCTTCGACACCGAATCGTCGGCCTACAACGTGCCGATCGCGATCCGGCTCACCGGCGATCTCGACGTCGACGCGCTGCAGGCCGCCGTCGGCGACGTCGTGGCCCGCCACGAATCGCTGCGCACCTTCTACCCGGAGGCCGAGGACGGCCCCGTCCAGGTCATCGTTCCGGCCGCACAGGCAGTTCCCGACCTCACCCCGGTGGACGTGCCGGAAACGGACATCGTCGCCGCCGTCCAGGAACTCGCGGCGACGAGCTTCGACGTCACCACCGCCGTGCCGCTGAGCGCGCGACTGTTCCGGGTCCGCGAATCCGACTACGTCCTCGCCTTCGTGGTCCACCACATCTCCGCCGACGGCTCGTCGATGGGTCCGCTCACACGCGACCTCATGACGGCCTACGTCGCGCGGTCGCAGGGCGACGCCCCGGCGTGGGAGCCGCTGTCGGTGCAGTACGCCGACTTCGCCATCTGGCAGCGCGAGGTGCTCGGCGACGAGGACGATCCCGAATCGCTCGCCGCCAAGCAGGTCGAGTACTGGAAGCAGGCCCTCGCCGGCCTGCCCGACCAGCTCGATCTCCCGAGCGACCGACCGCGTCCCGCGGTCCAGTCGTTCCGGGGCGGCCGCGTCGACTTCACGGTCGAGGCCGAACTCCACCGGCGCCTCGCCGACCTCGGCCGGCGCACGAACACCACGATGTTCATGGTGCTGCACACCGCACTCGCGGTGTTCCTCGCACGCATGTCCTCGAGCGACGACATCGCGATCGGCACACCGATGGCCGGTCGTGGCGAGCGCGAGCTCGACGACCTGATCGGCATGTTCGTCAACACGCTGGTGTTCCGGACCCACGTCGATTCGGACGCGTCGTTCACCGCACTGCTGGGACGTACCCGTGAGGCCGACCTCGGCGCGTTCGCGAACGCCGACGTGCCGTTCGAGCGGCTCGTCGAGGTGCTCAACCCCGCACGGTCCACGGCACGGCACCCGCTGTTCCAGGTGGGTCTGTCGTTCCAGAACCTCGCGCAGGCCGCACTCGAACTCCCCGGTCTCACCATCTCCGGCCTCGACGCCGACATGGAGATCTCGCAGTTCGACCTGCACCTGATCGTCACCGACCGCTACAGCGACGACGGCACGCCCACGGGCATCACCGGCTACTTCACCTACGCGACCGACCTGTTCGACGAATCGACGGTCGCGGAGTTCGCCGCCCGGTTCATCCGCGTGCTCGACGCCGTGGTCGACGACCCGGCCCTGCCGGTCGGCGATCTGCCCCTCCTCGACACCGTGGAAACCGCGCGAGTGCTCGAGGCGTGGAACGACACCGTGCACCCCACCGCCTCGGCGACCCTGGTGGATCTGTTCGACGAGCAGGTCTCGCGGGTGCCGGATGCGACGGCGTTGGTGTTCGAGGGCGAGTCGCTGACCTATGCCGAGTTCGATGCTCGGGTGAATCGCCTTGCACGCAAACTGGTCTCGCTGGGTGTGGGTCCGGAGTCGACGGTGGCGCTGGCGATGCGCCGCTCGGTCGAATTGCTGGTCGGCATGTACGCGGTCGTCAAGGCCGGTGGCGTGTACGTGCCGGTCGATCCGGATCAGCCGGACGAGCGCAACGCCTACATCCTCGACACCGCTGCTCCCGTGGTGATCCTGTCGACCGAACGCGACGAATTCACGGCGCCGGGGGAGAAGTCTGTCTCCACCCTGTTCCTCGACAGCCTGGATCTGTCCGAGCTGTCCGCGGCGCCGGTGACCGATACCGAGCGCATCGCGCCGCTGCGCGCGTCGAACACGGCGTATGTGATCTTCACGTCGGGTTCGACGGGCCGGCCGAAGGGTGTGGCGGTGCCGCATGCGGCGATCGTCAACCAGTTGCTTTGGAAGCGTGAGCATTTCGAGCTCGGTACCGATGATGCGGTGCTGTTGAAGACGGTGGCGACCTTCGACCTGTCGGTGTGGGAGTTCTGGTCCGCTCTGGTCTCCGGTGGCCGTGTGGTCATCGCGTCGGCCGACGGTCATCGCGATCCGGCCTATCTGAACCGGTTGCTGACGGAGCAGTCGGTGACGACCCTGCACGTGGTGCCGTCGATGCTCGAGGCTCTGATGGTCGACGCCGACGGAGTGCTGGCCCCCTCGCTGCGCCACGTCCTCGCCATCGGCGAAGCGCTGCCGCCGGCGACCGCCCAGCGGTTCCTGACCCACAACCGGGCGCGGCTCGTGAACCTGTACGGCCCGACCGAGGCCGCGGTGTCCGTCACCGCCGGTGACGTCACCGACACCTCCGGTGCGTCGGTGCCGATCGGTGTGCCCGAGTGGAACACCCGTGTCTACGTGCTCGACGAGCGTCTGCATCCGGTTCCGGCCGGCGTCGCCGGTGAGCTCTACCTGGCCGGTGCGCAGCTCGCCCGCGGTTACTTCGGGCGTGCGGATCTGAGTGCGGAGCGGTTCGTCGCCTCGCCGTTCGGTGACGGAGAACGCTTGTACCGTACGGGCGATCTGGTGCGGTGGACCCGTGACGGGCAGTTGGATTACCTGTCGCGCACGGACTTCCAGGTGAAGGTGCGTGGTTTCCGCATCGAGCTCGGTGAGATCGAATCTGCCCTGCGGGCGATGGATGCGCTGCGTGACGTCGCGGTCATCGCCCGTGAGGACGAGCGGGTCGGCACCCAGCTGGTCGCCTACGTCGTGCCCGCGGACGGTGCGCAGGCGGACATCGAGTCGATCAGGTCCGCGCTCGGCACCCGGGTGCCGTCGTACATGGTGCCCTCGGCGTTCGTGACGCTCGACGCGCTGCCGCTCAACGTCAACGGCAAGCTCGACCGCAGGGCCCTGCCCGAGCCGGTCTTCGAGACCCGCGAATTCCGCGCTCCGAGCACCCCGGTCGAGGAGATCGTCGCCGGCGTGTTCGCCGACGTCCTCGGCCTCACCCGCGTGGGTGTGGACGACGACTTCTTCGAACTCGGCGGCAACTCGCTGCTCGCCACCCAGGTCGTCTCGCGCATCGGCGCGGCGCTCGACACCCGCGTCCCCGTGCGTGTGCTGTTCGAGGCCCCCAGTGTCGCGGCGCTCGCCGTCGCGGCCGAGCAGCACACGGGTGCGGCGGCGCGTCCGCCGCTGGTGCCGCAGCTGCGGCCCGAGCGTGTGCCGCTGTCGCTCGCGCAGCAGCGCATGTGGTTCCTCAACCGCTTCGACACCGAATCGTCGGTCAACAACATCCCGGTCGC
>NZ_JAOCLZ010000046.1:0-5847 GCF_025290685.1 Rhodococcus sp. PAE-6
ACGTATTCGATCACGAAGTAGGAGGCACTGACATCGAAACGGGAATCGCTACTGACATCCCACTGGGAAGTCTCAACTGGGCCGTCCGCAGCTTTATAAGGCTTCTGAGCTGCGGTTTCCCGGAATGAAACCTTGACTGGCGCGCTCGTCTCACCGAGCCTCTGTCAATCTGTAGCGGCGTGTCCTGTCAATCTTCACTGCATCTCGACAGTTTGTAGGTTCCACTGTCCTTTGCCATTTGATCTGAGGCATCGTCGGTGTGTCTGAGGCAAGTACAAGGTTTTTGCCACTAAGTTGAGGCAGACCGTTCCCCACCTGCGCGTTCAGGAGGCTGGTGCCTTGGCTGGTGTCGCTGCCGTAGGGGCTGGGGAGGATTACCAGGTCGAGTTCATAGGCCCGGATGGACAACGGTGTGAGGTCCCGTTGTCGTCGTGTGCGACCGTGCGGTTCGAAGACGCCTCGCCGGTGCGCGGATTCCCGTCGTATCGGGGGCAACGGAGCTTTCCAGGCCTGTGGTGGTCGGCTACGACGGGTTCGCATGTCGGGTACGAGTCCTGGCTGGAGCGGGACTGGCTGATCGCCTTCGACTCAAGTCCTGAGGTGACGGGGATCGGTTCTCAGCCGTTTCGGTTGTCGTGGCGAGCAAAAAAGACCAAACGGCACACCCCCGATTACTTCCTGCGGCTGCGTGACGGCGGAGCAGTGGTGGTGGACGTGCGGGCCGATACTCGGATCGACGCCGAGGATCAGGCGGTGTTCGACACGACCGCGGCGGTGTGTGAGTTGCTCGGTTGGCAATACCGCCGTTTCGGTGAGATGGATCGGGTGCGGGCAGCAAACCTGCGGTGGTTGTCGGGCTATCGGCACCCGCGCTGCCGACGGGTGGGGCTGGCACCGAAGCTGGTCGAGAGCTTCGCTGTGCCGCGGCCGCTCTTGCTCGGCGCCGAGGACGTAGGCGATCCGATCGAGGTGCTGCCGACCCTGTTTCAGGCCAGTGATCTCGAGGACGCGCTCGCCAGCGTCGACGCGGCGATCCGGAAGATCGACTCGACCTCGAGGTGGTCGCCGCCAACCGTGGCGGAATGAACGGCATGGACGGCTTCATCGCCGAAGTCGCAGAGGTCGGCGTCGGCAATGCTTGCCGCTACATCCGTGGTGGGGACGCTGTCTACCAGTGGATAAATGACAACGGCCCTGTGGACCTGATGCGTAGCGGCGTGAAGATCCAGCAGAAATTCGTCGCGGCCGGTGGCCGCTTCGGCCTCGGCGCGATCACCGAGCACCTCCACAGGTATCCCGACTTCGTCGCCAGCGGCGGGAAATACCAGATCCCCCGCGACCGCTTCGAGGTGATCCAGAAGCTGCACGCCATGCCACGCGAGGGAGCCGGCACGCTCCTGACGCGAGGCGGCGACGGTCCGTCGCTCACGGATTGGGAGCGGGTCCAGGTCTTTTTCGGCGAGGGATCTGTCGGCATCGGGTCGCTCGAGCCCTCCCACCTGAGGTACTCCGAGGTTCAAAAGGGCGCCTATCAACTGACGCTGGACACGGAGGAGGATTCCCTCCGCTCCACCGACCAGTCCCTACGGGACGATGCCTACCACAGAGGCCGGCCGACTCTGCGGGAAGGCGCGAAAGCCACACTGGCGGCCGCCGCCATCGAGGGCGGGCCGCTTTGGTGCTGGCCGAGGTTCGGAGAGAGCAGGTTGCGGAACCGATTGTCTCGGAATTGCGGCCGCAGCACGCCGAGTCCGTGCCCGAAAGGTACGATTTTCCCTGGTCAGCGGTGGGTTCAGGAAGACCCGGCACGGCGCCGGGTCTAGTGTGCGACGACGTGAATACACGCACGAGCGCGTGGCCTGCTCCGCTGCGGCGGGTCGGCGCGCAGGTGATGCGCAGCCCGGCCCGGGTGGTGGCATCGAGTTTCGCTCTCGCCCTGCTGGTGGGGACCGCCTTGTTGTTGGTGCCGGCCGCGACGCAGTCCGGGGTCGGTGCGGGAGTGTTGCCGGCATTGTTCACCGCGACGTCCGCGGTGTGTCTGACCGGGCTGATCGTCGTCGACACCGCGACCTACTGGTCCGGATACGGGCACGCGGTGATCGTGGCGCTGATCCAGGTCGGGGGATTCGGCATCATGACGATGGCCTCGCTGATCGGCTTGGTGCTGGCCAACCGCATCGGGCTGCGGGCCCGGCTCAACGCCGCCGCAGAGGTCCGCACCTCCGGACTGGGGGATGTCCGGTCCGTGATCGTCGGGGTGGTGCGTACCAGTGTGCTCATCGAAGCGGTCGTGGCGACGGCGTTGGCGGCCCGGTTCGTGATCGGCTACGACGAATCCGTGCCGCGGGCGGTGTGGCTCGGGGTCTTCCACGCGGTCTCGGCGTTCAACAATGCCGGGTTCGCGCTCTACAGCGACAACATCATCGGCTTCGCCGACGACCCGTGGATCTGCGTGCCGCTGCTGGTCGCGGTGGTCCTCGGCGGGATCGGTTTTCCGGTGTTGTTCGAGATCGGCCGGCATCTACGCGGCCGCAGCCGCCGGTGGTCGCTGCACACCCGGTTGACGGTGACGGTGACCGCGGTGTTGCTGGTGCTCGGCCCGCTGCTGGTCCTGCTTCTCGAGTGGCGCCACACCCTCAGCGGCCACCCGCTCGGGGCGAAACTGCTGATCGCCACCTTCCAAGGGGTCATGCCGCGCACGGCCGGGTTCAACAGTGTCGACTACGCCCAGATGGACGAGGCGACGCTGCTGGTGACCGATGTGCTGATGTTCATCGGTGGCGGCAGCGGCGGCACCGCCGGCGGCATCAAGGTCACCACCTTCGCGGTGCTGCTGTTCGTCATCGCCGCCGAGGTGCGCGGGGAGAAATCGGTGACGATCTTCGACCGGCGCATCGACCCCCGGGTGCAACGCCAAGCCCTGTCGGTGGCCTTGATCGGGGTCGCGCTGGTGGTGATCCCGACCCTGGCCCTGCTCGCCGGCACCGGATTCGATCTCAACGCGCTGCTGTTCGAGGTGATCTCCGCGTTCGCCACGGTGGGACTGTCCACCGGCATCACCGCGCAACTACCGGCCTGGGGACAGCTGATCCTTGTCGTATTGATGTATCTGGGCCGGATCGGTCCGATCACGCTGGTCAGCGCGCTGGCCGCCCGGGAGAACAATCGCCGTTTCGAACGTCCCGTAGAAAGGCCCTTCATTGGCTAGAAAACCCGCCGCTGACGTCGTCGTGGTCCTCGGTCTGGGCCGGTTCGGCAAGTCGCTGGCGCTCGAGTTGATGGCGCAAGGCACCGAGGTGCTCGGCATCGACTCCAGCGAAGCGGTGATCGACAAGGTCTCGAATCGGCTCACCCATGCCGCGGTCGCCGACACCACCGACGAGGAGTCCCTGCGCCAGCTGGCGGTACAGGAATACGGCCGGGCGGTCGTGGGGATCGGCTCCGATCTCGAAGCGAGCCTGCTGACGGCGTCGGCGCTGATCAACATGGCGGTGCCGAACGTGTGGGCCAAGGCGATCAGCAATGCGCACGCAAAGATCCTCACCCAGATCGGAGTGCATCATGTCGTGCGGCCCGAGCACGACATGGGCAAACGCGTCGCGCATCTGGTGCGGGGCCGGATGATGGACTACATCGAGTTCGATGACGGTTTCGCCATGGTCAAGACCAGCCCGCCGGCGTTCATGGTCGGCCAACCCTTGGCGCAGACCACCATCCGTAGCCGGTACAAGGTCACGGTAGTGGCGATCAAACGACCCGGCGAAGGGTTCACCTATGCCACCGCCGACACCATCGTCGCTCCGGGCGACACCATCATCGTCTCCGGTCAGGTCCGTGACACCGAACGTTTCGCCGAGCTGACCTGAGCCCCGACTCCTCCTCGGATTGGGGGGATGAGTCACAGCGAACCGATCAGGATCAGCAGCGGCCGGATCGTTCGGCGGTACCAGAATGCCGAACCCGAACGAAGACACAGTCGGGTCGTGCACCGACCGGTTCACCGAGGAGCGGCCAGTCCGGTCTCCGAGGTCTCTAAGCTGACGGGCATGACTGGGACAGTCCTGTGAGCGGCCGACGGATGGGTGCGTTCGATCATGCCCGGTAAGTTGCGGGTGCCGCTGCGGCGTTCGGACACCCTCACCGACCGTCCCGACTTCGCGCTCGTGGGTGTGCTGCGCGTACCGCAGGAGCTCACCAGTCCGGGCCGGGCGATCGTCCGCCGAATCGGGTACGCCCTGGCCGCGCTGATGGTGGCAGTGGTCGTGGTGTATCTGGGTCGGGACGGCTACCGCGATGTACAGGACAATCCGTTGTCGCTGCTCGACTGCATCTACTACGCCACCGTGTCACTGTCGACCACCGGCTACGGCGACATCGCACCCCTGACACCGCAGGCCCGGCTGACCAACGTCCTGGTCATCACACCGCTGCGGGTGTTCTTCCTGATCGTGCTGGTCGGTACCACCTTGTCGGCGTTGACCGAAAGTTCACGGCAGGCGTTCAAGATTCAGCGGTGGCGTCGGCGCACCCGCAGTCACAGCGTGGTCGTCGGGTACGGCACCAAGGGCCGCAGCGCTGTCGATGCCCTGCTCGCCGATGGACTCCCTCCGTCGGAGATCGTGGTGGTCGACACCGATCCGATCAGTCTGGACATCGCGTCGCGCCAGGGCCTGGTCACCGTGCAGGGTTCGGCCACCAAGTCGGATGTGCTGCAACTGGCCGGGGCGCGGCATGCCGCCTCGATCGTCGTGGCCGTCAATCGTGACGACACTGCGGTGCTGGTGACCCTGACCGCCCGCCAGCTCGCCCCCCAGGCACGCATTGCCGCCGCGGTCCGCGAGTCGGAGAACACCCATGTGTTGCGCCAGTCCGGTGCCGACACCGTGGTGGTCTCGGCCGAGACGGCGGGCCGGTTGCTGGGGCTTGCTCCCACGACGCCCACGGTGGTGGAGATGATCGAAGACCTGCTGACCCCGGAGGACGGTTTCGCGGTCTCCGAACGCGAGGTCGCACCCGACGAAGTCGGCCTCCCGCCACGCCAGTTGCCCGAGATCGTGCTCGGTGTCGTCCGTGACGGACAGTTGATCCGGGTGGATTCTCCCGAGCTCGTCGTCGTCGCCGCCGACGACAGGCTGCTGTATCTGCGCGTGGAGTCGAACTGATACCGGTTGCGCGAGAACTCCGGTAGCGGCACGCACTTCGGTGCAGGTGTCCTGCTCCTACAACAAGGGGGCACGATGGACTGGTCCCTGAGGGACTTACGATCTGCACCGGAGGCACAATGACCGACGATATGACCGGAGCTCCTTACCGCAACGGCGTTGGCAGCACCGCCTTGATCGCCGGTATCGCGGCGGCGGTGTTCGCTTTCGTGCCGTTCGTCGGGGACCTCGTCACCGTCCCCGCCGGGGTGATCGCCGTGGTATGCGGATGGATCGGCCTGAACCGCGTCGACAAGGGCCTCGCGTCGAACCCACGCGAGGCCCTGCTCGGCGGCGGGCTCGGCGTGGCCGCCTTGTTTGTCGTCTTCCTCGTCTTCGCCGCGACGTCCGCCGGCTGATGCCCGCCGTGCGCTGCGGTCCACGCATGTCGATGTGCGGTACGGTCGACAAACATTAGGTGACACTAAAAGTCACGATGGCTCTTCGGCTGACCCTCGACACCTGTGATGTTTGACGATCCCCAAACAGCACACTCCGAAACGGCCTGGCACTCGATCGCATCCTGCCGAATCGAGTCGCCGGACCGTCCTGTTTAACCGTCCTGCATCTGGATCTCGTATCGCTGACCCAAACAGTGCGGTGGTCGCCTCAGGGTTGGAATCCTGATCGGATATGCCCGATGCAG
>NZ_JAOCLZ010000047.1:0-5791 GCF_025290685.1 Rhodococcus sp. PAE-6
CGGCCGCCGCCCTGCGGCCGCGCCCGGAAGCCGGGCAACAACGGTTCGACGATCTCCCACAACGCATCTGGTACCAGTCGGGAAGACAACGCATCGACCACGACGGTGCATTATGCCGCACAAACGATCTAGTCCATAAGAGACATGCTCTAACTGAACGGTATTGCGGCTAGGCCGCTGGTGGCCCAGTGGGTGTGTAGAGGCGATTAATGGTGAGGGCGGCAGCGAGTAGGCGGGAGTTGCTTGGTTCGCCGGGGTCGATTCCGGTGAGGTCGCCGACCCTGCGCAGCCGGTAGCTGAGGGTATTGGGATGGACGTGCAGATGTGCGGAGGCGCTTTTGCGGTCGGCTCCGAAACGCAGGTGCGCTTCGAGTGCTTCGAGCAGATGCGGTGCCCCCAGCAGCGGCACGATACGGGCCGCGAGCCGGTCGCGGGCCGCACCGGGCCGGGTGAGCTGGTACTCGAGCAGCAGGTCATCGAGGCAATACGCGCCGGGGGGTCGGCCCAGGGTGCGTGCGAGGGTGGCGAGTTCGGTGACCTCAGCCGCGGCGTCGGGTAGCTGCGTGCGCGGCACCGCGACCGATTCGGCGAGATAGATTACCGCACTGAGCTTCTCGGTGAGTATTGAGCTCAGGGAGTCGGTGCGCAGCCCATGCCCGGGGTCGGTGTGCACCGGGATCAGCGCGACTCCGGTGGAGCCGTCGAAGGAGACCAGCGCGGTGCCGTTGCTGAGTGTGTCCAGGGTGTGGTGCAGAATTCGGATCCGTCGCCGTGCCAGCAGGTCTGCGGTCGCGGTGCTCGGGTCTTCGGGTCGGGCGTGGATGGCCAGCACGGTGTAGGAGTCGGTCAGCGGGGTGTCGGCGCGGGCGGCGAGCGCTTCGACGGGTCGCCCGCGTAGCAGGGCCGAGCACAGTTCGCGGCGGGCTTCTCGGTCGGCGTTGTGGATGGACTGGCCGACCTCGGTGTAAGTCTCGGTCACGGTGATGGTGATGTTCTTGAGCAGGTCGAGCAGCCCGGATCCGATCGCCACCAGTTGGTCGATCTCCTCGGGTGCGGCGAGGGTGGCGGCCTCGGCGAGCACCGACTGGGCCGAGTTGTGGATGGCTTCGATCAGGCTCGCCAAGGGGAACCGGTCCTCGGCGTGACGTTCGGCGACCGGGGCCACGAAGTCGGCGACTTCGGCGCGGGTCAGGGCGCGGCCCTCGCTGATGGCTTGCAGGACCGCTCGTCCGCAGGCGTAGATGGAGGGCAGTACCTCGGGGCGGAAATGTCCGTCGGGTAGATCCGCCGCTGGTGGTGTGGCCCCCAGTCCATCGGCGAGTATCCGTTCAGCTATCTGCGGCCATCGGGGCAGCAGACGAGTGAGCAGCAGGGTGTCGGTGGCGAACGGCGGTGGAGCGGAGGACATGCAGCGATTGTGGCCCGCGACATCGAAAAGGGACACCCCGGCGAACGATCAGCGAGATGGTTTGTCTCCATCGACAAGAACCGCTTGCAGTAGTTCGTTCGTGCGTGCAGTGACGGCATCGGCCACCCGGTACAAACTCGCTGTACCGCCAAAGCGCAGCGGCTTTGATCACGCAACAGCCGCACTATGCGCCGAGCCACATGACCTGGTGTGGCGCTGCGAGGAGTAGATGGGAAGTACACATAAATGCTTGCAACGAGGCGACACTTGCGCTGGACGGTCTGCGCCGCGATCATTTCGTGCGTAGCGCTGGCGCAGAGTCCCGGAGTGGGAACCGCCGATACGGCGCCCTCGGCAGAAGCCGAGCTGGCGGCCTTCGCCGACACCCTCTCCGAGGGTCTTGCCCCGGCCCCCGACGGCCGCCAACCCAAGGCGATTGTCGATTCGGGCAGCGGATCGAGCACTGGCTCCGGTAGCGGCTCGGGGTGGGGCAGCAGCACCGCTGCGGCCCCCGTCGGGCAGGGCCCGGAGCTGAGCGCGCCGCTGGCGGCCTTCGCCCACGGGCTACTCAACCCCGATGTCGCCCCGGCCGGGGCCAACAAGTGGGACTGCAAACCCAGTCCTGAGCATCCGCGACCGGTAGTGCTGCTGCACGGCACCTGGCTCAACGCCTTCGACACCTTCTCTTTCCTGTCCCCGCAACTGGCCAGGGCCGGTTACTGCGTCTACGCGCTGAACTTCGGCAAGTCCGGTCTCGTGCAGGGCGGTGGAGTCGGGGCGATGCTGCCCGGCCGCTACGGTGTCGGGCCGATGGAGGAGTCCTCACTACAGGTCGCCGAATTCGTCGACCGTGTACGCACCGCGACCGGGGTGGACAAGGTCGACATCGTCGGGCACTCCCAGGGCGGCACCGTGGCCAACCACTACCTGAAATTCAACGGCGGCGCCGAAAGGGTCTCCAAACTCGTCACCTTCGGCGCCACCCACCACGGCACCACGCTGATGGGCATCGCCACCCTTGGCCGGACCATCAACAACCTCGGGGTCAACATCCTCGGGTTCGTCGAACCTATCGCGGGCATGTCGAATATCCAGCAGGCCGTCGGCTCGCCGTTCTACGCCACCCTCAATGCGGGCGGCGACACCGTGCCCGGGGTCGACTACACCGCGGTGGCCTCGCGCTGGGACGAGGTCACCAACCCCTACGACTGGGCATTCCTGCGCGCCGGCGCCGGAGCCACCGTGCAGAACATCACCTTGCAAGAAGGGTGTGAACAGGACCTGTCCGACCACCTCACCATGATGTACTCGCCGCGCTCGGCGAGCATCGCTCTGAACGCCCTGGACCCGGCCGCCGCGACAGCGCCGGTGTGCACCTTCAACCCGTGGCTGATCGGCGGTGGCGGCAAACTATGACCACCAGCGTGACCGCGGGTTTGTGCGCGGCCGCACAGACCGAGAACATCGTGCGGCAACTGCTCGAGCGGATCCGCCGTCACAGCGGGCCGGGGGATCCGCTCCGCGAGGAGATCAACGCCGTCGTGGCCGGATGCCTGGACCTGGTGGCCGGCGAGGCGATGGCCCCGAGCGCCAGGATGGAACGCATCCACAGCGCCGCAGCGCGGTGGGCCGGAGTCGGGGTGCCAATCGAGACCGTGCACCGGCTCGTGCGCGAAGGCTTCCGACTCCACCTGGACACCCACCTCGACGATCGCCAATCACCGCCGCTGCGGCGCAATCAGATCGATCGGCTGATAGGGGCACAGAACGCGGTGAACGCGACCGTGGCCAGAGCGTATCTGGAAGTTGCGCCAAGCACCGGCCCCGCACAGCAGCAGGAAGTGGCGCGTGCTCTGTTCGGTGGCCGCCATCCTGACCGGGTATCGCTGGAATACGGTGTGCCCCTCACACAGTGCTATACCGTCCTGGCGGTCGCGGCCACCGACGCGCGCGGTGCCCGGGCGATGGGCGCGTTTGCAGGAGTTGCCCGCGAGACAGTGCGGTTATCCAGTGCCGGCCTTGCTCAGCGAGTTCGGTGGCACAATCTTGGTCCCGGGCACGATCGCGGACGCCGAGGAGGGGCTGTGCACGTTCCTGACTCGGGTGCCACTGACCGCGTCGGTGGTCCGGGCCGACCCCCGCGGCGATACCCGCCGTCGCGGAGACCTCGCACGACCTGCTCGATGTGGCTCGCAGGGTTTATGGCAGCCCCGGGCTCTACCCGTTCGAGGATCTGGCCCTGGAATACCAGCTCACCCGGCCGGGTCCGACCCGTGACAGCCTGGCCGCCCTGCTGGACCCGAGCCCGAGCACCCGGAACTCTTGCAGACTCTGCGTGTACACATCAGCACCGATCTCAGTCGTCGACTCAGCGCGCGGGCCATGTGCGTCCACGCGAACGCCGTGGACTACCGGCTACGCCGGATCGGCACGCTGACCGGGCTGAACTGCACCCGTGCGATCGGGGTGTGGCGCTTGCGTGCGGCCCTGATCGCACGCAACTCTCCACCCCAGTCCTCGATGGCGCAGTGTTCGAACCACAACGCGCTGCGAGCAGCGATAACACTGCCCTCCGGAGTTGAGGCCCCCAGTGCCCGGCCAATGCCGACGTCGAGCCTGCCCCGCGGGTGCAAACGAAACGATCGAATTATGTTGAAAGACAATTTTTTCTCACCACCAGTTCTTGCTAGGTTTGGGGTGTGCATACGGTCGATCGGCCGACTATCCCCTTTGCTGTATCGGTACCCCGACATATGGGCGCGCGAAAGGACCACCAGGATGAGCTCGCCCAGCGTTTCCGATGCTGCGCCCCCGACGCTCACCGACCATCCCGCCGCCCGAGCGACCCGCCCGGAAAACGACGAGTTCTACTGCCCACCCCCCGATCTTGCGGCCCGACCGCCGGGCGCGATCCTGCGCACACGCGTCACCGAGATCGCCTTGTTCGGTGTCATCGCTCAGCGGTTCCCTGCCTGGCAACTGCTCTACCGCACCAGCGATCTGCACGGGACCCCCGAAGTCGCCGTCACCACGGTGCTGCTACCGGCCGACGCCGAGGCCATAGCCCGCCCGCTGGTGTCGTTTCAATGCGCGATCGACGGTGTCGGGTCGAACTGCTTCCCCTCCTACGCCCTACGCCGGGGCGCGCGAGCGCTCGGCGCGATTCCGCAACTGGAACTACCGGTCATCGCCGAAGCCCTGGCCCGAGGCTGGGCGGTCTCGATCCCCGATCACGGAGGCATGGGCGGGCATTTCGGGGTCGCGCGCGAACCCGGCTATCGCGCCCTCGACGCCGCCCGCGCGGCACTGGCCTTCGAACCACTGGGCTTGACACCCACCACCGAGGTCGGCCTGTGGGGCTATTCCGGCGGAGGGCTGGCGACCGCGTGGGCGGCAGAAGTCGCCGCACACTATGCTCCCGACCTCAATATCGTCGGCGCGGTCGCGGGCTCGCCCGTCGGTGATCCCGGGGCCACCTTCGTCCGGCTCAACGGCTCACTGCTGTCCGGGTTCTCCACGGTCTGCGTCGCGGCATTGCAGCGCGCCTACCCAGAACTCGAGCAACTACTGGCCAAGCACGCCAAACCCGAATTCCATACCCTCCTCGCCGACGCCGCCTCACGCACCACATTGGCACTGTTGTCACGATTTGCGGGCAAAAACCTGGACCGCTACAGCGAGTCCAGCTTCGCCGACCTGCTGAACCTGCCCGAGATGCGCGCCATCCTCGACGACATCCGTCCCGGGCTGCACGCGCCCTCGATGCCGGTCCTGGTCATTCAAGGTGTCAACGACGAACTGATCGCCGTCCAGGACGTGGACCGCCACGTCGAGCGATACCGGCGCGCCGGCGCACACGTGCGCTACGTCCGCGATCGTCTGAGTACGCACCTCGCCCTGCTCTACCTCGGCACCCCGATGACGATGGCTTGGCTGGCCGATCGATTCGGGGGTAACCCTCTGCCGCCCAGCACCACCACGACGGTGTGGTCGCTCACCTGGCGCGGATGCGATGTCGCGGCCCACCTACGATTCGCCGCAGTGTTCGTCCGGATGCTGTGCAGCAGGACTATCTCCCAACGTCACAAGTAGGAAGGCACACTCCCGGCGGGTTCACGGACTCGTTTTGGTGGGCACGGGCTTCTCACAGCACCAGCACTATCCCGGGATAACGGCCTGCTATGAACCATCCCGGGTTTCATGCACACACTGTCATTTGTGTGCGACCGGTTGATCGGCACGGTGTTCAGCGTAGTACCTGGCTTCGTACTCGGCCGGTGGGATCCGCCCGAGGCGATGCATAAGAGAATGTCTCATTTGGCGAGCTTCTTGAAGCAGGTCAACGCCGCGGCGAGTTGGAGGAAAGCAGCGAAGTGCTCGCCG
>NZ_JAOCLZ010000048.1:0-5453 GCF_025290685.1 Rhodococcus sp. PAE-6
AGAGACCATCAGCATCGGAGGAGACCCGCCCTCATTGGCGGTGCCACACGGGTGGGGAATTTCGATGAGCGTTACTGAGGAACTTCAGCGAGCGCCATCAGATGCCGATGTCGGGTTTCAGGCAACAACCCGAGTCAGCAGATCGAGTAGACGCACATCGGTCAGGATCGCGATCCGGCGAAACCGTTCGGTCTCGGACTGCGCCAAGCGCCGGCGGGACAACGAAAGGGCACCGCTGTCGAGGTTGGTGCACACGTCGTCGCGGACGGCCGCCCAGAACATGGCTCGCCTGCCGCGGCGAGGTGGGGGGCAACGGCGGAACGAGCATGAAGCCGGTAGAACCTTCGGGTCGAGGATGGAGAACAATCCGGGCGTTTCAGGTGAAGCACCTTGCTGATCTTGGTTACCCCCACGTGTGGGGAGCTGCGGTGCGGAAAAGGGTCGTAGAGAGCTTCGGCACGGCCGTCGAGGTCGCCGCTGACGTTCGGGTCGGCGCCGGAGGCACGCCACTCTCGACCGGCTCGACGACTCTGAGGACGTCTGCGGCTTCTCCCACTCACATGACTGTCCGCAAGGTATGCGCAGTGTTACAGCAGGTACCGCCCGAGCTCTTCCGAATAATCGAACTTCTCACCAAACCGGGTCGGCGGGCAGGCCAACGCCGTCGTCACTTTCTGGAACATAGCCTCGTACTCGTCCATCGGCCATCGACTCTGGAACCGCAGACGTTTGGCACCAAGATCTACCGAACTCCGCTTCGGCAGCGCAAAAACCTCGTGCCACGGCAGCGGAGACACCTCGTGCCGCACCACGAACGTTGCATGCCGTCCGCGGGCGGGACTGATCGCCACAGCGTCCTGGCCACCCGAATCCTGGTCGATCACCAGCACGAGGTAGTCGTCGGTGATGTTCTCGCCGCCGAACGAGCGAACGTCGGCGATGCTGTCACCGCGGTACAGCATGCAGCGCTGCCGCCCCGCCCACCCGGCCAGCCGTGTAAGCACCTCGGTTCGACGGGGATCCGCATCGAACCTCGCACCCGAAGGACGCACCGCATGAAACCGCACCCGCTCAGCGATGAAACCCGAGATCCCCGTGTCATCCGGAAGAATCGTGAACGTCAGTCGCGCTGTTGCTATCTCACCAACCGTGTCTGCGTTATCCTCGACATCTTCCTCTTCGAGCCCGATCCCGCGCTGTTCATCGAGCCAGCAGAATTTCTCCAGGAAGGCATACCGACCAAAGTGCAACTCTTCGAGGTCCCGACGCATCCGCTCCCGGAATCCCTCCGGGTTCTGGCCGTGTGCGGAAAAGAGTCCGGCCGCGAGGAGATGAGATTCCTGCGCCAAGTCGGGATAGAGATGGGTGACGTGTGGATGCCGAAGTATTTCAAACAGGCTACGCCGGTTGTCGGAGGTTCCGCTGAGCAGCGCTAAGACTGTCGCCGTCTGGAATCCTCGCGTGACCGCAAGCCCCGCCTCGAGGTACTTCTCCCAGTGGTCGGTGGAGCTACGGGCCTCCGCCACAGAAGAGAATCCCAACCGACCTGGAAGAACCCGCTGTAAAAGGCCGGCAATCATCGTCGATGCATGAAGGCTCGCGAGGTCCGGCTCGTAGAGGACGGTGTCGAGGTCGACATGGTGATCCGGAACTTTCCCCAGGGTGTATCGCTGGACAGCAACCCTGCCCAAGGCATACAAGGACGAGTCTACCGAGGACTCGAATCCCAGCTGCTGGGCAGCACGAAGATTCTGTTTGAAGCATCCCGCAAGGTAAGCCGGTTCTGCCGTACGGCGGTCGATGTTGAACGGTGCCAGCCGACGGCAGAGCTCCGGCAGGTCCGGCAACGCTCGTTCGGAAGAACGATCGTGCTCCTCATATATGAACTGCGCCAATATACGCAGCATGTCCGATGGTGCCGTCATGTCTCTTTCGACTACGTGCGAACCCCAATGATGAGGTCTGGATAGGTGTTCGAACGCGAGCTAGCGTTGCCAGAGGGTGAGGTTGATCGAAAACCGAGCCGGATCGGCGTCGGACAGCAGTGCCGGCTGCGCGCCGGGCTGGCCTTGGAACGTCGGACCACTACCTGCATAGGTCTGCGCGAGTGCTACCAGATAGCGCTCCCACAGCGTGGTCCGCAGCTCGTGTATGTGAGCTGCGAAGCGTTGAACCAGATCGCCACCGACTGGACCGATCGCGGGCGCTACGACGACCTCGATCTTCACAAGCGCACCGGCGTCGTCGAATTGCTCGACCAGATAGACCTTCTCGAACTCTCCTCGTCGACGATGCGCTACATGACCGTGCCGCCAGCCCAGGATCCGATCGTGGGTCTCTCGATCGCCTGCCACGCTGAGAAGGTCGTCGAAGTCGACCTTCCTTCCCCTATTGCTCATGGTCATCCGCCCGTACGCGATCACCGCGGCCTCCCACAGTGATCGACGGACAAAGACTGTGGAGGGCGTGTTGGGTGTTTCCCTTAGTCCCAGGAGCGTCATGTCGACGTGCAGTAAGTCCGCCCACAATGATGCCCATTTGCGCAGTTCAGCAACAATCTGTGGGGCGTTATCCTCCGTCACAGCGTCTCGACGATCTTCATGGTCTCCACTGCCACTGTGGTCACCTTCTGGATCAGCTCGACGACGTACCGCGGATCGTCGTGCTCGTCGCACCAATCGTTCGGGTCGTTGACGATCCCTGAGGCTTTGTCGGTCTTGACCTGGTATCGGTCGATGATCCATGCCAACGCAGATCGGGAACCGAGCATGTAGCGCTCAGCGTCCTCAGGGATGCCGGTGATAGTGACCAGTGGGTTGTAGACAATGACGCTACGGTCATCGATGTTCTTGCCCGATTCGGGGTCCTTCTTCTTGCCCCACTTCATCTTCGACACCCGCCACGTCTCACGGTCCTCGGCGGATACGCCCTTCTTGAGCTGGATGTCCAGCGGGTACGGTTCCACCGACTCGTAGTTCACGTGCAGTTCGGCCAACCCCCGGCCGGCGCTCGTGAGCTGCTCGAACCGATCCCGGGTCTCCGGGGTGGGGATATGCGGGAGCATCTTCTTCAAATCTGCCGCGTAGGTTTCCCGGTAGGCGGGGTCGTGGAGCAGGCCGTAGACATAGAGGTTTTCTCAGTAGCGTCCTGAATGCTCAACCTGGGTGAGAACGAGCGCTGCTTTGACAATGTCACCGATCCGATTGGGGCACAGCGTGATCCTGTCGAGAGCCTTCCATCGCGTAGTGAGCAACGCGGCGGCACGCTCTCCGAGGCATCCCAAGCGGGTCAGCAGCGCGTTGCGGCAGGCTGTGTCGGCATCGAGAGTGTTGCCGTCGGTCGGCATCTTGGTGGGCGTGTGAATTCCGATGCCCACGCCTTGATAGCCCTGGTCGGCGAGGGTCGGCAACCCCTGGGACGCGGCGGCGTACAACGCTCCGGTGATCCCGTGTACACGGGCTGCGGTCAGGTCGTGGGTACTGCCCGGCAGCGACGACGACACCCACAGTGGGAAGCCGTCCTCGGACGCGAGGAACTGGATGTTCGCGCCGAATCTGCGGTGTTTTCCCGAGTACCACAGGTGAATCGGCGTGCCGTGTTTGCCGGTGGTGGTTTCTCGGACCCGGTCGGTGGGGATCAGGGTGCCGTCGAGGATCACGTGGGTGCGGCCGGTGGCGAGTCGGTGGCGGAGTACGTCAGCCAGTTCCGGGGCTTGTGCAGCAAGGACGTCGATGCCTTCGTGGAGATAGCGGTACCCGGTGGCGATGGAGATGCCCGCGTCGCGGGCCAGCGTTGCCAGTGGGGTGTCCTGTCGGAACCAGCGCAGGACGAGGACGGCGTGGTGGAACGGGGTCAGGGCGCGTCGTCCGCGTCGGCTGCCGCGTTCGAGGCGGTTGACCTGGAGCAATGCGGCGAGGTGTTGGGCGAGCGGGCGTGGGACGTCGAGCGTGGCAGAATAGGTGATCACGTGGAGCCTCTGGTTCTTGGACTTGGTCTTCGCAAATCCAGTCCTACCAGGGGCTCTGCGTCTCTTCGTGTTTCGGGTGTTCTGCTGCCCAGTCAAGATCAACTTACTGAGAAAACCTCAATATGAGGGCAGAAGACAGATGGCCTCGCGGTCGAAGGAATGTTCTCGTGTCAGCGCACAGTCCTTGCCCGCTTCTGGATAAACACCATGCCGGTAGACAGCATCTCTGCATGAAAACACCGCTAGACGGCTGTGACCGACAGCGCGAATAGGTGGTCGCGCTTACCGCACATCTGTTGAGGGACAGAGATTCCTGTAATACTTGCCCAATGAACAGCTTCGATGATCTTGTTGGGCGAGAACTGGCACATCGCAAGGCCACCGAAACTGAACAACGGGAGATGCGGGCGCGTGCTGACGTTGCCGCCGCAGAAGGTGCCGCTGCGATTTCCGCACTGCTGCGTGAACTCGCCGAGTTCCTAAGCTCTCGACTCGCGCCACGTCCCGTCTTCCTAGAAAAGGGACCGTGGTACGGGCGCGACAAAGTCACTCCCGCAGGTTGGATCCTGAAATACTCCGCAGGCAGAGGGGCACGTTGGTTTCAGCTCCTGCTGCCCAATGGCGACCTTTGGCACTACGACAACCGTACCCACCTTGCCGGTCCGACCGGGACAGCGAATATCGAAGCTGAACTACGCACGAGACAGTACGTACACGTCGGCGATTACATCGTTGCCTGGGGGCAAGACGCCTTCGGCCCTTCTTATGAAAAGAGGTCAGACGTACAGGACGGAGTCTGGGCCGCCTGGTACTCGTACTTTGCGCAGGATAACCCCGACCCGCCCGATGACGCACGAACAGTGCTGGCGAAGCTGGCCTCCACCATCATCCAGTCCGGCGACAACAACTACCGGAACTACCGGTAGTTGTTGTCGCAGTGAGGTGGATTCTGCAAGTTGCATCGCCCCGCTCTCCCTGAGAAGAGCACCGGCCGACACAAGGGGGCCGTCGTGGTGACGCCAAGTTCGGGGCTACCAGCCGTACTCGCAGTCGCGGCATCAGCGCTCCGAAGCACCTATGCCGGATCGCAACAGCCCTACCGAAAGACAGGACAGCCCTGATCGGTGACCTAGAATGCTCGGATCTCGACTCGATCGTCCCACGAGCTCACCGTCGGGTACCCGAGGACAGCTAGAGCTTCAACCGACAACCACGTCCCCCCAGTGCAGGTCGAGTCCTGGACGGTATCGGCGCATCATCACTGGCGCTCCGTACACGGCCAGCCGGTTTGTGTGCCGGTCATCATCGTCGGTGCGCAGCACGACAACCGGGGTGCGGGTGACGTGCCCGGTCGAACCGGGAGGCCGGACCCGCTCGATGGACGTGTGGAGGATCCCCGCGGCGATTAGTACTGCAACGACAGTTTGTGACCGAGGTTGTGCCTATGGTACTTGATCTTGGTGCAGTCGGAGGTATTGGAATGGTC
>NZ_JAOCLZ010000049.1:0-5056 GCF_025290685.1 Rhodococcus sp. PAE-6
GTGGAGGATCGGCTCGATCGCTGCTGCGGCTCTCGTTCTTCTTCACCTGCAAGCACCGGCCTGGTGAGAAAACCTCAACGCACCTCGCAGCGCGCCTCGGTTGATGAACGCTCATTGGTCAGCAGAGAAAATAGCAGGAAGAGGGCGCCAATTATGGAGAGAATCACCAAGTAAGGCGAAGCCTTCTTGAATGCTGAAATTTCGCCCTCGCCACCTTCTCGATCCAATGTCATAGTTTCGCAATTTCCGTCTCGGACAAAACCTGGAACAGCCCGACCGATCGTGACCCGAACCTTTGCAACTCTGGGGCGAAACACATTTGGGCACAGTGCATCCTGGTCGCTGGAACCGGTGGGGCAGCTACTCGGTGAGCGCTCGATCGTAGTGGTAGCTGTCACCGTCAGGGGTGTCGAAGCCGCCGCGATCATCGATTGTGGCGCCGGGGTAATAGCGCGTGAGGACGTCCTCGGTGGATTGAGTGTCATCCACGCGGATGACCTTGTCTGGTGAGTCGGCGTAGGCCACGCGTGTGACAATGACACTGACACGCGGGTGGAGTGGACTGTGCTTCATAGAGTTTCCGCTTCCTCGTCTGGCTTTGCCGATGAATGAAACAGGCCTGCGCGCCCCGCCTCAACTCAAGATCGTATCGGATGCATCGCTGTGGGGGAGCGGCGCTTTAAGATCAAATTGCTACTCCGACCGGAACCTGCAAATCGCCGATAGCCTGAGCGGCGTGAACAATGGAATCTATTCGTGCAGAGCGGAATGCGACATCGACATCGCCAACTTCCTTGCAGCGGCCACTGAATCAAGGACCGAGATCGAGGTCCGGCACAGGGCCGTAGACCCGGATGACGCTTTCATGAGCGAGATGGTGCTCGAGTTCGAGTCCCCAGCATCGATCGACTCACTTCGAGAGATCATGCGGGGCTGCGTCGACCTTCATGTGATGAGGCAGTCCCTACGGCCATGTCCCCTAAGTGAGAATTCCCTCGAACGAGACGACGACATTGAATAAGTCGTTTGTTCCCAACTATTCCAAGGAACGTGGAGATCTTCAGATGAACAAGTACAGAGTCGGTTTCGTTGTGTTTCAGACCGTGAATGCGCCGTCGATCCGCGAGGCCGAGCGGGTTGCGCGGACTGGGATCGTTGCGGCGCAATCTCTCTGGCGGACAGAGGTCGGTGAGGAGCCCTGTGTGGCGACGAAGTTGGTTGAGGGATGACGGCCTGATCGTAGTGGCTATCTGCCTCTGACCGGATCGGTCAGAGGCAGATTTTGTGTCCGAGGTGTGAGGAGAGGTGTCTTAGTTTGTGCGACTGTGAGACGAGTCGGAGTGTGTGCTTCCGGACTGATTTGTGGGGTGTGGTCCGTTAGGCAGCGAGGAGTGCGTTGGGGCGCGCCTTGCGTGTGCGGATGCTCGAAGCGCCGCCGACTGTGACGTTGGAGTTGCTTCGGCGTTTTGTCGCGCGGTTGATGGAGTCCCGCCGTCTTACAGATGTTTCGGTAATTGAGTGAGTGGGGATCATAAGGAAAGTCCGGTGTGGTCGAGGAAACCGAGGCACAGGTCGTAGCTCGAGCCGATCCGGGCCAGCCCGGTCTCGGTCGCGGTGCGGACCTCGTCGAGGGTATCGGGACACAGGTTGGCCAGTTCGGTGGATTTCATGTTCCCCCAGACCTGTTCGATCGGGTTGAGTTCGGGCGCATACGCCGGGAGGCGTTCGACGTGGAGCCAGTCACGTTGGGTGGCCAGCCAGGCAGTCATCGCCCGGGACCGGTGGGCCATGAGCCCGTCCCAGAGCACGATGAGCTTCTCACCGGCGAAGTGGGCGCGGAGTTCGGTGAGAAACTCGATGAGCCTGTCGGTGTTGTAGGCGCCGTCGGTCATGGAAAACACGAACGCGCTTTCGCTGCGGTCGGGGCGATAGGCCAGCACCCCGGCCATGGACATGCGCTTCCACGAGAAACGGTGACGGAGTACGGGTGTGACACCTTTCGGCGCCCAGGTCGCGCGGACCACCGGGAGCAGCGATACGCCACTTTCGTCCTGGAAGCAGATCCATGCACCTCGGCGCCGCGCTATTTTTTTATCCGCGGCCACTCGTTCTCGCGCCAGGCCACGATGGCATCCTCGTCGCGTTCGACCGCCCGCCGCGTCGGCCGCTGCCGGCTCCAACCCAGCCGGGTCCGCAGGATCGTCCAGGTCTGGGTGGGACCGTAAGTCACGCCGGTGAGCCGCTCGATCACGATCGCGACCCGGTCCAGGGTCCACACCCCGGTGGCGAAGCCGTGAGCCTGGGGTCCTTTGAGCAGTTCTTCTCGGATCACCTCGACCTGGGTGTCGTCGAGACGCGGCCTGCGACCCGCCCGACCTGCACCTTCGAGCGCTTCACTTCCGCCTTCGGTCCACTGCCGAAACCAGCGGGACGCAGTCTGCTGGGACACCTCCAGCTCGACCGCGACATCGATCTGCCGCCGCCCCGCAGCGAACATCTCCGCCGCCCGCATCCGCCGCTCACGCAACGCCCCCAGATCACGGCGGGTACCGCGCTGCTTGACTTTCCGGGGGTCGGGTTCCTCGCCGGAACCGGTCTTCTTCCCTGCCATTCGTCAATGATCAAGCAGCACGGCGCGAATCACGTGCAACGACACGCCCTATTACCGAAACATCTTTAGTGGCAGAGGTAGGTCCTCGATAGTTGGACGAGGTCAGCCTTCTGAGTCGCGCTGAGGTTGTCGGCGAATGCAGCGGCATCTGCGGTGACAGTCGGCGCTGTCACTGCAGTGTCGCAATACGTCCGCCCGATGACTATTACTTCGTCATCGTTGAAGTAGACAATCTCTTTCTCATCCAACCAGTACAGATAGATTTGTTCAGGAGTGAACACCGAAGGATCCGGTGTATAGGGCTTATTCGATCCGCCCCCGTGTCGCGGTTCGTACGGTCCGTCCTTGGGCGAATATGTCGTGTTGATTCTCGTTGTACCGTCCACGGCATTGGGTTCCGGAACGTCCGTGCCGCACGACACGATCCCGACGATCGCAGCACACACGGCGACGGCTGCCGCTGAACTCTTTGCGTTGGGGTGCATGTTCCGGCACTTTACGGGCCACGCGAACTGTTCCATGCGGATTGCGCCCTTGGGTGGTGTTCCTGGGGCGATTCGGAGAGGTGATGAGGGGTCATCTGGATGTCATCGTTGTCGGCTACCTCTCGCGAGGTCACGAAATGGACTGGATTGTGTGTGTCGTGTCGTCGTGGTGTTCTGAAAACTGTTTGTTGAGATGGTTTGTCAGGGCGGTGTGTCGTGGCTGGTGGGGGCTGCTGTTGGTTGGGATTTCTTGTTTGTCCGTAGAGTTTTTGTCTGCCCGGTGGGGTTAAGTTCGGCCTAGGGAGGGACGGCTTTTGGGGCTATGGTGTGGGCTCCAGGTTGTCAATGGTGAGGAGTGTCTGGTGGCGAAAGTGTCGTGCCCGGTGTCAGGTTCCGGTCATCCGGATCATGCGGAGGGGTCGGATGAATTGCGGAGATGCTTGGCGGACGAGAAAGAGGCTGAGAAAAGGAGGAGAGATGAGCGGATCGCCGCGATGCTGCGGCCCGTGCCCGTGCAAGAGCCTGCTCTGAAGGTGGTCGATCCGAGGATGGTGGCGGAGGGCGAGGTTTCGGGGCTGTCGTTCGCGGAGCGGAGAGGCGCGGTGGGGAATCCGTTGCGGGCGCGTGAAGATTCGGATGGGCCGTCGTTCGGTTGGTGATGCACGTTGCTGGGCATGATGTTAGCGAAAGCTGTTGAGGGGCCACATATTATGTCGGTCAGGTGAAGGGTATCGCCGAATAGTGTTGTTATTACGGGGATATGGCTATTCGCGAGTGTGTGGACCTTGAGGGTGCGATGGAGCGCGCGAGTGACGAAGGGGTTTCGTGCGCTCGAATTTGACCAGGGAGGGAATCGCCTCTATTGCGGCGAATCTCGCGAGCACTTCACGTCGACATCACGGTACGAGGCAGCGGTAGCTCACCGGAGGGGGCGGTACCTGAATGTGCGTGGTTGACCTGCAAAGATGCCATGTCCCTGGCACTCTCGTTGGAGGCAGGGAAGCGACTAGAGATGAGAGTCTGCATAAACAGATCAGACGAACCCGCAATGGGACGAGTGGGAGAACGAAGCCCGAGCCGAACTTGTCGAGAAGTACCGCGACTTCGGATACCCAGCCTTGACCGGAAGGGTCAACAGGTGCGCGACGCTCGACGTGTATCGAGATGGCGAGCATGTCGGATACGTCGATGTTGACCCGTCGGGGATTGACTGGGTGATTCAAACGCGGAGGGTTTTCCTCGAAAAGCCGTTCCGATTCGACAAGGCGCTCCACGCGGAAGGAAAGTATCAGCCTCGGTGGGGGTTGTTTCTGATGGAAAAGGTGTTCGACAAGTTCCCTGACAAGGAAATCCGGGAAAGCTCGATCGACAACGATCCGTTAGGTGACCCGTTCCTGGCGAGGGTCCGGGGTGAGTACGCGATGCCGTACCACCAACGGAATTGTTTCCTCAACGAGGAGCGTCGGTGCACGTGCGGGGTGGGGAGACCACGGGCAATCGTGTCGTAAGTGCCTGGTATCCGAGCTCGACTCGGATCAGGACCGCGTCCTCCAACCCGATATCGACTACCGACGAGCTGATGCTTACGCTGGTGGGAAGGCGCTAAACTGCAGCTATGGCGCAGACGGTTAGTGAGCTTCGACTGCCAATTGCCCTTGCGGATCTGGTCGAGCTTTTGAAGAGCTACGGAGCAGCCGAAGCATGGGTGTTCGGAAGCTACGCGCGCGGGTCTGCGCGTCCTGACAGCGACCTCGATCTGCTCGTGACTTTTGCGGCAGACGGAGACCCCTGGGCGTTTTTGGCCTTGCAGGAGGAGTTGAACCGCCGGTTGCCGGGCGGGGCGGATGTCGTCACCCAGCTCAATAGGCACTTCGCGCCTGATCCTGATCCCTCCCGGCGTTTCCGGAGAGCTCATGGTGTGAGCGCTTCCTCCGGATTGAGGGTGCGCATGCGATCGTAG
>NZ_JAOCLZ010000004.1:0-338886 GCF_025290685.1 Rhodococcus sp. PAE-6
GCCTTGGTAGGCCATTACCCCACCAACAAGCTGATAGGCCGCGGGCTCATCCTGCACCGAAAAACTTTCCACCCCAGGACATGCATCCCGAGGTCATATCCGGTATTAGACCCAGTTTCCCAGGCTTATCCCAGAGTGCAGGGCAGATCACCCACGTGTTACTCACCCGTTCGCCACTAATCCACCCAGCAAGCTGGGCTTCATCGTTCGACTTGCATGTGTTAAGCACGCCGCCAGCGTTCGTCCTGAGCCAGGATCAAACTCTCCGTTGAAGACTCACAATCACCCCGAAGGGGCAATCAGTCAAAGACAAAAGAGTCAAATCACTAGCATAAAAACTCAAACTAGCTCAAACACTGACCATCCCAGACGGAAGAATGAGACGATCAGCAAATACCCACCCCATCGAAAATGATGGAGCGGAGTACCAAAAATATTTGGCACTGACATTCATCGGCACACTGTTGAGTTCTCAAAGAACACGCACACATCATCACGCTCCGGACTGACGTCCGACCCGCTCTGAGGCAACTGTTCCAGCCTACTTCCTCATCCTCACGAACGCAAGTCCGTATGGTTTTCGGAACCAGGGGCGGCTCGAAACCTTACCAGAAGGTTCGCAGCCATCACATTCGCAGGCGCCTTCGTCCAACCTCGTTGTCCCGTTCCTCTCGGCCCGGGTCGGTGTCCGTGTCGCTCTGACCTGGAATAAGTTACGCGAACATCTCCCAGAACACCAAATCGCGAGGTCAATGGCTGTTTCGATGGCCCGTAGCCCTTCACCGGAGGGGTAGGACGACCCCTCCATCGTGGTGCTCGTCGCGTCCGCTCACTGATCGTCCTACTTCTCGAGTAACGTTCACCGTTGAGCTGAGCGAGGAAGGGTGCCGTGACGTCGACGGGGAACATGGTGGGGTTGTTCGCCGGTATCGGCGGACTGGAGCTCGGACTCGGGCGACACGGGTGGAACACCGAACTCCTCTGCGAGATCGAGCCGGGTGCTCAGGCAGTACTACGTACGCGCTTCCCCGACGTTCCGCTTCATCCGGACGTCACGCGTCTCCGCTCTCTCCCCCGCGATACGGAACTGGTCGCCGCAGGCTTCCCGTGCCAGGACCTCTCCCAGGCCGGACGCACGGCCGGCATCACGGGATCGAAGTCCGGGCTCGTCGACGAAGTGTTCCGTCTCGTGAAGCGTAAGAACGGCCCGCGCTGGCTCGTCGTCGAGAACGTTCCCTTCATGCTGCAGCTCGGCCGCGGTGCGGCGATGCGCCACATCACTGACGCGCTCGAGGAACTCGGCTACATGTGGGCCTATCGCGTCGTCGATGCCCGCGCGTTCGGTCTCCCCCAGCGTCGGCACCGCGTCCTGATGGTCGCCTCACGCACGGACGATCCCCGCACGGTGTTGTTCGGCCAGGACGCCGGCATGCCCATGGAGGGCAATCCCGATCTGTTCCCCTGCGGCTTCTATTGGACCGAGGGTGTGCGCGGTCTCGGATGGGCAGTCAACGCCGTGCCCACGCTCAAGGGCGGTTCGACCCTCGGTATCGCCAGCCCTCCGGCCGTGCGACTGCCGTCCGGCGAGATCGTCACCCCCGGCCTGACCGACGCCGAGAGACTCCAGGGCTTCGACGCCGACTGGACGGCTCCTGCCGTCGAGGCCCCCGGTGTCCGCGCCGGACACCGGTGGCGTCTGGTCGGCAATGCCGTCAGCGTGCGGATGGCGTCGTGGGTGGGCCACCGGCTGAACAACCCCATCGCGTACAGCTCCGACCACGAGACCCCGCTGCTTCCGGGCGACACCTGGCCGACCGCCGCGTGGGGCGCCCGCGGACAGGCGTTCCGCGTGCACGAGTCGCAGTGGCCCGTTCAAGCTCCCTACGAGGACCTCGGCGGTTTCCTCCTCGACGCCCGTCTGCTGTCGGCGCGGGCGACGGCAGGATTCCTCCGACGCGCACGCTCCGGCAATCTGCGCTTCCTGCCCGGATTCCTCGAGGACGTCGAGAACCACCTCGAACGCATGGGTGGCTTCCCGCGAGTGGCGGCCTGAAAGACACCGTGATGGCGGCGTCGGATCGGCCCGGGACGGATCCGCGTACGAGTGCGCGGATGAGCCGGCAACGCCGACGCGACACCGTTCCCGAAGTGGCGTTGCGCAAGGAACTGCATCGCCGGGGGCGGCGGTTCTTCGTCGACCGCGCTCCTCTGCCGGGGATGCGACGCCGGGCCGACCTCGTCTTCCCTCGTCGTCGGGTCGCGGTCTACGTGGACGGCTGCTTCTGGCACAGCTGCCCGCAGCATGCGACGTTCCCGAAGAACAACGCCGAGTGGTGGGTGGCCAAGCTCGCTGCCAACGTGCAGCGCGATCGGGACACCGATGCGCGCCTGCAGGCCGCGGGCTGGACGGTGGTGCGGGTGTGGGAGCACGAGGATCCCGTCGTCGCCGCGACGCGCGTGGAGGATGCTCTGTCGGCTCCGCCGGAAACGGATGCAGGGCCGGCGCAGGGGTGATCCCCCGCACCGGCCCCTGGACCGATCCGATCAGCCCTTCGTGAGCTGTGCGTACCGGGCGACGTGCTGTTCGGCGGTGCCGAACTCGTACTCGATCGCGGTCAGTCGCTTGAAGTAGTGCCCGACGGCGAGTTCCTCCGTCATGCCCATGCCGCCGTGGAGCTGGACGGCGTTCTGGCCGACGAAGCGTGCCGCACGGCTGATCGTCGCCTTCGCGGCCGAGACCGCGCGTGCCCGCGTGGCGTCGTCGCTGTCGAGATGAAGAACGGCCAGGTAGACGGCGGACACCGCCTGCTCGACCTCCATGTACATGTCGACCATGCGGTGCTGGAGTGCCTGGAAGCTGCCGATGGGCTGACCGAACTGCTGACGCTGCTTGGCGTACTCGACGGTGTCGGCGAGCACCTTGCGCATCAGACCCACGGCTTCGGAGGACACGGCGGCGGTCGCCTCGTCGATGCCGCGCGAGACGGACGGCCATGCGCTGCCCTCCTCGCCGAGCAGCGAGTCGGCGGGCAGTCGCAGACCCGAGAAGACGATGTCGGAAGCGCGTCGGTCGTCGATCGTGCGGTAGGAGTGGATCTCCACGCCGGCCGGCGGGTTCGCGGGGTCGAAGTCGACGAGGAACAGCGAGATGCCGTCGGTGTCGGTGCGCTCGCCCGACGTGCGGGCGGTGACGAGCAGGTGCGTTGCGAGCGGAGCGCTGGTGACGACGGTCTTCTCACCGTCGATGACCCACTCGTCGCCCTCGCGACGCGCGGTGGTGGACACGTCGTGGAAGACGTATCCGGAGGTGGGCTCGGTCGCGGCGAACGCCGTGACGGCTTCACCGGCAGCGATCGCCTCGAGGACGGACCGGGCTCGATCGACCCCTGCACGACCGAGCAGCCCGCCCCCGAGGACGACCGTGTCGACGTACGGTTCGATGACGAGTGCGTGCCCGAGTGCCTCGGATACCACCATCAACTCGACCGGTCCGCCGCCCATCCCCCCTACCTCTTCCGGAAGCGTGGCCCCGAGGATTCCGAGATCCTCGGCGAATGCCCGCCACACCTCCGGTTGCCAACCTTCGCCGGTGGTCGCGACCTTCCGGCTTTGCGCCAGGTCGTAGCGACCGGCGAGGAACTTGGTGACCGAATCACGAAGGAGCTCCTGCTCCTTGCTCAAACCGAAGTCCATCAGAGCCCCAATGCTGCTTTGGCGAGAATGTTTCGCTGGATCTCGTTGCTGCCGGCGTAGATCGACCCGGCGCGGTCGTTGAAGTAACGCAGCGGCGCGACAGCCTGCCACTCCTCACCGCTGACGTAACCGTCGGCGGGCGGCACGTAGTCGGCCACCGGACCACCGGGCGCGGTGATGTGCGGCTGGTAGACCCGACCGCGCGGACCGGCCGCCTCGAGGGTCAGCTGGGTGATCGTCTGGCTGAGTTCGGTGCCCAGGATCTTGAGCATCGACGACGCGGGACCGGGGTTCTTGCCCGCGGACAACGCTGCGAGAGTGCGGTATTCGAGGATCTCGAGTACCTCGGTGCGGATACGTGCCTCGGCGAGCTTGGCGGAGAACGCCGGATCGTCGATGAGCCTGCCACCCGACGGACCGGGCTGTTCGGCGGCCTCCTCGGCGATTCGTTCGGCCATGACCTGCAGGGCCGGCGCTGCCGCCGCTCCCCCGCGTTCGAAGACGAGCAGGTATTTCGCGACGGTCCAGCCGTCGTCGATTTTCCCGAGCACGTTCTTCTTCGGGACGCGCACACCGTCGAAGAAGACCTGGTTCTGCACTTCCTCACCGGACGTCATGACCAGAGGGCGGATCTCGATGCCGGGCGAGGTCATGTCGATGAGCAGGAAGGTGATGCCCTGCTGCTTGCGACCGGTCTTCGACGTGCGCACGAGCGCGAACATCCAGTTCGCCTC
Organism: Rhodococcus sp. PAE-6; assembly: GCF_025290685.1. Lineage (NCBI taxonomy): Bacteria > Bacillati > Actinomycetota > Actinomycetes > Mycobacteriales > Nocardiaceae > Rhodococcus > Rhodococcus sp. PAE-6. The sequence continues at coordinate 4,428 of NZ_JAOCLZ010000004.1, forward strand.
GGTGGCGTGCGTGGTCCAGATCTTGCTGCCGGTGACGATCAGGTCGTCGCCGTCGTCGACCGCCGCCATGCTGAGCGACGCGAGGTCGGAGCCGGCCTCGGGCTCGGAGTAGCCCTGACAGAAGAAGACCTCACCTGTGAGGATCCGGGGCAGGAAGTAGCTCTTCTGTTCTTCGGTGCCGTAGGCGACGATCGCGTGCGCGACCATGCGGATGCCCATCGGCGACAGGTTCGGGGCGCCCGCGAGGATCGACTCGCGGCTGAAGATGTAGTGCTGCGTTTGCGTCCAGTCGCATCCGCCGTACTCGACCGGCCAGGCCGGCGCCGCCCAACCACGCTCATGGAGGATGCGCTGCCACTCCATGCTCGCTTCGTGGTCGGAGTACACGCTCGTCGCGAGTCGGCCGGCCCGCCGCAGTTCGGGCGTCAGCTTCTCCTCGAGAAACGATCGCACCTCGTCTCTGAAGGCGGCGTCTGCCTCTGACCACGCAAGTTCCATGTCTTCTCCCCGCAGAGCGCGACCGCCGTTTCCGGACCATCGTGCGAATTGTCGTTAACTTTTCGAGAGTGGTACGAAATCTACTTCCGCCCCAGCGGGCTCGTCAATAGACGGATTCCACCTGCAGTACCGGCAGGATCTCCGACCGGGGACACGAACGATCGAGTCCCCGACTCCAGGTGGAGGGTCAGCTCGACACAAAGACGGAACGTTCACTCGTAGCGCAGGACCGGGGACGGTGGCGTTTCACCTCATGACTGCGGTCACATACTCTGATGGAACCTTGTTCTTGATAATGTAAACGTCACTCTTTCATCGTCGGCGCGCATCGAAAATTCGGAGGGCATTCGAGTGAAGTTCCGGAGCGGGACCGCATTCATGAAGGCCACGGAGATGCCGGTCGTCGCCCGCATGCTCGACGACGCCGGATTCCACGGCCTGCTCGTCTCGGACCACCTCATCTACCCGAAGGAGTTGAAGACGATCTACCCCGGGCACGAGAGCGGCAAGCCGTTCTGGTCGCCGGAGACCGGGTCTCCATCGGACTGTCCGCGGGATGGATGCGCGAGGAGTTCGAACTGCTCGGCCAGGACTTCGACAACCACAGGGACCTCGACCGAACGAAATGATCTGGGCACTGCGCGAACTGTGGAAGGGAGGATGGGTCTCGTTCCGGGGCGAGTACTACGACATCCCCGAGATGACCATCGAACCCCACCCGCCGAGCCCGGTACCGATCCTGTGCCGGCGTCATGGTGTCGCCGTGGGCCAACTGGGAGGCCACCCACTCGGGCGACCACGATCACCTCCTCGGCACCGCCGAGCAGTACCGCGCGCCGATCGAGGACTTCACCGAGAGGATCATCGCGAAGCTCACGTGAGCGCAACCGGAAACAGTAATCCTCGAACGAGAAAACCCTCACCGACAGGATCGATGAGGGTTTGGTCTGTGTGCCCGAACTGGTCGAACCTAGCCTGTCAGGCGTTTGCAGCCAGTTCCCGGCCCTGAAAGTACCTGGAGTGCGTGCGACGAAGCGTCTCGAGGGAGTCGCTCACCAGCGAAACAATCTCCACATCTTTGTCCGTTCGAGACTTCTCGAGCTCGAGACGCCGACGCATAGCAGCACGTCGTCCGTCGACGCCGGGGAATGACGTAACCGTCCGGTCGGCAGTCTTCCGGTTGTACTCGATCACGAAAGCCGTCACTGTTCCATCCCCTTCCGCTGTGCGTCTCGAAGCAGCTTCTCTACATCGTCGAGCATAGGAGAGAGTTCGGCTTCGTCTTCCAGCACCTTGCACCCGAGCTGGCGCCGTGAACCTCTGCCGCCAACTCGTCGTACCAGATCATGACGTCGTCGTAGTCGGGAGCGCCCTCCGGTGTCGCGACATTGTCACGGAGGCACTGGGCAAGAATCTCCATCTGTTTGTTGGACCGGGACCGATCTTGCACACACCCTCCTGTAGTCCGGGGAAGTCACGTGACGCCCCTTGCCGAGTGAAGATAGCCACAAGATGTCGCTGAAGCCGGTCAGCAAGCCGTGTCGATTCTGTGTCGTGGCGACTCCGTAACCAGATACGAGAAAACCCTCACCGGAGTACCGGTGAGGGTTTTCGTGTGTGCGCCCGAAGGGATTCGAACCCCTAACCTTCTGATCCGTAGTCAGATGCTCTATCCGTTGAGCTACGGGCGCATGTGTATTCAATTGTCGTTGGTGACGCTACACCAACTGGCGGAGGCGAGAGGATTTGAACCTCCGGTCCCCGGTAAGGGGGACAACTCATTAGCAGTGAGTCCCATTCGGCCGCTCTGGCACGCCTCCTCGGGGATTCGATGCTCTCGAACCGCCGGATCGAAACATTACACATGCCCCCAGGGGAAACGCAAAACGCCTGGTCAGAGGCGTGTAGATGGACGGCCTCCCCCATCCTGCCGACCGGCGGTCACACGACGAGGCGCATAATCGGCTCGTGACTCCACAGACCCGCCCCGACCTCGAATCGATCCCCGCCTACGTTCCGGGCCGCTCGTTCCCCGGTGCGGTGAAGCTCGCCAGCAACGAGACGACCATCGGTCCGCTCCCCAGCGTCCGGGAGGCGATCGCCGACGCTGCCGCCGGCCTCAACCGCTACCCCGACAACAGCGCGACGGAGCTCATCGCGGCACTGTCGGAACGACTCGGCGTCCCGACCGAGCAGATCGCCGTGGGCTGCGGATCGGTGAGCCTGTGCCAGGAGCTCGTGCAGATCACGTGCGATGCGGGCGACGAGGTGATCTTCGCGTGGCGGTCGTTCGAGGCGTACCCGATCATCGCGGCCGTCGCCGGCGCGACCGCCGTGCGCGTCCCGAACACCGCGGACCACGGTCACGACCTGAAGGCCATGCTCGCCGCGATCACCGACCGCACGCGGCTGATCTTCGTGTGCAATCCCAACAATCCCACCGGGTCGCTGCTGGGCAAGGAGGAGCTCGCGCAGTTCCTCGACGCCGTCCCCGAGCACATTGTCGTCGCCCTCGACGAGGCGTACTTCGAGTACGTCCGCCCCGAGCCCGGTGAGGATCTGGCCGACGGTCTCGAGCTCGCGGAGGGTCGCAGCAACGTCGTCGTGCTCCGCACCTTCTCCAAGGCCTACGGTCTCGCCGGTATCCGCGTCGGATACGCGGTCGCCGACCCGTCCGTCGTGACGGCGCTGAGCAAGGTCCACACCCCGTTCTCCGTGAACTCGCTCGCCCAGACGGCTGCCGTGGCCTCGCTCGCCGCCGCGACCGAGTTGCTCGCGCGCACCGAGGGCGTCGTCGCCGAGCGGGAACGGGTCCACGCGGCACTCGTCGAGGCCGGCTACGAGGTGCCCACGAGTGCCGCGAACTTCCTCTGGCTGCCGCTGGGTGAACGCTCCGCCGCGTTCTCCGAAGCCGCAGCGGAGGCAGGCGTGGTGCTCCGCAACTTCACGGGCGAGGGCACCCGGGTGACGATCGGCGACCCGCACGAGAACGATCTGTTCCTCGACTTCGCGACCGGGCAGGGACGGGCACTCGCCGGCATCGGCTGATCCTGTGACGAGACCCAACCGTTATGGCTGGGTATCGGTGGCGTGATCCGGCCCTGACAGACTCGGGCGGTCGGATCGGGCCGGGGTCGGAGGAACTGCATGGGGGCAGGCAAGGTGCGGCGCGCCCTGTCGGCCTGCGCAGTCGTCGGCTCACTGGTCGCCTTCGGTGGTGCGGCACCTGCCGGCGCTGCACCGTCGAGCACCGTCCCTTCGAACACCGTCCCGCTCCGGGTGATCGCATTCGGCGACCTGCACGGAAATCTGCTGCCCCCGCAGGGACTGCACGGCGAGGTCGTCCGGTCGGACGACGTCTCGGTCCCCGCGGGGGGTGCGGCCTATCTCGCCGCCTACGTCCGCCAGCTCCGGGAGCAGGCCGACAACTCCGTGCTCTACGCCGTGGGCGACACGTGGGGTTCGTCGCCGCTCGAGTCGGGCCTGTTCCACGACGAGCCGACCATCGCTCTGCTCGACGAACTCGATCTCACCGCCGCGACCCTCGGCAACCACGAACTCGACCGCGGCTACGCCGAATTCGAGCGGCTCCGGGACGGCGGTTGTCACCCGAAGGAAGGGTGCCTCTACACCGAGCCGTTCGAGGGCGCGAACTTCCCGATTCTCGGCGCCAACCTCACCACGTCGGACGGCACACCGGCCGCACTCCCCTACAGCATCGACTACGTCGACGGCCTGCCCGTCGGGGTCATCGGCGTCGTGCCGAGCAACACCCCCGACATGATCCGGCCCGATGCGATCGCGGGATTGCGGTTCGAGGACGAGATCGCCGCGGTCAATCGCACCGCCGACATCCTCGGCGCGCTCGGCGTCCGCTCGATCGTGGTGCTCTACAAGGGCGACATCGGAGCCATCGACGGCGACGATCCGTGCCCGAGCGGGGACGGCGGGGCGGCGGCGATCGCGACGTCCGTCTCCCCCGAGGTGGACCTCATCGTCACCTCCGACGGCGACCGGCACTTCAACTGCACGTACACCGACCCGGCGGGCAGGCCGCGCACCGTCGTGCAGGGCGCCTCGCACGGGCGCATCCTCTCCGTCGCCGATCTGGTCATCGACCGACAGAGCCGAGAGGTGCTGCGCGACCGGACCGTCGTCTTCACGCAGGTCGTCACGCACGACATCGACCCGGATCCGACCACCCTCGAGTTCGTCGACCGGGCGGTCGAGAAGTCGGCGGTGGTCGCGAACCGGTCCATCGCCCGCATCGGTGCCGACGTCACGCGCAGCGAGAGCCCGAGCGGAGAGTCTGCGTTGGGCAATCTGGTGGCCGACGCACAACTCGCCGCGACGCGGCATCTCGGGGCGCAGATCGCCCTGATGAACCCCGGCGGACTCCGCGGCGACCTCCTCGCCGGCGACGGCACCGTCTCGTACCGCGAGACCTACGCCGTGCAGCCCTTCGGGAACATGCTGCAGGTACTCGACCTCACCGGAGCCCAACTCGACGTGCTGCTCGAGCAGCAGTTCCAGGACGGCCCGGTCGGCTCGGAGATCGAACGCATCCTGGCGCCGTCGCACAATCTCACCTACACGCTCGACCGCCTGGCGCCGCGCGGCGAACGGATCCGTTCGATCACGATCGACGGCGAGGCCGTCGACCCCGAGCGTGTGTACAAGGTCGTGATGAACAACTTCCTGGCCGGCGGCGGAGACGGTTTCACCGTGTGTACGGAAGCGCACGGACTGGTCGGCGCGGGCAAGGATCTCGACGCCCTCAACAACTATCTGGCGACCCGCTCACGCGTGGAGCCGCCGGCCGTCGACCGCATCCGCCTCCACTGAGACGGTGCCGTCGACGCGCGATCAGCGGAGTCGGAGTGCGTCGGCGAGGGTCGGCCACGCGGCCTTGATGTCGTCCTGCCAGTAGCCCCACGAATGCGTACCCCACGGGCGGTAGACGACCTGCGCGGGGATACCGAGTTCGCGGAGGCGACGGTCGTAGGTGACGGTGCACACGAAGGTGCCGATCTCGAGCGGCGCGCCGACGGTGAGCACGTCCTGACCGGCGCCGAGATCGTGCGGGCCGAGCAGGCCGTTGCCGGTGCTGAGGAAGACCTCCTTGCCGCGCAGCTTCTCGGCGAGCAGGTAGGAGTCGTGCTCCTCCCATCGGGCGTCGTCGGGCGGTCCCCACATGTTGTCGGGGTTGCCGCCCTTGTACGCGACGGTTCCGCGGACGGTGTCGCGGGAGCGGTCGCTGGAGGTGTCGTAGCAGCCGCTGAGCGCCGCGACTCCCTGGTAGAGGTCGGGATTGCGGGTGATCAGGGACATCGCCCCGGTGGCGCCCATCGACAGGCCCGCGACGGCGTTGGTGCCGTTGCCGTCGAACTCGGCGTCGATCAGCGGGGGTAGTTCCTCAGTCAGGAAGGTCTCCCACTTGTTGATCCCGAGCACGGGGTCGGGGTTGTTCCAGTCGGTGTAGTAGCTCGCGGTGCCACCCACGGGAAGGACGACGTTGGTGTTCTTGTCGGCGAAGAACTCCGCGATGTCGGTGCGTTGGGTCCACGTGCTCTCGCGGAACTCGGACTCCTCGCCGGCGCTGACGCCGTCGAGCAGGTAGAGGGTGGGGCGCGGCCCCGCCGAGGCCGGGTGCAGCACCTGCACCGGCACGACCCGGTTCATCGCGGCCGAGTGGACGAACAGCTTCGTCTGCCTGTCGCCGACCCGCTCGACATGGTCGATCCTGGCCGACACCGGCTGCACGTGCGCCGGTTGTCCATGGATCGGTTGGGCATGGGCGATCGTCGTGCCGGAGACCGGCACCATCAGGGCCACCGCTACAGCCGCCGCGCGTCTCTTCACCATCGAACTCCCCGTCCCCCGACGACCTGCAGTGATCTCACAGTCACTACCTGTACCCGGTCAAGCGGACCTGCACGCGACCCTAATATTCACCCTCCTATTCGTGACGAATCGGAGGATCCACGGCCGCGTCGCCCCCGCCGGGCGGCGGGAGCGACGCGTGGGAGAGCTGTGTCGGTCAGCGGAGGTGGTGCACCTCCTGCAACCCGTAGACCGGGGTCGGGAGGCCCTCGTAACGCGCCTTGAGTTGCAGCGCCAAGTAGAGCGAGTAGTGCCGCGACTGGTGCAGGTTGCCGCCGTGGAACCACAGGCCGTCCTGCTGCGTGGGCTTCCACATGTTGCGCTGCTCACCCTCCCAGGGGCCGGGGTCCTTGGTGGTGTCGGAGCCCAGGCCCCAGCACTTGCCCACCTTGTCGGCGACCTCCTGCGAGATCAGGTCGGCGACCCAGCCGTTCATCGAGCCGTAGCCGGTCGCGTAGACGACGAGATCGGCCTCGAGTTCGGTGCCGTCCTCGAGGATCACCGACGTCTCGGTGAGTTCGCGGACGTTGCCGTGGGCGAGCTTGATGTCGCCGTTCGCGACGAGTTCCGAGGCACCGACATCGATGTAGTAGCCGGATGCGCGACGCAGGTACTTCATGAACAGGCCCGAACCGTCGTCACCCCAGTCGTGCTGGAAGCCCGCCTTCTCGAGCCGGTCGTAGAACTCGGCGTCGCGTTCGCGGATCTTCTCGTAGATGGGGATCTGGAACTCGTGCATGATCCGGTACGGCAGGGACGCGAAGGTCAGGTCGGCCTTCTGGGTGGTGACGCCGGCGGCGAGGGCCCGCTCGGAGTACAGGTCGCCGAGACCGAGATCCATCAGCGAATCGGACCGGACGATGTGCGTCGACGAGCGCTGCACCATGGTGACGTCGGCGCCCACCTCCCACAGGGCACCGCAGATGTCGTGGGCACTGTTGTTGGCACCGATCACGACGGCCTTCTTGCCGGCGTAGGCGTCCGGACCCGGGTGGGCGCTGGAGTGGTGCTGCTCGCCGCGGAACAGGTCCATGCCGGGGAAGTCGGGGATGTTCGGCTTACCCGACATGCCGGTCGCGATGACGAGTTGCTTCGGCCGGAGGACCACCGGTTCGCCGTCGCGCAGGACGTTGACGGTCCATTCGCCCGTTGCCTCGTCGTAGCTCGCGGAGGTGCACTCCGACTTCGACCAGTAGGGGACCTCCATCACCTTCGTGTACATCTCGAGCCAGTCCGCGATCTTGTCCTTGGGCGCGAAGACCGGCCAGTTGTCGGGGAACGGCATGTACGGCAGGTGGTCGTACCAGACGGGGTCGTGCAGACACAGCGACTTGTAGCGGCTGCGCCACTGGTCGCCGGGACGGTCGTGCTTGTCGAGCACGATTGCGGGAACACCGAGCTGACGCAGGCGCGCACCGAGCGCGATACCGCCCTGACCACCACCGATGATCACGATGTAGGGCTGACGCGTGTAACCGAGTTCGCGTTCCTCGATCTCGCGCTGCTCCGACCACGTGACCCTCTGCTTGTCGGCGCCGTGCTTCGTGCCGCGGGGACGACGCGTGCCCTTGTTCTCCTCGTATCCCTTCAGCTCCTGCATCGTGGTCAGCAGCGTGAAGGCGCGGTCCTGGCCGCTCTCCTCGTCGCGCTTGAGACGCAGGTGGCCGACGCCGCGACCGACCGCGGTCTCGAACGCGATCCAGGCGCTGAGTACGCCGTCGTCGTCGCTCGCTGGTTCGGTGGTGCGGAAGCCGCTGGGATCGGTGTCGGCGAGTCGCGCGTGCAGCATGTCCGAGACGCCCTCGCGTCCCTCGACGGTCTTGAGGTTCCAGGTGAAGGCGACCAGGTCGCGCCAGAAGGAATCGGTGCCGAACAGGCCCGCAGCGGCGTCGACATCGCGCTGTGCGAGGGCGGTTTCGAAAGCTTGCAACCAGGCGTCGACGCGTTCGTCGGGCGTCGCGGTGCCGGAGGTCGTGGGCTTGTCGAGGGTGTCGGTCATGGTGAGTCCTTTCCCGTGGTGATGTGATCCAGGACACTCCCCGCGGCCGGTCCCCCGCAAGCGTTGCGTCACGTTGCACGGCGCCCCACTTGTGGCGCAGCACACATTTGCCACCTATGCTCCGAGGACGACGACGAAGAGGAGACCGTGACCACGTTCAGCGCGATCGCGCCCGGCACCGACCTGTCGCGCTACGCGCGCGAGTTGACGCGGATGCACGACGCGGTCATCGGCGGCGCCCGGTCACCCATGCGACCCCGTCCGCTCGTGTCCCGTTCGTGGCAGCGCGTGCTCGACGCGGGCCTCGATCCCACCGGCACCAACGAACGCAGCCGGCTGCCCGTCGCGGAGATCGAGCGACGTCGCCGCGCGTCCGCCCTCTCCGCGGTGATCGGCGATCTCGAGCAGGTCATCACACCCGTCGCCGACGCCTCGCATCTGCTGCTGGTGGTGACCGACGCCGACGGCGTGATCCTCTGGCGCAGCGGTTCGGCACCGATCCGGTCACGCGCCGACGCCCTCGGTTTCCAGGAGGGAACTGTGTGGACGGAGTCGACCGTCGGCACGAACGCCATCGGCACGGCGCTCGCGGAGGCCGCGCCCGTGCAGTTGTTCTCGGGTGAACACTTCGAGACGACCCAGCATCCCTGGTACTGCACCGCTGCGCCGATCCACGATCCGATCCGCGGCGACCTACTGGGCATCGTCGACGTCAGCGGTCCCGCGCTGACCCTGCACCCGGCCATCATCGCCCTCGTCGACACCGCCGTCCGGCTCGCCGAAGCACAACTGTGGCGACGGCACGAGGTGCGACTCGAACGGCTGCGCACCGAGGCTGCTCCGTTGCTGTCGTCGACGCGGGGACCGGTGCTGCTCGTCGACGAGGACGGCTGGGTCGCGCACGCCTCCGGTATCGCCGCCGAGCGGGTCGCGGTTCCGCGGCACGCACGCCCACTGACAGTTCCCGGTATGGGACTGTGTGTGCCCGAGCGGCTTTCGCACGGCTGGCTGATCCGCGGCGCGGCCTCGTCGTCGCGCATGCGGATGGTGCTGCACGTGTCGTCGTCGCCCACAGTGGAGGTCTTCGGGGACGACGACTCGTGGCACAGCATCGTCACCGCACGTCAGGCCGAGATCCTGCTGTTGCTGCACGAGCGCGGCCCGGACGGCATGACGGTCGCAGCGCTCAGCCGGGCCCTCTACGGGGACGACGACCATGCCGTGTCGGTCCGCGCCGAGGTGTCGCGACTGCGACGCGCGATCGGGGACGTGATCGAGAGCAAGCCCTACCGGCTCGCCACCACCGTCGACCTGTCGCTGGATCTCGGTGCGGACGAACGCCTCGCCGACTCCGAGTTCGTCCGCCGGTCGGGGGCGCCGGGGGTGCGGGCACTCGGCGTCTACCGCTGACACGGCCGGGGGCATGTTTCCGCCCCTCGGGGACCGGGAACGCACCAGTGAACCCAAGTCGCCGAACATGCTGGAGACACAATGACCGTTCTCGTCGTCACGGACAGCCCCGAAGGTCCGGCCCAGAAGATCGCCCGGCTCGTCGCCGACGCGCTGGGAGAGCGGGACATCGACGTCACCGTCGGTGACACCTCCGATCTCGAGCGGTCGGAAGAGTTCGAGGGCGTCGTCTTCGGAGGCGAGGTCGACGCCGGCGAGTACTCGCCCGACACCGTCGAACTGTTGTCGTCGCGGGCCTCCGGGCTGAGTCAGCAGCTCGTGTGGTTGTTCGCGGTGGGCGACGAAAGCACCGAGGACACAACGGATCTGGTGTCCGAACTCGCCGCGCTCGACTACCGGTCGTTCAGTCCGTCCGCAGGCGAGGACGAGGTGCGGTCGTGGGCCGCCTTCATCGCCGACGAGATCGACGGACACAGCTGAACCCGCACGTTCACCCGAGCGAAGGGCCGCCATGCTCCACACGGATGTCGCACCGGGCGTGCATCGCCTCGCGCACGCCGACGTCAACGTCTACCTGATCGAGGACGACGCCGGAGTGACCGTCGTCGACACGGGACTACCCGCGACCGCTGGTCGCATCGAAGAGGCGATCTCACGCATCGGTCGCCGGATCGACGACGTGCAGGGAGTCGTCCTCACGCACGCCCACTTCGATCACGTCGGGTCGGCGAAGCGGCTGCGTGAACGGTGGCGGGTTCCGGTATGGGCGCATCGCGACGAGAAGTTCCTCGCCGCCCACCCCTATCGTTACCAGCACGAACGCAACCGGCTGCTCTATCCCGTTCGATATCCCGCCTGCATCCCCGTTCTCGCCCGGATGACCGTGGCCGGTGCGCTGTGGGTGCGCGGGGTCCACGACGTGACGCTCTTCCAGGACTCCCAACCGCTCGACCTGCCGGGCCGCCCCGTCCCCCTGCACACACCCGGCCACACCTACGGGCACTGCGCGCTGCATCTCCCGGACCGCGACACCGTGATCGTCGGCGACGCCATCGTCACCCTCGATCCGTACACGGGCAGGCACGGTCCGCAGATCGTCTCGGGTGCGGCGACCGCCGACAGCAGGACGGCCCTCGCCTCGCTGGCGGCCATCGCCGGCACCGGCGCGAAGCACGTCCTCGTCGGCCACGGTGAGCCCTGGCACGACGGTGCGGCCGCGGCCGTGGAACGAGCGGTGGCCGCCGGACCGAGCTGACAGATGTGATCGGTCCACGGGAACCGGGGACATGCCCGCACTGCGCGGGCACACCGGCCGCATGAATGCTCTCGGTGCCACTCTTCTGACCGGCGTCGCCGACCCGAAGCTCGGGGCTTTCTCACGGTTCGACGGAAGCTGGGGACGAGGGGCGCACCTGGATCCTCGAGGAGAAGATGGTCGCCACCCGGCGGTAGAAAACGAGAAGAGGCTCCGACTCCCTGACGGGTGCCGGAACCTCTTCCGTGGCGGAAGCGGAGGGATTTGAACCCCCGTTGGTGTTACCCAAGCTCGCTTTCAAGGCGAGTGCATTCGGCCGCTCTGCCACGCTTCCGTGGCAGATCCTAACCGCTCCGCGCAAGCAGGGCATAACCGATTCGCGACCTCAGCGGTCGGCCAGAGTGTGCTCGACGCGCGCGAAGACCCGCGCCAGCATGTCGAGCTCGTCGGCCGACAGCAGGTCGATGAGGTAGTTGCGCACGTCGTCGACGTGGGTGGGGGCGGCCTCCGCCAGACGCCGCCTGCCTTCGTCGGTGATGGTGGCGAGCACACCGCGACCGTCGTCGGGGCACGAGCTGCGCACGACCATCTTCTCCTGCTCCATCCGCCGGATCTGATGGGTGAGCCGGCTGCGTGAGGAGAGCACGCCGTCGGCGAGATCGCTCATGCGCAGGGCGCCCTCGGGGGCTTCGGAGAGCATGACCAGGATCCGATATTCCGCCAGCGACAGGTCGTGTCGGTCGTTGAGAGACCGACTGAGGGCGCTCATGAGACGGTTGTTGCCGTCCATGTAGAGACGCCAGGCCTCCTGCTCCTTTGCGGTCAGCCACTTGGGTTCGTCTCGTTCGCTGGTCACGCCGGGAGTGTAATGCCGACGGCCCGATCCGGTTACCGCACGGTAGCTTCGAGCAGGTGAGCGCGCGGCGAGCGGCGTGATCGTCTCCTCACTGCCCCGCACGCGATAGCGTCGAACACATGTATGCAATCGTCGCCACCGAACCCGGTGGTCCAGAAGTTCTCCGGTGGACCGAGCAGCCCGACCCGGACCTGCCTCCCGGGCACGTACTTCTCGATGTCGCGGCGACCGCGGTCAACCGCGCCGACCTGCTGCAACGGCGCGGCCTCTACCCGCCGCCCCCGGGGGCGAGCGACATCCTGGGCCTCGAATGCTCCGGAGTGATCTCCGAACTCGGCGAGGGTGTGACGGGCTGGAACATCGGCGACAAGGTCTGTGCCCTCCTCACCGGTGGCGGTTACGCCGAGAAGGTCGCGGTCCCTGCCTCCCAGCTGCTGCCCGTCCCGAAGGGCATGGACATCGCGGTCGCCGCGTCGCTTCCCGAGATCGCGTGCACGGTGTGGTCGAACGTCGTGATGACCGCCGGCCTGAAGCGCGGCGACGTCCTGCTCGTCCACGGTGGCGGCGGAGGCATCGGCACACATGCCATCCAGGTGGGCAAGGCGCTCGGCGCGAAGGTGGCGGTGACGGCCTCGGCCGGCAAACTCGACCGCTGCCGCGAACTCGGCGCCGACCTGGCGATCGACTACCGCGAACAGGACTTCGTCTCCGAGGTGCGCACTGCCTTCGGTGGCGCCGACGTGGTGCTCGACAACATGGGTGCGAAGTACCTGTCCCGGAACATCGACGTCCTCGCTCCGGACGGACGGCTCGTCGTCATCGGCATGCAGGGTGGCACGAAGGGTGAACTGCACCTCGGCAAGTTGCTCGCCAAGCGCGGTCACGTCATCGCGACCGGTCTGCGCGGCCGTCCGGACTCGGGGCCGTCGGGCAAGAGCGCGATCATCGACTCCGTGCGCGCCGATCTGTGGCCGCTCATCGAGGAGGCGAAGGTCCATCCCGTCGTGCACGCCGAGCTGCCGATCACCGAGGCGGCACAGGCGCACGAACTGCTCGACAGCCCCGAGACCGTCGGGAAGGTCGTGCTGCGGATCGAACGGAACTAGAGGTTGCGGAGCTCACGGACGAGCTGATCGACCTCGAAGCTCGTGGTGTAGGGGGCGAGGCCGATGCTCACCGCTCCCCCTTCGTCGCTGACGCCGAGGGAGTCGAGGAGCCGGCTCGATCCGCGGGTGCTCGCCACCGTCGCGATGCGGCGGTCGGCGAGATGCGCGGCGACCTTCTCGGCCGGGACCCCGTCGACGGTGAAGCTGAGGGTGGGGACGCGGCTCGACGCGCGGCCGAGCACGATCACGCCGGTGAGACTGTCGAGCTGTCGCATCAGACGGTCGAACAGCACGTCCTGGTAGTTCTGCATCGAGCTGATCGAGATGTCGAGACGCTCGCGGCGCGAACCGGTGGCGTCGTCGTCCAGTGAGGCCATGAAGTCGATGGACGCGGGGATACCGGCGAGCAGACCGAACTGGTGACCGCCCACCTCGAGGCGTTCGGCGCCGCGCGCGTGCGGGTTCAGCGACATGGCCGGAACCCGTTCGAGATGCGCGGGGTCGGAGAAGACGAGCGCACCGATCTGCGGGCCGCCCCACGAGGCGATGTCGACGGTGATGACGTCGGCGCCGAGATCGTCGATGTCGACGTGGGCGTAGGGGGCAGCGCCCGCGGCGTCGACGACCATGAGCCCACCGACCTCGTGGACGAGATCCGCGACGACTCGCACGTCGGGCGCGGTGCCGACGATCGACGACGCCGCGGTGAGCGCGACGAGCCGGGTGGTGGGCGTGATGAGTTCCTCGTACTGCCAGGTGGGCAGCTCGCACGTCTCGATCTCGACCTCGGCCCAGCGCACCTGCGCGCCGTAGCGGCTCGCGACCCGCAACCAGGGAGCGATGTTCGCCTCGTCGTCGAGCCGTGAGAGCACCATGCCGGTGCCGAGCCCGAGGCGGGAACTGAGTGCTTCGGCGAGCCAGGCGAGCAACACCGCGTGGCTCGGGCCCAGGACGACCCCGTCCGGATCGGCACCCACGAGTTCCGCGACCGCGACGCGCGCCTCCTGGAGGATCGCGGCGCTGCGACGTGACGACAGGTGCCGTCCGGTCGACGACGCGGCCGAGTTGCGGAAGGCAGTGGACACGGTGCGCGACACCACATCGGGGATCTGCATACCGGCCCGTGGATCGAGATGGATCCACCCGTCCCCGAGCGAGGGGATCAACCCCCGGATCCGGGCAACGTCGTAAGCCATGGCAGACACTCTAGGTCCCGATGTCAATGGGACGCGCCGTACCTGCACTCGGCGTTGCCCTCTCGGTAGGCTCGGTCGGGGTACCCGGCACTCCGGGTCCCTCGGGTAACCGGGCACCCCCGAGGTGGGAAAGGGAGAATGGAGCCATGACGCATCCGGACAACGACCAGGTTCTCGTGATCGGCCCCGACGGCCGGCCCATCCGTGTCTCCCGCGAGGAGGCGGCCCGCGTGGAGGCCGACGGCCGGCCGGAGGAGGAGAAGACCGAGAACGGCGGCGAATCCCTGGCCGACATGGTCGAGCAGCCGGCGAAGGTCATGCGGATCGGCACCATGATCAAACAGCTCCTCGAAGAGGTGAAGGCCGCGCCGCTCGACGACGCCAGCCGCACCCGGCTCAAGGACATCCACCTGTCGTCCATCCGCGAACTCGGTCAGGGCCTCGCCCCCGATCTGCGGGAGGAACTCGAGCGGCTCGCGCTGCCCTTCGGTGAGGACGCGGTGCCCTCCGACGCCGAGCTGCGCATCGCGCAGGCTCAGCTCGTCGGTTGGCTCGAAGGTCTGTTCCACGGCATCCAGACAGCGCTGTTCGCTCAGCAGATGGCGGCTCGTGCCCAGCTCGAGCAGATGCGTCAGGGAGCGCTTCCTCCCGGCGTCGCGCAGGGCGGTCGCGGCCAGAACGATCAATCGTTTCCCGGTCAGACCCACCCCGGAACCGGCCAGTACCTGTAGTCCCACCGGGTACGCCCCGGGACTCGGGTATCGGCGCGACGGGTACGCTCGGGTCCCGTGTCAGCGTCTGGAGCAGCATCGTGAGTCGGGTCAGCATCGAAACGCGCGGCGCGTGCGTCGACTTTCCCATCTTCGACGCCAAGACCCGGTCCTTGAAGAAGGCATTCCTGGGTAAGGCGGGCGGGGCGATCGGCCGCAACGACTCCGATGTCGTGGTCGTCGAGGCTCTGCGCGACATCACGATGTCGTTGAAGGAAGGCGACCGCGTCGGGCTCGTCGGCCACAACGGTGCCGGCAAGTCCACGCTGCTGCGTCTGCTCTCCGGGATCTACGAGCCCACGCGCGGCCACGCTCGGGTGAAGGGTCGCGTCGCGCCGGTGTTCGACCTCGGCGTCGGCATGGACCCGGAGATCTCCGGCTACGAGAACATCATCATCCGCGGCATGTTCCTCGGGATGAGCCGCAAGCAGATGCTGGCCAAGGTCGACGAGATCGCGGACTTCACCGAGCTCGGCGACTACCTCAACATGCCGCTGCGCACCTACTCGACCGGTATGCGGGTGCGTGTCGCGCTCGGCGTTGTCACCAGCATCGATCCCGAGATCCTGCTGCTCGACGAGGGCATCGGCGCGGTCGACGCGGAGTTCATGAAGAAGGCGCGGGTGCGTCTGCAGGATCTCGTCGCGCGCTCGGGCATCCTCGTGTTCGCCAGCCATTCGAACGAGTTCCTCGCCCAACTGTGCGACCAGGCGATGTGGATCGACCACGGCCAGATCCGCGAGCAGGGCGACATCGAGCACGTGGTGCGCGCCTACGAGGGCGACGAGGCCGGCGATCACGTGCGCACGATCCTCCACGAGCTCGAGCGTGAGCGGATCGCGAAGTCCGCCCCCGACGCCGCGGCCTCGACGGGTTCGAACGGTGGCTGACGAACGGATCATCGGCGTCGTCGTCACACACCGCCGACGCGAACTGCTGGCGGATTCGCTGAAAGTTCTTGCCTCGCAGTCCCGTCCGCTCGACCATCTCGTGGTGGTCGACAACGGCGACGAGGACGCGGTGCGTGAGCTCGTCGACGCGGTGGACCTGCCCACGAGTTATCTCGGCTCGAAGCACAATCTCGGTGGAGCAGGCGGCTTCGCCCTCGGCATCCTGTACGCGCTGTCGCTGGGAGCCGACCGGGTGTGGCTCGCCGACGACGACGGCCGCCCAGAGGGACCGGACGTGCTCGCGACGCTGCTCGACTGCGCGCAACGCAACGGCCTGGCCGAGGTGTCGCCGGTCGTGTGCGACATCGCGCAACCCGACCGCCTCGCCTTCCCGCTGCGTCGCGGTGTGGTGTGGCGGCGGTGGCGGCACGAACTCGGCGACGAGGACCTGTTGCCCGGCATCGCCTCGCTGTTCAACGGTGCGCTCTTCACCGCCGCGGCGATCGACGCGGTGGGTGTGCCCGACCTGCGCCTGTTCGTCCGTGGCGATGAGGTCGAGGTGCACCGGCGTCTCGTCCGCTCGGGACTGCCGTTCGGCACCTGCCTGCAGACGGCCTATCTGCACCCGGACGGTGCCGACGAGTTCAAGCCGATTCTCGGCGGCCGGATGCACACGCAGTATCCGGACAACGACACCAAGCGCTTCTTCACCTACCGCAACCGCGGCTACCTGCTGTCGCAGCCGGGACTGCGCCGGTTGCTGCCCCAGGAATGGGTGCGGTTCGGCTGGTACTTCCTGATCACGCGCCGCGACCCGGCCGGTCTGCGCGAGTGGATCCGGTTGCGCAGACTCGGGCGCGAGGAGAGGTTCGAACGTCCCTGACGGTGCCGTCGCTCAGTCGGTGATGACCGTCTGCGCTGCGATCTCCTTGAGTTTCGCGTTCGCCCAGCGCAGTTGACGCAGTGTCTGGGGATGGGAGCGTTCGGAGAGGGCGAGCAGTTCGCGGTCGCTCAGGGCCTGCGCCGTCTGGGCGAGGATCTCCCAGTCGAGCGAGACGCCCGCCGCCATGCGGTGCACGGTGCGCAGATCCCGCAACAACAGGACGCTCGGGGCGTGCCGGCGTCCGAGCATCTCGCTTCCCTTCCGCCGCACCACCGCGAGCACCTCGTGGACGCCCTGGGGCTCGTCGTCGAGGTCGAGGTCGTAGTCGTGGCCGATGCGGGCGAGTTCGCGCACGTGCTGCTGCGACCAACCTGCGATGTCACGCGCCACATGGAAGATCTCGTGGTCGACCTTGTGCCGGTCCGCCGTGCGCAACAGTTCGGTCGCCAGGTCGTTCTCCGATCGGTGCAGTTCGCGGATCGCCAGGGAGACCTTGTTCATCGCGGACCTCCGTCGTCGAGCGTCTCGGTGATCTCCGCGTCCGGTCCACCCGAGGTGGCGGGCACGGCACCGGAGACCGGTGCCGAGGCGGTGGTGGTCGGCGCCGCGGACGGCCCGCCCTCGGCGACGGCGACCCGTTCGACGCGCGCGGCGCCCGACTTGAACAGGGGTTGCTTCGACGCCGGGTCCCAGTCGGTGAAGGTCAGTTCGTTGGCCGCGCGCCCCTCGAGCGCCGGTTCGTGGCCCGCCGGGGTGTCCCAGTAGCCGTAGTGGAACGGCAGGAACAGCACCCCGTTCCGGATGCCGCTGATCCGCAACCGCGCGGTGACGTGCCCGCGCGGGGTGTCGATCCGCAGCAGGTCGCCCTCCGACCAGCCGTGCCGCTCGGCATCGCCCGCCGACATCTCCACCCACACCTCCGGTGCGGCGCGTTGCAGTTGCGGGGCACGGCCGGTCTTCGTGCGGGTGTGGAAGTGGTAGAGCGTGCGGCCGGTGGTGAGCAGATAGGGATACTCGTCGGAGACCGTCTCGTGCGGGGGAAGATACTCACCCGCCTTGATGATCGCCTTGCCGAAGGGGTTCAGCGCCCGGTACTCGGTGGGTTCGACCGGCGCTCCGGTGACCATGTCGCGTCCGTAGTTCTCGCAGTAGTCCGGTGCGGCCCAGAACTTTCCGCCCTCGTAGAGACGTTCGGTCCCGTCGGGGGCGTCGGCGTTGCACGGCCACTGGATTCCGCTTCCGCCACGGAGTTTCTCGTAGGTGATGCCCGTGTAGTCGCAGGGCCGCCCGGCCGTGCACTCCTTCCACGCCTCGAACGCCTCTTCGGGCGTGGACCACTTCACGAGCGGGTCGCCGTCCTTGTCCCGCAGGTCGAGCCGGCGCGCGTAGTCGACGAAGATGTCGAGATCGGGCTTGGCCTGTCCGGGTGGTTCGACGGCCTTCTCCGACAGGTGCACGGTCCGGTCGGTGTTGGTGAACGTCCCGGTCTTCTCACCCCAGGTCGCAGCGGGCAGGACAACGTCGGCGAGCTGCGCGGTCTCCGACAGGAAGATGTCCTGCACCACGAGGAAAAGCCTGTGCTGGGAGAGGACCTCGCGCACCCGGCGCAGTTCCGGCAGGGACACGGCCGGGTTCGTCCCGCTCACGTAGAGGAAGCGGATCGAGCCGTCCTCGACGTACCGCATCATCTGCATGAGATGGGTGGGGGCGGTGTAGTGCGGGATCCGCATCGGATCGATGTTCCACACCCGGGCGAGGTCCTCGACGTGCGACTCGTTGGCCCAGTTGCGGAAGGCCGGCAGGTCGCCGTCGGCGCCGCATTCGCGGGTGTTCTGCGCGGTGGGCTGCCCGTTCATCTGGAGGACTCCGCAACCGGGCCTGCCGAGCATGCCGCGCACGAGATGGATGTTGTTCACCTGCACGGCGGCCGCGGTGGCCTGATGGGACTGGTAGAAGCCCTGCAGAACCGTCGAGAGCAGCCGCTCCGCCGTGCCGAGCAGTCGAGCGGCCTCCCGCAGATCCTCGATGGGGACGTCGCAGATCTCGGCGGCCTTCTCGAGGGAGTAGTCGGCGAGCTGGCTGCGCAGTTCGTCGAATCCGACGGTGTGGTCCTCGATGTACTTCTCGTCGATCCACCCGCGTCGCAAGATCTCGTGCAACAGCCCGTTCATGAGGACGACGTTGGTGCCCGGGCGCGGGGCGAGGTGCACCGTCGCGGCCCGCGCGACCGGCGTCCGCCGCGGATCCACACAGATCACGGCCGGCGGATTCGGTCCGGCGAGCCGATCGAGGATCCGCGTCCATGTCACCGTCTGCGTCTCGGCCATGTTGTGTCCGTAGAGCGCGATGACGTCGGCATGGTCGATGTCGGTGTAGGAGCCGGGCTGGCCGTCGCACCCGAAGGACTGTTTGAGGGCGGCTGCCGCCGTCGCCGTGCACAGTCTCGTGTTGCCGTCCATGTGGTTGGTGCCGATGCCACCGTGGCCGATGAGCGCGAGGGTGTAGTACTCCTCCAGGAACAGCTGCCCGGTGGTGTAGAAGCCGACCGAACTGGGGCCGCGCTCGTCGAGCAGCTGTTTCGTGCGACCGGCGACGGCATCCATCGCGGTGTCCCAGTCGGTCTCGACGAGTTTGCCGTCGCGCCGGATCAACGGCGCGGTGAGCCGGTCCTCCGAGTGGTTCGCCTGCCAGCCGAACAGGTCCTTGGGGTCGACCCGGCCGTGGTTGACCCGGTCGACGGCGCGTCCGCGCACTCCCACCATGCGCCCGTCCTTGACGGCGATGTCGAGGCCGTCGCCGTTGGAATGCAGGATGGTCGCCGACTGCACCCACCTGTCGACATCGTCCTCGGTCAGTCCGTCGGCGAGATAGGTGTCGACGCGGGTGGGCCAGCGTTGCCCGGGTCCGTAGGGTGTGCGCGAACCCCACGGATCCGCGATGCGATCCACGGTGGTCATGTTCCCGGCAGTACCCGGGGTGGGAGTGCTCAAACGTTGCACCCCACACGACCGGACCTTCAGTTCCTCGCAGCGACGATGATGGCGTGGATGATCCATACCGGCAGCCACGCGCCGCACGTGATCAATGTGAGGACGAGATGCAGGAGATGGGGGCAGTCCGCGCGTTTCACATTATTGACGGTGACCTGCTGGATCGGCGCGAACGGCTGCGGGGGCGGGTACGCAGACTGCGGATGCCCGTGGAACTGCTGATGCGCGTAATTCTGTGGCGGGTACTGCTGTTGCGCGTGCGGATACGGCTGCTGATTCTGCTGCTGTGCATACAGGTTCTGCTGGTGCTCGGCGACTCTCCGTTGCTGTTCTTCGAGCGCGATCTGCTGATGGTGGTCTCGAAGACGCTGAGCTTCGGCCTCGCGCTCCTGCTCTTCCTTCCAGGCGCGAAGACGGTTCAACTCCTCGAGTTCCCCTGGCTCGAGATCCCTCTGGTACTTCGGTTGCGGTTCCCAGTTTCCTGCCGGTCCGGTCATCGGTGGTTCCTCTCCCCTCGCCGGTTCCACGAAACCGGAACGAACGTCAAATAGGTCGAATCGTACAGACAGGAGTCACTACAGCCGAGATCTGACTCTGCCTGTTCCTCAGTCCATCCCATCAGGACACGCGCGCGAAATCTCGGAACACAATCCGGCAGATCCGACCGCGGATGTACGCACTTCGTCCTACACTTTCGCCACCCTCGACCTCGGGAGCCAGTGATGACCCCTCGTGCCACCTCACCGTCGACCCTCTGCGAAGCCTTCCAGACCACCGCCGCGGCGTACCCCGACAAGGTCGCGCTGCGCACCCCCGACGACTCCGTCTCCTACACCTGGCGTCAGTACGCGCAGCGCGTCGAACGCCTCGCCGCCGGACTCGCCGGGCTCGGCGTGAACCGCGGGGACACCGTCGGCCTCATGCTCACCAACCGGCCCGAATTCCACCTTCTCGACACCGCCGCGATCCACCTCGGCGCGGCGCCGTTCTCGATCTACAACTCGCTGACCGCCGAACAGATCTCGTACGTGCTCGGCAACGCCGGCAACCACGTGATGATCGCCGAGGAACAGTTCGTCCCCGTCCTGCGGCAGGCGATCGGCGACACGAAGGTCGAGCACCTGGTGTGCATCGACGGCAAACCGGAAGGCACCATCTCCCTCGACGGCCTCGAGGCCGCCACCGATCCGTCCTTCGACTTCGAGGCCTCGTGGAAGGCCGTGCAACCGCCCGACCTGCTGACCCTCATCTACACCTCGGGCACCACAGGCCCGCCGAAGGGTGTCGAACTCACCCACGCCAACCTGCTCGCCGAACTCGAAGCGACGAGCTCGTATCTGCCCATCGGTCCGGACGACCGGATCCTGTCGTATCTGCCCGACGCGCACATCGCCAACCGCTGGGGCTCGCACTACTCGAGCCTGTACAGCGGCATGCAGATCACCACGCTCGACGACCTCAAGCAGGCCATCACCGTGCTACCGAGCCTGCGACCGACGCTCTTCGGCGCCGTCCCCCAGGTCTGGTACAAGCTCAAGGCCGCGATCGACAAGACCCTCGCCGAGGAGTCGAGCCCGATCAAGAAGAAGCTCGCGCTGTGGGCGATCGAGGTCGGACGCAAGCGCGCCCGGCTGCAGTCCGACGGCGAACCGGTCCCCCGGTCCCTCGAGGTGCAGCACACGGTGGCCGACAGGCTGGTGCTGTCCGCGATCCGCGGCAAGCTCGGTCTCGACCAGGTCCGCGCCGCCGTCACCGGCGCCGCGGCGATCTCGCCGGAGGTCCTCGAGTTCGTTCTCGCCCTAGGCATTCCGTGCTCCGAGGTGTGGGGCATGTCGGAGACCTCGTGCGTGGTCACGATGAACCGGCCGGGCGCCATCCGCATCGGTACCGTCGGCCAGGCCGTGCCGTGCGCGCAGATCAGGATCGCCGAAGACGGCGAACTGCTCGTCTCCGGCCCGCTGCTCATGAAGGGCTACCGCAACGACCCCGAGAAGACTGCCGACGCAATCGATTCCGACGGCTGGTTGCACACCGGCGACATCGGCGAGATCGACGCGGACGGTTACCTACGGTTGATCGACCGGAAGAAGGAGATCATCGTCAACGCGGCGGGGAAGAACATGTCGCCCACCAACATCGAAGGCGCCCTGCGTGCCGCGTGCCCGATGCTCGGTGGCGCCGTCGCCATCGGGAACGACCGCCCCTACAACGTCGCGCTGCTCGCACTCGACCCCGACGCCCTGGCCGTCTTCGCCGAACAGCACGGTCTCAGCGGCACCCACGAGGAACTCACCCGGCATCGGGTGGTCCTCGAATCGATCGCGAAGTCGGTCGAGGAGGCGAACAGCAAGCTGTCGCGGGTCGAGCAGATCAAGAAGTACACGGTGCTGCCGACGATCTGGGAACCCTCCGGCGACGAGCTGACCCCGACGATGAAGCTCAAGCGCAAGCCCATCGATGCCAAATACGCGGAGGAGATCGACAAGTTGTACGCGGGAGCCTGATCCGTCACCGCGCCGACCGGTTCGCAGGACCGTTGATCGCGCCCTACCTCGACGAATCGCTGAGCGAGACGGTGTAGTCGCCGACGATCTGCTCAGCGATCTCACGCACCTTGACGTTGCGGTGCTGGGAGAAGGCGACGAGCTTGTCGAAGGCCGCGTCGGCATCGCACTTGAACGTGGCCATCATCAATCCGACGGCCTTGCTCAGCGTCGAACGGGTCTCCAACGCCGTCTTCAACTGGTCGGATTCACGTTCCCGCGCGACGAGCATCTGCTCACGCAGCCACGACAATTCGAGGTTCACGCGAACGCGGGCGACGAGTTCATCGGGGTGGAACGGTTTGGTGATGTAGTCGTCGGCGCCGGTGCGCAGACCACCGATCGTGGCCTCCGCGCCGGCACGTGCCGTCAGGAGGATGACCGGCAGACGGGAGGTCGCCGGGTCGCGGCGGATCTCCCCGAGCAGCTCCACCCCGTCCCGGCCGGGGAGCATGATGTCGCTGAGGACGAGATGCGGCGGTCGCGATCGGATCCGCTCGAGTGCGGCATCGCTGTCCCCCACCGCATCCACGTGCCAGCTCTGGCGACGCAACAACTGCGTCAGGTAGTCACGCATGTCCGCGTTGTCCTCGATCACGAGGATCCGTGGCAACGATTCCACACCCTCTCCCTGCGTGGACGATTCGTCCTCGTCGAAAGTGACCCTGTCCCACCGTTGCGCTTCGCCGATGTACATGGCGCTCAGATCCCCCGGGACGGTTCCCGCAGGCGACTCCGACGTCGGGTCGAGGACGCGGGGAACGGACACGGTGAAGGTGCTGCCGCGTCCGAGTTCACTGGACACGGTTACCTCTCCCCCGAGCGCGTGGACCCAGTCCGAGACGAGGGACAGACCCAGCCCGATCCCTTCCTGACTGCGTCCGCCGGCGCTCTCGACGCGATGGAACCGTTCGAAGATGCGACCGAGTTCCGATTCCGGAATGCCGAGACCGGTGTCGGCGACCTTCAGGACCAGCAGATCGTCCTCGACGTCCAGATCCACATCGATCGTTCCCGAGGGGGTGTACTTGATCGCGTTCGAGAGCAGGTTCAGCACGATATGAGCCCACGTCTGGGGATCGAGCCGGGTCTGCTCGGCCGCCGCGTCGGCGATCCGGCTGCGCAGGTCCAGGCCCGCACGCTGAGCCGCGTCGGCGAACAGGTCCACACATTCGGCCGTGAGCGCCGCCGGATCGGTCGGCCTCAGGGGCTTCCGCGACGGGTCGGTCTCGGCACGCGTCGCTTCGAGCAACGCGTCGACGAGCCGCCGCAACCGGATCGCGGCGCGCTGAGAGGCCTCCAGCGACTGCCGCTGCGCGTCCGTCAACGTCGTGGCCTCGTCGAGCACGCTCTGCAACGGGCCGAGGAGCAGCGTGAGCGGCGTGCGGAACTCGTGGCTGATCGATTCGAGGAACCGCGTCTTGGCAGCGTCGAGCGCCGCGAACGCATCGGCCCGGCGACGCTCGGCATCCATCGCCGACGCATCACGCAGCAGTCCCGAGATCTTGGTGGCGACGAGCTCGACGAAGGTGGAATACGCAGCGTCGAACACCCGGTACGGGCTCAATCCGACGGCGAGGACACCGAGCGGGAAGTCGTGTCCCGACGCCGTCAACGGCACGAGGAGGAGGGTGCCGATCGGATGGTCTCCGAGGGTTCGCTGCGGGTCGAGCAGATCCGGGGAACGCTCGGCGACGCCGGAGACGACGATCGGTTCGGAGGCCCTGGCGGCCTTCGACAGCAGCTGGTCCTCATCCGGTCCGAGCAGGGAACCCGAGAAGCCGGGCTTCGTCCCGATTACGGCGAGCTTCTTCCAGTTCGGTTGCGGATCATCGGGATCCACCACCCGACTGTCGAGGAACAGCGCAGCCAGCGGAATGTCCTGATGACTGGGAGCGAGCGCGTCCAACGCGTTCCGGCACGTCTCGAT
Organism: Rhodococcus sp. PAE-6; assembly: GCF_025290685.1. Classification (NCBI taxonomy): domain Bacteria; kingdom Bacillati; phylum Actinomycetota; class Actinomycetes; order Mycobacteriales; family Nocardiaceae; genus Rhodococcus; species Rhodococcus sp. PAE-6. Next base: position 28,637 of record NZ_JAOCLZ010000004.1, read on the forward strand.
CACCGACATTCCCGAATCTGTGATCGCCACCGTGCCGAGACTGCTCAAGGCCTCCAGACGACGCTCACCGAGCACCCGCGAGGTGACATCGGTGGTCGCGACGAACACCCCGGCCACTTCGCCGGACTCGTCGCGGATCGGGCTGTAGGAGAAGGTCCAGTAGGTTTCTTCCTCGTAGCCGTGGCGCTGCATGAACAGCAGTTCTTCCTCGGCGAAGGTGGCGGTGCCCGCCATCGCCCGTTCGACGCGCGCGCCCACCTCGTCCCACACCTCGTGCCAGCATTCCGGCGCCGGTTGCGCGACCGCCGCGGGGTACTTGTCGCCGAGGACGGGGATGATCGCGTCGTTGAAGATCTGCACCAGCTGCGGCCCCCACCACAGGAGCATCGGCACCTCGGACGGCAATACCGTCCGCACTGCCATGCGCAGTTCCGCCGGCCAGGACTCCACCGGCCCCAGAGGGGTGGCCGACCAGTCGGTCTTCCGAAACCGTTCCAGGCATTCTCCCGGCCCCGCGAACAGGCGTTCCGCCGACCACGCCTCTCCCGACTCGGCTGTCGCCCTCATGCCCCGTCACTCCCATCTCCGGTACGTCCCGCCCGCCGTCATTCTCCCCCGATATCGCGCAGAACGACGCCACATGGAGGACATGCGTCCTCCTTTCCCCAGGTGGGCCGGTGGTGGCGGTTCGTCGGGGAGGGAGAGAACGGCGTGTCGGCAGCAGATCGGCTATTTCGGGCACGCTCCGGCGTAGCGGTCCAGACCGAGGCCGTTGTTCCGCTTCTTGCTGCGACCGGTCGGGCCGCCCTTCGGGGAGCGCACCCAGTTGCCGGACGAGTCGAGCCCGGGCATGCGTTCGCTCCCGAACCTGCTGTACCGGGTCTCGCCGTCGACGGTCAGCACACCGTCCTGCACGTCGATGTGCGCGACGGTCGCCCAGTACGAGTTCTTCCCGTTGCCGACGTACACGAGGATCTCGTCGGCGTCGGACCCGGGCAGACCGTCGTGCCCGGCACGACCGTATCGAATTGCCACACGCGGCTTCCCGAACGTGTCGATCGCGCCCGCGCCGTTGTCGATGCTCTGGTAGATGTTGACGAGAAGATCACCGTTCTCGTTCGGCAGTACCCGAACCTGTTCGACCGCAGGCCTCTTCCCGTTGCCCGGACCCTTGCTGTCGCCGTAGTGGTGGATATGCGGCCACGTGTCGAGACTTCCGCGATGACCGGGATCTCCACTGACGACGATGTAGTCGTTCGTGTGCTCGTTGCGGCAGTAGAAGTAGACGTCGAGATCTCCGGTGCCGTACTTCTTCACATTGCCGTTCCGGTCGTATGTCGCACCGCGACCGTCCCATTCGAGTCCGACGGTGAGCACCCAGTTCGGATCGCCCTGCGACTTGCGCAGATCGATCCGGGCCGTCTGCGTGGGCGAATCCTTGGTGAGCGAGATCTGCACCTTCTCGAACGAGATCGGGCTCGCCGCAGGGGACGCCTTCGGAGCGGACACGGTCGGTTCGGGATCGTCGTCCGCATCGTCGACGACGATCCCGTGGTCGGTCGCGAACGCCGCGAGACCGTCCTGATAACCCTGGCCGACGGCGTCGAGACGCCACCCGCTCCCGCGCCGGTACAGCGCGACGACCTGCAGGACCGTTTCGGTGGCCAGGCCGGGCGGGACGAACTCCAGCATCTGACCCGGGCCGCGAACCTCGACGCGTACCCCTGGCACCTCACCGAAGGTGCGTCCCTGCGCCTCGGTGCTCGCGGCGACGAGCACCCGTTGGACGTCCGCCGGCACCGCGGACAGATCGACGGTGACGGAGGTGTCGGAGGTGAGGTGGACGCCCGGCGCCTTCGGGTTGTTGAAGAACACGAAGTCGTCGTCGCTGCGTACCCGGCCGGCGTCGGTGAGGAGGACGGCCATCAGGTCGACCGCTCCGTCCACGGCGGCACCGAGCCTCACCTCGTATCGGAGATCGGTGAGATCGGTCTTCGACCCCTTCGCTACCTCGGCCATGCGGTCCTCCTGTCCGTACGGGTGCTCACGAGAAGTTTCCTCGGTCTCTCGTCCACCATCGCATCCCTTACATTCGAGGCAGTCGGCAACGGGAGTCCCGCGGATGCGACAGGGACAGTGGACGCGGTGGTGGCCGCTCGCGGTCGCAGCGGCGTTCGTCGTGCTGCTCGCCGCGACGAACGCGATCCCGACCTGGCCCGGACTGCTCCACCTGGTCGCCCTGCCGCCCCTGGATCAGTTCACCGACCTGCGGGTCCTGATGTCACGGGCACCGTCGTGGCCCGCCTTCCTAATCCTGTTCGCTCTGGTCGCCGTAGCCCGGGTCGTGCTCATGGCGTGGCTCCTGGACGGCCTCGACGTCCGGCGTCTGCGCTGTGCGGTTCTGTTCTATGCGGTCGCATTCGGGCCGGTGCTGGTGGCAGCGTGCGCCGACGCCACCGCATACGCGGTGCTCTATGCCCGGATGTTCTGGCCCGCCGTCGCCCTCATTGCGATGATGGCGCTCGTCCTCGGACCGGTCCCTTGGCAGGGTCGATTCCGGTTGCGGGAGGCCGGCGCACTGACGTGGCGTCGTGGACTGCGAATCGAAGTGATGGTGCCGTATTGCGCAGTCGTCGCGACGCTGGGTGTAGTGGCAGACCGGCTTCCCGCCCTCACGGTGCCGCTCGTACCGGTCTCGGCCCTCGCGACCGGCCTGGCGATCGCGATGATGGATCGTCCCTCGCTGCGCAGACCGAGGTCGGTCCTGGCCGCGTTCGTCGCGGTGCTCGTCGCCGTGTCGATAACGTTCGTCACGACCCACGAGTCCGGCAGGCCCGAACCCGGCCCGCCGCAGCCGGGTTCGCTGATGATCCTGTCCGGAATCAACTCGGCCTCGGGACAGGGCAGGATCCACGCGACGGACGTCCACCGCCTCGGTTACGACTGCGAGCAGGTGCACTACTTCTCGTATGCCGGACCGGGCGACGGACAGCCGCAACACAACGCGACCTGCCCGATCCGCACGGGCGCCCCCTACGGGCCGAGCGATACCCAGCGTCCGTTCGGCGAGCAGGTCGACCTGTTCGCCCAGCAGGCGTCCGCGCTTCCTCGACCGCTGACGGTCGCGGCGCATTCGCATGCCGTATGGGTGGTGTGGGAAGCGGTCGCAACCGGGCGGGTCGACGCCGACGTGCTCCTGCTGATCGGACCGTTTCCGAGCACCCCGACCGGATACCCTCCACCACATGTGAACGAGCCGGGGCGGGTCGTGGGCGACCTGCTGCGGGCCGCCGTCCCCGTCACCGACCTGTTCCGCCTGCATTTCGACCCCGAGACACCGGCCGCCCGGGAACTGCTCGGCACCGCGGGAGCGGCCGAATCCATTCTTGCCCAATCTCTTCCCGTTAGAGTGCGGGCAATCACCCTCCCGTCGGTCACCGACCTACCCTTGACGGGCGACAGGCAATTCGACGTCGAACGAAACGGATGTCCGGCCCGGACTGCCCACCCCAACCTTCCGTTGTCACCGGCCTTCGAGGACACAGCCATCCGCTTCCTGAACAATCGCCCTCCTCCGCCGTGCCCAGCATGGCGGGGGTGGGTCGCGGCGATCGCGGGGCCGTTCGGGATGCCCGGCCGAGGTGGGTAGTCCCGGCAGCTGCGGACAGGGAACGCAGTCTATGCGCTCTGCACGTCCGCCGAGTCGTTGACCGCGCGAATGGTCTGGACGAGGCGCAGAGCCTGCTCGGGTTCGAAGACCTGATCCGGACCCTGTGGGGCGTAGTCGGTGAACGGCGGCTCGTACAGCAGACCGGGATCCATCGCCCCGTGTTTCGTGAGGTGCGCGACGATCAGGTTGACGAAGTCGATCTGGCTGGCGCTCGCTGTCCGTCCCTCCAGGAAGTCCGCGAACGCCTGCTGAACGGCCTGCTTGTCGAGACCGACCAGTGACCGCACGAAGCGACCGAGGCCCTTCGCGTTCTCGACTGCGCGCTCGAGGTCCTCCTTCTCCCCCGCGCCGCTACGGACGAGCAGTTCTTCGAGGGACGCGAGGTCTGCTTCGGTGAGAGGCTTGCCCGACCGAAGCTTCTGCAGTGCCAGGTTGTCGGGCTGATAGCGGAGGTAGTCGCGCACCTTGGCGTTGAACCGGTCGGTGTCGGTCCCCGATCGCAACTCGGGCATGTCGCGTTCGACGACCTCGCCGAGGGTGTCCTGGAAGTCCGTGTAGACGATGGTGCGCTTCTTCTTCTCCAGCAGGCCGACAAGCGAACGCATCTCCTTACGAGCGTGTTCGAGCATCGGCGGCGTGATGTCCCGCCACCACTCGTCGGACGCCACTTCGCGGAGCAATGGTTCTTTGGCAGCCACCTTCGGAATGGACAGTTGTTCGAGCAGTCCGTCCGCGATCTCCCGGATCGACGTCTCGTACTTCGGCAACGCTCCGTCGCCGTAGAGCACCGAAAGTTGCCCCCGCAGGATGACCAGGTCGAAACGTTTGGCCATCTCGTCGCTGTCCGGCACCGCGGTGGGAAGGTCGGCCAGCGATTCGACGATCTCCGCTGCCTTCTGTTCGTTCAGCGAATCCCACGCGCTGCGATCCGAGTACTTCTCGACTTCGCGGCGCCGCGGCCGCACCAAGAAGTTCTCGGTGTTCATGCCGAGGACGGTGCGGTGGAGCCGGTCTGCCGTCTCGGTCCTCAGAGCCGGATAGTCGGCAGTCTTCTCGAGCGCGACGAGCATTTCCGTTCGTGCTTCGAACAGCCGCGCAGACAAGGGACGCGCAAGGGCGCCTTCGGAGGCGTCGGGGTACTGATCGAAGAACTCGAAGTTGCCGCACAGGTCGAAGATGAAGAAGTCTTCCTTGTCCTGTCCCGGCCCGTACAGGTCCGGGCACAGACGCGTGCCACGTCCCACCATCTGCCAGAACTTCGACTTCGACCGAACCGGTTTGAAGAAGACGAGGTTCACCACTTCGGGGACGTCGATGCCGGTGTCGAGCATGTCGACCGAGATGGCGATGTGGGGTTCCTGGTCGGGCTGCGAGAACTTGTCGATGAGGTCCTGGCCGTGGGAGACGGCGTGGGTGATGACCCGCGCGAAGCTGCCCTTGTACTGCGGGTAGTTGTGGTCGAATCGGTCGGCGATGAACTGGGCGTGCTTCTGGTTCTTCGCGAAGATGATCGTCTTCCCGAGCCGATCCCCGCCCGCGACCTTGTGCCCGCGGGTCATCAGTACTTCGAGTGCCTTGTCGACGGTGTCGGTGTTGAACAGCCACTTGTTGACGGCTTCGGCGGCCACTGCGTCCGGTAGTTCGTCTTCGTCGGCATCGTCGCCCCAGTCGGTGGATTCCCACCGCTGACGTTCTTCTTCGGACAGCTCACTGCGCTTGATTCCCTTCAGCGGGAACGCGAGCGGGACCGTCACGGCGCGCGGCGGGACGAGATAGCCGTCGGCGATGGCATCGTCGAGTTCGTAATTGCCGGTGGGGACGCCGGTTTCGAGGTTGAACAACTTGTAGGTGTTGTAGTCGACCTCGTCTTTGGGAGTGGCGGTGAGGCCGAGAAGAAGCGAGTCGAAGTATTCGAAGATGCGCCGGTACTTCTGATACACCGAGCGGTGCGCCTCGTCGATCACGACGAGATCGAAGTGCCCCGGCCCGAAACGTCGTCGGCCGTCCTCCATCTCGTTGATCAGACCCATCATCGTGGGATACGTCGCGACGTAGACGCGGCCTTCGGTGCTCTTGTCGGTGAGCAGGTTGACCGGTGCCGAGTCGGGCAGGTGGGTCTTGAAAGCATTCACGGCCTGCTTGACCAGAGCCACACGGTCGGCGAGGAACAGAACCCGTTTGACCCAATTGGCGCGCATGAGCATGTCGGTGAGCGCGATGACAGTTCGTGTCTTACCGGACCCTGTTGCCATGACGAGCAGCGCCGCACGCTCGCGGTCGTTCTCGAAGTGTTCGGTCACCTGCCGTAACGCCGCTTCCTGGTAGGGGCGGCCGGCGATATGCTTGGGGATTTCGATGGATGCGAGCGGTTTACGGGTACGACGGCGCTGCATCTCGAGCGTCAACTCGTCGCGCGTGTGGAAACCCTCGATCGGACGAGGAGCGTAGTGCAGGTCGTCCCAGATATAGGTTTCGAACCCGTTGGTGTAGTAGATGATCGGACGCTGACCGTACTGCGCTTCGAGCCGGTCGGCATACAGTTTAGCCTGCTGTTGTCCCACGACGGCGTCCTTGGACGTGCGCTTGGCTTCGACGACAGCCAGGGGCAGACCGTCCGCGCTCCACAGCACGTAGTCGACGAATCCGTTCTTGCCGTCGGGCATGCCGGTGACGGGCACTTCCTTGCCCACCCTGTCGTCCGACCATCCGGCCTCGGCCAAGAGCAGATCGATGATGTCGCGGCGGGTCTGCGCTTCGTCGTAGTCGTGGGTGTCGGGTACAGCACGGGCCGCCGCCTGCGCTGCGGCGACCTGCTGCTGAAGCTGCGCGACGAGCTCTTCGAGGTTCTTGGTGACGAGTTCTTTCGCCTCGATCTCGGCGTTGCGCCCTTCGAGCTGTTCGATGAGCAGGCGACGCTGCTCTTCGGCGTCCTCGAGCTGCTGGTCTTTCTCGGCGAGCTGGTCTTCAAGTTTCTTGAGTTGCGCCAGTGACTTCGCCACCACTGCCCCGCCGCCGGGCTTGGGAAGTCGTGCCGGGTCGAACTGCGCGGTCGGGGACGGTTTGCTGCTGGGCTGAGTGGCATAGGTGCGCGCGAGCCACGACAGGATATGGAAGAGTTCGGCGAGCACTCGGCGGCCGACATCCTGCGAAACCGGTTTGGCTTCGTGAACGGCCTTATTGCCGTACTCCCGGATCAGATTCATCTTCGGAAGCACTTGCGGAGGAACGACCGTCTTGAAGACCGGGTCGTGCAGGCGAGCCGCGAGGTCGCTCTTGTAGGGGACCTGGATCTCTTCGACTCGGTACAGCCACTTGACGACGAGTTCGACGGTGCGGCGTGCGTAGAAACAGGTGGTGCGCGGGTCGAACAGGGCGTCGCGCTCGGCTTTCTTCGCCTCGGCGTGCAGCTGCGGCCACTCGGCCTGAAGGAAGTCGAAGTTCCCCACCATGCCCTCTGGTCCTCCTTGTAATCGGGTCGCACCTGTTCGACCCATCGTGCCTGTATCGGTGCCGAGCCGGGTGACGCTACACCGCAGAGCCGACAAAGCTCTATGGGAGCGTCGCCGTTCATCAACCTTCAACCAACTCCCCCGCTGTTAAAGTTTGATACATCAAACTTTGATCGCTCGCATCACGATGTAGGGATATCAACGCCATGGCCGACGTCCGAAGGCACTATTGGGAGCCCGACCTGGCATCGGGTCTGGTAGCGCGCGATCGCCGCGGTGGCACCTACGAGACCTACCAACCGGACCTCCTCGTCACCCGCGCGGTGGTGTTGCCCCCGGAAGTGACCGCACGAGCCGCGGTCACAGAGCGAGAGATCCGCAGTCTCAGCACCGGGCCGGGCGCGGCCGGCTTGGCAGGACTGTCTCGTTTGCTCCTGCGGTCCGAGGCGATCGCAAGTTCGATGATCGAAGGAATCGCACCGTCACCCCAGCAAGTGGCATTGGCCGAATTGGCCCAGAGCGAAAACGTGCGCGGATTCAGCGCGCAAGCACGGCTCGTCGCAAACAACATCACGATCCTTCGCCGCGCCTCGAACGAACTCGTCTCCACAGAGGCAGTGACAGTCGGCGACATCGAATCGCTCCACGCCGCGCTGCTACCCGACGAACGACATCACGGATTGCGCCGCGTCCAGAACTGGATAGGCGGATCGAACTGGCATCCGCTGGACGCAGAGTTCGTTCCTCCGGCTCCCGATCTGGTGCCAGGCCTCATGGAGGATCTCGTCGCGTACCTGAACGGCGGGCTTCACGGACCGTTGGTGCAGGCGGGCCTGATCCACGCCCAGTTCGAAACGATCCACCCGTTTACCGACGGCAACGGCCGGGTCGGACGCGCGTTGATCCACACCGTGCTCGCGCGGCGCGGACTTTCACCCGACGCGGTGCTCCCGATCAGTTTGGTGCTGGCCACCCTCAGCGAACGGTACGTCGACGGTCTCACCGCTTACCGATACCTCGGTGAAGCCATCGCGCCCGAGGCGATCGAGGGTATCTCCCTGTGGTTGAGCCTTTTCATCGAAGCCGCCCACATCGCGACCGAGCAGGCGCGAAGGTTGGCCGACGACGTGGCAGAGCTTCAATCGGCATGGTCCGAACGGTTGACCGCATTCCGGGCCAGTCGGGGATTGCGTCCCGAACCGCGTGCAGGTTCTGCGACCTCGCGACTTCTGGATCGTCTCCCTGAAGCCCCGGTTCTGACGGCGAGAACGGTGGAGAGAATTCTTGAAGTCTCGTTTCCGGCGGCACGGGGTTCTCTGGAGGAACTCGCCGAAGCCGGCATCCTCTCTCGTAAGAGCGTCGAGCGCGGTACCACCGGATACATTGCGCGGGAGATCCTCGACTTGGTGGGACTGGCCGAACGTCGACTCGCCAGCACCCGTTTCGACACGCGAATCTCGCCACCTCACGGTCGCGCGCCGGCGGCTCCCCGCGGGAAGTAGAGAGCCGTCACGAACTTGTCGGAGGGTTGTGTCAATCTGTCCGGCTCTCGTACAGGCGAGGGCACTCCGTACGAAACACCACGTATCCGCGGAGTAACGACGTTGACAGGAAATCGTCTTGTCCGAGTACATCCCTCCCTCTGCCGACCTTGCCGCAACGACGACGGTGAGTCCTCGGAAGCGCCGACGTTGGCCGGCCATTCTCGCTCTCGTCGCTGCACTACTCGTTGGCGGTGGAATCGGCTTCGTTGTGGGTTCCGATCCTCTCGACAGTCGTTCGGCTGCGCTGGACCAGCGCGAGCAGGACGCCGATCAGCGCGATGAGGAGATCGCACAACGCGAACGAGATTTCGCAGAAGCGAAGGAGGCCTCGAACGCGGCACTCGACAGTAGGCGGAAGGCCCTCGACGAGAAGGGCGCCGATCTCTCACGACGCGAGCAGGAATTGTTGCCGAAGGAGCGCGAGGCAGCAAAGAACGTCATCAACGGCGACGGCATCTTCCTGGTAGGCGTCGACATCAATCCCGGCACCTACCGGAACAGCGGCGGTTCACGCTGCTACTGGCAGCGTTCGAGCGGCACCAGCGGTGAATTCGGTGAGATTCTCGCGAACGGCAACGAGAGCGGACCTGCGGTTGTGACGATCCTGCCGAGTGATGTGGCGTTCACCAGCAAGCGTTGCGGCACATGGTCGTTGGTCAGCTGATCGATGAGCGCACACAAAACGGAGGATCCAGACGCGATGACCAACCGAATCACGGTCAATCCTGGCGAAGGATGAAGTCGTGAAATCCCGGGACGGTAAAAGCCAGTACTCCTCGTTCCGGAGCGTAGACAAGGCCCTTCTTGATCAGTTCGTCCCGCGGCACGGACAGAGCTGATGCGCTCGATTTACCCATTGCCGAGGCAAGCTGACGAACTGCGACTCCCTCGCCTCCCCCTTCCTGCGCCAGCGCACGCAACAACTCCTTCTGTGCGGGAGTCGCTCGATCCCACCGTGATTGATACAGACCGGCATTCACCTCACGTCTGGCGTCGTCGGTACCGTACTCGGCATCCTCAACCGTGAAAACCGGTCCTCGCGCGTTGTTCCATACAGCCTTTCCCACTTCCTGCAGGAAGTATGGATAGCCGGTAGCGGCATCGAGCGCGATCCGGAGAGCGTCTTCATCCCAGGAGACGTCCCGCTCGATGACGGGCTGAACCAGGGCAGCTCGCGCATCCTGGTCCCCGAGGACGGACAGCGTGCGGAACTGGTAGAGCCGTTCGGCGTAGCTGTTCGCCGATGCCAACTGGGAGGGCAGGGACGGCAGGCCTGCACCGACCAAGAAGACGGGCAGCACCGGCGATGTCTGGTTGATCTGGTGCATGGCGGTACTCAATGCCGCCATCTCGGAACTCTCGGCTTCCTGCAGCTCGTCGACGAGAATCAGGACACCGATGCCGACAGATCGTGCTGCGTCGCCGAGTTCGACGAGCAAGTCGGTCAGGTCTGTCGAGAGGCGCCCGGAGGCTGCATAGCCCGCAGCGGGTTCGATCTCCGCCTCGAACGCGAATACACCCAGATTCATCGACAGAGTGAACGACTTGAACACACGCAGCGCGTTGTGCAGCTTCCCCTCCCCATCCTGCCGTCTCGCAGTCCGCAAGCTGCTGAACAGAGCGGTAGCCAACTCTTCGGCGAAAGAATGCTCACGTCGGGCCTCGAACTTGGCAACGATCCATCCCTCGTTGAGAGCGATCCGCTGAGCTCGCCAAGGAGCACGGTCTTGCCGACACCACGGAGACCCGTGAGGATCCAGCTTCGATCTCCCTCGCCCAGCTCTGCGATCTTCCGACGAACCACGTCGAAGTCGGCGAAAAGAGAGTCTCTACCTGCGAGAATCGGAGGACGGAGACCCGCGCCGGGCTTGAACGGATTGAGCACCGGGTCCATGTATCAGCCTTTATAAGGACCGACCATATAAAAGTTGATAGTGCCCTCGGTACGAACGCGTGTTCGAGTTGACCTTGGAGTCAACCCGTGCGATCATCCCACCACCGGCCTGAATACAGGTCGACCCCGGAAGGTGCTACCAACACCACTCCGGGGTCTGGGCACAAGACAGAAGGAACCTGTCATGCACCGTAGGGTGGATTCTATCCACACGCCCATCAGAGGCGTGCACCAGCAATCGGCCGTCTCCCGCCGCTCCGTCACCTGGCCACCAGGTTCATCTCCGACGCTCTGACTGTTTCGCCCTTCGACCCTCGCGGTCGGAGGGCTCGAGTCGTTTCTCGAGCCTCGATGTGCACGAGGGCCGTTCCGGTAACCGAGGCACATCGGGCGCATTCGTCGCTCGTCTCCCACAGTCCGACGTCAGCGCTCGACGCTGCGAATCTCGGGTGACATTCCCCGGATTCGAAACCGACTGGGCACCAGTATCCTTCGTCTCCACAGCTGGTGGTGGAGCACCCGATCGTGAGGGTCGACACGAACGACCGGGTCCAGTATCAGCCACACGCCGACAACGGTGTGGGGCTACAGGTGCTGGCCGAGACGGTCTATCGGGGCATGGCGACCGGGCAGCGTTGGGGAAGGGGCCGAAGACTCAGGGACCCGTAGGGTCTCCGATCGGTTGGCGCAGCCGCCCGCAGGGCGCCCGCTTCTTTATCTCTTCTCGGCTTCAGCGTTACGTTCGATCTCCTCGAGCACGGCAGCAGCGAACCACGGGTTGTGGTACTGCTCGTACGGACCCCTTCCCTTCGTCACCAGCTTCTCGGCCAGCCGACGGATCGGGAGTCCACTGCCGATGAGCGCGTCGAGTTCATCGGCAGCAGCTTCGTCCGCGAGATGAGCAACCAATCTGACCGCGTCCCCGTCGGCCGATGCGAGTCGACTCGGCACCAGCTCGACCGCCGTCACAGCCTGCGCCAGCGACTCGATCGACGCGCCGGCTTCCTCTTCGAGTGCCGAGCGAGACACGTACAGCGACATGAAACCTGCTGCGAGATCGTCGCCTACAGCATCGGCCCGCTCGACAAACAGCACTTCCATCGGGCCGATGTTGAGAGTGAAAAGTCGCGCGCCGCGGTTGGTGGACGGCAGGCAGCTGAGCGTCCACTGCTCGACCTCTTCGGCCACCGGATCAGGGAACGCGCATTCGAGGTAGGCCGAGATCAAGCCGATGGACCCCGCGAACATCTCTTCGTCTCGTTCGAGCCTGCGGAAGTTCGACAACTTTAGGAGTGAACACACTCAGTAGACCAGCCGCAGTTAGTCACCGTCTACGACCCTGCGGCGCATGAGGCGTCACAACGCACCGCGGAAGAGGCGTGCCTGCAACGCCGAAAACAACATATCGAGGCTTGAGAGCGCGACCTGATGCCGCGTTCTCAAATGTCGAATAAGTTCGATCCGGGCATCGAACTCGCGTTGCAATTCGATTGGTGGAAGGAGGACCGGAATTCGTGACATTCCATCAGAATCTAGTCTCTTGGTCCCGTGACCCGCCGTGGATACCTGCGCCAAGATGTTGTTCGTCTGTACACGCAAATTGTGCGCGAGGAAGTCGGAAGTCACATCAACACTCGGTAGAACTGCTTTTATATCTTGGTTGATAGTTGCCCGTACGCGCAGAATGGACACGGGGAAGGAGTGCGCCAAGATCATCCCTCTGACAACAAAAACCACCGTATTCGGTGGTAGCAACTTCAGCGATGTGCGCTCTGTGATCCGCTCGTTGATGTGATCCTGCGAATCGAACAGATCATCCTTTTTAAGGTCCTTCGGCGAGAACCACGGCAAGGACCCCTCCCAATTTCCTGGCGTGGCTTTCGACGGCGTTCCCCCACTATAGAGGTGCCCCACTTGAGTGAGTGGTACAACCGGAAACGCCATTCTGTTCACAATCGGATCACCGAACATGTCGATAAAGATCGACTGAGCCAGTTCATCGAGGCGGGCGATCGCTTCACGGCGCTTGGCGCGGAGGGTGTCGGCGTGGGACAAAATCTCCACTACACGACGCTGGACTTCAAGCGGCGGAAGCGGGATGGCGAGTGATGCGTACTGTTTAGCATTCACGTTCGGTTGGGCCACGGCACGTTGGCTCGCAGCAACCCACGACCGGTACTGAACGCTCTGTGTGTAACGAAAGACGTACTCTGGTATGACCCGGTCGGCATCGAATTGAAATCGGATTAAATAACCGGCGTAGACAGCATCGAAGTCTACTTCCCGATGGAGGTAGGTTTTTCCAACTGTCGCTCCGGATCGAGCAAAAAGAAGGTCCCCGGGTTTGAGAAGTGCCTTCTGCCAATCTTCCTTGGAACCGTCAGGGGCTACCTTTGACCCTGTTAACTCACCGTCGTCCTGTATGTCAGTGATGCGGATATATCGCGGTCGCCCGGGTGTCCATTCTCTTGAGGACAAACCAACCCCATACTGGGGGGAGGTGGCGGCGAGCTCTCCTAAAGTCACCATCGGCCATTGTCTCACTTCGCACCCCCCGCCAGCATCCCCCGCAGCTGCGCCATCCCATCGACGATCTCCTTCTCGAGCTGATCCAGCTCGTCCAGAATCTCCTCAGGGGTGCGGTGTTCCACTTCTTCGTGGATGATTTCCTTGTAGCGGTTCAGCGACAAGTCGTAGTCCTGCGCCGCAATGTCTTCCTTCGGCACGCAGAACGACTGTTCCGTGCGCGCACGTTCCAACTCGCCGTCATTGCGATCGAACCAGCGCTTCAACACGTCCGGCAGGTTGTTCTTCGCGTGGTCATCGTCGGTCAGTTCACCTGCGAGGACGCCCAATTTGCTTTCGTCGAGCAGCGAAGTCCGCTTGTCGTCCAACGAATAACCGTCGGACTGCACGTCGTAGAACCACACGTTGTCGGTGCCGCCCGAATCCGTCTTCGTGAAGAACAGGATTGCCGTCGACACACCGGCGTATGGCTTGAACACACCCGACGGTAACTTCACCACAGCGTCGAGCTTGTGATCCTCGACGAGGATCTTCCGCAACGTCTTGTGCGCCTTCGACGAACCGAACAGGACGCCGTCGGGCACGATCACCGCCGCGCGTCCGCCCGGCTGCAGAAGGCGCAAGAACAGCGCCATGAACAACAGTTCCGTCTTCTTCGTCTTGACGATCTGCTGCAGATCCTTCGCGGTGCTCTCGTAATCGAGGTTCCCGGCAAACGGCGGATTGGCAAGGATCAACGAATACGCGCCCGCATCATCGGTATTGGCCTCCGCCAGCGAATCCCGGTAACGAACGTCGGGCTGTTCGATGCCGTGCAGGAGCATGTTCATCGAACCGATTCGCAACATCGTGTTGTCGAAGTCGAAGCCGTGGAACATATCGTGGTGGAACTGCTCGCGACCCGCACCCGAGTTGATCTCGTCCGCATGGTTCTCGCGCATGTATTCCGACGCAGCCACGAGGAAACCGCACGTGCCCGACGCGGGGTCGACGATGCGGTCGCCCGGCTTGGGCTGCGTCATCTCCACCATCAGCTGGATGATGTGGCGCGGCGTGCGGAACTGGCCGTTCTGGCCCGCGCTGGCGATCTTGGCGAGCAGGTACTCGTAGATATCGCCCTTGGTGTCGCGGTTCTCCATCGGCACCTTGTCGAGCCGGTCCACCACTCGCACCAGCATTGCGGCGTTGGGGATCGTGAGACGCGCATCCTTCATGAAGTGCGCGTAGGTCGACTCCTCACCACGCATGTTCTTGATGAACGGAAAGACACGCTCACCGACGGTGTAGAACATGTCGTCGGCCTGCATGTTCTTGAACACCGACCAGCGCAGGTCGTTGTAGTCGCGACCTTCCTCGTCGGTACCGATCGGAAACGGGTTGCCCTCCGGATCGCGTCCGAGCATGTTGGCCTTGTTGAGCGCGCGAGTCTGCTCGTCGTCCAGACGCCGGATGAACAGCAGATACGTGATCTGCTCCATCACCTCGAGCGGATTCGAGATGCCGCCCGTCCAGAATGCATCCCAAACCGCGTCGACCTTGCTTCTGACGTCACCGGTAATCACTCGGCGCTACCACCTTGTCCTGCTCGAAAGAGACCACTCGAAAGAGACCAACAGAACTGTATAGACGCGGTAGCCGACATGTCCCGACAGGGCGTTGCCGTAATGCAGGAAGCGAAACCGACGAGTGATTCCGTGCAACTCGCCGATATGCGACGATCGAAGCAGGTCAGCAGTTCAGGTCATCGGCCCGGAGGAGCGGACATGAACGATCGGCATCCCGACTTCGAGGCTTCGCTGCGGCAGATCGATCCCGACGTCGAGTCCCGCACGCCGAGGCCTCGCCGCAACAAGTACGCGATCACCCTCGGCGCGCTCGTCGCCGGTGCATGGCTCGGCGAGACGCAGCAGGTGCAGATGCAACCGACGTCGGAACTGTACGAGTGGCTGGGCGACTCCGGCCATATGGACGACGGCGACTGACGAGGAGCCATCGAGTCCGACTTTGTGTGCGAGGAAACGCCGAGAACTCGACAACAACGTCGGACTCGATTGCACCCGATCGTGTTTCCCGCATGACAGATGTGCATACTGTTGCGGGTCGTTCAGGGGGAACGACCGCGACGATCGGGGGATCATGACCGACCTCAGCATGCCCGCAGCCGGCTCCGACAGGTTCGAGGGTCTGAGCGAGACGTGGCGGTTCCGCTTCGAATTCTTCGCCGCATACGGCGTCCCGGGATCGCTGAAGACGTCTCCCGAATACACCGCGGCCTTCCGCGCCCTGCCGATGCGGCAGCGCATGAAGCTGAACATGAATCTGCTCGGGTTCCTGTTCGGCATCTTCTACCTGCTGTACCTGCGGTTGTGGAAGAAGGCGCTGGTGGTGTTCGGCGTCGGCCTCGTGCTGGGTCTCCTCGTCGTCGCGCTGGCGCTGCCCTCGACCGTCGACACCGCTCTCACACTCGGCCTGTGGCTCTACGCCGCGAGTCGCGTGAACGTCTACCACTACGAGAACCGGGTACTCGGCCGTCAGACGTGGGGCCTGTAGCCCCGGCTCCGGCGTGCACTTCTCGTCGTGAATACCGCGCAAGATCGACAGGACCTGCACACGCACGGCGGTCCCGTCGACCCCGCGCCCCGGCAGGTCACATTTACGCCGCGGGTAGGCTCGGGACCCGTGTCTGATGCCCTCACCGTCGACGACGAACCCATCGAGTCGTCCTCACGTTCGTTCCGGCGCGCGTTCCAGGATCTGCGCGAAGGCTTCAACCACCGCGAACTGTGGTTGCTGCTCGGCTGGCAGGACATCAAGCAGCGCTACCGCCGGTCGGTGCTCGGCCCGTTCTGGATCACGATCGCCACGGGTGTGTCGGCGATCGCGATGGGTGTGCTCTACGGCACGCTGTTCAACCTCGATGTCCCGGAGTTCCTGCCGTACGTCGCGCTCGGCTTCATCATCTGGAACCTGATCCAGGGGTCGATCCTCGAGGGCGCGGACGTGTTCATGTCCAACGAGGGCCTGATCAAACAGCTGCCGACGCCGCTCAGTGTGCACGTCTACCGGCTGGTGTGGCGGCAGATGATCCTGTTCGCGCACAACATCGTCATCTACATCGGCATCTTCATCTTCTTCCCACGTCAGCTGTACTGGACGGCCTTCCTCGCCATCCCGGCGCTGGCGTTGATCGCGATCAACGCGGTGTGGGTGTCGCTGGTGTTCGGCATCCTCGCCACGCGCTACCGCGACATCGCGCCGCTGCTCGGCAGCATCGTCCAGCTGCTGTTCTTCATGACACCGATCATCTGGACGGAGAAGACGCTCGAGGGCACCGGCAACGAGGGGCGGGCGCGGATCGCGGAGATCAACCCGCTCTACCACTTCCTCGACATCGTGCGGACCCCACTGCTCGGCGGCGACCAGCAGCTCTACCACTGGGTCATCGTCCTGATCATCACCGTCGTCGGCTGGGGTATCGCCCTGCTCGCGCTGCGCAACTACCGCTCGCGCGTCGCCTACTGGGTCTGAGCCGGTTCGAGCCGGACCAGCTGCGAACGGTGGATCGGCTCCCGGTCGGTGATCCGGAAACCGACGGCCTCGAGCTCCCGGTAGGTGTCGGTCTCGGTGAACCGGTGGGGTTCGAACCGCCACCACACGTTGTTCGGGTGCCACACCCGGAAGCCGGTCTCGCGCTCGCCGTCGGCGACCACCCACAGCACCTCGCATCGGGCCGCCGCGCGTCGGGCGAGTTCCGGCGGCGGAGCGTCGGTCGACCACAGGTTCACGCGGTCGACGGCGTCGTAGCCGAGCCCCACGTCGTCGAGTCCTTCCACCGCGTCGGGCCGGGCGTCAACGACCGCGCGCAGTGAGGTCGGTGCCCACGAGACGCGCGGTTCGAAAGCGACACAGTCGCCGGGTTCGGAGCGTTCGACCAGCCGGTCGGCGATCACGCTGTAGTCCATCCCGCCGGCCTTGCCGAACGGCTGTCGCTGCTGCACGTAGGCCGGCGCAACGCTGACGGCGACCGCAGTCAGCACCACCAGCATCGACCACCAGCGGGTTGCGATGCGGGCCGCCGCCCAGCCCACGAGCAGCACCATCGCGGGAACCGTGAACGACAGATAGCGCTCGAGGTACATGTTGTCCTCGAGCAGCGAGTAGCCGAGCAACAGCACCATGGGCACGGCGAAACCCGGCACAGCGAGCCACAGCAGGGTCCGCTCCCCAGGCTCCGCGCCACGACGGCACGCGGCGATCACCCCGGCGACGACGATCGCGGCGAACAAGGCGGCCGTCCACGGGGCCTGCGGGAACCACTGATCGAGAGCGATCGTGCGGACGATCGTCGAGTCGAGCGGAGGAATCCAGGCGACCTGCTTGGCCTGCGAATAGGCGAGCAGGACGAACGGCGTCGACAAGGCCGCGCCCACCCCTGCGGACAACAGGAACGCACCGCGCCCACGACCACGGACCAGCACGGCGAGGAGATGCGCGACAACGACCGTCGCGGAGTACACGAACATCACCGTCGCGACCGGCAGGACGACGGCGTACAGCGCCCACCACCGTCTACGGCCGGTCGCGCAGCCGAGCGCGACCAGCAGCGACAACACCGCGACCAGCGCCGCAGCGAAGGCATAGGACCGCGCTTCGGTGGCCGCCCAGGTCACCCGCGGCGACAGCGCGAACAGCACCCCGGCGGCGATCCCCACGCGACGACCCGCCAGCACCTGGCCGGTCGCCGTGACGGCTGCGGCACCCACCCCGAGCGCGAGCACACCGGGCAGGCGGGCGGTGAACTCGTCGACGCCCACGAGGGAGAACCAGTAGTGCAGCAGCAGATTGTGCAAGCCGTGGACGGCGTCGATCCGGGTGTGGACGCGGAGCATCCCCTCGACCGACCGGTCGGCACTCGAGATGGTGGCGGCCTCGTCCCACCACAGCGAGGGGACCCACGAGAACGCCCCTGCGACGAACACGGTCGCAATCCCGATCAGCAGGGGAAACGACCATGCCCTCACGGTCTACCCGTCGATGCCGTACAGGCGCGCCCAGTTCTCGCGGCTCGTGAGCTCGGGGAGCGCTTCCTGCCAGACCGTCTTCATCCGGGGCGCTTCCTTGCGGAGCTGCCAGCACACCTTCGCGGCCTGCTTCGCGAGGTCGACGGCGGTGTCCTTGTCGCGGTGACGCACCCGCACGGCGTTCTGCGAGGCGTCGGTGACGACGGCCTTGTCGAACAACGACACGTGCCACCACGATGCGAAGTGAGCGGGAACGGTGACCGTCCGGCGGTCGACCTTGCCGGCGAACTGCTGCACGGCACGCTTGAACAGCACCAGGCCCTCGCGCTTCTTGTCGGGCTCGAACTGCCAGACCGACATCTGCGTGTGCGGATCGGATTCCTTGCCCACCTGCGCGGCCGGAAGCGGCTTCGTCTCGGGATAGCGGTCGCGCAGTTCGCGCAGTTCCTTCAGCACGGACTGGCCGCCGTCGTAAAGGAAGTCCGGTCCGGCGAGGAAGTCCTCCGCAGCCTTGATGAAGGTCGCGGCGAGACCGTACTGCATCGAGACGATGAGCTCACTGATCTTGCGGAACAGGTACTTCGACATGTCGTTACCGTCGAAGCGCCCGTAGATGGACGAGACGATCAGGCCGTTGCGGATGCTGAAATAGCGCGCCCAGTCGTCGTAGTCCTTGAGATAGAAGTCGGCATGCCACACACCCGCATTGGGCAGGGTGACCGTCGGATGCCCCGCGTACCGGGCACGGATGCCGTATTCGATGTCGTCCCACTGGAAGAACAGCGGGATGGGCAGACCGCAGTCGGCGATGATCTCGGCGGGCAGCAGGCAGGTCCACCAGCCGTTCCAGCCGGCGTCGAAACGCATGTCCTGCTTCTTCTTCACGAGGTCGATGCCCATGCGAGCACCCGGAGTCAGTGCGCCGGCGGTGATCTCGTCGAGCACCTCACGCTCGGCCGAGACGTGCAGGACCTGGGGATTGCTCAGCGACAGCATCTGGGCGCCGACGATCGTCGGCTGCACCGTCATGTTCGCGAAAGCGTTGAGACGCAACACCGATTCGGGTTCGCACAGGATGTCGTCGTCCATGACAATGACGTTGGCGTGCTCGGCCTTGGCGGAACCGGTGATCTCGTACATGCCGCGCGAGAAGCCACCCGCACCACCGAGATTCGGCTGGGTCAGGTAGATGAGCTTGTCGCCGAGCTTGTCGGCGACCTCGGCGAACGCCGAGCGCGAGCGCACCTGGTCGGTGCCCTGGTCGACGATGCACACCGCTTCGATGTCTGCCATCGCCCCGTCGTCCGAGGCGAGAGTGCCGACGGTGACGGTGCAGTCGTCGGCGCGGTTGAACGTGCAGATGACCACAGCCGCGGGACGCAGGTGCTCGGGAGCGGCGACCGTCCAACGTGCGTCGGAGACGAGCACCGATCCGTTGCCGGCATCGATGGAGAACCACATCGCACCGCCGTCGACGAACCGTTCGATCGGCAGCTCGAGGTCGAGCTCGCCCGAACCCGACACCGTCTCGACCGTCACGATCCGCTCGCGTCCGCGTGCATCGGACGCCCACACGGTGAACTCAGCCGTACCGGAGCAGCCGTAGGTGAGCTGCAGGTTCACGGTCTTCACGTCGGTCCAGCGCTGCCAGAACGTCGCGGGAAAGCGGCCGAAATAGGTGTTGGTGTGGGCGGTCGCGCCGTCGGCGAGCTGCAGCCCGTAGCGGTCGGACGCCGCGCCACCCTTCGTGTGGACGTACATCTTCTCCGGCACGCGCGGCGACAGAGATGCGAAGACACCGCGCTGGACGATCAGCCGGTCGCGACGCACCGGTTCGGTGAGAACCTCGTCCAGTGTGTCCGCCTCATGTCCGATCGTGCTTGTGTCGCCGGCAGCTGCCTGCTCCATCGGGCTACTCCCCGCTCGTGGTCGATCCGCTGTTTTCGATGCGACAGTAGCAGCGGAAACAGGAGCTCCACGGTTGTGTGCGTCGACTACCGGTGTTTCGACCCATTCGCGAATTGTGCCGGGACCACCCCGAACGGCGCGGGTTATCCGCCCAGAACGCGCTCGACGCGCCTGTAGGCGGCCTCGGTGGCCCGTTTCTGTGGCGTCCACCACTGCTCGTGGGCGCGGTACCAGTCGATGGTCGCGGCCAGCCCCTCACGGAAGTCGCGGTAGCGGGGCGCCCAGCCCAGTTCGGTGCGCAGTCGGGTCGCGTCGATGGCGTAACGCAGGTCGTGGCCGGGGCGGTCGGTGACGAAATCGAACTCGTCACGGCCCTTGCCGCACAGCTCGAGGACGGTTTCGACGACGGTGCGGTTGTCGGTCTCCCCGTCGGCGCCGATCAGATAGGTCTCCCCGAGTTGCCCGTGTTCGATGATCGTCCACACGGCGCTGTTGTGGTCGTCGACGTGGATCCAGTCGCGCACGTTGGTGCCGGTGCCGTAGAGCTTCGGGCGCACGCCGGTGAGGACGTTGGTGATCTGGCGGGGGATGAACTTCTCCACGTGCTGATAGGGGCCGTAGTTGTTCGAGCAGTTCGAGATGGTCGCGCGGACGCCGAACGAGCGCACCCAGGCGCGTACCAGCAGATCCGAGCCGGCCTTCGTCGACGAGTAGGGGCTCGACGGGTTGTAGGCGGTGGTCTCGGTGAAGCGGGCGGGGTCGTCGAGGGCGAGGTCTCCGTACACCTCGTCGGTGGAGATGTGGTGATAGCGCACGTCGTATCTGCGGACGGCCTCGAGCAGGGTGAAGGTGCCCACCAGGTTGGTCTGTACGAACGGGGCGGGGTTCGCCAGCGAGTTGTCGTTGTGGGATTCGGCGGCGAAGTGCACCACCAGATCGGTGTCGGCGACGAGCCGGTCGACCAGCTCAGCGTCGGCAATGTCGCCCTGGACGAAGGTGATCGTGTCGGCGACGCGGTCGAGGGAGGCGCGGTTGCCGGCGTAGGTGAGCTTGTCGAGCACGGTGACCTGCGTGTCGGGTCGTTCCGCGACGGTCTGATGGACGAAGTTCGCGCCGATGAAACCGGCACCACCGGTGACGAGCAGCCTCATTGGCGCAAGCCTACTCATGCGAAACTGTCCGACATGCGCGGAATCATCCTCGCGGGTGGGACGGGCTCGCGTCTGCATCCGATCACCCAGGGCGTGAGCAAGCAACTCGTGCCCGTCTACGACAAGCCGATGATCTACTACCCGCTCTCGACGCTCATGCTCGCCGGGATCCGCGACATCCTCATGATCACCACCCCGCACGACGCCGGACAGTTCCGCTGGTTGCTCGGCGACGGTTCGCAGTTCGGCGTGAACATCACCTACGCGATCCAACCCTCACCCGACGGCCTGGCACAGGCCTTCGTGCTCGGCGCCGACCACATCGGAACCGAGCCGGTCGCATTGATCCTCGGCGACAACATCTTCTACGGCCCCGGCCTCGGCACCCAGCTCAAGCGCTTCGCTCACATCGACGGTGGTGCGGTGTTCGCGTACCGGGTGTCCGATCCGTCGGCCTACGGGGTGATCGAGTTCGACTCCACCGGCCGCGCCCTGTCGCTCGAGGAGAAACCCGACGACCCGAAGTCGAACTTCGCGGTGCCCGGGCTGTACTTCTACGACAACGACGTCGTCGAGATCGCCCGGTCGCTGAAGCCGTCGGCGCGCGGGGAACTGGAGATCACCGACGTCAACCGCACCTATCTCGAAGCGGGGAAACTGCAGGTCGAGGTGTTGCCGCGCGGTACCGCCTGGCTCGACACCGGCACCTTCGACTCGCTGCTCGACGCGTCGAACTACGTGCGCACCATCGAACAACGTCAGGGATTGAAGATCGGTGCGCCCGAGGAGGTCGCGTGGCGCCTCGGGTTCATCGACGACGAGCAACTGCGCGCCGCGGCCGAGCCGCTGGTGAAGTCGGGCTACGGCAGCTACCTGCTGGATCTGCTCGAACGAGGAAAGGACCGCTAGGTGCACTACCGCGAACTGAAGGTCGCCGGGGCGTGGGAGATTACGCCGAAACAGTTCGGCGACGACCGGGGCGTGTTCCTCGAATCGTTCAAGCAGGAGAGTTTCACCGACGCCGTCGGCCGGCCCCTGGAGTTGGCGCAGGCGAACTGCTCGGTCTCCGCCGCCGGAGTACTGCGCGGCATCCACTACGCCGATGTCCCTCCGGGACAGGCGAAGTATGTCACGTGCGTGTCGGGGTCGGTGCTCGACGTTGTCGTCGACCTGAGGGTGGGGTCGCCGACCTTCGGCAAGTGGGATTCGGTGCTGCTCGACACGAAGGACCGGCGCGCGATCTTCCTGTCCGAGGGCCTCGGTCACGGTTTCCTTGCCCTCGAGGACAACTCGACCGTCGTCTACCTGTGCTCGACGGGCTACGACCCCGACCGTGAGCACGAGGTGAACCCGTTCGATCCGGAGATCGGGATCGATTGGCCGACAACGGGACCTGACGGCAGGTCGCTGACCTACGAACTGTCGGCCAAGGACCGGACGGCACCCACCCTCGCCGACGCCCGCGAAGCGGGTCGTCTCCCGCACGCACAAGACTCAGCCACCGATCCGTAACATCTTGGGACTCTTCCCGATAGCCAGGGCAGTGCTTCCGCACCGACATACCGAAGAGACAGGATCCGACCGTGAACTTGAAGACCACCCTCGGACGGGTAGCGAGCGTCGGCGTCGCAGCCGCCGTTACCGCCGGCCTCGCTGTTGCCGGAACTTCCACCGCTTCCGCGGACTCGAACTGGACCACGTTCACCAATACGGTGGGTCTGCACCTCGATACGGGTTCGAGCGGGTATGCCGGCAACGCAACCCCGTTCATCGATGCACCGGTCGTGCTCCGAACCGACCCCGCCTCTCCCGAACTGCCGCTGTGGGTCGGTGGTATCGGCTCCCCGTTCTGCCCGTGCACCGTGCACTGGCACAACGAGACCACAGGTGAGCGCGGGAGGGTACGTGCCAACAGCACTCTGCTCCCCTCGGAAACGGGTGCCGGGGAGATCTCGGCATACGTCACGATCGATGGCAACGTCAGCGTCACCGCCGTTCGTGGCGTCGCCAACTGGACCGCCCGATAGCAGATCTGGTTGTTCCGACGGCGTTCAGCGCGGTCGGAACAACCAGATCATCGGGTGCGGCCGAGTGCCGCACGGATCCGGCGTACGACGCCGTCCGGGTCCTGCGTCAACATGTGCCAGGTGAATCGCAGAACGTGCCATCCTGCGTTGATCAGGACGTTCTGTCTTTCGATGTCGTGGCAGTGACGGTCTGCGTCACGATGCCACGCCCAGCCGTCGATCTCTATCGCCACCCGTTCGGTCTCGAACGCGACGTCGATCTCGTATCCACAGCTCATCACGTGTGCACGCCAGCCGGTGAACCCTGCCTGACGTAGCACCCGATGGAAGATGCGTTCGGCCTGGGAATGCCCGCCGTCCCGGGCGGTGCACAACAATTTCTCCGCAGCGCGCGACCCACGACGTCCCGGATTCCTCAGGTGGGACCGCTCCAGCAGAGCCAACGACGTGTGTCGTTGAAGTGCTCTGTCCATGAGGACGGAACCATCTTTCAGCTCGACCGCTGCCTCCAACACCGTGAGAGGTACACCTGTGACCCGCAGCCCGCGCACGGTCACGATGTCGTCGGCGGGCAGGTCCCTGCGACGGAGGTGCACATTCCCGTTCCTCACGATGGCCCGCCCATGTGGGACGGTGACGAAGTAACGGGCGGGAGGCCTGTCGAGGATTCCGTGCCACCACGCGGCGCTCGGACCCCATGCCGTCGCCGCACGTCCCGCACCGTAGACAGCGGCGCGAAGGTGCACCGAAGGGGTCCGCTCCCGATCGGCACGGAGATACACACCGGGAACCAGTGAGACCCATTCACCCGACCGCACGTAGTGATCGATGATTGCGATGCTCAGACCGCACCGCACCGCCTGATCGCGGGTGACGACACCGTCCTGCCTGGCCATGATCGCGTGTGCTCGGGAGCGTGACATATCCGGTTCGACGCCATAGGAGCCGGACCGGTTCCACACAGCTCGGATCTGGTTGGTCCGACCGTGTATGTCGCCGTCGAACCAACCAGATCAGCGCAGGCGGAAGATCACGACGCGCTGGACGACGAAGTTGATCACCGTCGCGACGCCTTGGGCGACGACGAAGGCGAAGGGCGTGACCCACCACTCGTCGCCGAGGGCTTCGTTGAGTACACGGTTGATGCCGACCTGTGCGGCGAACGTCACTGCGTAGAGGACCACCACGGCTGCGAAACGAACGCGGCTCGGCGGGGCCTTGAAGGTCCAGCGGCGGTTGATCAGGTAGGCGGTGGTGGTGCCGGCCACGAACGACAGGGCCTTCGCGACGTCGCGCGTGACGCCCAGTGCCATGAGCAGGACGTACAGGCCGTAGTCGACGATCGCCGAGAACCCACCGGTCAGGACGAACCGTGTGAGCTGCGTCTTCAGGTCCAGCGCTTCGTCGGCCGTCGAATCGGTCAACGGCAGTTCGGGAGCCAGTGGGGCGTGATGCTCCGGCAGCGGCTGCACATGGTCGTGGGATTCCGGCACGCAGACGAGGGTAACGCCCGTGAGGAACAGCATCTTGCCGGGTGACCAGGACACACGGGTAGCCTTTATCCCGATGTCCACGACAGCTACGGAGCAGGCGAGCGAGCCGCTCCCCACCCAGACCCGCACCCTGACCGGCTGGGGGCGCACTGCGCCGACCACCGCAGAGGTGCTGTCCACCCCCGACGTCGAAGTGATCGCCAAGGCGGTCGCGCGGGTCGCGGAAGACAACGAGTCGAAGCCGTCGCACCTGCGGCGCGGCGTGATCGCACGCGGGCTCGGACGCTCCTACGGCGACCCCGCGCAGAACGCGGGCGGGCTCGTCGTCGATATGACGGCGCTGAACAAGATCCACAGCATCGACCGTGACTCCCGCAAGGTCGTGGTGGACGGTGGTGTGAGCCTCGACCAGCTCATGCGCGCCGCGCTGCCGTTCGGTCTGTGGGTGCCCGTCCTGCCGGGCACGCGCCAGGTCACCATCGGTGGTGCGATCGGTGCCGACATCCACGGCAAGAACCACCACAGCGCGGGCAGCTTCGGCAACCACGTCAAGTCCATCGACCTGCTCACCGCCGACGGCCAGGTCCGCACGTGCACCCCCACCGGGCGCAACGCCAAGCTGTTCTGGGCGACCGTCGGCGGAATGGGTCTGACAGGCATCATCCTGCGCGCGACCATCGAGATGACCCCCACGGAGACGGCGTACTTCATCGCCGACAGCCGCCGCACCGAGTCGCTCGACGAGACGATCGCCCTGCACAGCGACGGTTCGGAAGCGAACTACGACTACTCCAGCGCATGGTTCGACGCCATCTCGCCGGAGCCGAAGCTCGGCCGCGCCGCAGTCTCCCGGGGCAACCTCGCGAAGCTCGACCAGCTGCCGAAGAAGCTGCAGAAGGACCCGCTCAAGTTCGACGCGCCGACCCTGCTGACCCTGCCCGACGTATTCCCGAACGGGCTGGCCAACAAGTTCAACTTCTCGGTGATCGGTGAGCTGTACTACCGGAAGACGAAGAACGCCGACAACCAGGTCCAGAATCTGACGGCGTTCTACCACCCCCTCGACCTGTTCGGGGAGTGGAACCGCGGCTACGGACCCAACGGCTTCCTGCAGTACCAGTTCGTGGTGCCGCCGGAAGCGGTCGAGGAGTTCAAGAAGATCATCCGCGACATCCAGGCGTCGGGACATCACTCGTTCCTCAACGTGTTCAAGCTGTTCGGTGAAGGGAACAAGGCTCCGCTCAGCTTCCCCATCCCCGGCTGGAACATCTGCGTCGACTTCCGGATCAAGCCGGGCCTGAACGAGTTCGTGCGCGAACTCGACAAGCGGGTCCTCGAGTTCGGTGGTCGCCTCTACACCGCGAAGGATTCGCGGACCGACGCGGAGACCTTCCACGCCATGTACCCGCGGATCGACGAGTGGCTGAAGGTGCGCCGCTCCGTCGACCCCACGAACGTCTTCGCCTCCGATATGTCCAGAAGGTTGGAACTCCACTGATGATCAACGCCGTCGGCAATCCCCAGACCCTGCTGCTGCTCGGTGGCACCTCCGAGATCGGCCTGGCCATCGTCGAGGAGTACCTCCGCAAGGCACCGGCCCGCGTGATCCTCGCGGCCCTGCCCGGCGACCCGCGTCGTGAGGACGCCGTCGCCCAGGCGAAGTCCGCGGGTGCGACGCAGGTCGACCTGATCGACTTCGACGCGCTCGACACGGCGAGCCACCCGGCCGTCATCGACCAGGCGTGGAAGGACGGCGACGTCGACATCGCGATCGTCGCCTTCGGTCTGGACGCCGACGCCGAGGAGCTGTGGCAGAACCAGAGCAAGGCCGTGCGGGTCGCGGAGGTCAACTACACGGCCGCCGTCTCCGTGGGTGTGCTGGTGGGCGAGAAGATGAAGGCGCAGGGCTTCGGGCGCATCATCGCGATGTCGTCGGTTGCCGGCGAGCGCGTCAAGCGCGCCAACTTCGTCTACGGTTCCACCAAGGCCGGCCTCGACGGCTTCTTCCTCGGACTCGGTGAGGCGCTGCGCCCGTTCGGGCCGCGCGTGACCGTCGTGCGCCCCGGCCAGGTGCGCACGCAGTTCAGCGCGCACGTCGACGAAGCCCCGCTCACCGTGAACAAGGAGGATGTCGCGAAGCTCGCTGTCGCGGCCTCCGATCGCGGCAAGGAGATCGTCTGGGCGCCGGGCACCTTCCGGTTCGTGATGATCGTGCTGCGTCACCTGCCGCGCGCGATCTTCCGCAAGCTGCCGATCTGACAGACGTGCACCCTCTGCCCCGCCGGACCCGTTTCGGCGGGGCAGTCGTCTTTTCGGGGTCTACCGGACGTAGCCGGTTCCGCTGTGGATCATCCCGGGCGGCCCGTAGCACCAGTGGTTGATCGACCCTTCGTTCACGAAGACACCGTTCACGATGCCGTCCTGCCCCGCCTCGTTCGTCGCGTAGCCGACACCCGGCGCCCCGACGACGATGCACTGGTAGGGATCGACGCCGTGGTGGTCGTACAACCGGCCGTCGATGGGACCGCCGGGCGCACCCGGTTCGATCACCGGATACGCCGAGGCCTGCGCCGCCCCGAAGACGAGGAGAGGTGCCGTCGCGAGCGTCGCAAGGGCCGCACGAACTGCTTTACCTGTCATGATCTGAGCCTTCCGTTCGGATTCCCCGGGCGGTACCGACGGCCCGGTTTCCCGACGCAACTTCCAGGATGAACGTCCCGACCGGTGGACGGCGGCGTTTTTGCGGCGCGGATCGGGCCACCACTCGTCTCGCGGACGCATCTCTATGCTCGTGGGGTGCTCGCCGACACTCCTGTAGCAGTAGCCCCGTTACGCCGTGCCGTCTCGACGCTCGTGCAGTTCGTCTGTGCAGCGCTCGTCGCAGCACTCGTCGCCGCGGTGGGGCTGTTCGCTTTCGACCGTGTGCAGTGGCCGGCGTTCAATTCGTCGAACGTGACGCAGGCCGTCACCACCGTGATGCAGTTCGCGGCACTCGCCGTGCTCGGCCTGTCGATCTATCTGTTGCGTCGCCGCAGATGGGTGACGGGGGCGCGGGTGCTGTCGTGGGCGGCGCTGTCCGGCCTGGTCACCGCGACCCTCGGGATGCCGCTCGCCGCGACCCGCCTCTACCTGCACGGCATCTCCGTCGACCAGGAGTTCCGCACCCAGTTCCTCACGCGACTGACGGACAGCGCGGCGTTGCGCGACATGAACTACGCCGACCTGCCGTCGTTCTATCCGGCCGGGTGGTTCTGGATCGGTGGCCGTGTCGCGAATCTGCTGGGTATGGACGGCTGGGAAGCGTTCAAGCCGTATGCGATCGGCTCGCTGGCGGTCGCGGCGGTCGTCGCGCTGGTGCTGTGGTCCGAATTGGTCCGCTCCGATGTGGCGGTGCTCGCCGCCACCGCGACGACGCTGGTCGTGCTGGCCTACGGTTCGCCGGAACCCTACGGAGCGGTGATCGCCGTGCTGGTCGCGCCGGCGTTGGTGCTGGCCTGGGGTGGTTTCCTACCCGCTACACGCGGTGGCCGGGGACGACAGGGCTGGGGTGCCGTCGTGGGGACGGGCCTGTTCCTCGGTCTCGCCGCGACCTTCTACACCCTCTATCTCGGTATCGCGGCGTTCGCGGTGACGGTGATGGCCGTCGTCGCGGCGTACCTCGCGCGTCGCGCCACCGGGTCGTGGCGGGCGGTCCTTCCGGTGCTCGTCCGTCTCGTGGTGATGGCGTCGATCGCGGTGCTCGTCGCGTTGATCGTGTGGGCGCCGTTCGTGTTCGACGTGCTGGGCGGTAATCCCCCGTCCGAGTCCGGGACCGCGACCCACTATCTCCCCGATGCCGGTGCGCGACTGCCGTTGCCGATGTTCCACATGTCCCTGATCGGACTGTTGTCGTTGCTGGGCACCGTGTGGCTCGTGGGCCGGGCGTCGTCGTCGCATCGGGCGCAGGCGCTCGGGCTCGGGGTGATCGCGGTCTACCTGTGGTACCTCGCCTCGATGGCGTTGACCGCCGTGGGCAACACCCTGCTTGCGTTCCGTCTCGAGGTCATCCTGCTCGTACTGCTCGCTGCGGCAGGCGCATTCGCCTTCGTCGACTTCTCGCGGTGGATCAGCCTGGCGACCAGCGAGAATCCGCGCGTGCGCAGGGTTCTCGTGGCGGTGGGTGCTCTCGGTGCGCTGGCGTTCACCCAGAACATCCCCCAGGTGCTCGGGAGCGAGATCACCGTCGCCTACACCGACACCGACGGGGCCGGTGAACGCGCCGACCAGCGACCCGCCGGAGCCGCGTCCTACTACGCCGAGGTGGACGACGTCCTGCTGTCCCAGCTGGGCGCCGAGCGTGACGACCACGTGGTCCTCACGGCCGACACGTCCTTCCTCGCCTACTACCCATACTTCGGTTTCCAAGCCCTGACCTCGCACTACGCCAACCCGCTGGCGGAGTTCTCCGCGCGGGCCGCAGCGATCGAGGAGTGGTCGGAACTCTCCTCCCCCGACGAACTGCTCGCCGCATGGGAGGAGTTGCCGTGGAGAGCCCCCGACGCCGCCGTCTTCCGGCAGGGCGCCGAGGGCTACACGCTGCGTCTGGCCGAGGACGTCTACCCGAACGATCCCAATGTGCGGCGGTACACGGTGACCTTCCCCAAGGAACTGTTCGACGATCCCCGATTCACCGTGACCGAGGTGGGGCCGTTCGTCGTCGTCACCGCGACGGACGAACCGGCATGATGCGACGAACCCCGATGTCGCGCAACCACAATCCACCCCAGACCAGAATTCCGGTGTAGATCGGGAAGAGAGTCGTGCTGACGATGGGCTGTTCGGTGAGCAGATTCGTCGCGACAGCACCGCCGAGATAGCCGGTGAGGAGTACGGCGCCGAGGATTGCGGTAGGCGGCAGGACGTAGGCGATCAGGCAGACGAGTAGGACGACGCCGAACACCCGGCTGAGGCTCGGGTCGAACCCGAGATCGGCCATCGCTTCCTGCACCTGCGAAACGTTGGCGATGTGGATGATCGAGTCCCACAGCAGGAACAGGACGACGAGACCGCTGACGATCAGGCCTGCGATGCGGGCGGCGCGTGAGGGTGCCGCGGCGATGTCGTCGCGGGTGCCGGTGGTGGATGCGGTGAAGGTGTTCATGACGGCCTCCTGGTAGGTGGGCAGCGGTGCTGTCGCAGATACCGACCGGGCAGGAGCCGGAAACTCATCGCCGCTGCGGTAAGGTCGCGGCGAGTCGTACGGGGGGTACGACGGAATCGGGGGATTCGATGAGCGACGTTCTGTATGTGCCGATCCGACGCCGCGACAGTTCCGGGCACGTTCGGCTCGAGATGCGCACACTGCCCGACGGCCGGCTGGCGTTGCCCGCCTACACCTCACCGAAGGAACTGGTCCGCTGTTGTGGACCGCAGCAGCCGTGGATGGGCGTCGACAGCACAGGGCTGCAGGAGATCCACCGGACCACCGGGTACGACGTGGTCCTGCTCGACGGTCGACAACCACCGCCACCCCCGGTCGGGGACGACGACCGTCCGTTCGAGGCCCCACTCGGCAGGAGAGCGACCCGGTGAGCATCGACATCGGCGACCTCGACACGGTCGCGAAGCACCTGGCGACCGGAGCGATGGGCATCGACGAACTCGGATCCGATCCAGCACCGATACCCGACGCGGGTGCCGCCACAGCACTGCTCGTCGACGCTCTCGGGTCGATTGCTTCCGCGCTGGACGCGGCGGTCCGGTCGCTGGCCGATGCAGCAGACGCCGCCCAGGACAGTCTGCGCGCCTACCAGGACGCCGAGTCGCACACTGCTCAGGAGATGGCGAAGGCCGGTGAGGGATGAGCCTCGACACCCGAGTCTTCGGCGACCCCACCTCTTGCTACGCATGCGCGGATTCGCTCACTGCCCTCGCCACGGGTGTGAACGACCGACTGAAGGCGGCACGCGACGGACGCACCGAGTCCGAGTACGAATTCAGAAGCCCTGCGGGAGATGCGTTCCGCACGACGCTCGACCGCATCATCACGGGGACGACCGAGGCCGCAGACCAGATCGACGTGATCGCCGCTGCCCTGCGCGCATTCGCCGACGGACTCGTCACCGTCCGGTCACGCATGTCGCAGGCCGAGGCGACAGCGGCGGAAGCCGGTATTCCCGTGGAGTTCGGCGTCGGGATCGGTGAGCCACTCAACGTCGATCCGAACTCGTACGACATTGCACCCCAGGTACTTCGGGCGAAACAGATCGCAGCCTACGAGGCGGCTGCGGGGTTCGTCACGGAAGGTCGCGCGGCCGAAACTGCAGCGCACAGCGCGCTCGCGGAAGCCTTGCGCGGGCCGACGACGATTCTGAAGGACGCAGAAGCCCAGTGGGGATGGCTGGTTCTACACACAGTCGGTGGGTATCTGGCTACGGCGGTTTCCGAGCTGTCGAAATGGGGAGACCTGGCCGAGGCACGCGGCGCGAACCTTGCTCGGCTGCGTGAGCTTGCCGCGGAAGCGGCGCGGTTGGGTGATCCGTACCCGGAAGCTACTGCGGCCAGGGCTGTTCGGGCCTTCCAAGGGGGTGCGGACGATGCTGCACGATTCGCTGCGGAGAACTCTCGACTGCTTGCCGGGCTCGGTGACAACAAGGTCATCCGATTTCTTGGCAGCAGTTTCGGCGAACATATCCCTAAAGGGACCGAACTGGCGCATTTCGGGTCGAAAGTTCCTGTCGTGGGTGGAATTTTGACCGCCGCCCAGACATATGACGACGTCATGAATGCCGAAACAACGGGAGATGCCGTAAAGGCGGTCGCAAAGGATGTCGGTGGATTCGTCGCTGGAACGGTTGCAACCGAGTTGATTCTTGCAAGTGCGGCCGGTGGTCCCGTCACTTTGCTTGCGGTCGGCGCCGGGGTCGGTGTCGCGTTTGGTGTGGGCGAAGTAATCGAACACTGGGACGACATATCCGGTGCCGTCGGTTCGGCGGCGCGCTGGGCTGGAAACCTGTTCTGAGGACGAGAATGAACGAGGACAATCTCCCTCCCATGCCTGACACGATCACCGGTGTACCTCGCCCGCCTCACGCACCACGCATTCATAACGGCATCGAGTACACACCGACCGACCGACAACCACGAAAACCACCGGAAGCACCGGACCATCTCGGTCCCACTCTCGAATGGTTCCAACCTCACGTCCGCGAAAAATACATCAGCGCATTTACCCTGATGACCATTACGGTCGCGTTCTTCACAATCTCCAACGGGGATCTTCGCTGGATTCACTGGTGGGGTGCGTGGCTCATCATCACTGCGGGTGGCTGGCTGATGTTTCGCGGGATCAGGAACCATTGGACGGCAGCAGGATCCACATGGGTGCAATGTCGCGACAGCTGGGTCGACACCTACCACCTCACCCGTATACGTTTCTCCGCAGACGGGCCGAACCGCGTTCTTCGTTTGAAAGACGCTCACGGCAACGAGATCCACTCGTTCAAGATCAGCGACATTCAAGGAAACCCTGACCTGTGGGATCTGGTCTACAACGGCATCCTCCACTCCGTCGCGTCGGACAACTGCGACATCGACGCCAAGACCCGCCACATCCTGAAGATCCCCTACGAACTCGGGCCGCGCCCAACCAGAAGCGAACGCATCAGAGGACGACGCCGCAGATGGTGAACCCCATCGATCTACCACCGATGCCGGATTCGATCACAGGCGAACCCCGCCCACCCCGGGCGGCCCGCATCTACCACGGCACGGAATACACACCAGTCAAGCGCTCCCCACGAAACCCACCGAAGGCACCGGATCACCTCGGACCCACCCTCGAATGGCTCCAGCCCAGCCTTCGCGACCAGTACGGCGATGCCGCGATGCTCGCCGGACTACTCTCGGTATTCGGGACGATCAGCGCAGGGGGATTCAGCTGGGTCCTCGAATGGTGGGCATGGGGTCTGCTCGCGCTCTTCCCATGGATGATGTTCCGGACCTCCGGAAACCACTGGACAGCAGCCGGTGTCAGTTGGGTGCAGTGGCGCGGCAGTTGGGTCGACACATACAAACTCACCCGCATCCAATTCTCCGCTGACGGCTACAGCCGTGTTCTTCGGTTGAAAGATGCCCACGGCAACGAAATCCATTCGTTCAAGATCAGCGAGATCCAGCGCAACGCCGACCTGTGGGACCTCGTCTACAACGGCATCCTCCACTCCGTCGCGTCCGGCAACTGCGACATCGACGCCAAAACCCGCCACATCCTGAAGATCCCCTACGAACTCGGGCCACGCCCCACCCGAAGCGAACGCACCAGAGGACGACGCCGCAGATGGTGAACCCCATCGATCTACCACCGATGCCGGATTCGATCACAGGCGAACCCCGCCCACCCCGGGCGCCCCGCATCTACCACGGCACGGAATACACACCGCTCGACCGCAACCCACGGAACCCACCAGATGCACCGGAGCATCTCGGCCCCGTTCTCGAATGGCTCCAGCCCACCGTGCGCGACCGATACATCGGCGCATTCCTCATAGCGGCAATCTTGGTCGTGTACCTCACCGTCATCAATGGAGACTTTCGCTGGATCCACTGGTGGATCATGTGGGTCATCATCCCCGGAAGTTCACTATTGTTGTTCTTCGGCAAGGGAAACCACTGGACTGCAGCCGGTGCCGCCTGGGTCCAATGGCACGACAGCTGGGTCGATACCTACCATCTCACTCGCATCCGCTTCTCCGCTGATGGGCCCAGTCGTGTCCTGCGACTGAAAGACGCCCACGGCAACGAGATCCACTCGTTCAAGATCAGCGATATTCAAGGAAACCCTGACCTGTGGGACCTCGTCTACAACGGCATCCTCCACTCCGTCGCCTTCGGCAACTGCGACATCGATGCCAAGACCCGCCACATCCTGAAGATCCCCTACGAACTCGGGCCGCGCCCCACCCGAAGCGAGCGCACCAGAGGGCGACGCCGCAGATGATGAGCCCGCCGTACCTACGGCAGTCGTGAGGCCAGCAACTCGGCCAGGTGCATGCCGCGCCGCGTCGTGAGGTCGCCGAGCTGGGTACGGCACGAGTACCCGTCGGCGAGGATCACCGCGTCGTCGGATGCCGCCTCGACCGCCGGCAGCAGTTGGGTTCGCGCGACCGCCACCGACACGTCGTAGTGCCCGCGTTCGACTCCGAAATTCCCGGCCAGACCGCAGCAGCCGGCGAGGCGCTGCACGTCGGCACCCGCGCGTCGCAACAGTGCGGCGTCGGCGCCCCATCCCATGACGGCGTGGTGGTGGCAGTGGGGTTGTGCGACGATCCGTGTGCCGTCCAGCGACGGTGGTTCCCAGTCGGCGAGGAGTTCGGCGAGGGTCGTGGTGCTGTCGGCCACGAGACGCGCGGGTGCGGACCCGAGCAGTTCGACTGCGTCGGAACGCAGGACGGCGGTACACGACGGTTCGAGACCGACGATCGGCATGCCGCTGCGGAAGAGTTCGGCGACGGTGCGGCCCAGGATCTTCCGGGCCTGGTCGAGCTGGCCGGTGGTGATCCACGTCAGGCCGCAGCAGCGGGGTTCGTCGGTGAGGTGCACGCTGTGTCCGGCGGCTTCGAGCACGCGCACGGCGGCAACCCCGATCTCCGGGGTGAAGTACTCGGTGAAAGTGTCGACGAACAGCAGCACCGGATCGCCCGTGCGGGATCGTCGCGAGAGGGTGTCGGCGAACCACTTCCGGAAGGTGCGGGGCGCGAACCTCGGTACACGGCGGCGGCGGTCGAGACCGGCGACGGTCAACCCGAGCGGGGCGACCCCCGGAGCGCGGACAAGGGCGTTGACGGCGCGTGGCGCACGGGAGGCGATCGCCGCCCACTGCGGCAGCCTGCCGAGACCGTAGTGACTGAGGGGCCGTCGCCGTCCCCGGTAGGTCTGGTGCAGCACTTCGGATTTGAGGGTTGCCATGTCGACCCCGGTCGGACAGTCCGACAGACATCCCTTGCACGACAAGCACAGATCGAGCGTCTCGTGCACTTCCGGCGACTGCCACGACTCGTCGACGAGGTGCCCGTTGAGCATCTCCTGCAGCGCCCGTGCTCGTCCGCGCGTGGAGTCCTTCTCCTCGCGGGTCGCGAGGAAGGACGGGCACATCACTCCGCCGGTGCCGGTATTGTCGGCGCGGCACTTGCCGATCCCGGTACACCGGTGCACTGCCTGCGTGAAGTCGCCGCCGTCCTCGAGATAGCGGAAGGCCAGGCCCTCCCGGATCTTCCCGGCCGCCGGGACGCGCAGGTCGGCGTCGACGGGCCGCGGGTCGACGAGCACGCCGGGGTTGAGGACGTTCTCCGGATCGAAGACCGACTTCACAGCCCCGAACAGTGCGAGCGCGTCGGGTGAGTACATCACGGGCAGCAGTTCGCTCCGGGCACGCCCGTCGCCGTGCTCCCCCGACATCGACCCGCCGTATTCGGCGACGAGTTCAGCTGCCTCGAAAAGGAATTCGCGGAACAGACCCGGAACCTCGAGGGGGATGTCGAGGCGGATGTGGATGCAGCCGTCGGCGAAGTGCCCGTAGGGATAGCCGGTGACGTCGTATCCGGCAAGCAGTTCCTCGAAGTCGCGGAGATAGTCGCCGACGCGGTGGGCAGGGACGGCGGCGTCCTCCCATCCCGCGTGCGCGGGCAGTCCCTTCGGACTTCTCGCCGACAGGCCGGCTCCCTCCTCCCGGATACGCCACAGCGCAGCGGCACGCGCCTGGTCCTCGACGTGCAGGGCGTCGGTCGCGGCGGCGGCCTGCGCGAGTGCCTTCGCCCGGCCGCGCACCTCGTCGGCGTCGTCACCGGCCAGTTCGACGAACAGCCAGGCCGCACCCGACGGCAGGGGCGGTACCGCCTGCGGTCCGCGCCGGTGCCGGACGATGTCGACGATCCGCGAGTCGAGCCCTTCGCACGCCGTGGGCCGGAAACCCAGTAGTCCGTGCGCGGCGTTGCCGGCAGCGACGATGTCTGGATAGCCGAGCACGACCATCGTGCGGACGGCAGGGTCGGCGACCAGCTGCACCGTCGCCTCGGTCGTGATCCCGAGTGTGCCCTCGCTACCGACGAACAGCTTCCGGACGTCGAAACCGTTCTCCGGCAACAGATGCTCGAGTGCATAACCCGACACCTGCCGGCCGAAGCGACCGAATTCGGTGCGGATGGTCGCGAGGTCGCGGGCGACGATCTCCCGCAACGGTTCCAGCACCGGATCCTCGCCGGGCAGCGTCAGCGGGTGCCCGGTGCCGGTGAGCACTTCGAGCGCGACGACGTTGTCGGATGTGCGGCCGTAGCCGAGCGCCCGCGCCCCGCACGCGTTGTTACCGATCATCCCGCCGATCGTGCACCGGTTGTGGGTGGACGGATCGGGGCCGAAGCGCAGACCGTGCGGTGCCGCGGCGCGCTGCAGTTCGGCCTGCACGACACCCGGTTGCACCCGCGCGGTCCGGGTCTCTGGGTCGACGGAGAGCACCCGGTTCAGGTGACGCGAGAAGTCGATGACCACGCCAGGCCCGACAGCGTTGCCCGCGAGCGAGGTGCCGGTGCCGCGGGAGGTGAGGGGGACACCTTCCCGGCGGCACACGTCGAGGGTCGTGGCGACGTCGTCGATCGATCGGGCGCGCACCACGGCCTGTGGCGGGACGCGATAGAGAGAAGCGTCGGACGAGTACAGCGCGCGCGTGGTCGAGTCGTCGCAGACCTCCCCGATGCCCGCCGCGCGCAGAGCGCGCCCGATCGGGGTGGAGGTCCTCATAGACAGCGATGCTAGTGGCGGGAGGCATCGCTCCGGACGTGGTCGGACAGAACCGCGGAGTACCCGCGAGTGGTGCGAGCGGAGCGGCACGCGCCGGCCCCGTGACGGGACTCGCCTAGCATCGACCCTTGTGCCAGCCGATACCGCTTCGCCCGGGAAAACCGATTCGTCCGACCCGACATCGCGCGTCCGCACAGCGCGGATCGTCGCGATCGTGTCGGGACTGCTCGGGTTCGTGCTGGCTCTGACCCTGCCGTTCCTGCCGGTTCGGCAGGAGACCGGCGAACTGGAGTGGCCGCAGAACGGCAGCATCGACAGTGTCGAGGCGCCGCTCGTCACCTACGCCCCGCTCACGCTGCGGGTCAGCGTGCCGTGCGCTGCGGCAGAGCAGGTCGGTTCCGACGGTGGCACGCTCGTCTCGACCATCCCGTCCGGATCCCCCGACGCGACGGCGGAGGGCCTGGTGATCCGCGCGGTACCCGGTGAGGACGGCGCCCCCCGCACCGTCGAGGCCGTCCTGCGCAACTCGGTGCTCGTCTCGGCGCCGCTCGACGAGCCGTGCACAGCGGTGACCGTGGCATCGAACTCCGAACGCACCGCCGCCGAGATCGTGGGCGCGGACCCTCCGGTCGCGATCGAGCTCGAAGGTGACGAGCGGCCGCAGATGGTCGGTGTCTTCAGCGACCTCACCGGCGCCGCGACTGCGTTCGAACCCGAGGGGGACGACTCCACGGAACGGTTGTCGGTGCGCGCCGAGCTCGACTCGCGGTTCACCTCGACCCCCACGGTGCTCAAGCTCCTCGCGATGATCGTGTGCGCGCTGGCGACGCTGGTCTCGCTCGTCGCCCTGCATCGTCTGGACGGGATCGACGGGCGCCGCGCGCGCCGGTTCCTGCCGGCCCGCTGGTGGCGGTTCACCCTCGTGGACGCGGTGGTCGTGGGCACTCTGCTGCTCTGGCACATCCTCGGCGCGAACACCTCGGACGACGGCTACATCCTCAACATGGCGCGGGTGTCCGGCGAGGCCGGATACATGGCGAACTACTTCCGCTGGTTCGGTGTGCCCGAGGCGCCGTTCGGCTGGTTCTACGACGTGCTCGTCGTGTTCGCGCAGGTCTCGACGTCGAGTGTGTGGATGCGCCTGCCCACGCTGATCGCGGCAATCCTGTGCTGGATGGTCATCAGCCGCGAGGTCATCCCCCGGCTCGGTGTCGCCGTCCGGCACAGCCGGGTGTCGCTGTGGACTGCCGGGCTGGTCTTCCTCGCCTTCTGGCTCCCCTACAACAACGGTCTGCGCCCCGAGCCGATCATCGCGGTCGGTGCACTGCTGACCTGGTGTTCGATCGAACGCGCCATTGCGACCGGTCGCATGCTGCCGGCCGCGATCGCGGTGCTCATCGCGGCCTTCTCGCTCGCTGCCGGTCCGACCGGCCTGATCGCGGTGGCCGCGCTCGTCGCCGGGATGCGCCCGCTGGTGAAGGTTCTTATCGCGCGCCGGCATCTCGTCGGTGTCGTCGCGCCGCTCGCGCCGATCCTCGCGTCGGGCACCGTCGTGCTCATCGCGGTCTTCGCCGACCAGACACTCGCGTCGGTCCTCGAAGCGACCCGCGTGCGTTCGGCCGTGGGCCCGAACGTGCCGTGGTTCGACGAGCGGCTGCGGTGGGACGCGCTGCTCACCGTCTCCCCCGACGGTTCGCTGGCCCGCCGGTTCGGCGTGTTCGTGATGCTGTTGTGCCTGGTCGTGTGCGTCATGCTGATCCTGCGCAAGGGCCGCATCCCGGGCACCGCTATCGGACCTTCGCGCCGCATCCTCGGCATCGTCTTCGCGTCGTTGCTGCTCATGATGCTCACGCCGACGAAGTGGACACACCACTTCGGTGTGTACGCGGGCCTGGCCGCGTCGGTGGCTGCGCTCGCCGCGATCGGAGTGGGCTCGGTCGGCATCCGATCGGCCCGCAACCGGGCGCTGTTCACCGCCGGGGTGCTGTTCGTCCTGGCGATGGCCTTCACCGGTTCGAACGGCTGGTGGTACGTCTCGAGCTACGGCATCCCGTGGTGGGACAAGCCGCCGTCGATCTCCGGTTACGCCTTCTCCACGGCACTGCTCGGCCTCACGGTGCTCGCCCTGCTCCTCGCCGCGTGGTTCCACCTGCGCGAGCCGTTCACCACGCCGCGACCCGACCGCAACGGCAGGGTGCGGGCCCTGGCGTCGGCCCCGCTCACGCTGGTCGCGGCGGCGGTGGTGCTGTTCGAGGTGCTGTCGCTGCTCAAGGGCGCGGTCTCGCAGTACCCGGCCTATTCGATCGCCAAGTCGAACGCGGCGGCCCTCACGGGCAACTTCTGCGGACTCGCCGACGAGGTGCTCGTCGAGTCCGAACCGAACGCGACGAAGTTGCAGCCTCTCGACGGTGATGCGGGCGAGGCCCTGGGTGCGGGCACGGCCGTCGGTTTCACCCCGAACGGCGTGGCCCTCGACCTCACCGCCGACGCGGAGACCACCACGACCGGTGGCGCCAACACCGTCGACAGCGAGGAGGGCGGCACCACCACATCCACCAGCGCCGGCACCGAGGGCGGTCGCACCAGCGACGAGGGCATCAACGGCAGCACCGTGAAGCTGCCCTTCGGCCTCGACCCGCAGACCACGCCCGTCCTCGGCAGCTACCGCTCCGGCGTGCAGCAGTCCGCCGAACTCGAATCCGGCTGGTACGCGCTGCCGGAGCGCACCGACGAGACACCGCTGCTGGTCGTGACCGCGGCGGGGCGCGTCCGCTACGTCGACCCCGACGGTGTCATCACCCCCGGTCAGGACGTGCTGCTGGAGTTCGGTTCGTCATCCGGGGACGACGTGACGCCGCTGGCCACGCTCGCCCCGATCGACATCGGCCCGTCGCCGTCCTGGCGCAACCTGCGCGTGCCGAGCGACGCGATCCCGGCCGACGCCGACGCCGTGCGGATCGTCGTCGACGACGGTGACCTCTCCCCCGACCAGTGGGTCGCGGTCACGCCGCCGCGGATGCCGCGCATGCAGACCCTGCAGGAGGTCGTCGGATCCGACGCCCCGGTCCTCATCGACTGGTCGGTGGGTCTCGCCTTCCCGTGCCAGCGACCCTTCGGGCACCGCAACGGTGTCGCCGAGGTCCCCGAGTACCGCATCCTCCCGGACCGGGTCGGGGCCGACGCGACGAACGGCTGGCAGGACGACATCGGCGGCGGACCGCTCGGCTGGATCCCGCTTCTGTTGAACGCCGAGGCCGTCCCCACCTATCTGAACCACGACTGGGATCGCGACTGGGGATCGCTCGAGCAGTACCGTCCGATCGACCCGGATGCCTCCCCCGCGGAGGTCACCACCGACGTGACGACCCGCTCCGGCCTGTGGTCGCCGGGCCGCATCCGTGACGGGGTCCCCGTCCTGCTGGAGTAAGGGCGAGTGCCGTCACACCACGTCGCCGGATACCATCGACTCCCGTGCCCGACGACGTGACGACCTCACCCGCGCCCGCTCCGACCGCCCCCCGGTCGATGGGCGAGGACCTTCGCACTCGGTACCGGACTGCGCGACTCGTCGCCGTCGTCGCCGGGTTGCTCGGCATGATCTTGGCGCTGGCCACACCGTTTCTCCCGGTCCGCGTGACCGAGGCGACGATGTCGTGGCCGCAGGACGCGGCGGCGACCGACGTCGAACTGCCGCTGATGTCGCAGGTCCCCCTCCAGCTCCGCGCCACCGTGCCGTGCAGCGCCGTCGCGGAGATGCCCGGCGACGGCGGGATGCTGCTCGCGACCGCCCCCACCAACGGGCAGGACGCCGCCCTCAACGCGATGTTCGTGCGGGTCGGCGCCGAGAACGTCGACGTGCTCGACCGCAACGTGGTGGTCGCGACCGCGCCGCGCGCCGACGTCGAGTCGGGTGCGTGCAGCGAACTGCAGATCTTCTCCGACTCCGAACGCACCACCGCCGAGTTCGTCGGCCTCTCGGACGAGAACGGCAACCCGCGGTCGGGTGAGCTCACCGGCGACCTGCGGCCGCTCGTCGTGGGCGTGTTCAGCGACCTGCCGACCGCGGTTCCCGGCCTCGACGTCACCGTCGATGTCGATTCCCGGTTCACGTCGTCGCCGACGCTGGTCAAGTCCCTCGCGATGGTCCTCGCGGTGCTGTCGACGGCACTCGCGCTCGGCGCGCTGGCCAAGCTCGACGGCACGGACGGTCGCGGTCACCGCCGCTTCCTGCCGTCCCGCTGGTGGAAGTTCACCGGCGTCGACGTCGTCGTGGTCCTCACGCTCGTCGGCTGGCACTTCTTCGGCGCGAACACTTCGGACGACGGCTACCTGCTGACCATGGCCCGGGCGGCGGAGAACTCCGGCTACATGGCCAACTACTTCCGCTGGTTCGGTGTCCCCGAAGCTCCCTTCGGCTGGTACTACGACGTGCTGGCGGCGTTCGCGAAGATCTCCACGGCCAGCCCATGGATGCGCATCCCGGCACTGATCGCCGGAATCCTGTGCTGGATGGTCATCAGCCGTGAGGTGGTGCCGCGTCTCGGCCGGGCCGTGCGGCACAACCGCATCGCACTGTGGACCGGCGGACTGGTCTTCCTCGCCTTCTGGCTGCCCTACAACAACGGTCTGCGGCCCGAGCCGATCGTCGCGCTCGGTGCGCTGCTGACCTGGTGCTCGATCGAACGCGCCATCGCGACCGGTCGTCTGCTGCCCGCCGCGACGGCGGTGTTCATCGGCGCCTTCACCCTCGCCGCTGCACCGACCGGCCTGATGTGTATCGCCGCGCTCATCGCCGGCATCCGGCCGATGACGCGGATCATCGTGCGCCGCCACCGCGAGGTCGGCACCCTGCCACTGCTCGCCCCGATCGGCGCCGCCGGGATGCTCGTGCTCGTCGTGGTGTTCTCCGACCAGACCCTCGCCGCGGTCCTCGAGGCGACCCGCGTGCGCACCATCATCGGCCCCAACGAGGAGTGGTGGAACGACTTCCTCCGCTACTACTACCTGATGGTGCAGACCGTCGACGGGTCGCTGCCGCGCCGCTTCGCGTTCCTCACGATGCTGCTGTGCCTGTTCACGACGCTGTTCGTGCTGCTGCGCCGCCGCCGGATCCCCGGCGTCGCCGTGAGCCCGACCTGGCGTCTGCTCGGCATCGTCTTCGGCACGATCTTCTTCATGATGTTCAACCCCACGAAGTGGACCCACCACTTCGGGGCGTACGCAGGCATCGCCGGATCGCTCGCGACGGTCACGGCCGTCGTGGTCTCCGCGAGCGCATTGCGGTCGCGGCGCAACCGCACGATTTTCCTCGCCGGAGTGCTGTTCGTCCTGGCGGTGTCGTTCGCCGGCATCAACGGCTGGTGGTACGTCTCGAGCTACGGCGTGCCGTGGTTCGACAAGACCGTCTCGCTGAGCGGCTACCAGTCGAGCTCGCTGTTCCTGGTCCTGTTCGGTCTCGCCCTGGTGCTCGTCGCGTGGCAGTACCTCCGCGAGGGCTACGCACCGCCGCCGGAGTCGCCCGAGACGAAGAAGGGCCGGCGGATCCGCGCCCTCGCGGCTGCGCCGCTCACGGTCGTCGCCGCGGTGATGGTGCTGTTCGAGGTGCTGTCGCTGCTCAAGGGCGCGGTGTCGCAATACCCGGCGTACTCGCTCGCTCGCTCCAACATCGGGGCAGTCGCCGGGCAGACCTGCGGTCTCGCGAACGACGTGCTCGTCGAGGCCGACCCCAACGAGGGACGCCTCGAACCGATCATCGACCCCGCCGATCCGCCGGCAAACGACGACCCGCTCGCCGGTGCGGCGCCGCGCGGTTTCACTCCCGACGGCGTGCCGTCCGACCTGACCGCCGACTACGTCGAGGTCAAGCCGGGCCAGGGCAACACCGACAACCAGAGCGTCGGCCCGACCTTCGAGACGGGCGCGGGCGGCGGCACCACGGGTGGTTCCGGTGAGCAGACCGTCAACGGCAGCACCGTGCGTCTGCCCTTCGGGCTCGACCCGTCCGTCACCCCGGTGCTCGGCAGCTACCAGGAGGGTGTGCAGGAACCCGCCGCGCTCACCTCCAGCTGGTACGCCCTTCCCGGGATCACCGACGAGACGCCGCTGGTGATCATCTCCGCGGCCGGTCGCATCTGGTCGTACGACGACACCGGTGCACTGACCTACGGCCAGTCGCTGCTCGTCGAGTACGGCACCCGCCAGGCCGACGGCAGCGTCGAGGCGAAGGGCACCTACCTGCCGCGCGACATCGGCCCCGCGCCGTCGTGGCGGAACCTGCGTGTGCCGCTCGCCGACCTGCCCGACGACGTCGACGCCGTCCGCATCGTCGCCAACGACCCCAACCTCACCGGCGACCAGTGGCTGGCGTTCACGCCGCCGCGCGTCCCCACCCTCGAGCGGCTCGACGCCCAGCTCGGTTCCGAGCAGCCGCTCCTGCTGGACTGGGCCGTGGGTCTGCAGTTCCCGTGCCAGCGGCCGTTCGACCACTGGGCCGGTGTGGCCGAGATGCCGAACTACCGGGTCCTCCCCGACCGTCCGCTCGCGGTGTCGTCGACCGACACCTGGCAGTCGGCCGACAACGGTGGCCCGCTCGGCTTCGCGGAGGTCCTGGCGCGACCCGAGCAGGTGCCCACCTACCTCGAGAACGACTGGGGGCGCGACTGGGGTTCGGTGGAGCGGTACGTGCGCTTCTACCCGAATGCGCAGCCGGCCGAACTGACCACCACCGAGGTGACGAGGTCCGGGTTGTGGAAACCCGCGCCGATGCGCGTCTACGAGTGACGGGGGCCGGTCGGATCGTCGCCGTGGTGACCGCCCCCGGCTTCACGTACCTGCCCGGTGTCGGCAGCTGGACGGTTCCCTGATCTTCCGGCCGCGACAGGGTCGGGGCATCCCAGAATCGGGTTTCGGTTATCTAGAATGAGCGGGTGACCACCGAGAATTCAGCTGGGTCGACCCTGTCGCCCCGCGCCTCCGAGGCCGTGAAGCGAAGCCTGACGCCCCGACAGAAGGCCGCGAGCCGCGACGTCGACACCCTGATCCGGTGCGGACGCGAACTGCTCACCCGGGGCGAACCCGCGCGCGTCGCCGACATCGTGGCCGCCGCGGGACTCTCCAACGACGCCTTCTACCGCTACTTCAAGAGCAAGGGCGATTTCGTCGACGCCGTCGTCGAAGAGGGCGGACACCGACTCGTCCGGTATCTGCGTCACAAGATCGACAAGGCCGCCGATCCCGAGGCCGCCCTGCGCGCCGGCATCGCGGCCGTCCTGAACCAGGCCGTCGATCCCGAGATCGCCGCCGCCACCCGCAACGTCGTGTCCTCCGCCGGCGGCCGGTCGCATGCACCGAAGGTGCGCGAGGACCTGGAGAAGGCGGTCGCGGAGGTGCTCACCGGTCCCATCGCCGATCTGGGATCGGCCGACCCGCAACGGGATTCGCTCACCACTTCGATCCTGCTGCTCGCGGTGATGGAACACCTGTTGTGGCGGGACGCGTCCACCTTCGACGCCGACGCAGAGGTCGAGCAGATCGTCGGATACGCGAGACGGGGCCTGCGCACGTCCTAGTGCACAGACCCCGTCGGCGCGGGTTCTCCGGCTGTTCTACAGCGGCAGCAGGTGATGCTTCCGCGGGTTCTTGAACACTTCCTTGTCGCGGAGGAGGGTGAGCGCCTTACGGATCTCGAGGCGGGTCGTCGACGGCTCGATCACCGCGTCGACGTATCCGCGCTCGGCCGCGATGTACGG
This sequence comes from Rhodococcus sp. PAE-6, assembly GCF_025290685.1. Taxonomy (NCBI): domain Bacteria; kingdom Bacillati; phylum Actinomycetota; class Actinomycetes; order Mycobacteriales; family Nocardiaceae; genus Rhodococcus; species Rhodococcus sp. PAE-6. The sequence goes on from NZ_JAOCLZ010000004.1 coordinate 72,837, forward strand.
CGTGGCCACGTGCTCGTTGTAGAAGTTGATGAGCTGCTGGCGCACCGCGGGAGCGTTCTCGCCCGCGGCCTCGATCTGCCGGCGGCCGATCACCGCGACAGCCGATTCGGCACCCATCACGGCGATACGCGCGGTGGGCCACGCGAAGTTGATGTCGGCGCCGAGCTGCTTCGAACCCATCACGGCGTAACCGCCGCCGTAGGCCTTACGCACCACGACGGTCACCTTCGGGACGGATGCCTCGACGTACGAGAACAGGAAGCGGCCACCACGCTTGATGACGCCGATCTTCTCCTGCTCGACACCGGGCAGGAAGCCCGGGGTGTCGACGACGAACACGAGCGGGATGTCGTAGGCGTCGCAGACACGCACGAAGTGCGCGGCCTTGTCGGCAGCGGCCGCGTCGAGCGCACCCGACAGGTACAGCGGCTGGTTCGCCACCACGCCCACCGCCCGGCCGTCGACGCGGGCGTAGCCGGTGATGATGTTCGGCGCGGTCTGTGCGCGGACCTCGAGGAACTCGCCGTCGTCGAAGATCTTCAGCAGGATGTCGTGCATGTCGTAGCCGGAGTTGTCGGCGTCGGGCATGAACGTGTCGAGTTCGAGATCGTCGGGCGTGATCTCCGGTTCGAGACCGGGATTGATGATCGGAGGCTTCTCCTGCGCGTTGGACGGCATGTAGCTCAGGTACTGCCGCACCCACTCGAAAGCGGCCTTCTCATCCGGCGCGACGTGGTGCACGTTGCCGTACTCGGCCTGCTGACGGGCACCGCCGAGCTCCTCGAGGCTCACGTTCTCACCGGTGACCGCCTTGATGACGTCCGGGCCGGTGACGAACATGTGCGAACCCTCGGTGGCGACCACGACGTCGGTGTTGATCGGCGCGTAGACCGCACCACCGGCGCAGTTGCCGACGATCACCGAGATCTGCGGGCACAGACCCGACAGCGGCTCGTGACGCTTGCCGATCTCGCCGTACCAGGCGAGCGAGGTGACGGCGTCCTGCACGCGGGCACCACCGGAGTCGTTGATGCCGACGACGGGGCAACCGATCTTGAGGGCGAAGTCGAGGACCGCGGCGACCTTGCGGCCGAACATCTCACCGACGCTGCCGCCGAAGACGGTCTGGTCGTGGGAGAACACCGCGACCGGGCGGCCGTCGACCGTGCCGTGCCCGACGACGACGGCGTCGCCGTACATCGCATCGTCGCGGCCCGGCATCTTCATCAGCGCGCCGATTTCGACGAAGCTGCCCCTGTCGAGCAGCATGTCGATGCGCTCGCGAGCGCTCGGGATGCCCTTCTTCGCGCGCTTGGCGATCGCGAGTTCGCCGGCAGGCTCCTTCGCGATCTCCAGCTTCTCGCGCAACTCGGCCAGCTTCTGTGCCGTGGTGCTCACTTCTTCGTTCAGCTCCTCGAGGCCTCGATGTCGGCCAGCTTGCGGGTCAGGTCTTCCCCCACCTTCGAGATGTACGGCTCGTCGACGATCTGCAGGTGATCGCCGCCGACGTGCACGACCTCGAGATCCGCGACGACCTCACCCCACCCACCGTCGGGCTGCCGGGTCCCGAAAGCCGGCTCGAGATCGATCGCGTCGTCGTGATACTTGTCGGCCATGTACAGCACGACCTTGCCGTCGTAGGGCAGCAGCTCCGCGGTCTGGATGGCGCGGTTGTCGAGCCACGACGTGCGCTGGTGCTCGATGATGCCGCCGGGGATCTGCGCCCCGCTCAGCTCGAGCAGACCCATCAGGATGCCGATCTGCTCCTCGTCGCTGCCGGCCTCGGCCAGCAGGTCGTAGGGCAGCGGCGCGTCGACCCCGTAGGTCTTCTTCGCGAACGCCGAGTAACGCTGCCAGCGCTTGCGGATCTCGTCGGGCGTGTCCTCGACCTTCTCACCGGCCATGACGGTGTCGATGAGACCGACGAGACGCACGTCCTTGCCCTCCTCGCGGAGCAGACGGGCCACCGCGTAGGCCAGGACACCGCCGAGCGACCAGCCGCACAGCACGTACGGGCCGTCGCCCTGGATCTCCTTGATGAGCGGCAGGTACGCCTGTGCGCGGGTGTCGATCGGGCCCTCGGTGCGCTCGAAACCGAACACCGGGGTGTGCGCGGGCAGGCGGCGCAGCAGCGGCTCGTACGCGACCGTCGAACCACCCGCGGGGTGGAAGACGAAGACCGGCACGGTGTCCGATCCCTCGGCGCGGGGCCGCAGGGTGCGCACGAGTCCGTCGATGCGATCGGCGGATTCGAGATGCTGACGGACGGTCTCGGCGAGCTGCTCGACGGTCGGGGCGGAGAGCACGTCGTCGACGGTGATCTCACCCTCGGCCCGCTCGGTCAGCCGTGCCGCGAGCTTCTCGGCGACATCGCGGTCGAGCTTCGGCAACGGGTTGAAGATGCCCTTGGCCGACTTGCCCGTGACCACGGCCCACGAGGCGAAGGTCAACCGTTCCGCGGCGTCGCGCGGCGGCACGTCGACACCGCTCGACTCCTGCTCGGGCTCGGCCGTCTCGGGCGCGGTCTGTGCTTCGGCTTCGGCTTCGGCTTCGGCTTCGGCTTCGGCTTCGGCTTCGGCTTCGGCTTCGGCGAGAATCTGCTCGGCCTCGCCCACCGCGGTGGTGTCCTCGACCTCGGGAAGATCGTCCTGCTCCGCAGCGGCGGCGCGTTCGGCTGCCTTCTCGGCGGCCTGCTGCTCGGCGAGCTGCGCGACCTCCTCGCGGTGCTCGACGGCGTATCGCAGGTACTTCGCGACGTCGCGCAGGCTCGCGTCCTTGACCGCCGACAGCTGCAGCTGCGGGATGTCGAACTCGTACTCGACGCGGTTCTTGATGCGGACCGCCATGAGCGAGTCGAGGCCCAGCTCGATGAGCGGGATCTCGGCGGGCAGATCCTCGGGCGCATAACCCATGGACTCGGCGACGATCAGCGTCAGGCGGTCGTCGAGGCTCTGCGATCCGTTGGGATCCCACTGGTCGCCGAACGACTCGACGACCTCGGGAAGCTCCTCGGCCTGCGCGGCCGGCTTCGCGGCCACCGCGACGGGCGCGGGCAGCGGCTCACCGGAGGTGACGACACCCTCGTGGACGAGCGTGAAACCGTCGCCGGTGTTCGCGTGCACCTGCAGTGACGCGCCACCCGGGTGCCGGGTGAGCGTCGTGGTGAGGGTGCCGGTCGCGGGGACGTCGGTGTGCGGGATGGACGCGGTGAGCGTGACATCGGACAGCACCTGCGAGGCCGCCGCGACGACCAGCTCGGCCGCATCGGTGACGGCGGATGCTTGCACCTCCCACACGTAGCGGCCGTCGGGCAGTGCGACCCGGGCGCCGGGCGCGCGGCCGTTGCCGGAGGTGCCGATGCTGGCGTCGACCCAGTACGGCTTGCGCAGGAAGGCGGTGCGCGGCAGGTCGGCGTAGTCGCCTTCCGGCAGCAGCGTCCTCAGATCGACGGACTGCCCGTGCACGTACAACTGCGCGAGCGCGGTCAGCACACCGAGGGACTCGTCCTCCTTGCGCTTGAGCGTCTGGATGAACTGGCCGTCCTGCACACCGGCGTCGAAGGCCGTCGCCGCGACCGACATGAGCGTCGCGGGGTTGGCGTTGAGCTCGACGAAGGTGGTGTGCCCGTCGGACAGCGCCTGCCGGATCGCCTGCGTGAAGTACACGCTGTGGCGCATGCCCTTGGTCCAGTACTCGACGTCGTGGATGCCGTCGTGACCTGCACGGTAGAGGGTCTCCTGGTCGACCGACGAGTACAGGTCGACCTTCAGGCGGTGCGGTTCGATGCCGGCGAGCTCGGCTGCGAGCTCGCCGAGGATCGGATCGACCTGCGAGGTGTGGCTCGCGCCCTTGGTCTGCAGGACCCGGGCGAATTTCTCCTCGGCCTCGGCACGCGTGACGATCGCGTTGACCTGCTCCTGCGGGCCACCGATGACGGTGTGCGTCGGCGCCGCGTAGACGCAGACCTCGAGCTGCGGGAAGTCGGGCAGCACGTCGGTGATCTCGGCGGCGCTGTACTCGACGAGCGCCATGAGGCGGATGTCGTCGCCGGTCAGGCCGGATTCGGCCTCACCCATCAGACGCGAACGCGAGCAGATGACGCGCACGGCGTCCTCGAGCGAGAGTCCGCCCGAGATGTAGGCGCCGGCGGCCTCACCCATCGAGTGGCCGACGACCGCGGCGGGCTCGGCACCGTGGTGGCGCAGCAGCGCGGCGAGACCGATCTGGATCGTGAAGATGCCGACTTGCGCCGTCTCGACGTCGTAGTCCTGCGCGTCGTCGAGGAACTTCTCCTTCATGGAGTAGCCCGACTCGTCGTAGATCAGCTCGTCGACCTCGTCGACGGCCGCCGCGAAGACAGGGTTCTCCAGGTACAGCTGCTTGGCCATTTTGCGGTGCTGGGCACCGAAGCCGGAGAGCACCCACACCGCGCCCTTGGAGGCGGGAGCGTCGGCGGTGAACACGCCCTGCGCGGGCTTGCCGGCGGCGACGGCACGCAGACCGGCGATCGCCTCACCGTGGTTGCTCGCCACGACGATCGCGCGGGACCGGCCGTGGTTGCGACGAGCGAGCGTGCGGGCGACGTCGGCGAGCGGCGTCGTGCTGCCCTTCTCGGTCTCGAGCCAGTCGGCGAGATCGGCGGCGGCACGGCGGCGACGCGACGGCATCGCAGCGGAGACGGCGAGCAGGACGGGCAGCTCGCGGGCCTGCTCGGTGGTCTCCGCGGCGGGGATCTCCTCCGGCAGGACCTCGACCTCGGCCTCGGACGCTTCGAGCCCCTCGGGGCCGGTGTACTCGCGCACGACGACGTGCGCGTTCGTGCCACCGAAACCGAAGCCGGATACACCGGCGACGGCGCGACCGGTGTAGCGCGGCCACTTCGCGCCCTCGGGGATGACCTTCAGGTGCGCGCTGTCGAACGGGATGTACGGGTTGGGCGCGGTGTAGTTGAGCGTCGGGGGCAGCTGATCGTTCTGCATCGCGAGAACGACCTTGATGAGACCGGCCGCACCCGCGGCGGACTCGAGGTGACCGAAGTTGGTCTTGGCCGAACCGAGCAGGACCGGCTTGTCGTCCTCGCGGCCACGACCGACGACGCGGCCGAGCGCGTCGGCCTCGATCGGGTCGCCGAGCACCGTGCCGGTGCCGTGCGCCTCGATGTAGTCGACACCGGACGGCAGGATCTGCGCGTCGCGGTAGGCGCGGCGCAGCACGTCGACCTGCGCTTCGGGGTTGGGAGCGGCCAGGCCGTTGGAGCGGCCGTCCTGGTTGACGGCCGAACCGGCGATCACCGCGAGGATGTCGTCGCCGTCGCGCTCGGCGTCCTCGAGACGCTTGAGCACGACGAGACCCCCGCCCTCGGCGCGGATCATGCCGTCGGCGTCGGCGGAGAACGCCTTGATGCGGCCGTCGGGTGCCATGACGCCGAGTTCGTCGAAGCCGAGGGTGCCGGCCGGGGCGAGCAGCATGTTGACGCCACCGGCGAGGGCGACGTCGGCTTCGCCGTTACGCAGCGCACGTACGGCCTGGTGCACGGCGACCAGCGACGACGAGCACGCCGTGTCGAGCGTGACGGACGGGCCGTGGAAGTCGTAGAAGTACGACACGCGGTTCGCGATGACCGCGGTGGAGGTGCCGGTGAGCGCGTAGGGATGCGCTGCGGACGGATCGCCGACCGCGAGGAGCATGTAGTCGCTCGCCGAGCTGCCGATGAACACACCGACCGAGCCGCCCTTGAGGTCGCTCGGCGGGATGTGCGCGTGCTCGAGTGCTTCCCAGGTCAGCTCCAGCGCGAGGCGCTGTTGCGGGTCGACCATCTCGACCTCGCGCGGCGACATCGCGAAGAACTCGGCGTCGAAGCCCTTGACGTCGTCGAGGTAGCCGCCCCTGGTGTTGGCGTTGCGGATCGACTCCCACACGGCGGGATCGTTCTCGAACTCCGACCAGCGGCCCTCGGGCAGATCGGAGATGCCGTCGCGTCCGGACGCGAGCAGCTCCCACATCTGTTCGGGGGTGTCGACGTGGCCCGGCAAACGGGTGGACAGACCGACGATGGCGACGTCCTTCGAACCCGCCGCGGCACCGACCGTGTACAGGGCGGAGTCGTCCTCGGCGGGTGCCTCGGGCTCACCTTCGATGATGCGCGTCGCGAGCGACGCGATCGTCGGGTGCTGGTAGGCGATCGTCGCGTTGAGGGTGACACCGAGGAGTTCCTCGATCTCACCCGCCATGGCGACGGCGTCCCGGGAGGACAGCCCGAACTCTTCCATCGGACGATCGTCCGAGATCTGGGAGACCGGCTGCCCGGTCGCGTCGGCGATCCAGTTGCGCAGCCATTCGCGCAGCTGCGCAACCGTCATTTCAGTGTCAGACATCAACCCACCACGCTACCCGGGAAAGAGGACATTCGTTCTTACACGCTGTCCGGGAATGCCTGCTGCTGGTAACCACCACGCAGCGTTCCCTCGACATATGCGGTCTTGCACGCCCGACGCGCGATCTTTCCGCTGGACGTACGGGGGATCGAACCGGCCGGCACGAGCAGCACGTCGCGGGCGGTGACACCGTGCCGGGACGAGATCGCGGCACGTACCGCGTCGGCGATCGGCTGCGGATCGGCCTTGCCGGCGCCGGGAGCGCGCTCGGCGACGATCACGAGCTGCTCCGACGAATCGTCGGCATCGAACTGCAGGCCGGAGGCGTCGTTGTCGAACACCTCGCGCGGCAGCTGGTTGGCCGGCACCGCGAACGCCGCGACGAAGCCGGGACGCAGCGCGGAGCTGGCCTCCTGCGCCGAGAACTCGAGGTCCTGGGGGTAGTGGTTGCGGCCGTCGACGATCACGAGGTCCTTGACGCGACCGGTGATGTAGAGCTCGCCGTCGATGTAGACGCCGTAGTCGCCGGTGCGCAGCCACTTGCTGTCGTCCGGGGTGCCCTCGGCGTGGCTGCCCTCGGCCAGACGCTTGGTGATGCGGTTGTGGAAGGTGTTGTCGGTCTCTTCCTTGCGACCCCAGTAGCCGATGCCCATGTTCTCGCCGTGCAGCCAGATCTCGCCGACCTGCTCGTCGGGCATCTCGGTGCCGGTCTCGGCGTCGACGATCGCGGCCCACTGGCTGCGTGCGACGTAACCGCAGGAGACCTGCGGGATGGCGTTCTCGGCATCGGGCTCGACGCGCATGACCCGGCCCGCGTTGAGTGCGGTGCGGTCGACGTAGATGACCTTCGCCTCGTCGCTGTGACGGGTGGAGGAGACGAACAGGGTGGCCTCGGCCATGCCGTAGGACGGCTTGATCGCCGTGCGAGGCAGACCGTAGGGCCCGAATGCCTCGTTGAACTTGCGCATCGACGACGTGGTGACCGGCTCGCTGCCGTTGATCAGGCCGATGACGTTGCTCAGGTCGAGTTCTTCGCCCGGCTTGGGGACCGCGCGTGCCGCAGCGTGCTCGAACGCGAAGTTCGGGGCGGCGGCGAAGGTGCCGGCACCGTCGGAGACGGCGGCGAGCTCGCGGATCCAGCGGCTCGGCCGGGCCACGAAGGCACGCGGGCTCATGATGGTGATGTACTTGCCGCCGACCGCGGGCAGGATCACCGTGAGCAGGCCCATGTCGTGGAACAGCGGCAGCCAGGTCACGCCGCGCGACGACTCGTCGAGCTCGATGGAGTCGGCCATCTGGATGACGTTGGTGAGCACCGAGCGGTGAGTGATCTCGACGCCGGCGGGAACGCGGGTCGAGCCGGAGGTGTACTGCAGGTACGCGATGTCGTCGGTGCCGATGGGCGGCCGGTTCCAGGACTCGGCGACCGAGTCGGGGATGGCGTCGACGGCGATCACGCGGGGACGCTGCGCAGCGGGGAGCGGGCGGAAGAACTGCCGCACGCCGGCCGCGGACGAGGTGGCGGTGAGGATCGCGCTGGGGGTGCAGTCGCCGAGAACGGCGTGCAGGCGATCGGTGTGGCCGGGCTCGTCGGGATCGAACAGCGGCACGGCGATGGTGCCGGCGTAGATCGCGGCGAAGAAGGACACGACGTAGTCGAGGCCCTGCGGAGCGAGGATCGCGACGCGGTCGCCGGGAGCGGTGACCTGTTGCAGGCGCGCGGCGATGGCCTTGATGCGCACGCCGAACTGATCCCAGGTCAGCTCGTGCACCTCGCCGTCGCGTTCCCGCGAGTAGTCGATGTACCGGTAGGCGAGGTCGTCACCGTTTGAAGCGAAGTTCCCCTCGAGGTGATCGAGCAGGGTCTGCCCTTCAGGCAGCCTGATCCGCCCGTTCTCATCGATGAACTCTTCGAACCCGACGCTCAATTCCTTCTCCCTGTCGAAGCGATCCCACAACCACTCGACATGGTTGCGCCACTAACTTTTCCTCCGCGCCGGCGGATCGTCGTACCGATACCGCCCCCCACGGCTTCCGGCGGTCCGTTCCTCGAACGTGTCCATCGACCCCAGATCACGAATATGTTACAGATCGGCATCACGCGCACCCACGCAAAGTGCGGTCGCCGGGAAGAACGCTTCCCCTCGCACACGGGAAACACAAAGATACGACATGGTCGTCTTCACACACACATTCCGCGCCCGTCGAACGAGACGAGCACACGATCCGATTGTGTGCGAGGGTTTTTCGACGCCGACACCGACCGACGGTGCAACCCGCCGCCCTCTGCTGCCCAGGATCGGCGCCCCGGTACGTACGCCCGACCGAGGCGAGAGCTCGTGACAAGGATCATTCCCGGTCGCGGGCCGTCGCTACGCCCCCGGAGGGGGCCGGCCGTTCGCCGTGCCGTCACTGGCACCATGAACCTCTTCTCCTGTGGCAGTCGTCGTGCGCCACGATCCCGGACGGCCGGGCCGCAGCCGAGGGATGAGTCTAAAGGCAGCCCGTCTTTCGAGTGTACCGGGTGGTGAGATCGGACACTACCGGCGAGTAATATGTGGGAGGGTTCACTCGAGCCCGAACCTCCCCCGCGTGCAGCGACGGCCGCACCTCATTCTTCTGCGGGTTCCGGTGCGGCATCGATCTTCTCCGCCGCCCAGTTCACGATCCACTGCGTCGCGGTCGTGCCGTTCTCGTCCACGACGTAGGTGTTGTACATCGCGTGGATCGGGTTGTTGACGTACTCGAGCAGGCGCGGAGCGGCCGACATCCAGTTGGCGGGATTCAGCGCGTTCGGTGGTGCGTCACAGATACTGTCCGTGGGCGCGCAGATTTGGATCGTGCGGTCGTCGAGCTCCCCGAAGCCGCCGGGACGCGCGCCGGTCATCGTGATCCCCGGCAGCCGCAGGCCGTCGAGCGACAGTTCGGCGCCCACTCCGGCGACGGGCGCACCGATGTCGGTGCCCGAGACCCCGTCGCGGCGACCGTCGGCAACGAGTGCGACACCGAGCACCCGGTCGGCGGGGACCGGGCCGTTGCCGGCACCGATCTGCGCGGCGACGTCGCCCACGATCACGGCGCCCTGCGAGAAACCGGTGAGCACGTAGGTGGTCAGCGGGCACTCGGCCGAGCGTCGCGCGAGGATGTCGGTGGTGGCCGCGAATCCCTCACTGCGGCTGTTGTTGTAGGACTGCTGGCCGTCCGGCGGGATCGCAATGGGGTTCGAGAACTGCGCGACGTACGGCACCGTGTAGACATCGGCGCGTTGGGCATCGAAACGCTCCTGCAGCGGCCTCGTCACGTTGAGCATGAGCGAGTACGGGTTCGCGGCCGGAGCGTACGGATCGTCGCCCACCGCGGACTCCCAGGTGCCCGGCACCGCGACGACCTGCACGTCGGGGCACGAGGCCGGCTGCGACTGCGGCTCCTCCGGCCCGGGCGGGGTAGGAATCGGCGACGGGATGTCCAGCCGCCCCGCGAGCATGTACCAGAGCACCAGCACGATCGCCAGGACGAGCAGCGCCCCCACGACCACGATCCTGCGTCCGCGACGCTGCTTCGTCCTGACCATTCGTGCTGTCCCCGCGTTCCCTAGTTGCAGTACGTCTCGCCGGCGACGGCGATGTACGTGTCGGCCGTCGAGGAGGCCTGATCCTCCGACAACTCGACACCACCGGCTGCAGCATCACTACCCACGAGCGCGGTCACGAACACCTTGATCTCCTCCGGCGACCCGCCCTGCGCCTGGGCGCTGCAGATGTAGTCGGCGATGTTCACCGCGCCGGTCTCGTCGCTGGGCTCGACGCCCTCGGCGCGGAGACCGTCGAGGAAGGCCTGTGCGCCGGGCGTGGGAGCGGGTGCCGCGCCCGTGTCCTCTCCGGCATCGTCGTTTCCGGCAGCGGGCGAGGACGGAGCCGGGGACGCCTCGCTCGTCTCGGTCTCGCCCGTGGTCTCGGCCCCGGCCGCGCCGGGGGATGTCTCGGCCGCGGAGGTCGATGTCGACGCCGAGGTTTCCGTGGCGGCAGACGTCGTCGGCGTGTTCGTCGCGGTGGAGTCGTCGCTTCCGCACGCGGAGAGAACGGCCGTGGCGGTCAGTGCCGCAGCGAGGGCGCCGAGGACTCGGGTCGAGCGTGAGCGGGTCCGTGCAGGCATGTGGTGGGGTCCTCACATCCGGGATGTCGGTCGAACTTGGTCAGATGCGCCCCAGGCTACAGAGCGGCCCGTGCGGCCGGTAGGAGCGTCCCTCCTCCCCCGGTTACACGGGCCGACCCTGCTGTCGTTCGGTTACGGCTGCAGCTTCACTTCGTCGCCGTCGAGGGTGATGAAGCCGTTCTGAAAGTTCTGCTGGACACCCTTGCCGTCCACGGCCGGGAACTCGTCGCTGATCGGCAGGCCCAGACGTCCTTCGGCACCCTTCTCGGCGAGCCACGCCTCGAGGATCTTGCCGCGGACCGGCCAGGCACCGGTGAGCGGGCTCCAGTAGATGTTGCCGTGCTGGAACTCGTTGAAGCGACCGTCACGCCCTGCGGGCTGCTCGCTGGCCGTCGGGTAGCCCAGGACTCCCGTCTCGTAGCCGAGCTGGGAGTACTTGTCGAGGATCATGCCCTGCACGCCGTGGGCGCCGGTGTCCTCGCTCCAGTACATGGCGCCGATCTCGAAGCCCTGGACCGCGCCGCGGCCGTCGGGGGTCGCCGCCTCGTCGAGGATCGGGTAGCCGAGCGGTCCGCCCTCCCAGCCCTGGTTCTTCCATTCCTCGAAGATCTTTCCGCGGACCGCGTGGGCGCCGTGCTCGGGCGTCCAGTAGATCGCGCCGTTCCGGAAATGGTTGAACCGTCCGCGTCCGTCGGGTGCGACGCGTTCCTCGGTGGTCGGATAGCCGAGCTGCCCGGCCGGACCGCCGACACCCTGGTAGGCGCCGCCGATCGCACCCGCGACCGGCACCGTCGTGCCGTCGGACGAGAAGACGCGGCCGAAGCGGAAGTCCTGCACCTTGCCACCGGCGACGTCGTATTCACCGGTGAGGCAGTCGCCGAGCCAACCGTTCACGTTCGCCACATCGCCGAAGGCGCCGGTGGGGTTGCACTCGGGCTTGTCGACCTCGACCCCGAGGGTGTTGGCGAGCTGCGGCCACAGCTGGTGCAGTTCGAACTCCCAGTACTTCCACGTGTGGGTGCCCGACGGCCGGTACACGATCTGGGCGGGGATGCCCTGCTTCTCGAGCTTCGTCGCGAACGCCTGCGAGGTGAGGCGCGAGAGGATCTCGAGGCCCATGCCGGCGTAGTTGGTGCTGACCCCGGGGATGCCCGACGGATCGTCGTGGGGGCCGGTGGTGCCGCTGCCGCTCGAGACGTACAGGCTCACGCCCTTGAGCTTGTCGGCGAGCAGGTAGGGATCGTGCGACTCCCAGCCCTCGGAGCCGGGCGCACCCCACATCGCCTCGGAGTCGAAACCACCGGCGTCCTGCATCGCGTAGTGGATGGCCTCGGGCATGCCGAGGGTGGTCGTGGTGAGGATGCCGGACAACGACGCCGCGAACTGCGCGAAGCCCGGGTTGCGGGCGGGTAGGAACATCGCGGCGGTACCGCCCATCGACAGGCCGACGACGCCACGCTTGTCGGTGGTACGCCAGTCGCGTTCGAGCAGCGGAGGGAGTTCCTTCGTCAGGAAGGTCTCCCACTTGTAGTTCTGTCCGTTGTTCTGATCGATCCAGTCGGAGTAGAAGCTCGACTGGCCGCCCACCGGCAGCACGACGTTGACGTTCTTGTCGGCGAAGAAGGCCTCCGCATCGGTCTCGAGCGTCCACCCGTTCTCGTCGTCGCGCGCGCGCATGCCGTCGAGCATGAACACCGACGGGAACTTCGCGTCGGGCTTGCTGTTCCAGTCGCGCGCGAGCAGCAGCTGCACCTGGATCGGCGTCCCCATCGACGGCGAGTCGATCCACAGAGCGACGCGGCGATCGGTGAGCCAGTCGACAGAGCGGACGGTCGCACCGGCAGTGCTCGTCGGGCCGGACTGGGCGATGAGCGGATCGGCGGTGGCCACCGAGACAGTGGTCAGACCTGCGGCGACGGGCGCGACGAGGGCTGCGGCGATCAGTGCGAGCGCACGGGATCTTCTGCGCCGCGCACCCGCGACGCGAGCCGCTCTCCTGCTCGGACCCGTCCGTCGCTCACCGTGCTCGAGCTCAGTTCGCATCTGCATCGCTCACTTTCTGCGTTGCCGGATTTCCTGCCGAAGTGCGGCTTCGGGTGGACCGCGACGGCGGCAGTGGCAGGGCGCCCCGGCTGGGTATGCCGACTCGGGATACCGGAGTCCCGGATGTTGTTTCTACACCGGCGGCACCCGGAATCGCGGGTGCCGCGCTGTGACAGGTGAGAAAATTGTTGCAGAAAGTTACGACGCCGCCCACTCACCGGATCGGTGAGCGGGCGGCGTCGTTGCTAGCAGTGCGTACCGGAGATCAGAACGCGTTCAGCGCCTCGAGGATCTGCGGGCGTGCCTTCCACAGCTGATCCTCCCAGTACTTCCATGCGTGCGTGCCGCGCGCCGGGAAGTCGAAGGTAGCCGGGATGCCGAGCGTCGCCAGCTTGAGCTGGAACGCGCGGGTCTGGGCGAGGGACAGCGCCTCGAGCGCCATGCCGTTGGCGGTGTTGTAGTAGCCGACGAAGCCCTGCGGGTTGTCGTGCTCACCGGGCAGACCGCTGGCGGCCGAGATGTACAGCGACAGACCCTCGAGCTTCGGAGCGAAGACGAACGGGTCGTTGCGCAGCCACGCCGGGCTCCACGGCGGGCCCCACATCGAGTCGACGTTGAAGCGGCCGGCATCGAGCATCGCCACGCGGATGGCCTCACGCATGCCGGGAGCCGACAGGTTCAGGTAGCCGGACAACGACGACGCGAACTTGAACTGGTCGCGGTGGTAGGCGGCCAGGGTCAGGGCGGCGGAACCGCCCATCGACAGGCCGAGAATGCCGTTGTTGTTGCGCGACACGCCACGGGTGGCGAGATAGTCGGGCAGCTGCTCCGTCAGGAACGTCTCCCACTTGTAGGTGATGTCCTGGCCGTTCAGGTTGGACGGCGCGTACCAGTCGGTGTAGAAGCTCGACTGTCCGCCGACCGGCATGATCAGGCTGACGTTGTCGTTCGCGAACTGCTGCAGGGCGTTCGTCTCGAACGTCCAGGCGTTCGCGTCGTCCCGAGCGCGCAGGCCGTCGAGCATGTAGAGCGCCGCGTCGCCACCGCGCGCGGCCCACTGGATCTGAACCTTGATCGGGCCCATGTCGGACTCGACGAAGACCTCTTCGAAGCCCCCTGCAGGCGCGCGGTGCGAGACCGGCGCTCCCTGCGCCGGCGCGGCGACGGCGGCGGTGGTTCCGACGAGGCCGGCAGCCACGGGGAGGACCAGAGCTGCGGCGGCGGTGCCGAGCAGTCGCCGTCGAAGGCCCTGCCTCAACCTCGGGACAAAACGCATGAACAATGCTCTCTTTCTCGTCTGCGGCGTCCGCGTTCGCGTCCCCCGGATTCCGGCGATGACGACCGCGGAAGGCCGCCCCAAGTCACACTGCGGTCAAAACTGTAAAGGACCGCGTGATCTCTGACAAACCCTGGTTTCAACAGCTCTTGGGCACCTCTTGACCTATAGGTCAAGCACGCGCTGCCGGAATGTTACCTATCCGTGATGCGTCGTGATCCTATCGAGACAGTCGAAGGGGGCCAAGTTGATCTCGGTGTCCGGCCGTCACCCCCGCGGCGGTGGCATCGGCAGGTCACAGCGCTGGATCTCGTACTTCGGCACCCGTTCGATCCGGTACGAGGCGTAGTCGAACGCGTTGCGCAGGTTCCTCTTGAACAGTGCCCACGTGAGTTCGGCGCTCGAGGAATCGATCATCTCCCGGGTCTCGGGACAGGTCAGCGCGGTCTTCGCCATCGCGACCCAGTCCTCGTCGAGATAGCCCGGCATCCACGGATGGACGTCGACCATGCCCGAATCGGCGACCACCCAGTCGGGGAACAGGATCTTGTCATGGCCGATCCGGCCGTCCTCGAGACGCTCGGTGTGCGCAGCGAGCGGGTAGGCCAGGCCCATCTGGTCGACGACCCGCACGTCCAGACCGGTGTTCATGCTGGTCATGCCCAGGTTCAGGAAGAACACCGTGTGCCCGGCACCGCCCGGTGGGATGGGCTCGGGTGGCGGCACGACGTCCCACGCGTCGAACGAGGGGGTCGGCAGCAGCAGCCCGCCGTTCGGGGTGTTCGCGATGGCCTCGACCATGGCCCGCATACGTGGGTAGTCGAGATAGTCCTCGGCCAGGATGGGATGCAGATGCCCGGTGTTGAGGGCGTAGAAGGCGCGCTCGTCGACGATGCCGGATCGGCCCACCACGGCGCCCTCGGTCATGCCGGTCGTGTTGGCCGCGGCGGCCGTCCACACGACGGTGCCCAGCCACAGCACGGCCAACGCACCCGCGACCTGCGTCGGCCGGTTGTTGCCGAGCTCCGCCCGGTCCGGGATCCGCAGCGGGACGACGGCGACGGGCAGGAGCAGGCAGAACAGCGGCGGCAGGAGGACGCGGCCGTGCATGAAGTCGCCGCCCACACGCAGCGAGTACAGCGCGAGCAGCACACCGGAGCCGAGGAACAGCACGACGACGGCGGTCGGCGTGCGCAACAGCTTCTGCGCCCAGGTCAGCGTGGCCCGCACGTCGCGCGGATCGGGACGCGCCGCCGCTGCGGTGCGGCCCACCACCTCACGGCTGGTCGCGAGGACGAGCGCGGCGAGGACCGCGAGGACCAGCAGCGGCAGCCACAGCAGGTACGGCGAGACGAGGTTGCCGAGATATTCGAGGCCCTGCGACCACTTGGCACCACCGGCGTCCTTGGCGACCGCGGTGTTGGGATAGGGCAGTCCGTAATAGCCCATGCGCCAGATCTGGTAACCGATCGGGATCATCCCGGCGACCGCGACCATCGCGACCCGGATGCGCAGGTCGAGGCCGGGCGCGAGGAACAGCATCGCGAGTGCGAGCACCGCGACCAGCGCGAGTTCGGGTCGCACGAGCGGGCCGAGTCCGGCGACGAACGCCGTGGCGAGGATCTGCCCGGTACCCGGGAGCGATCCGTCCCCTCCCGGCGTGGGGGTCGCCCACCGGGCCATGAGCAGCCACAGCAGGCCGAGCCAGCAGATCACCAGGCAGGACTCGAGGCCCGAGGTGGCGAAGTCGCGGGCCGGGGGCACCGCGATGTAGACGAGGACACCGGCGGGCAGGAGCAGCACGGTGCCCGTGGTGGCGCGCAGTCGCCACCGGTACAGGCGTGCGGCGCCGAGCATGGCGAGGACGATCGCGCCCGTCGACAACACGAGCGCGATCGTGAGGACCACGTATTCGAGGCGGAGGCCGGTGAGCCATCCGCCCGCGTAGACGATGTACGTCCACGCGGTGGAGGTGTTGGCCTCCACGCGCTCCCCCGCGTTGAACACCGGCCCGTTGCCGGCGAGGAGGTTGCGCACGGTTCGCAGGACGATGAGACCGTCGTCGGCGATCCAGCGCCGCTCCCACGCTCCCCAGAACATCAGGAACGCGGAGACGACCACACCCGCGGCGAACACACCGCCGGTGAGGCGGTCACGCCGAACGGGCCCGACCGTACTGGACGGTCCGGCCTCGGTGTCGTGGACGCCGCGCACGACGTCAGAAGAGGTAGACAGCACCGCCGACCACCAGGATCCACACCACTGCGAGCAACTGCAGCACCCGGTCCTTCAGGGCGATCTCCTCGGGTTCGCCGGCTTCACCGCCGTCGACGTCGACCGCGTAGCGCAGGATGGCGACGACGAACGGGACCATCGAGATGGCGTACCAGTTGGAACCGGCCACGTTGTCCTGTTCGAACGCCCACAGGCCGTAGCAGAGCACGACCGCCGTCGCCGCGACGGTCCACACGAACCGCAGGTAGGTCTCGGTGTAGTACTCGAGCGACTTGCGGATCTTCGCGCCGGTGCGGGTCGCGAGGCGCAACTCGGCGTACCGTTTGCCGGCCGCCATGAACAGCGACCCGAACGCCATGATCAGCAGGAACCACTGCGACAGCGGGATCTCGGCGGCCACGCCACCGGCGATGGCACGGATCAAGAAGCCCGACGAGACGATGCAGATGTCGAGCACGGCCTGGTGCTTGAGCCCGAAGCAGTACGCGAGCTGGATGCCGATGTACACCGCCATGACGACGGCGAGCTGCCAGTTCGCGATGAACGACAGCGCGATCGAGCCGACGAGCAGCACCGTCGCGAGGATGTACGCGAGTCGCACCGGGAGCACGCCGGCCGCGATGGGCCGGAACCGCTTGGTGGGGTGTGCACGGTCGGCTTCGACGTCCATCGCGTCGTTGACGAGGTAGATGCCCGAGGCGGCCATACAGAAGACGACGAAGGCGAGCGCGACGGGCAGCAGCACGTCCACCTGGGTGACCGAGCCGGCCGCCATCGGGGCCGCGAGCACCAGGACGTTCTTCACCCACTGTCGGGGACGGACCGCCTTGACGATCCCGGCGCCCAGGCTCTTGGGCGCCTCATTGACGGGCGCCGGTTCCTCGCTCATCGATCTCCCCACTTCGTCTCTGCCCGCGCCACGACGGCCGCGGACGCCGCACCGAGTGCCGCACCCGCCAGTACATCCGTCGGATAGTGCACGCCCAGCACCAGGCGGGACAGCATCATGGGCGGCACGAGCACCGCGGGAAAGGGTAGCCCGGTGGTGCGGGCGAGTAGCACGGCCGCCGCAGTCGTGGACGTCACATGCGACGACGGGAAGCTCAGCCGGCTCGGCGTGGACACGTTGACCTGCACCGTCGGGTCCACCGGCCGCGGACGGCGCACGACCCGCTTGATGACGACGGACGCCGCGTGGGCACCGAACGCGCCGACCGCCACGCTCGCCCACTTGCGGCGACGGGGACGGTCGACGAGGGCGCCGGCGGCGCCGATCGCGATCCAGCCGAGAGCGTGCTCACCGAAGTGCGACATGCCGCGGGCGATCGTCGTCGCTGCGGGTACGGCACCGGCGGTGGCCTGGACGGTCTGCAGCACCCGCACCTCGGTGCCGGTGCTCTTCCAGTGACGTGCAGCCGCAGTGCCGGGGTCAGTTGCCGATTCCGAAGACACGCTCCCACTCCTCCTTGCTGGTCAGGGCGGGAACCGCGTCCCGGTACCGCTTCTTCATCTCGGGGAACCGGCGCGCGAGTTCGCGTCGCAGCCTGAGCGCCTCGGTGAGCAGGGCCTGGGCCTGAGCACGGTCGCGCTTACGGTAGACGACACCCCGACCGTCCGCCGTGGTGACCGTCACGCCGTCGACCTGCGAGAGCAGGAACCACCGCGCGTCGATGGTGGGCACGTTCAGCTGCGGCCGCTCGTGGTGCTCGCGGTTCTCGGGGCGCACGTTGTGCAGCACACCCTTCGCGAGACGCCTGACCTTCGCGACCGCACCCTCGGGCAGTCCGACGGCCCCGACCTCGGCGCCGGATGCCATCGGCAGTTCGGTCGACGACGGCAGCACCACGGCGTCGGGGAAGTTCTTCCGGAGCGCGTGCACCTCGCCGAGGGCACGCGGCAGCAGCTCGAACAGGTTCTCCGGACCGGCGAGGAAGTCCTCGATGGCCTTGTTCTGGATCGCGACCGTCGAGTACTCGAGACACACGAGGTGCTTGATCGTGGCCTTGATCGTGTCGAGCACCATCGGCTTGGCGTCGCCGTGCTGGTGCAGCGCGGCCACGACGAGCCGGTTGCGCAGATGGAAGTACGCCTGCCAGTCGATGGCGTCGTCCTTGTCGCTCCACGCCATGTGCCAGATCGCGGCGCCGGGCATCGTCACCGTGGGGTAGCCGGCGTCCCGTGCCCGCAGGCCGTACTCGGCGTCGTCCCATTTGATGAACAGCGGCAGGGGCTGGCCGATCTCCTCCGCGACGACACGCGGGATCATGCACATCCACCAGCCGTTGAAGTCGACGTCGATGCGTCGGTGCAGGAGCTTCGAGTTCTCCCGGTCGCGCAGCGGCTTGGTGGAGAAGTCGTGGTCGTACTCGACGTTCGGCGCGGCACCCCACATGAAGTTCGAGCGGTGGATGACCTCACCCATGGTGTGCAGGTGGCTGCGTTCCTGCAGGTTGAGCATCTGCCCGCCGACGAGCATGGGCTTCTTCGCGAATCGCGACAGGGCGAGCGCGCGCAGGATCGAGTCGGGTTCGATCTCGATGTCGTCGTCCATGAACAGGATGTACGGGCTGGAAGTGGTCTTCAGCGCCTCGTACATGATGCGGCTGTAGCCGCCGGAGCCACCGAGGTTGCCCTGGTCGTGGATGACGAGACGGTCGCCGAAGGGTTCGGCGGCCTCCGCGAAGTCGGCCTCGTCGCGAACCTTGCGGGTGCCCTGGTCGGGGATGATGACGGCGTCGACGACGTCCATCACCAGCGGGTCGGACGCGAGCGCACGCAGCGCCTTCACGCAGTCGGCAGGGCGGTTGAAGGTCGGGATGCCCACTGCGACCGAGGCGTGTCCGGGCGCCTCGACAGGTGCGTACCAGCCGGCGGCGTGCAGCGTGACCTCGCTGTCGGTGGTGACGTCGAACCACAGCCAGCCGCCGTCCTCGAACGGCCCCAGGTCGGCTTCGATCTCGACGACCGTGTCGGACCCGCGGAACTCGCGGCCGGTGACGTGGATGCGGCTCGAGTCGGCCTTGCTGCGGTACAGGTCGACGCGGCCGTGGCCGGTGAGTTCGAGTCGCAGCACCACCGAGCCGAGCGTGCTCCAGCGACGCCAGTAGCTCGCCGGGAAGGCGTTGAAGTAGGTGCACAGCGACACCTCGGACTCGGCGCCGATCGCCAGCGTCGTCCGGCTCGTCGCGTGGGCGCGACGCGCGTTGGTGGGCGACTCCTCGAGGTAGAGCGTGCGCACGTCGAGGGGCTCGCCCGGGCGCGGCAGGATGATGCGCTGCAGCAGCGACCGGCCGAGCAGTTCGTCCTCCGTGGCGGGGGTACTCGCCGCCTCGTGCTTCGCGACGGCCGCGTGCTTCGCGGCGCTCACGAGGCGTCCCCGGCGATGGGCGCTCCCGAGTCGAAATGCGGGGCGAGGACGTTGTCGAACATCGACAGCGCGCTCGCGATCGCCATGTGCATGTCGAGGTACTGGTAGGTGCCGAGCCGGCCACCGAAGAGCACCTTGTTGTCCGCGGCTTCCTTCTTCGCGAGGGAGCGATAGGCGTTGAGTTTCTCGCGGTCCTCGGGGGTGTTGATCGGGTAGTACGGCTCGTCGTCGTTCTCGGCGAAACGCGAGTACTCACGCATGATGACCGTCTTGTCGGTCGGGTAGGTGTCGCGCTCGGGGTGGAAGTGCCGGAACTCGTGGATGCGGGTGTAGGGCACGTCGGCGTCGTTGTAGTTCATGACCGGGGTGCCCTGGAAGTCGCCGGTGGGCAGCACCTCGGTCTCGAAGTCGAGGGTGCGCCATCCGAGCCGGCCCTCGGAGTAGTCGAAGTAGCGGTCGAGCGGGCCGGTGTAGACGACGGGGGCTTCCGGGCTCGCGGCACGGACCTCATCGCGCACCTCGAACCAGTCGGTGTCGAGCCGGACCTCGATCCGCTCGTTCTCCGCCATGTTCTCCAGCCACGCCGTGTACCCGTCGACCGGCAGGCCCTCGTAGGTGTCGTTGAAGTAGCGGTTGTCGAAGGTGTAGCGGACGGGCAGCCGGGCGATGTTGCCGGCGGGCAGTTCCTTCGGGTCGGTCTGCCACTGCTTGGCCGTGTAGTCGCGGACGAACGCCTCGTACAGGGGGCGGCCGATCAGGGAGATCGCCTTCTCCTCGAGGTTCTTCGCCTCGGCGGTGTCGATCTCGGCGGCCTGCTCCTTGATGAGGGCGCGTGCCTCGTCGGGGCTGAAGTACCGGCCGAAGAACTGCGACACCAGTCCGAGACCCATCGGGAACTGGTAGGCCTGGCCCTTGTGCATCGCGAACACGCGATGCTGGTAGCCGGTGAAATCGGTGAACTGGTTCACGTAGTCCCACACCCTCTTGTTGGAGGTGTGGAACAGGTGGGCACCGTACTTGTGGATCTCGATTCCGGTTTCCGGTTCGGGCTCGGAGTATGCGTTGCCACCGAGGTGGTGGCGACGCTCGATCACGAGCACTCGCTTGCCGAGCTGCGTGGCCGCGCGCTCGGCGATCGTCAGTCCGAAGAATCCGGAGCCGACGACGATCAGGTCGTACTCACCGGTGGAGGGCTGGGGCGCTGATGCAGCAGTCACGGGAGACCAGGGTATGCGACTCCGTCGCGGAGGTGCCCTCTCGGTCCGGGCGGACCGAGAGGGCCGTCACACTCACACGTAGTAGGTGAGCGCGTCACGGACGAATTCGGCGCCCTCCCGTCCTCCGTAGTTCGCCGCGAAACGCTC
Organism: Rhodococcus sp. PAE-6; assembly: GCF_025290685.1. Lineage (NCBI taxonomy): Bacteria > Bacillati > Actinomycetota > Actinomycetes > Mycobacteriales > Nocardiaceae > Rhodococcus > Rhodococcus sp. PAE-6. Next base: position 93,648 of record NZ_JAOCLZ010000004.1, read on the forward strand.
GTCCTCGACGTACATGTCGGCGAGACCGAGCACGTACTCCCGCGGACTGCCCGCCGCAGTGCTGCCTCCCGGGGTGCCCGGAATCGACGACAGCCAGGCGACGTGCCGCCGCGCGAGGTCCTGCGCTTCGGGGCCCGCCGGGTCGAGACCGGCCCGGGCCGCCGCGATCCAGTCATGGTTCAGCTGCTCGACCTGCTTCATCCAGTCTTGCCTGGCGGCGTCGTCCATGCCCCGCCACCAACGATCGCCCGAGTCGTAGGCGTCCTTGCCCCACCGTTCGATGACCTCTTCCCGGTACTGCGTGTGGTCGAACCCGTCGAACACTTCGTCTGCCACGAGTTCCTCCCCTCTCTCCGTCTTCGCCAAGGTGGTGCGCACCGCCGCGATACGGCGGTCCAACTGCCGGCGCTCGTGTTCGAGCAGGTCGAGGTGGGTGCGCAGTGCGCTCGCGGTGTCGTCGTGACCGGCGAGCACGTCGCGGATGGCGGGCAGGGCCAGTCCCAGATCGCGGAGCAGCAGGATGCGCTGGAGACGCACGAGTGCGTCCTCGTCGTAGAACCGCATGCCGTTGCTGCCGGTGCGGCTCGGATGCAGCACCCCCACGTCGCCGTAGTGCCGCAGTGTGCGGCTGGTGACACCGGCGGCGCGTGCCAGTTGCTGGATCGACCATTCCCGCACGTGCCCACCTCCTTCTTTCCGGCTACGCCCAGCGTGCATCTTGACGTTGCGTCAATGTCAACCATCGTCGTCGCGGTGCCGGAACGCCACCGGCCGGCCGCCCTGTTCGGGGCGACCGGCCGGTCGAGATGTGCCGTCGGGTTACTCGGCGCTACCCGTGCTCGGGAACCAGTCCTTCAGGAAGCTCGCGTCGATGACCTGAGCACCGAGGTCCGGTGTCCACACGATCGCGCCGCCGGTGAAGATCCGGAACTTGCCGATCTCGTCGGGCAGCATCAGCTCGGGGCCGATGGGCGAGCCGAGCACGCTGTCTACGCCGCCGAGGTCCAGATAGGCCTGCTCGATGGGCGAGGTGCCGGTGCCGCTGCCGAAGGGATCGGTGCCGGTTTCGGGGCCGGGTTCGGGTGCCGGAGTGATCTCCGGGGCGTCCTCGTCGATGCCTTCCTTGACGGTGAACCAGTCGGAACGCAGTCCCAGCTTGGTCCGTGCCTCGGCGCCCGTCGTTTCGATGGTGCGGTCGGAGCCGACCACGCGGACCCGGGTCACGCGACCGCCTTCGGGTCCGAGATTGTTGCGGGAGAGCACCTCGAATGCCTGGAGGTCGCCGACGCCGAACTTGCTGCCGATCTCGGCCGCGGTGAAGGTCTTGGCCCATTCGCGGTTCGGGGCGACCTTGTCACCCTCGTCCTCGACGGGCGGGAAGGTGCCGCCGGCCGAGTAGCCGCCGGTGGAGGCGGAGAACTCGCTGCGCACGACCTCGCCGTCCTTCATCAGGACGGTTCCGCGGGTGGTGCGCACACCGTCGTCCGTGCGCGGATCCTCGACGCCCGACCCGCCGTAGACCTGACAGTCCGTGGTGTCGCAGGTCTGCCACTTCTCGTGACGCTTCTCGGCGAGGGCGTAGGACCGCGCGGCGATGGCCTGCGCCCGCAGCGCCTCGGCACCACCGGTGTCGGCCCAGGCGGGCAGCGCCTCGGCGGGGACCACGCTGCGCAGGTAGTCCTCGACGTGGAGGCGGTTGACGGTGCGCGGGGCGGTGCCGTCGAGCACCACACCGAGGGCACCGCGGTAGGTCTTGTCGTCCGAGCACATCGTGAGGTGCTCGTTCGCGGGACGGTCCTCGGCGAGGTCGATCGGGTCCACCCACGGCAGGTCGGTGGCTGCCTGCCACAGCACGTCGCCGCTGCAGCCCTCGGTGACGACGACGTTCGCGCCGCCGTCCGGGGTGGGTGTCAGGTGCGCGGCCTCGCCGGGCGCGAGTTGCTTACCGGCGACGATCATGCCGGTGTCGGAGTAGACGTCGAGGGTGTGGTCGTCGCGCGCCATGAGACGGACCGCGATCATCGCGTCGTCGACCGTGCCGAGTTCGGTGCCGCCGTAGTAGTGGCCGATGATCCGCTCGGCGGTCCACCCGTCCTGGGCGTAGCCGTAGGCACCCCACTGCCCCATGCCACGACCGTGGCCGTGACCGAAGCCACTGAACGTGAAGGGCGTGTCGGCCGAAACCGCTTGCACGACACCTGGTGCCGCCTGGTTGCTCTGGACGAGCGCGCCCACGCCGGCTCCGACGAGCAGCGCGGGAGCGACCCCGATCGCGGCGGCACGGGCGACGGAGGGACGCCATCCGTTGCGCAGCGGCCTGCCGAGGATGATGCGCCGCCTCCTGATCTTGCCTCTGCGCCCGATGGACTGTCGTGACATGACGTTGCTCCCTCGTTGTCGCTGTAGGCGCGAACTCGTGATCCGCGATATCGGACAATTTCGACCGATCCTCAAGCTCAGGTTGAGGCTTAAGGTTTGCTGCGTCTAGTGTGACAAGAGTGACGGAGCTAGGCAACAAATGTCACAGAAGCAACACAAGAATCACGAGTTACAGAACTTTCGTGTCCGAACCGGGCCACGGAAGCGACACGTAAGGGACGATCCGAAGTCGGAACCGTCCGCTGGAGCACCAACGACAGGGAGTAGCAAACAGTGCCGCATCGCCGCCCCAAGCCGTCGATCGTCCTGGGTGCCGTCGCCGCCCTGGCCGTCGCGACGCCCTTCGCCGTCACCGGGCTGACCAGCACCGCTCCCGAGATCCGGAATGCCAACGACACCGTCGAGGCAGTGGCACCCGATATCGCGGAAGTCGTGCTCGCCTCGGTGCCCGACCTGATCATCCCGCTCGAGGAGCTCACCGGTCTCAACCTGCCGGACCTCAGCCTGAAGGAGATCGTCGACGGGCTCCCGCAGATCACGACTGCTCCCGACCCGAACGGCGGACTCGTCCAGCGCGTCGGTGCGACCGTCAAGGAACTCACCCGCGACACCCCGTTCAGCCTCGTCGCGCTCGCCGCCGAGGACGTCGCCGCCACCGACGCGCTCATCCGCGCGCAGCAGGACGACGGCAGCTGGGGTCCCTGGACCGCGACCGAGCCGATCGAGACGCGCGCCGACGACGCCACCAGCGAGGGACGCACGGGCACGGAGCCGATCTACGTCGGTGCCACCCGTGCGGTGCAGGTGCTGCTGACGCCGCGTCCCGGCCCCGAACCGAATCTCGCCGGCGCGGAGGCCCCGCCGGCACCCGAAGCCCCCGCTCCCACTCCCGAGGCACCCGCCCCGGAGGCACCGGCGCCCGAAGCTCCTGCTCCTGCAGCCCCGGCGGAGGCCCCGGTCCCCGCCGACGAGGCACCCGCGCCGGTCGCTGCACCCGCAGCCGATGCACCCGACCTCGGATACGTGCCCGCGTCCTCGTCCAAGCCGCTGCGCGAGAACCCGCTGCAGGCGGCCGCCGAAGCGGTCAGTGCCGTGCTCATCTCGCCCGGCAGCAGCGAAGCGGACGCGCGACTCGAGGACATCGCGAGCCCGCTCGGTAACTCCGGCCTGAAGGTGATCACCCGCCAGCAGTGGGGCGCCGACGAGTCGATGCGCTGCCAGACCCCGACCTACGACGACTCCCTCGGTGGCGCGACCGTGCACCACACCGCGGGCAGCAACAACTACTCGAAGGCCGAATCGGCCGAGATCGTGCGCGCGATCTACGCGTACCACGCACGCACGCTCGGCTGGTGCGACATCGGATACAACACCCTCGTCGACAAGTACGGCCAGATCTTCGAGGGCCGCGCCGGTGGTCTCGACCGCAACGTCCAGGGCGCACACGCGGGTGGATTCAACGAGAACACCCACGGCATCGCGATGATGGGCGACTTCTCGACCCAGGCCCCGCCGCAGGCCGCGGTGGAGTCGGTCGGCAAGTTCCTCGGCTGGCGTCTGGCCCGCGCGGGACTGAACCCCAAGGGCCGCACCACGATGTACTCCGAGGGCACATCGTTCACCCCCTACCCGCAGGGTGCGGCGGTGGATCTGCCGATCATCTTCGCGCACCGCGACGTGGGCAACACCAGCTGCCCGGGTGATGCCGGCTACTCGCAGATGGGCAAGATCCGCGATATCGCCGTCGCTGCGGCAAAGGGCGGTGGCGGTGGCACTGCCCCGCAGCCCTCGAACCCGTCGCCGTCGAACCCGCAACCCTCGAACCCGCAACCCTCGAACCCGTCGCCGTCCAATCCGTCGCCGAACGTGCCGGACATCAACGTCGGAGCGCTCGCCTCGGGCTCGGCCGGCACCGCCGAAGGTGTCGTCGACGAGCTGATCCGCCTCAGCGGTCACCCGCTGGTCCAGAAGTGGCTCGCCGAGGGCGGCGAACTCGGACGGCTCGGACAGGCGGTGACCTCGATCCTTCCCGCGGTCAAGAGCGGTTTCGAACGAGTGAATTTCGTCAACGGGGCCATCTACACGTCACCGAACGGCGGCACGTGGACGGTACTCGGCGAGATCTACAAGGCGTGGGAGAAGAACGGACTCGACGCTGGTGAGCTGGGGTTGCCCACCAGCGACGAGTACCGGGTGCCGGACGGTTGGCGTTCGGACTTCGAGTTCGGCTCGCTGATCTTCAACGAGGTCACGGGTGTCGTCACCAAGGTGCTGCGCGCCTACGACGACGCCTACGACCAGGCGATGCAGGATCAGCCGGCCGACGTCGCAGGACCCGCACCCGAGGGTGCTCCTGCGCCCGGACCCGAACCGGCACCTGCGCCGGAACCGGCACCCGAACCGGCGCCCGCGGGCTGACCCGCAGCGCACCGGTAGGAACGAGTCACCGCCACCACCGTTCGAGAACGCGGGCCACCCCGTCCTCGACGTTGGTGGCGGTGACTTCGTCTGCGACCGACTTCGCATCCGGATGCGCGTTCTCCATCGCCACACCGTGACGCGCTACCGACAGCATCGGGATGTCGTTGGGCATGTCGCCGAAGGCCACGAGATTCTCGTGGGAGACACCCAGTAGCCGGGCCATCTCCTGGAGACCGGAAGCCTTCGTGACCCCCGCCGCGGAGATCTCGATGAGCCCGTGGGTCGTCGAATAGGTCACGTCGACCAGCCCGTGCAGTTTCGGCACGAGAGCCTCCGCCATCTCCCGGCTGGTCGCGCCGGGGAGCCGGACGAGCAACTTGATGGCGGGCTCACTGATCACCTCGTGCTCGGCGAGTTCGGTATTGTCCGGATTCAGCCAGGCATGTTCGTAACCGGGAGCGCTGACGAACTGCGGCGTCGCCGCGTCGTGGGCCCGATCCCCCACCCGCTCCGCGGCCAGACCGCAACCGGGAAGCACCGACGAGGCCACCTCGGCGAGCCACGCCAGTTCGTCGACCTCGAGCACCGCGGCGCTGAGCACACGGTCGGTGGAACTGTCGTAGAGCACGGCACCGTTCGCGCACACCGCCATGGGCGCGTAGCCCAGCTCTTCGACGACCGGCGCGATCCAGCGCGGCGGGCGGCCGGTGGCCAGGACGAACGGAACACCGGAGTCGACCACCGCATGTACCGCGGCGCGGGTCCGATCGGACACCTTCTCGGTGTCGTCGATCAGGGTGCCGTCCACGTCCGTAGCCACCAATCCGGGACGCACCGCGTCCGTGGAAGCAGGACGCACCGCGTCCGTGGAAGCAGGACGCACCGCGTCCGTGATGTGGTCCCGATACGGCTCTCGACTCGACTGTGCGTTCACTCCGTCATTGTGCCGAAGTACCGCGGTCGCCGCCTGCGTCATCGTTGCCGCTACCGGCAGCACCTTCACGGGCGGCACGTTCGCGGGCCTTCCGGGCGCGACGCTCGGCGGCCGCGGCCTCGTCCAGGGCGGTCGCCTCCTCGAGGGTCGGCGCGGATCCGCCCAGGCGGCGGGGCACCCAGTAGGCACCGTCCTCGTGGATGTAACCGTCCTGGACCCGGTGAAGCATCTTCTCCATGGTCGCGTGGAGCTGCGCGGTCATCTCCGCTGCCGGCTCGAACGGATGGATGGGGGCGCCCACCTCGATGGTGATCGGGGTGTTCGTACGTCCGAGCCGCTTCGGGTGGCCCTTCGTCCACACCCGCTGCGACCCCCAGATGACCATGGGGACCACCGGGACACCGGCTTCGTTCGCCATCCGTGCCGCGCCGGACCGGAACGCCTTGAGTTCGAAGCTGCGGCTGATCGTCTCCTCCGGGAAGACACCCACGAGCTGACCGGCACGCAGCGCCTCCACGGCGAGTCGGTAGGACTCGCCGGCGTCGCCGCGGTCGACGGGGATGTGCTTCATCGCGCGCATCATGGGGCCGGAGATCTTGTGGTCGAAGACTTCCTTCTTCGCCATGAAGCGGATGTACCGCTTGGTGACCCGGGCGGGGATCCCGGCGTAGGTGAAGTCCATGTAGCCGGTGTGGTTGATCGCGATGACCGCACCACCCGTCGCCGGGATGTTCTCCGCCCCGGTGATCGCGAACTTCAGCCCTTGCGCTGCGAAGAGCGTGCGGGCGACACCGATGATGGTCCGATAGAAGGGTTCCACGCCGGTCAGCCTAGCGGGGCCCGGTGGAGGAACGACCGTGATCATCGTCGAAAGGCCACTACTGTGCGCACCCTCGCCCGAAAGCCCGACGTACTCGCATTCGCCGGCCTCGCCGTCGCCGTGGTCCTCACCGTCGCCGGTTGCGAGGGCGACGGGCAGTCCGGCATCCCGACCGAGAGCCCGGAACCGACCGCGGCGGAAACCGTCGAGGAGACCACCCCCACCGCGACGCCCGCGGTGGTCGTCGGGGACGTCCCCGGTAATCCCGCCGCCACCGCGGCGCTGCAGGCATGGACGAACGACCTCGTCGGCGGCGTCGATGTGGTGGGCAAGTGCTGGACGATCGCCCCGGAACGGGCCCGGCAGATGTACGCCGACGTCGACGCGATCACCGCCGCGGTGCAGCAGCCGGGCAGGGACGGCCAGTACGCGGTGACGTGGTCGGCCGGTGGCATCGACCTGTCCGTCCTGCGCAGCGAGATCGCGTCCGGCTACGCGTGCCCGTACGTGAACCCGACCGGCGGGCCGGGCTACACCGACGAGGACGCCCGCTACGCCGTCGAACGATTCCTCGGACGGGCGATCGGCGCGCCGGTGGATCCGGACGACACCGAGGAGCGGTACCCACTGGTGTGCGAGGCGCGGGGCACGTGGGATCCCTGGGGCACCGGGAACCCCGGAGTGCCGCCGCTGGCCACCGATCCCGACGTCGTCGGCGACCTCGAATCCTTCGACGCCGCGGCCGCTTCCGTCACCCCGGTCTCGGAGGTGTACACGAATGTGACGATTCCGATCGTCGAGGCCGGTACACCCCGTGACCTGGTGGTCCTGCTCACCACGGGCAGCAACGGGTACTGCCTGGGCGCAGTGGACTGACGGGCGGCGCCTACTCTGGTAGGCGTCGGTCAGCACGTCAGGAGGGTACGAAGTGCAGATCACCAGCGTCGGACACGCCGGTTTCCACATCCAGACCGAAGCGGGGTCCATCCTGTGCGATCCGTGGGTCACGCCCGCGTACTTCGCCTCGTGGGTGCCCTTCCCGGACAACACCGGTCTCGACTGGGACGCTCTCGGCAACGTCGACTACCTGTACGTCTCGCATCTGCACAAGGATCACTTCGATCCCGACACGCTGAGCAAGCACGTCAACAAGGACGCGACCGTCCTGCTGCCCGACTATCCGGTACCGGACCTGCGTCGCGAGCTCGAGAAGCTCGGTTTCTCGAAATTCTTCGAGACCACCGACTCCGTCAAGCACCGGCTGCGGCACGGCACTATCGAGGTCGCTCCGCAGGCTCCGCTCTCGCCGGGCGATCTCGACATCATGATCATCGCGCTGCGTGCGCCGGCCGACGGACCGATCGGCGACTCGGGCCTGATCGTCTCCGACGGTGAGTCGACCGTGTTCAACATGAACGACGCGCGGCCGATCGACATGGACGTCATGCACGAGGCGTTCGGGAAGATCGACATCCACCTGCTGCAGTACTCGGGCGCCATCTGGTACCCGATGGTCTACGACATCCCGAAGAAGACCAAGGCCAACTTCGGCAAGCAGAAGCGCCAGCGCGGCATGGACCGTTGCCGCAGCTACATCGACCAGGTCGACGCGACGTGGATCGTGCCGTCGGCCGGTCCGCCGGTCTTCCTCGACGACGACCTGCGCGACCTCAACGACGACCACGGCGACGAGGGCAACATCTTCCCCGACCAGCAGGTCTTCCTCGAGCAACTGCGCATCCACGGCCGCGAGGGCGGTCTGCTCATGATCCCGGGTTCGGTGGTGGATCTGAAGGGCAGCGAGCACATGACGCTCACGCACCCGATCCCCGACGAGCAGGTCGAGGCGATCTTCACGAACAAGGCCGCCTACATCGAGGACATGGCGCAGCGCTTCGCTCCGGTGATCGCGGCGCAGAAGGCGGCCTGGGCTCCCGCCGAGGGCGAGCCGCTGCTGCCCGCACTCAAGGCGAAGTTCGAGCCGATCATGGCGCAGTCCGATCTCATCTGCGACGGCATCGGTTACCCGGTGGGTCTGGTGATGGGCGACGAGACCGTGGTGCTCGACTTCCCCAAGCGCGTCGTGCGCGAACCCATCGAGGGAGAAGGCAAGTACCGCTACGGTTTCCGTATCGCTCCCGAGCTCGTGCGCACGGTTCTGCGCGACGACGAGCCCGACTGGGTCAACACGATCTTCCTGTCCACCCGGTTCACGGCCTGGCGCATCGGCGGATACAACGAGTTCCTCTACACCTTCTTCAAGTGCCTGACCGACGAGCGCATCGCGTACGCCGACGGCTGGTTCGCCGAGGCGCACGACGACTCGGCGTCGATCGAGTTGGGCGGCTACGAGATCCAGCGTCGCTGCCCGCACTTGAAGGCCGACCTGTCGAAGTTCGGTGTCGTCGACGGCACCACGCTGACCTGCAACCTGCACGGCTGGCAGTGGGATCTCGAATCGGGCCGCTGCAAGACCTCGAAGGGTCACGAACTGCGCAGCACCAAGCTGTGATCCGCATCCGGTAGTCACCGCTCCCGTTCGGTCCCGGCGGGTCGCGCCGCGGGCAACAGCCTCGGCGCGACCACGCCCAACCCGACCAGCGGGAGCACCGTCACCGCGACCAGCGCCGCCATCGGCAACCACAGCGAGCCGATCGCGTAGGCGGCGAAGACCGCCACCGACAGCACCTCGCTCGTCAGGCCGACGACGGACGAGACGGTCGCGCGGGCACGACCGGACATCGTGTCCTGCAGGCGCGCCTCGGCGACGATCGCCGTGTTGTGCAGCGCGCCGTAGCCCACACCGATCGCCGTGAATCCGGCGATCCCCCCGGCGAGTGCACCACCGGCGATCAGTGCCGATCCGACGATCACGACGGCACCCATGGTGCGGCCGCTCATCGTCGCAGTCCGTCCGGCGGTCGCGGCACCGACCACCTGTCCGACGGCCGTCAGCGCGACCAGCACCGGCACGAATCCGGTCTCCGCTCCCGATTCGCGTGCGAGGAGAGCGAAGTACTCGTCGAAGGCGAGGCAGGCGAGCAGGGCGGCCGCGAGGACGACCGATCGTCGCACCACCCGGTCGGTGCGGATTTCGGACGTTCCCGCGCGCAGCGACGACATGTAGCGGACGAGGACGGTGTCGCCTCTGCCGGCGATCTCATCGGCCTCCTCCACCTTCGGTGCGGCGGGAAGCGTTCCCACGAGCGCGATGTCGACGACGGTGATCGCGACCGACACCCAGCCCACGAGCGCGTAGCCGCCGATTTCGAACAGCGGTGCCGCCGTGAGGATCGCGACGAAGACACACGTCATCTCACCCGCGTTGGCGTATCCCATGATCGCCGCGTACCGGTGTTCGCACCCGCGCGCGGCGAGTTCGTCGTACACGAGGGCCTCGAAGGTGCCGGATTTCATCGACTCGCTGATGCCCCATAGGACGAAACCGAGCGCGAATCCCCAGTAACCGGGCCACACCAGCCACATCGTGAACGCTGCCGTGAGCAGGGCTCCGCTGCCGAACAGCAGACCGCGACGGGAGACGGTGTCGGCCCACGCACCCGACGGCACCTCGGAGACGAAGGCGACCACCGACCACAGGACGAACAGCGAGGAGATGGAACGGGTGTCGAGACCGTGATCCTCGAACAGCAACGCGTACAGGCCGTAGAGCGGCACGAACTCACGGACGGACGCGTACGCGACCACCCGCGCGGACAGCGAGGTCACCGGATCGGATCAACATCGACGGCGCATGCAACGAGAATGGCACGCCCGGCTCCACATGTCACCCCTCCGGAGGTGGGATACGGTCGGTCATCGTGAGCACGGACGAGCAACAGCAGCGGCAGCGTACCTACACGTGGGAGGACCCGGCACCGACGTCGGCGGCCAACCGCGACATGCACGGACTCGACTTCCTGCGCGGGCTGATGGACGGGACGATCCCGCACCACCCCACCTCCCGCACGCTCGGCTTCACCGTCACCGATGCCGGCGAGGGCTTCGCCGAGGTCACCCTCGAGCCGCAGGAGTTCCACGCCAACGCGGTGGGCAGCATCCACGGCGGCGTGCTCGCTACCCTCTTCGACACCGCGATGGGCTTCTGCGTGTCGAGCACCCTCGAGGCCGGGGTCGGGTACACGACCCTCGACCTGCAGGTCCGCTACGTGCGTCCGGTGCAGACCGGCAAGGGCGTCATCCGTGTGCAGGGCTTCTGCGAGCACACCGGACGTCGCACGGCGACGGCGCGCGGCGAGGCCCGTGACTCCGAGGGCCGCCTGCTCGCGACGGGTTCGACCACCTGCCTTATCCTGCGCTGACAGTTCTCAGGCGCCGGGTTCGAGCACCTCGCGTCCCACGAACGGGACGAGAGCCTCGGGCACCTTGACCGAACCGTCGGCCTGCTGGTGGTTCTCGAGCAGCGCGACGAGCCAGCGGGTGGTCGCGAGCGTGCCATTGAGGGTCGCGGCGGTCTGCGGCTTGCCGTTCTCGTCGCGGTAACGAATGTTGAGGCGACGCGCCTGGAAGGTCGTGCAGTTCGACGTCGACGTGAGCTCGCGGTAGCGCTCCTGCGTGGGCACCCAGGCCTCGCAGTCGAACTTGCGGGACGCCGACGACCCGAGATCGCCGGCGGCGACGTCGATGACGCGGTACGGCACGTCGATGGCGGCGAGCATGTCGCGCTCCCAGGCCAGCAGACGCTCGTGCTCCGCCGCGGCCTCCTCGGGGCGGCAGTAGACGAACATCTCGACCTTGTCGAACTGGTGCACGCGGATGATGCCGCGGGTGTCCTTGCCGTAGCTGCCCGCCTCGCGACGGAAGCACGACGACCAGCCCGCGTAGCGCTTCGGCCCCGTCGACAGGTCGAGGATCTCACCCGAGTGGTAGCCCGCGAGCGGCACCTCGGAGGTGCCCACGAGGTAGAGGTCGTCCTCCTCGAGTCGGTACACCTCGTCGGCGTGCCGGCCGAGGAAGCCGGTGCCCTGCATCACCTCGGGGCGCACGAGCACGGGCGGAATCATCATGGTGAACCCGTTCGCGGTGGCCTTCTGGGCGGCCAGCTGCAGCAAACCCAGCTGGAGCAGCGCGCCGTAACCGGTGAGGAAGTAGAACCGGGCACCGGAGACCTTCGCGCCGCGCTCCATGTCGATGAGCCCGAGCGACTCGCCGAGCGCGAGGTGGTCCTTGGGTTCGAAGTCGAAGGTGGGCAGCTCGCCGACGGTCTCGAGCGTGACGAAGTCGTCCTCGCCGCCGGCGGGCACGCCGTCCTGCACGACGTTGGAGATCGCGAGGTGCGCGCGATCGAAGGCCTCCTGCGCGGCGTGCTGCTCGGCCTCGAGTTCCTTGACCTTCGCCGCCAGCTCCTTGGCGCCGTCGAGCAGCGCGGGGCGCTCCTCGGGAGACGCCTTGCCGACCTTCTTGCCCAGGGCCTTCTGCTCGGCGCGTGCGTTGTCGCCGGCGAGGACAGCGGCGCGACGGGAGGCGTCGGCCTCGAGCAGCACGTCGACGAGGCCCGGGTCCTCTCCCCGCAGGCGCTGCGACTCGCGGACGGCGTCGGGATTCTCGCGGAGGAACTTGAGGTCGATCACGGAATCGAAGCCTACCGCTGCCAGAGTTCCAGGTAGTCGTCGCGCCCGAACATCTTCGCTGTGTCCTCCGCGGTGGGGTGCCCGTGACGCGGGTCGGCACCGGCCTCGGCGAGCACCCGCACCACTGCCTCGACGCCCTTGAAGACCGCCCCCGAGAGAGGCGACTGGCCGCGGTCGTTGAGCCGGTTCACGTCGGCTCCCCGCTCGACCAAGACCTGTACGGCCTCGGCATGACCGTGGTAGGACGCCAGCATGAGCAGCGTGTCGCCGGTCTCGTTGGTGAGGTTCACCGGTACTCCGGCGTCGACGTACGCGGTGAGGGTCTCGACGTCTCCCTGGCGGGCGGCGTCGAAGGTCTGCTTGGCGATCTCGAGAATCTCGGGATCGATCGGGTCGTCGGCCATGAGCCGAAACTACCTGCGTCCACTCGAACAGGCATGATGGAAGTGATGGCCGAAGACAACAAGCCCAAGCCCGACCGGCGCCCGCCCTCGGCGCGGTTGACCCGACGCGCCCTCGTGCTCGTTGCGGCCGGTGCCGTCCTGGCGGCGATCGCGACGTTCGTCGTCGCGGGGTTCCAGGGCGCCGGCGGCGGGGACGACAGCGCCGGCGCCAACATCAGCACGACCGGCGCGGTCGCGGGGGAAGCGTTCGGTACCGCCACCACCGGCGATTGCCTGACCTGGAGTGCACTCGACGCGAGCGACCTCGCGAAGGTCGACTGCGCCGAGACGCATCTGTTCGAGGTGGTCGCCGACATCGACCTGAGCCTGTATCCCGGCACCGAATGGGGACCGGGATCACGCTTCCCGTCGGTCACGCGCTTCACCGAGCTGCGCGACGAGCAGTGCGCACCCGCCGCGATGGACTATCTCGACGGCCGGTTCGACCCGCACGGCAAGTTCAGCATCGGCCTCATCAACCCCGGCGAGGCGGGCTGGGCGGCCGGCGAACGCACGCTGCGGTGCGGTCTGCAGTTCTCGTCGACCACCGGCAACCTGCTCCCCATCAAGGGCCGGGTCGCCGATCAGGACCAGTCGCGGGCCTGGGACGTCGGCGTCTGCATCGGCATCAACAACGGTGTGCCTGCCGACCCGGTGGAGTGTTCCAAGCCGCACGCCTTCGAGGTCGTCGCGGTCGTCGACCTCGGTGGGCAGTTCCCGGGCGGTCTGCCGAGCATCGAGGACCAGGACGGCTATCTCGAGGAGACCTGCACGCGCCTGGTCAACGAGTACCTCGGCGAACCCGAGGCTCTGCGCAACAAGACCCTCACGTTGTTCTGGGACAACCTCGACTACGACAGCTGGCTCGCCGGCAGCCGCAAGGTGAACTGCTCGATCGGCAAGCAGGTCGAGGGGGGCGGATTCTCGTCGATCACCGGCAGCGCCAAGGGCGACATCCTCATCGACGGCCAGCCGCCCGTGCCGCCGCCGCCCGTGCCGGAAGGCCGGTCGCTGCCGACGCCGCTGCCGGGCGCCGTTCCCCTGCCGGGGTCGTGACGTGCCGGTGCACATGGAGGACGAGCACTTCGAGGAGCTCGTCTCGGAAGCGCTCGACGAGATTCCCCGCGAACTCGCGCGGGCGATCGACAACGTCGTGGTCCTCGTCGAGCCCCGCCACGAGGAAGAACCCGACCTGCTGGGTCTGTATCAGGGCGTCGCGCTGACCGAGCGCGACAGCCACTACGCGGGATCGCTACCGGACACGATCACGATCTACCGCGACGCGATCCTCGACATCTGCGAGAGCGACGACGACGTCGTGCACGAGGTACTGGTCACTGTCGTCCACGAGATCGCGCACTATTTCGGAATCGACGAAGAGCGCCTCCACCAGCTGGGCTGGGGCTGAGGCGCTCTTCGCGATCGGTACCGGGTGCTACTTGTTGCGGGCCGCGGTCGCCTTGTCGAGGCGGGGTCCCTTGGCCTTGCGCTGACCGAAGTGCGGGCTGAGCGTCGACACGACGAACATGATGACGGTTCCGACAGCGACGACGGCCACGGTGAGCCACACGACGATGACGCCGAAGAGTTCCAACATGCCCGGTTACCTCCACAGTCGATGTCACTTCGAGGCAAACGGCACACGTCCGCCCCGGGGGTCACCCTACCGTCCGCGTTCCGCCGGGTGACGACCGACTCCGCCCGCGCTCCGGTGGGGGACTCAGAGGGTGGTGAAGTGCTCGAGCTTCGGCGCTCCCGCCAGGAGGGGTCCGAGTTCGGTGATGGCACCCTCGCCGGCGCGGAACTTGCGGTAGGCGGCGTCGTGCTCGGCCGAGCGCCACTTCTCCACGACCACCCAACGGGCCTCGTTCTTCTGATCCACAAGGATCTCGATGCCGTCGCATCCGTCGAACTGTCGCGTCTCGTCGAGCACGCGGGTCATGACCTTCTTCGCGTCGTCGAGGGAGTCGGCCTTGAATTCGAGTTCGAGCAGAGCGGTGAGCGCCATGGGAGACCTTCCGTGATGTGCGAGGTGACTGCTCTCATCACATTTCCCCATGGATGAGAACTGCGCAATACCTCTGCGGAAACAGGATTATCGGGAGGCCGAGGCGAGAGCGGGAAGGACGTGGTGCTCGAGCAGCGGCGCGAGATCGTCGGGCAGCGGAAGGGCCGCCGGGTCGAGCCAGCGCGTCTCCGCGATCTCCGCGGCGGCGCCGGCGACCTCCACGAGCGGGTGTTCGTAGACGGTTCCTTCGAGCCGGTAACCGGGCTCGTTGGCGGCCTCGGCGTCGAAGACCCCGACGAGACGCAACGACGACAGATCCAGTTCGGCGCCCAGTTCCTCGGCGCACTCGCGCACGGCGGTCTCGGCGGGGGTCTCCCCCGGATCCGGCTTTCCTCCGGGCAGCATGAACCGCGACGTGTTCCGCTTCCGCACGGTGAGCACCTCACCGGCGGCGTTGCGGAGAACGACGGCGCTCACTCTGATCACACGGTCACGAATCGCGGGGTGCTGGTTCACCGGACCAGCTTAGGACCGGTCAGAACATGCTGTAGCCACCGTCGATGAGCGTCGTGCTGCCGGTCTGGAAGGACGACGCATCGCTCGCGAGATAGACGGCGATGCCTTCGAAATCCTCCGGGGTGCCCCACCGGCCGAGCGGCACACGGCCGATGACGTTCGAGTTGGAGACGTCGGACTCCTGCAGCGGACCGGTCATGTCGGTGGCGATCCGGCCCGGCAGCACGCTGTTGACCCGGATCCGGTGACGCGCGAACTCGACGGCACAGCCGTTCGCGAGCGCGAGCACCGCGGCCTTACTCGCCACGTACGGCTGGTTGCGTCCGGCGCCCTGCAGCGCACCGAGGCTCGACGTGACGATCATCGAACCCCCGGTGCCCTGCTCGACGAGCACACGCGAGGTCTCCCGCATCGTGAAGAACGCGCCGTCGACGTTCGTCGCCATGACGGCGCGGTACCGCTCGGTCGTCGACTCGTGGAACTTCTGCAGCGACGACCCGATGCCGGCGTTGACCACCACGATGTCGAGCCCACCGAAGTCGTCGACGAGCGCCGCGACACCGTCGGTCACGGCCTGCTCGTCGGAGACGTCGACCGTGCGGGTCGCCACACGGCCGGCGAACCTCCCGATGTCGGCCGCGGCCTTCGCGAGCTTGTCCTCGCTCCGGCCCCACAGGGTGACGTCGGCGCCGGCACGGGCGAGACCCCGGGCCATGCCGAGACCGATCCCCGCGGAAGCACCCGTGACGAGAGCGCGCTTGCCTGTGAGGTCGAAGATCGAATCCCTCTTCCCTGAAACGATTACGCGTACCCGGCAGCGATGTCGCGGCCGATGATCTCCTTCATGATCTCGGTGGTGCCACCGTAGATCGTCTGGATGCGTGCATCGACGTAGGCGCGCCCGATCGGGTACTCCATCAGATGCACGAAGCCGCGACCCTCGGTGCCGAGGAGGTTCCCGGCGGGGACGCGGGCGTCCTCGAAGACGAGCTCGGCGGTGTCCTGTGCGGCGAGACCGACCTTGTGGAGTTTGCGGCCCCTGCCGAAACCGGGGGTGTCGCGCTCGACGACGATGAGCGAGAAGCCCTTCGACCCCGCGTTCGGATCGGTGCGGCACACCACGATGACGAGATCGGAGTGGATTCCGTTGGTGATGAACGTCTTCTGTCCGTTGATCACCCACTCGTCACCCTCGCGTACGGCGGTGGTCTTCACGCCCTGCAGGTCGGATCCGGCGCCCGGTTCGGTCATGGCGATCGCGCCGATTCGTTCGCCGGTGGCGAGTGCCGGCAGCCAGCGCGCCTTCTGGTCCTCGGTGCCGAGGTGGAGGATGTACGGGATCGCGATGTCGTCCTGCAGTGCGAGTCCGGCGCCGAAGGAGGTCGTTCCGGTGCGCGCGATCTCCTCCTGCACGATGTGCCGGAAGCGGTAGTCGGTCACGCCCGAACCGCCGAACTCCTCGGGTACCCCGAGGCCGACGATGCCGGACTTGCCCGCGGCGATCCACGCCGACCGGTCGACGAGGCGCTCCTCCTCCCACCGCTCGTAGTTCGGTTCGATCTCGCGGGCGAGGAACTCGCGCACGGTCTCCCGGTACGCCTCGTGATCGTCGTCGAAATGGGTGCGTTTCATGGCTTCCTAGGCGTTCACGCGCGACATCATGCCGCTCAGACGCTCCGCGATGAGACTCTCGGCGTCGGCGACGATGCGCTCGACCAATTCCCCCGCGGTGGGGATGTCGTGGATGATTCCCTGGACGGTACCGACCGTCCAGATGCCGGCCTCGGGATCGCCGTTCTCGTAGACGAGGCGGCCGCGGGCACCGGCGACGAGGTCGCGCACGTCCTCGAACTGTCCTCCGCGGTCGAGGATCTCGACGACCTCGCGACTGACGGTGTTGCTCGCGACGCGGGCGGTGTTGCGCAGCGGACGGAAGATGAGCTCGGTGTCGGTCTCACTCGCCGCGACGATGGCTTCCTTGATGGTGCGGTGGATCGGCGATTCCTCGGTGCACATGAAGCGGGTGCCCATGTTGATGCCGTCGGCGCCGAGCGCGAGGGCCGCGACCAGACCACGACCGTCACCGAAGCCGCCGGAGGCGATCATCGGGATGGTGATCTTCTCGGCCGCGGCGGCGATGAGCACGAGGCCGGGGACGTCGTCTTCACCGGGGTGCCCGGCGCATTCGAAACCGTCGATGCTGATGCCGTCGACACCGATGTCCTGCGCCTTGACGGCGTGCCGGACGCTGGTGCACTTGTGCAGCACCTTGATTCCGGCAGCGTGGAAGTCGGGCAGGTGCGGCGCGGGATTCGATCCGGCCGTCTCGACGATCTTCACACCGGAGTCGATGATGACCTGGCGGTACTCCTCGTAGGGCGGCGGGGTGATCGCCGGCAGGATCGTGAGGTTGACGCCGAACGGCTGGTCGGTGAGCTCGCGGGTGCGTTCGATCTCCTTAGCGAGATCCTCGGGGGTCGGCTGCGTCAGAGCGGTGATCATGCCGAGCGCGCCGGCATTGGCGACCGCTGCGACGAGTTCGGCACGGCCGACCCACTGCATCCCTCCCTGCACGATGGGATGGCGGACGCCGAAGGTTTCGGTGAAGGCGGTGGTCAGCACGGCATGGACTCCTTGCGTGGAGGTGGTTGGAAAGACTCTCAGGCGGCCGGGTGGTGACCCACGACCCGCAGTGCGATCACGATGTACCGCTGGGCAATCCGAGCGGGAGTGAGGGGACCGCCGAGCTGGTACCAGCGGACGATGGACTGGAACATCCCGAGGAGGGCGCGCACGGCCTCCTCGACGTCGTCTACGTCGAACACCTGCTGTTCGACGCCCTCGCGCACCAGGTCGAGCATCATCAGCTCGAGACGCTTGCGGGTCGCGGCGTAGGTCCGGCGGTTCTCCGGGGAAATGTGGCGTACTTCGGAATCCAGGCCCGAACGCTGTGCACGGTGGGTCATGTTCAGCACGATCGCCTCGACGGCGTTGACGAAGCGGGCGACCGGGTCGTCGCCGCCGTCCGCGACCGCGGCCGACACACGGTCGATGAGGTCGAGGACGGCGGCGTCGAGCAGCGTGACGAGAACGGCTTCCTTGTTCTCGTAGTGGTAGTACAGCGCGGGCACCGTCACGCCGACCCGGCCGGCCAGGTCGCGGACGGTGGTGCCGTGGAAGCCGTTCTCGCTGAATGCTTCCAGGGCGTGTTCGAGGATGGGGTCGAGCCCCAGAGGCTGGAACTCACGCCAGTCCGCGCACGGCACGTCCGCGTGGGGCGTGTCGGATTCCTCGGCCTCGTATGCCGGGGTCATCGACCCCCTCCTCTCACAGTCGGTGCTCGGGTCAGCGCGGAGCCATGCGGCTCGGATCAGCGCGGAGCCATGCGGATCGCGCCGTCGAGGCGGATGACCTCGCCGTTGAGCATCGGGTTCGAGACGATGTGCGCGGCGAGGGCACCGTACTCGGACGGATCGCCGAGGCGGGCCGGGTGCGGCACCTGTGCGCCGAGCGAGGCCTGGGCCTCCTCCGGCAGCGAGCCGAGCAGCGGGGTCTTGAACAGGCCCGGTGCGATGGTGACGACGCGGATGAGCAGCGACGCGAGGTCGCGGGCGATCGGCAGCGTCATGCCGACGACACCGCCCTTGGACGCCGAGTAGGCGGCCTGTCCGATCTGGCCGTCGAAAGCGGCGACGGAAGCGGTGTTGATGATGACGCCGCGCTCGCCGTCGATCGGCTCGGTCTTCGCGATGCGCTCGGCGGCGAGACGGATGACGTTGAACGTGCCGAAGAGGTTGACATCGACGACCTTCTTGAACGCGTCGAGCGGGAAGGCACCCTTCTTGCTGACGGTCTTGATCGCGTTGCCGATGCCGGCGCAGTTCACCGCGACACGCACGGGTCCGAGCGACTCGGCGACGTCGAGGGCCTCGGTGACGGCGGCCTCGTCGGTGACGTCGGCGGCGACGAAGCGGACGCGGTCGCCGAGTTCCTTGGCGATGGTCTCACCGTTGGACGACGGCAGATCGATGATGACGACCTGGGCACCGTCGTTCAGCAGGGCCTTGACGGTGGCGAGACCGAGGCCGGAGGCACCACCGGTGACGACGGCGACGCTGTCGTTGACGATCATTGATTACCCTTTCGAGAGTGGTTGCGGTTCGGAGATCTTCGAGACTTCGAGAAGTCAGAGACGTTCGATGATGGTGGCGTTGGCCATGCCCGCGCCCTCGCACATCGTCTGCAGGCCGTAACGACCGCCGGTGGCCTCGAGGTGGTTGACGAGGGTCGACAACAGACGGGTGCCCGACGAGCCGAGTGCGTGGCCGAGCGCGATCGCGCCACCCCACGGGTTGAGCTTGGCCGGATCGGCACCGAGTTCGTGCGCCCAGGCGAGCGGCACGGGCGCGAACGCCTCGTTGACCTCGTAGGCGTCGATGTCGTCGATGCCCAGACCCGCGCGGGCGAGCACCTTCTGCGTGGCCGGGATCGGGGCGGTGAGCATGAAGACCGGGTCGTCGCCGGCGACGGAGAACGAGTGGAAGCGGGCGCGCGGGGTCAGGCCCAGCTTGTTCGCCATCTCCTCGCTCATGATGAGCGCGGCCGACGCACCGTCGGTGAGCGGCGACGAGTTGCCGGGGGTGATGACCCACTGCGCTTCGGGGAACCTGGCGGCGTACTCCTCGGTGTAGAAGGACGGCTTCAGGCCGGCGAGGCCCTCGGCGGTGGTGGAGGCGCGCAGCGTCTCGTCGACGGTGTGCTCGACCTGCTCACCGGCTGCGTTCTCCACGCTGATCGGGACGATCTCCTTGTCGAACCGGCCGGCCTCGTGGGCGGCGGCGGCGCGCTGGTGCGACTGCGCGGAGTAGGCGTCGAGGGCGTCGCGGTCGAACTTCCACTTCGCGGCGATGAGCTCGGCCGAGATGCCCTGGTTGACCAGGCCCTCGGGGTAGCGGGCACGGATGCTCGGGCCGTGGGTGTCCTTGCCGAGGGTAGCGGTGCCCATCGGGATCCGGCTCATCGACTCGACACCGCACGCGATGACCATGTCGTAGGCACCGGCGATGATGCCCTGCGCGGCGAAGTGCGCGGCCTGCTGGCTCGATCCGCACTGGCGGTCGATGGTGGTCGCGGGCACCGACTCGGGGAAACCGGCGGCGAGGAGCGCGGTGCGCGAGATGTTGAGGGACTGCTCGCCGACCTGGGCGACGCAGCCGCCGATCACGTCGTCGACCTGCGCGGGGTCGATGTCGTTACGCTCGACGAGCGAGCGCAGGACGTGGGCGAGGAGTTCGACGGGGTGGGTGCCGGACAGGGCACCACCCGGCTTGCCCTTACCGACAGCGGTACGGACGACGTCGACGATGACAGCGTTGGTCATGACGATCCTTTCGAAAGTGCAGCGTGCGGGCCGGAGACGTTCCCAGCGGCGTACTTATCGATCGCTAAAAGCTCTACCACGGACTTAGCGCTCGGTCAATGATCGCTGAGAGCTAGCGCACGCTAAGCCACTCTGATAGTGATGGATCACGACCCGAGTCGAGGAGACGCCCGTGCGCGCAGCGCAACTGACCGAACACAACGGCCCCGACGCCGTCCGCGTGACCGACATCCCCGAACCCGAGGCAGGCGATTCGCTCGTCCTCGTCGACCTACACGCCGCCGGCGTGTCCTTTCCCGATCTATTGCAGACGACCGGCGGCTACCAGATGGTCCGGCCGCTGCCGTGCGTGCTCGGCGCCGAAGCAGCGGGCATCGTCCGCAGCGCACCCGAGGGCAGCGGCCTCACCGCCGGACAACGCGTCGCCGTGCTGTCCATCGACGGATCGTGGCAGCAGACCGTCGCACTGCCGCGCGAGTTGGTCTTCCCGCTGCCCGACAGCGTGTCGCTGACCGCGGGCGCCGGGATGCTCATGAACTACTTCACCGCGCACTTCGCGCTCGACGAGCGCGCCCGGTACCGGGCGGGTGAGATCGTCCTCGTCCACGGTGCGCCGGGTGGACGGGCCGTCGTTCTCGGATTCACGGCGGCAGCATTCCCACCGTGAAGGTCAATCGCCTTCTGCTGAAGAACATTTCGGTCGTCGGCGCGGGGTGGGGCGAGCACCTCCGCACCGACCCCGGCTACCCGGCGCGGCAGTGGGCCGCACTCGAACCGCTGCTGCGCGACGGGACGCTCGTCGTCCCCGAACCCACCCTCCATCCCCTCGACGAAGCTCCGGCAGCACTGCGTTCGCTCGAGAACCGTTCCGCGACCGGCAAGGTCGCGCTCGACCTGACGTCCCGACCCTAGGAGAACAGCCATGACCGACGACCTGCCCGGTGTCGACACGACCGTCGACGACGGCGTCCTGCGCGTCACCCTGAACCGTCCCTCGCGGATGAACGCCGTGAAGACCGAGACGCTCGAGGCGATCGCCGATGCGTTCGAGAAGTACGCCGACGATACCTCCGTCCGGGTCGCGGTGCTCACCGGCGTCGGTCGCGCGTTCTGTTCCGGCGCCGACCTTTCCGGTCGTGACCTGAGCGCTCCGCCCTCCGCCGACACGATCGACGCCGCCAACCGCGCGGTTGCCGCGATCCGGATGTTCCCCCGGCCGGTCGTCGGAGCGATCAACGGCGCGGCCGCGGGTGTCGGCGTATCGCTCGCTCTGGCATGCGATCTCACCGTCGCGAAGGAGTCGGGATACTTCCTGCTGGCCTTCACCCGGGTCGGTCTGATGCCGGACGGGGGTGCGTCCGCGCTCGTCGCCGCGTCGATCGGTCGCGCGCGGGCGCTGAAGATGGCCCTGCTGGCCGAGCGACTTCCGGCCGGTGAAGCGCTGGCCTCCGGACTCATCTCGGACGTCTACGCGGACGACGAATTCGACAGTGCGGTCGAGACTCTCGTGCATCGGCTCGCCGACGGCCCGTCGACCGCCTTCGCTTCGACGAAGAATGCGATCAACGACGCGACGCTCACCGAACTCGACCACGCCTTCGCCCGCGAGCGCGAAGGGCAGCTCGTCCTGCTCGGCAGCGCCGACTTCACCGAGGGTGTGACGGCCTTCCAGGAGAAGCGCACCGCGAACTTCCGTCGTTGAACCGTCGACGATTCCGGTGGATCCGGCCTCGCTGAGCGGGGTCGGATCCACCGAAGTCGTTTCAGGCGTCGGGGATCACGCGTTCGACGGCCGCCCGCACCAGTTCGGCGACACGGTCCTCGTCGACGATCCCGGGGAGGGTGAGTCGGTCGAGCACGAGCCAGTTCAACGCGAGATAGAGCAGCACGACGGCGTTCTCACCGCCCGGCAGGCCGGAGTGCCGGTAGTTGGCGATGTTGAAATCCAGGTCGGCGCGCACCCGCTCGGTGAGCAGGGCCTGCAGTTCGGGCCGTCGGGTGGCTTCGAGGCGTAGTTCGAGGAGCGCGAGATAGCCGGCGCGGAACCGGATGAGCCGGTCGACCACCTCCGTCATCAGCTCGATCATGGATTCGCGGGTCTGCGGCGCCTGCGACTGTGCCATGACCTCGTCGGCGGGCAGGAGCCGCTCGTAGTAGCGGTGACCCACCTGGACGAGCAGGTCGTCGCGGTTGGCGAAGTAGTTCGACGCCGTCCCCGTCGGGACCCCTGCCTCCTTGTCCACCGCGCGGAAGGTCAGCCCGCGCGCACCGTCGCGCGCCAGCACCTCGATCGAGGCATCCAACAAGGCCTGTCGTCGTTCCGGATTCGTCCGAACCACTTGACACCACTCCATATGTAGTACTACCTTCAAACCACTCCATCCATAGTACTACGAATGGCGGTCCACCATGCGAAAGCTCGTCTACTACGTGGCAGTGACCCTCGACGGCTATATCGCCGGGCCGAACGGGGAGTACGACTTCTATCCGATCTGCGACGATATGGCAGCGGCGATGAGCGCGAGATATCCGGAAGCCGTCCCCACCGCGCTCCGCGAACAGGTCGGCATGCCGGTCGATACGCCGAACAAGGAATGGGACACGGTGATCATGGGGCGCGGTGCCTACGAACCCGGTCTCTCGCTGGGGCTCGCGAGTCCGTACAGCCACATGCAGCAGTACGTCGTGTCCCGCACTCTCGCGCCGGTCGACGATCCGCAGGTTCGGATCGTCGACACCGACCCGGTCGAGCTGGTCCGAAAGCTGAAGGCGGAAGAGGGGCTCGACATCTGGCTCTGCGGTGGCGGCAACATCGCGGGGCAACTGTTCGCCGAGATCGACCGGCTGATCTTCAAGAGCTATCCGGTGATCGCGGGCGACGGCATCCCGGCACTGTCGGGCAACTTCGTCCCCACGCGATTCGACGTCACCGCGCGCGAGGAGTTCAGCAACGGCACGCAGGTCACCTGGTTCGACCGACGCTGAACTTCGACCGCCGAAGTTCGATCGACACCGGATCCGGCCGTCAGACCCCGACGGTCTTGAGGGCGATACCGACGTACTTCTGCGCGACGGCCTCGGGGCTGAGCGTGCCCTCCGCGTGGTACCAGCGCGGGATCGACTGGCACATGCCGAGCAGGGCACGCGTGGTCTCGGCGGGATCGTCCACGTCGAACACGCCCGCGGCGACGCCCTCCTCGACGATCTGGCGCACCAGCTGCTCGACGCCCTTGCGCACCGCACGGTAGCGCTGGCGGTTCTCGGGGCTCAGGTAGCGGGCCTCACCCTCGAGCGCGGCGAGGCGGGCCCGCAGGGTCATGCGCAGCACAATCGCCTCGATGACGTTGGACAGCCTGCGCACCGGGTCGCCGTCGGCGTCCTCGGCGGCGGCGTGGGCTCGGGAGAGCACGTCGCTGGTCGAGAGCTCGAGAAGGGCGATGAGCAGCCCTTCCTTGTTCTCGTGGTGGTAGTAGAGCGCCGGGACGGTGACGCCGACGCGGCGCGCGATCTCCCGCACCGAGGTGCCGTGGAAGCCGGTCTCGTAGAAGGCGTCGAGGGCAGCGGTGAGGATGGGACTGAGCTGCATCGGTTCGAGGATGCGCCAGTCCGGGATCGCCTCACCGTTGGTGAGGGTGTCGGCCCCGTCGCTCGAAGCACCCATGAAACCGCACCTACCTACCGATCGCTACTTCATACGGACGCCCCGAGGATACCCGTACGTTTTGCGCTCGAAGGATCGAAAGGTGGGCGGTATCACCCCATCGGGTCGTCGGCACCACCGCGCGCAGTGTCGTGGAAGGGCGCGAAGAAGGTTCCCCAGCGCGCGCACTCCCAGCCACCGCCGGCCACCGGCACCAGCTCGACCGTCTCGGTGTTGGCCAGGTGGTTGGTGATGGCGAAGCCGGACGGCACCTTCCCCAGATAGGCGGCGACGAGCCGGATCGCGGCACCGTGACTGACGACCACGACGTCACCCGAACCGGCATCGAGATAGTCGCTGCGCAGCGACTCCAGGACGGGCAGGTACCGGTCGAGCACGTCGATCGCCGACTCACCGCCCGGGACCCGCGCCCGCAGGTCGCCGTTGTGCCATTCCTCGTAGACCTTCATGAACAGCTTGTGCGACTCCTCGTCGCTGCGGTCCTCGAGCTCGCCGACCTGCACCTCGTGCACGCCCTCGCGGACGACCGCGTCGAGCGACACCGCCGGTGCCGCGTGCTCGGCCGTCTGCCGAGCGCGGAGCGCCTGCGACGCGACGAGCAGCGACGGCGTCCGCTCGACGAGGTTCTTCCCGAGCGTGCGGGCCTGTTCGACGCCGAGCTCGGTGAGCTCCGCCCCGGGAAGTTTCGTATCGAGCCTCCGGGCGACGTTCGCCACCGTCTGGCCGTGCCGGGCCAGGATCAATCTGCCGCTCACCGTCAGTCCTCTCCGCGCCGCAGTCGGTCGAGCCACCGCGCATCCTCGTCGTCCGACACGGGTGGGACACCGTGTTCGGACACAGCGGGCCACGATCCGAGGAACCGCACCTGCGCGAAGCGGTGCAATCCCTGCAGCGCCTCGGCGACCAGCGCGTCGTCGATGTGACCCACACAGTCCAAGTGGAAGAAGTAGGTGCCGTATTCCCTGCGGGTCGGCCGGGACTCGATACGCGACAGATCGATTCCGCGCGTGGAGAACTCGGTGATGGCGCGCACCAGCGAGCCGGGCTCGTTGGGGAGTTGCAGCACCACCGAGGTGCGGTCGACACCGGTGCGCTTCGGCACGGGCCGCGGCCGGGTGATGAGCACGAAGCGGGTGCGGGCGCCCTCGAAGTCGGCGACCTTGTCGGCGAGGACGGACAGGCCGAGCCGCTGTCCGGCGAGCGCCGTGGACACCGCCGCGTCGACCTTGCCGGACGCGACGTCCTCGGCGGCTCCCGCGTTGGAGGCCGCGGTCACGACCTCGGCGTCGGGCAGGTGGTCCTCGATCCAGCGACGCACCTGCGCTGCGGCCACCGGATAGGCACCGATAGTGCGGATCCGATCGCGGGTGATCCCTTCGCGGGTGACCACCGTGAACGCGATGTCGAGTTCGACCTCGGACACGATCTGCAGGCGCGGCCCGAGCGCGAGGGCGTCCATGGTGGGCGGCACCGAACCCTCGACGGAGCTCTCGATGGGGACGACGGCACCGTCGGCCTTCCCGTCGCGCAGGAGTTGCAGGGCAGCGGGCGGGCCGGCGGCCGAGACGCGCTCGACGTCGGCGGATCCGTCGCCGAGCACGTCGAGTGCACCGAGGCTCTCGAAGCGGTCGAGGGCCATCTCGGTGAACGTTCCCGAGGGTCCGAAATAGGCGATACGTGGCACGTGTACGAGGTTACGCATCGGTCGTGACGGGAAGGCGGACTCTGCGTGAACCGCACCCGAGCGGTGGCCCGTGTCAGCCGGTGGTGAGGTCGAGCGCCTCGAGCTCCCGGACGACGGCGTCTGTGTCGTCGACCTCGACGACCAGCAGGATCTCCCGCACCGCCGCGGCGGCCTCCGGTACGAGTCGCCGGAGCCGGGCCACGTCGGGAGTCCCGAGGGCTTCGCGGACGTCGAAACCGCTCAGCGCCGCGACGGTGGCGGAGAGTAGGGCGACGACGTCGTCGGTGCCGGTCGCGCGGGAGGCGTAACCGGTGTCGGCGTGAGCGAGGACGGAGAGGAAGTCGGCGACGGCGTCGCCCCCGCGACCTGCGGTCAGGCCGGGGATGTGACCGGCCTCGGTGAGCGCGCGGGCGGCGTCGGCGAGCGCGGCGTCGGGCACGTGCGGGTAGACGACCAGCGGTGCCGGCGCGGTGATCGCGAGAACGTCCTCGAGGTCCTCGGCCGTGCAGTCGACCTGATACCGGACCGGACGCCACCCGGCGGGCGAGGGGAGTTCGGCCGAGGCGTCGAGCTCGACGACAAGTTCGCGGGTGGGTGATCCGGTGACGGCAGCGGCCGGGACGATCGGCGGGGCGAGCGTGCGGCCGGTCGCGGCGAGGGCGTCGGTGAGGCTGTCGTGCCGGTGTGTGAGCAGCGCGTCGAGCAGTCCGCGGGGCTCGTCGCGGGACGGCGGCATTCCGAGAGGAAGTGGGATCGGCACCGATCCAGGCTACCGACGGACCACTTGCGACCGCGATCACAATGACTTAGGTTTGCCTCACCTACATCGAGAAGGAGGGTTGGCATGCAGACCACCACATCCGTCATCCCCGCGCCGACCACGGCCGAACGCGTACGCACCGCTCTCATCCGCGCCGACACGACGCAGCTCGCGATCGACGGCTGCGATCCACTCCCCACCTCGGTTCATCATCTCCTCGACGACGGGCAGGTCGCGGTGGTCGTCGCCGAGGACAGCCTCCCCGTCGCCCTCGCCTGGCAGTCCGGCAGCGCAGGCATCCCCGCCATGCTCGAGCTCACCGACCACTCCCCGATCGCCCTGCGCAATCCGGTCCGGTCGCTCATCTGGCTCAGCGGCACCCTGCGTCCCGTGGAGCATCCGCGCCGGGTCGCCGCCGAGATCGCGGAGATCCTGCCGCATCCCGAACTCCTCGACGTCGGACACCGCTCCGAACTGCTGTGCCTGACGCTCGACTCCGTCGTCGCCGCCGACACCACCGGGGCCGAGGCCGTCGACGTCGCCGACGTCCTCGACGCCGCTCCCGACCCGTTCGCCGCACTCGAGACCGGGTGGCTCCAGCACCTCGAAGAGGACCACGCCGACATCGTGCGGCAGATCGCGCGACGCATCCCGCCCGCGCACCGCGGCGGACGAATCCGCCCCCTGGGCCTCGACCGCTACGGACTGCGGCTACGCGTCGAGTCCGAAGGCGACGACCACGACGTGCGGATCCCCTTCCACGAACCGGTCGACGATCCCGCCGCCCTGAGCCGCGCGCTGCGCCTGCTCGTCGGCTGCCCCTTCCGAAACGGACTGCCGCCGCGCACCTGAGCGGTACGCGGCGGCAGGGATCATCCGAACGATCAGACCTTCTGCAGGTCGATACCCTTCGTTTCCTTCATGATCAGCGCAGCGATGCCGGTCGCGACGCACAGCACCATGATGTAGACCCCGAAGACCCAGCCGATGTCCCAGCCGGTGAGCAGCTGATTCAGGTAGGGCGCGGTGCCACCGAAGACCGCCACCGAGAAGGAGTAGGCGAAGCCGATGGCCTGGGTACGCAGGCGGGTCGGGAAGCTCTCCGACAGGGTGCACGACAGGATCGCACCAGGGATCGACACGATGAGCAGGGCGAGAGTGGTCGACACGAGCAGCGTCCACCCGGCCGACGTGATCATCGACGTCAGCGGGATCTGCAGCGCGAACATGAGGACCGCGAAGCCGCCGAGCATCGGGCGCCGGCCGATCCGGTCGGAGAGCAGACCCCAGAAGGGCAGCGAGACCAGCGCGATGACCTGGGCGATGACGAGCATCCAGTAGGCGGTGTCGGCGTCCATGCCCTTCTGCGTGATCGCGTACGTCGAGACGTACGAGGTCCACGTGTAGTGCGCCGCCGTGACACCCGAGGTCATGCCGATCATCAGCAGGATCGCACGCACGACCACCTTGCGCGGGATGCGCGGTTCGTCGACCCGGGTCTCCTGCTGGTCGAAGACCTCGCTCTCCTCCATGCTGCGTCGCAGGTAGAGGGCGAACAGCGCCAGGAAGAAGCCGAGGAGGAACGGCACGCGCCATCCCCACTCGCCCACGGCGCTCTCGGAGAGCGTCGAGGTGACCGCTCCGCCGATCGTGTACGCCAACACGGAACCACCGAAGATCGCGACGAAGGCGACGCTGCCCCACGTGCCGCGGCGATGCGGCGGCGCGATCTCGCTGACGTACGAGTAGGCGGT
Organism: Rhodococcus sp. PAE-6; assembly: GCF_025290685.1. Taxonomy (NCBI): domain Bacteria; kingdom Bacillati; phylum Actinomycetota; class Actinomycetes; order Mycobacteriales; family Nocardiaceae; genus Rhodococcus; species Rhodococcus sp. PAE-6. The sequence continues at coordinate 121,999 of NZ_JAOCLZ010000004.1, forward strand.
CGCCGACTCGCCACCGTGCGCGAAGCCCTGCACCACGCGGGCGAGCAGCAGGAGCACCGACGCCCACACGCCGATCGACGAGTAGGTGGGCATGAGCCCGATGACGAGGCTGCCACCGGCCATCATGAGCATGGTCGTGACGAGCACGAACTTGCGGCCGCGCTTGTCGGCGATGCGGCCGAACACGATGCCACCGAGCGGTCGCATCAGGAATCCGACGGCGAAGACCGCGAGTGTGGACAGCAATGCCGAGACCGGATTGTCGCTGTTGAACATCGCTGCGGCGATGAACGGAGCGAACACAGCGTAGGCGCTCCACTCGTACCACTCGAGGATGTTGCCCACGGAGCTGGCGAGAAGAGACTTCTTCTTCGATGCGAGAGTCACCGAAGTTGTTGCAACAGAATTCTTCTCAGCTGTTTCGATGTTCATGTCCCTACTTCCGGGTCGCAGATTCCCCTCGGCCCCCAAGGCCCCTATCCGCACCCGAGCGATCGATCGGTCGGGCGATGTGAAGTGTGATGGGTCACATGGACCGCTGTCAAATTGGACACATCACCGCGAACCGGTGGGGTGCCTCTCCGCGGCGAGAGGACCGGCCACGCAGGGTCCGGCACAATCGCTCCGGTGACGACCCTTCGCGACTGGCTGCGGCCCGCATCCCGCAATCCCGAGCCGCCCCTCGACCCCACCGAGCGCCGCGCGCTGTGGATCGAGATCACCATCGTCCTGCTCGTCACCTTCGGCCTGAGCGGGATCTCGTCGATCCTGTCGCTGGCCGAGGCGGCGCTGGCACCAGAACCGCTGTCGGATCAGACCGTCGCCCTCAACACGCCACGCTCGTCGCAGGGGTTCATCGATCTCGCCCGCCAACTCCTCGGCATCGTGCGCCTGCTCGCCTGGGGTGCCCTCGGCCTGTACCTGCTCTGGCGCAGCGGTGTCGGACCGCGACTCGCGGGCCTCGCCCGACCCGGTCTGCGCCGGGACCTGCTGCCCGGCCTGGGGCTGGCCGCCCTGATCGGACTCCCCGGACTGGTGCTGTACCTGGTGGCGCGGGCCGCCGGCCTGAACCTGACGGTCGCGCCGAGCCTGCTCGAGGACTACTGGTGGCGACTGCCCACCGAGGTGCTGTGGGCGATCGCCAACTCCGGGGCGGAGGAGATCCTGGTCGTCGCCTATCTCCTCACCCGCCTGCGGCAGCTCGGCTGGTCGGAGAATTCGTCGTTGCTCGCCTCCGCCCTGCTGCGCGGCAGCTACCACCTCTACCAGGGCGTCGGCGGCGGGTTCGGCAACGTCGTCATGGGCCTGGTCTTCGGGCGCTACTGGCAGCGCACCGGCCGGTTGTGGCCGCTCGTGATCGCCCACGCGCTCATCGACACCATCGCCTTCGTGGGCTACCAAGCACTGAGAGGCCACGTCTCCTGGCTGCCCTGAACGTAGAGTTGTCCGGGTGAACGGCGACCCTCGCGACCCTCGGAACCGGCCGCGGCCTCCGCAGGGACTTCCCCCGCAGGGCCCTCCTGCCCGACGGGCGGTACCGCCGAACCCGCAGCGCGAGGTGCCACCGCAGCGACGGGGCGCTCCTCCGTCACAGCGTCGCGGCGGCCCCCCGCCGTCCCCCGAGGGCACCCAGGTGCTCCGGCGCGACGGACGACCGCAGTCACCGCAGGCGTGGTCGCAGGCACCCGCCCCGAACTACCGGCCCGCTCCGCGGCAGGACCGGCAGCAACCGCCCCCGCAGCAACGACGCGACTGGGCACCGACGCAGCGACCCGAACGGATCGCCGACCCCGCCCCGAACCGTCGCCCGCCGCGCGGGAACACACCACCGCCCGCACCCCCGCGACGCCCTGCGGCACCGCCTTCACGACCGGGCCCGCCCTCACGACCGGCACCACGCCGCCCGCTCGGTGCCCGGCGCATCCTGCGGCGACTCGCGATCGTCCTGGTGGTGCTCGTCGTCGCGATGGGCGCGAGCATGGTCTACCTCGACGGCACACTCGCGCGCGTCGATGCGCTCGCCGATTACGACGGCCGGGTCGGCGACACCCCCGGCACGAACTGGCTGCTCGTCGGCTCCGACAGCCGCGTGGGCCTCACCCCCGAGCAGGAACAGGAACTCGCGACCGGCGGGGAGGTCGGCGCCGACCGCACCGACACGGTGCTGCTCGTCCACATCCCGCCCGGTGGGGGCGCCACGACGATGGTCTCGCTGCCCCGCGATTCCTACGTGAGCGTCCCGGGCTTCGGCCAGGACAAGCTCAACGCGTCGTTCGCGTTGGGCGGACCGCAACTGCTCGTGCAGACGGTCGAGGGCGCCACGGGCGTGCACATCGACCACTACGCCGAGATCGGCTTCGGCGGGTTCGCGTCGATCGTCGACGCGGTCGGCGGGGTCGACATCTGCGTGCCCTATCCGATCGACGACCCCCTCGCCGGACTCAGGCTCGAACCGGGATGCCAGGAGCTCAACGGAGCGCAGGCCCTGGGCTTCGTGCGCACCCGCGCCACCCCGCTCGCCGACCTGGACCGGATGAACAACCAGCGCCTGTTCCTGTCGGCGCTGCTGAGCAAGGCCACCAGTCCCGGCACCTTCCTGAACCCCTTCCGGGCATGGTCGCTGATGTCGGGTGCGGCCGGGTCGCTGCGGGTCGACGACGGCGACCACCTGTGGAACCTCGCACGACTCGCGTGGGCGATGCGCGGCGAGACGGTCACCACGACGGTTCCGGTGGGCGGATTCGACGACGTCTACGGCATCGGCAACGTCTTGCTGTGGGATCGTGAGCGCGCCGTGCCGTTCTTCGGAGCCATCTCGGAGGGCGACCCGATCCCGCCGGAACTGCTCGCTCCGGTCCCCTGACGGACGCCGCGAATCGTCGTCGATCTTGGGGAAGGCTGTCCGAATTTTCCGTAGGGTAGCCGATGCTGCGTTGCCCAAGGGTAGCCAAGGCTTGGATGAAAAGCGTGTTGACCTGCACTAACGTCGTGATCATGACGACGATGGGCGACATGACCAAGACCAAGTTCCACACGCTGCTGCACGACCAGATCCGCCACGAGTTCACGGCGTCGCATCAGTACATCGCCATCGCGGTCTTCTACGACAACACCGATCTCCCGCAGCTGGCGAAGCACTTCTACGCGCAGGCCGTCGAGGAGCGCAACCACGCCATGATGATCGTCCAGTACTTCCTGGACCGCGACATGGCCGTCGACCTCACCGGCGTCGACGCGGTGCAGTCGATGTTCGAGGATGCCCGCGAGCCGATCGCGCTGGCCCTCGCCCAGGAGAAGAAGGTCACCGACCAGATCGTCGAGCTCGCCCGCACCGCGCGCGACGAGGGCGACTACCTCGGCGAGCAGTTCATGCAGTGGTTCCTGCAGGAACAGGTCGAGGAGGTTGCGACGATGACGACCCTGTTGACCGTGGCCGACCGTGCCGGTTCCAACCTCTTCAACCTCGAGGACTTCGTGGCCCGCGAGCTCAACTCGAAGGTGCGCGAGCCGCGCGGCAATGCCCCGCTCGCCGCCGGCGGCGCCATCTGATCGTTCCTCCATCCGGGGACAGCCCACCCGGAACGACGAAGGCCACCTCCCGCAGGAGGTGGCCTTCGTGCTGTCGTGAGCGGGTCAGCGCAGGGTGACCTGGCGGCTGCGCAGGCCGTCGCGCGACCGGCGCTCGGCGGCGGTGAGCGGTTCGTCCACGGCGAGGGCCTCGTCGAGGCGCTGCCCGAACTCGATGGTCGGGGTGACCCATTCGTCGGGGTGCTTCTCGCGGTCGAGGTCGAAGACCGGCACCAGCAGACCGTGGGTGCGGAACGAACCAGCGAACCGCGATCCCTCACCGAGGTGCAGACCGCCCGCCGCGTGCACGCGCGACAGCGCCGCCATCAGCGCGTCCTCGTCCTCGGGGCGCACCCAGCGCAGGTGCGCCTTCTCGCCCGGATCGACCCACCACGCGCCGCGGAGACCGTCGCCTTCGAGACGCGCGGACGGCAGCACGGCTTCGTTCGCGTGCTTGACGGTGTGCGCGATCTCGGCGCTCGGTTCGACACCGGCCGGGATCCACCAGTCGAAGTCGTTGTGGACGGTGATCGCCGGCACGGCTGCCGGGTCGATCAGCTCGGCCAACGGCGGGGTGTCGTCGTCGACGCTCGCGACCTGCAGCGACGAGCCCGGCTCGGCCGTGTGCGCCCAGTGCAGGGCCGCGGCCAGTTCACCCGCCGGGTCCGGGCCGAAGCCGGCGGCGAGCTGCAGGCCGACGTACGCGACCGGCTCACCGTTCTCCTCGCGGACCAGGGCCGCTACCCCGCCGGGGAGGATGGTCGCACCCACGACGCGACGGCCGTCCTCGGCCGCGGGCAGCTCCGCGAGGGCCGACGGCACGAACTCGCGCAGTGCCACGAGATCGCATTCGAAGGCGAGTCCTTCGAAGGGCCGGGACGTCGCGGCGGCCGCTGTTTCCCGCTCGAGTCGGCGCTGCTCGAGCTTCGCGGCGCGGTTGCTGCCGGGCTTGGGTCCGCTGTTTCTCTTGCTCTTCTTGGCCACGGCGTCAAACTACACGGCGACCCGTGTCGCGATGTCGAGGTCGCGGGACCGGGTGGGGGTGCTCACCGATCGAAGGCGGCGTCGAGCTGCAGCTTGGTGCGCCCGGGATGGTTGGTGGCGACCCACTCGACGCCCAGCTCGCGGCACAGTTCGACGTCGGCGGGGTCGTCGACGGTCCAGCAGTAGGTGGCCCGGCCCGACAGCGCAGCCCGGTCGACGAGATCGCGGTGCTCGCGCAGCGTCGCGATCGACGGACCGACAGCGGTCGCGCCGACGGTGGTCGCGGCACTGCCGCGCAGGTAGCGCGAGGTCTCCCCCAGCAACACGGTGGGCAGCAGCGGCGCGGCCCGGCGGATGCGCCAGACGGCCCCCGCCGCGAACGACATCACCACCACCCGGGAGAAATCGGCCGATGCCGGGGTCGCGAGACCGAAGCGGGCCAGTTCGGCGAGCAGTTTGCTCTCCACGAGACCGCCGTAGCGGACGGGATGCTTGGTCTCGACGAAGACCTTCACCGGGACACTCGTGAAGTCCATGACGAGTTCGAGCAGTTGCCGCAGCGTGAGCAGGTCGGCGGGCTCGCCGGGGCGTCCGTAGTCGTACTGCGCGAGCTCGTCGAGGGTCATCTCGCTGACGACACCGGTGCCGTTCGAGGTGCGGTCGATCGTGCGGTCGTGCACGCACACGAGGTGACCGTCGCGGGTGAGCCGCACGTCGCATTCGACGCCGTCGGCACCTTCCTTCAACGCGAGCTCGTAGGCGCCGATCGTGTGTTCCGGGAGGGCGGCGGACGCACCGCGATGCGCGACGACCCGGGGATGCGCGCTGCGGGTCACGGCGCCACCGCCTCAACGCGCTCCTCGTCGTCCGCTCGTTCTCCGGCCGATTCCGGAGCGTCGTCCTGTTCTCCGCGGGCCTGTTCCTGCTCGCGCACGGCGGCGGGGACGATGGGCGCGATCGGCGACGAGGCCGGACCTGCCGCGTGGGTGAAGCGGCGACGGCGCAGCGGCCGTCCCCACAGGTCGGCGTCGTCGAACAGGCGCAGGACGTGCAGGGTCGACAGCGCGACGACCGTCCCGAGCGCCGCGAGGACGGCGGTGAGCAGGACGCCGTCGGCGCGGGCCTGCAGGGTGTCGCGCTGACGCCACGCGACCAGCGCCACCATGAGCACACCGTTGACCACCCACAGCACCCACCAGGTGCGGATCGCGCGGAGCAACCGCGGGTCGCGGTCGGCGATCTCGGTGAGGAAGACACCGGGCATCGCGAGGTTGAGGCCCGGAACGACCAGCCCCGCGAGGATGGACAGCGGCGACCGCGACTCGGCGAGACCACGCTCGGCGTAGATGCGCCGGCGCAGGTCGATCAACCGCAATCCGGATGCGACCGCCGCGGCCAGCGCCACGACCGGCCCGACCACCTGGGTCGCCCACACCGCGGCATCCGACAACGCGAGCACGAGCGGGTCGACGAGACGGGTGCGGTTGTACAGCAACACTCCGTACCGGACGGCCTCGGCGACCGCCGCGAGACCGAAGACGACGGCGGTACCGACGAGCAGCGTCGGCGCGAGGTCGGCGGCGGTCTCGGCGCGATCGGGTTCGACGTCCTCGTCCGGGAGCGGATCGAGCAGTCCCCAGCGGGGCATCTCACGATAGGACGGGGTCTCGGGAGCCGGACACCCGTGCGCAGGCGACGTCGGTTCGGTCGTCGGAGCACCACCCGCGGGTCGCGCGACCCAGCGGAAGTTACGGCGCGACGGAGGAACCGTCCCGTCGGGGGCGACGGGTGAGAGCAGCACACCGCGGCAGGCCGGGCACCACTGCCGCGGCTGATATGTCACCGGCCAGCGATTCTCACAGCGCACACAGATCTGATAGGCCGACATCAATAGATCTTTGCCGGTTCGTCGCGCTCGGAGACGAGCGGGAGTCCGTGCTTCTGCCACGCCACCATGCCGCCCGCGACCTGGAAGGTCTCGTACCCGATGCGGGCCAGGTACTCGACCGCTCCGAGGGAGCGGCCGCCCTGCCTGCAGATCACGTAGATCTCGGCGTCGGGGTCGAGTTCCTCGATGTGGGCGGGCACGTCGGCGAGCGGAATGTGCAGCGCGCCGGGGGCGTGTCCGAGTTCCCATTCGTCGTCCTCGCGGACGTCGAGGAGGACGACCTCGTCGCCGAGTTCGGGTACCAGGTCGACCGACACGGTGGGCACGTCGGAAAAGCTCACGTCTCAATAGTGGCACGCGGCGTGAACGGATGTGGGTGTGGTCGTACCGATACTGTTCCGCAGGTGGGGCAGGTGGGTCTTCCACAACACTCCCCATCAACCCCATCCGCTGGAGTTATCCACAGTTTCCACAGGTTCATCAACAGGCCTATCCACGCATGGGGAATCACGCTCGAGACATCTCACAGTGGACAAGCACCCGCCGATGGCCCGCGCCGGTTCCGTCGCTGAAATGATCGGGTCATGGAATTACGCATCTTCACCGAACCCCAGCAGGGCGCCACCTACGACGACCTCCTCGCCGTCGCACAGACCGCGGAACGACTCGGCTACGGCGCGTTCTTCCGCTCCGACCACTACCTGGCCATGAACGCCGAGGGCCTGCCCGGACCGACGGACGCATGGATCACGCTGGCCGGTCTCGCCCGCGACACGTCGACGATCCGCCTCGGCACGCTCGTCACCTCGGCGACCTTCCGGTACCCCGGCCCGCTCGCAATCTCCGTCGCGCAGGTCGACGCCATGAGCGGCGGACGCGTCGACTTCGGATTCGGAGCCGGCTGGTTCGAGGAGGAGCACCTCGCCTACGGCATCCCCTTCCCCACGCTGAAGGAGCGGTTCGACCGCTTCGAGGAGTCCCTCGCGGTCATCACCGGCCTGTGGGACACCCCCGAGGGCGAGACGTTCTCGTACGAGGGCGAGCACGTGCGGATCGAGAACTCCCCGGCGCTGCCGAAGCCGTACCAGCGTCCCCACCCACCGATCGTCATGGGCGGCGCAGGCAAGAAGCGCACGCCGGCACTGGCGGCGCGCTACGCCGACGAGTTCAACGTGCCGTTCAAGTCGCTGGACGAGACGAAGGTCCTGTTCGAGCGGGTGCGCTCGGCCTGCCGGGATGCCGGACGCGACCCCGAGGAACTGACCTACTCGAACGCACTCGTGCTGTGCTGCGGCCGGGACGAGGACGAGATCGCGCGTCGCGCGGCACGGATCGGCCGTGAGGTCGACGAACTGCGGGAGAACGGACTCGCGGGCACGCCGCAGGAGTTGATCGAGAAGATCCGCACCTTCGCCGAGGCCGGGACGCAGCGCATCTACCTGCAGGTCCTCGATCTCGCCGATCTCGAGCACCTCGAACTGGTGGCGAACGAGGTCATGCCCGCCGTCGCGGATCTCTGACGCGCAGGCGGTGCTTGCAGTCCTAGCCGGGTCAGTGGCTGCTGGTGGAGCCGAGGAACGCTTCGATGTCCCGGCTCCACTCGCGGCTGCGCCGCACCTCGAGACGCCAGTGCGCGAGGGCGAACAGCCCGGCCGCGGCGGCGGCGGAGAACGTCCACAACCACACCCCGGACAGCACGGCGGTGAACTTCGCGGCGGAGGTGGTCAGCGGGGGCTGCGTGTATTCGCCGGTGCTCCCCTCGACCCAGACCTGCACCTCGCTGCCCGCGGTCGCGAGACTGTCCACCTGGACGAGCGCGTGACGCGTCTCGTCGCCCCAACCCCAGGTCGCGGGGGCCGAGGAGATCTTCACGGTCTCGCCCCATCCGGAGGAGTCGCTCAGGGCATCGGCGTCGAGGACGGCCGTGACGCTGACACGTTCGGCATTCTGCTTCTCGGAGAGTTCGAGCTGGGAGCTCCACATGGTGGCGGACACCCACACCGCGACGGGGATCAGGATCGCCATCACGGCGATCATGAGGGTGAAGCAGCGCGCCTCGAGCTTGTCGGTGCGACGCACGAGCGGATCCCGCCTGCGCAGACTTCGCCGTGTGCGCCGCAGATACCCCGCTCTGGTCGTCATGTCGGCAAGCCGTCCCTTTCCCCCTCTGGAATGATCCCTTCTTCCAGAATGCGTCCGCCTTCGGGGAAGTTCAAGGAACGCCAACGCATCTCACACTCGCACTGCGAGCGGAGATGTGGTGCGCGACACCGTCGAACCCTGAGGCCCGACGCTCTCTCAGGCGCCGAGGCCCACCGGGCAACTCACGCCGGTGGCGTGGACGGGGCAGTAGCCGTTGGGATTCTTCGCGAGGTACTGCTGGTGGTAGTCCTCCGCGTAGTAGAACTGCGTGAGCGGGGCGATCTCCGTGGTGATCTGCCCGTATCCGGCGTCGGCCAGTCGCTTGCCGAACGCTTCGGCCGTGGCCTCGGCGACCTCGATCTGCGTCTCGTCGTGGGTGTAGATCGCCGAGCGGTACTGGGTGCCGTGGTCGTTGCCCTGCCGCATGCCCTGGGTGGGGTCGTGATTCTCCCAGAACTGCTGCAGGATGTGTTCGTAGCCGGTCACCTTCGGGTCGAAGACGACGAGCACCACCTCGGTGTGCCCGGTCCGGCCGGAACACACCTCCTCGTAGGTGGGGTTGGGGGTGTAGCCGCCGGAATAGCCGACCGCGGTCGAGTAGACGCCGTCGAGCTGCCAGAACTCCTTCTCGGCGCCCCAGAAGCAACCCATGCCGACGACTGCGGCCTGCAGGCCCTCAGGGAGGGGGGGAACGATGCGGTTGCCGTTGACGTAGTGGGTCTCGGGGACGGGCAGCGGTTCGGCGCGACCGGGGAGCGCGTCCTCGCGCGTCACCATCTGCGACTTCGAACCTGCACGGGCGAGGATCTCGTCGAACCAGGACATGACCCGATGCTACGCGCGGGTCGGAGCGACAGTCCGTTCGTCGGAAGCGACCTGCTTCGGCGCGAGCCAGCGGCTCTTGATCCAGTGCGCAGCCGGAACCTCGACGCTGCGGTACAGCACCTCGGCGACGAGACCGCAGCCGATCAGCAGCAGCACGATCGCCGCGGTCGTGCCGACGATGCCCACGGTGTTCTCGTAGATCCGGTACATCACGAGGGTGTGGGTCAGGTAGATGCAGTAGCTGCGGGTCGCGACCCAGGAGACGACGGTCGAGCGCGCGAGGCGCCCGTCGTACCGCGCGACCAGCACGATCGCCGCGAAGACCACCGTCACCGTCCACAGATAGCGGCTGCCCGACCAGTAGACGTTGATGTCCGTGGCCATCACGATCACCGCGATCTGCGCGAACATCGCCGCCAGCAGGGCGCGCAGCGAAATCAGGCCGGCCCAGCCGAAGTACACGATCTGCCCCAGGAACAAGGTCGGCAGCGTCGACGCGATCTTCGACAGGAACGGCACCGTGTACGGCTCGGGCACGTACAGGTTGTAGAGGAGCACCAGCATGCACAGCACGGCGCCGAGCATCGGCACCGCCACCGGCGCCGTCCGCAGCAGCGACCGTCCCGCCACGCACCACAGGTAGAACGAGATCTGTGCGGCGAGCGTCCACACCACGCCGAGCACGATCACCTGTGGTTTCAGGAAGAACGCAGCCAGGAAGAAGGACAGGAACGCCTCGGAGACCGACACCGTGGTGTGGCCGCTGAAGGTGCCGTTGATGCCGAGCCACACGAGCACGACCGCGGCGAGGATCGCCACCCAGAAGGCCGGCAGGAGCCGCGCGGCCCGGGCGATGAGGAACTTCCGGCGGTCCTGCCGGATCGCGGACCGGGTGACGAGCATGCCCGTGAGCATCATGAACGCCGTCACCCCGACGGACGACAGGTGCTGGTTGAGGCCGGCGCCCTTGACGAGTACCTCGTAGGTGAGGTCGATGCCCCACCAGCCCGTCCCGAGGTCGTCGATCAGGTAGAAGGCGATGTGGGAGTAGAGCACGGCCGCGACCGCGACGAACCGGACGACATCGACGCCCGGCAGATCCACACGCGGTGCATCGGCCCCGCGTGTCGGTTCGTTCAGGAAGGGCCGAAACACGCGCCAATGTTAAGGTCCCGTTCACGCAGCCGTTGCCGATGGTCCCGATATCCGACTGTTTGCGCTGGTGAGAGCTATTTTCCGGACGCGTGGGCCGTTCCGGGTGCTCTCCGACACAGTCGCGGTCCGATCGTGTCCGCATTACGGGGAATGTTGCGGACGGTGTAGTTATGGACTTGGGTGGAAACCCGAGAAGGTACGGAATAACTGCACGGGCCGGACGGCCCGGTGAAGAAGGGACCCTTCGTGGCTGAATACACACTTCCGGACTTGCCCTACGACTACGCAGCGCTCGAGCCGCACATCTCGGCGAAGATCATGGAGCTGCACCATTCGAAGCACCACGCCACCTACGTCGCCGGTGCGAACACCGCTCTCGAGAAGCTGGCCGAGGCCCGCGAGAACGGCACCATGGCGGCCCAGGCGACCAAGCTCGAGAAGGACCTCGCCTTCCACCTGGGTGGTCACACCAACCACTCCGTCTTCTGGAACAACCTCTCCCCCGAGGGTGGCGACAAGCCCGAGGGTGAGCTCGCTGCTGCGATCGACGATGCCTTCGGTTCGTTCGACAAGTTCCGCGATCACTTCTCCGCGAACGCGAACTCCATCCAGGGCTCCGGCTGGTCGATCCTCGCGTGGGATTCGATCGGACAGCGTCTGATCATCGTCCAGCTGTACGACCAGCAGGGCAACATCCCGATCGGCCTGACCCCGCTGCTCATGCTCGACATGTGGGAGCACGCCTTCTACCTGCAGTACCAGAACGTCAAGGCCGACTACGTCAAGGCCTTCTGGAACATCGTCAACTGGGCGGACGTGCAGGCTCGCTTCGAGCGCGCTCGCACCGCCACCTCGGGCCTGATCGTCTAGTACGGATCGGGCATACAGGTCGCGAGACCGACAGCGAGGGCGCCGGGACACCGGCGCCCTTCGTCGTCTCCGGGCCTGGTCTTTCCTATCCGCTACAGGAATCGCTATCCGCCGCAGCAATTGCCGAGGCGGATAGCAAGAGGTGTAGCGGCAGTGCTGGCACTCGACACCTCTTGTGTGCCAACGAAGAAAACGGGCATTCTCCCCTTACCGACCGAGAGGGAGGAGTGGGATGAACGCCGAAGAACACAGCCGCATCGAGCTGTCCGCATTCCAGTCCGCCGGGTCGCTTCGAGGTTTCGTCGTCTCGGGCAGATGGCCCGCGACCACCCGCGAATGGGCCCAGGTGCTGGCGATGACGGTGCGGATCGCGTCGCTGCCGGGACTGCTGCCCACCTCGACGGTGTTCGGGGTCAAAGAAGAACTGCCCGACGACCCCGAGCCCGGAACCGTGGGCCTCGTGGTCGCCGAAGGTCCGGTGCTCGGCGAGCGTGCCGTGCAGCCCGGACGGTTCGCCGAGCATCAGCCGCCGGCACTGATCATGCTGCATCCGCCGTCGGAGACGACGCCGTCACTGCCGGAGAACGCCGGCGCCGCCTCGGGCTGCGTGCTGCTTCCCGGGATCCCACATCTCGGGCTCGAGCATCGCGCCGCATGGGTCGAGGCCGAACCGGACGGCACGGTGACGGCACTGGTCAGCAAGGTGGGAGTGGATCCGGGCAACGACCCCGACACCGCGATTCTGGCTATGCTGCTCGCTTCGTGAGGGCGCCCTGAAAACGAGAGTTCGGTTCTCCGAAAGTTAGCATTGCCTTTACAGAATTCGGTTCGCCGGGCTAACGTTGTCGTCGGCGAAGGGGAGTAGCCCCCAATCGCAGGGTCGACATACTGGCGGCGCCCGACAACGGCACTGCCCGGCCCCGCGGACCGGATCATCCTCCGGTGGGCGAGACCTTCGGCCGCTGGTCGCACCGTGCGTCCGGCGTCCGGAGGAAGCCCCGTTTCCTCCATACGAAAGGAGGAAACGCATATGTGGTCCGCGCTCGTCTTGTCCTTCGCAGTCGTCTTCGTCGCCGAACTCGGCGACAAATCCCAGCTCATGGCGATGACCTTCGCCCTGCGGTATCGCTGGTGGGTCGTCCTGTCGGGGATCCTGTTCGCGACCACCGCGGTGCACCTCGTGTCAGTGGCTGTCGGGCACTATCTGGGTGTCGCGATCCCCGCGACCGCCATCTCCATCGTCGGCGGCATCGCCTTCCTGATCTTCGGCGCGTGGACGCTGCGCGGCGACTCCCTCGACGACGACGAGCAATCCAAGGCCGGACGCGTCGCGCGTTCCGCCTTCCTCGCCGTGACCTCGGCGTTCTTCCTCGCCGAACTCGGCGACAAGACGATGCTCGCGACCATCACGCTCGCGACCGACAACAACTGGGCCGGGGTGTGGATCGGGTCCACCGTCGGCATGGTCGCCGCCGACGCGCTGGCCATCGTCATCGGTGCCGTGTTCGGTCGGCATCTTCCCGACAACGCCATTCGCTACGGTGCTTCCGCCCTGTTCTTCGGCTTCGGCGCGTGGATGCTCGGCGACGGCCTGTTCCCGGCGACCGGCGTCGTCGGACCGATCGCCGGCGCGGTGGCCCTGCTGCTGTCCGTCGCCGCGATGGTGGTCGTCCGCCGGCGCGCCCGCCGTGTCACGGAGGACGAGGCCCCGGCGCTCATGCGTCCCTGATCACCGTCCCGAACAGTGTCTTTCCACTCTGCACAGGAGTATGCTTGCCGATAGGCAAATAAATTCGGAGGTGGTTCCATGTCTGAACTCACGGACAGCACCCCTCGATCCGAAACTCCTCCGTTCGACGCGGAAGACGTCCATCGTCTGCGTATCGCGATCGGACGGATCTCCCGCCGCATGGGCATGTTCGCCTCGGAGGAAGGGCTGACGCGTTCGCAGTCGACCCTCCTCACGACCGTCGCCCGCCACGAGACGATCGGAGTCCGCGACCTCGCGGAGATCGAAGGGCTCAACCCGACCATGTGTTCGCGCATGGTGGGCAAACTCGAAGACGCCGGGTTGCTCACCCGGTCCCCCGACACCGACGACAAGCGTGTCGTCCGCGTCCACATCACTCCCGCCGGTGCCGCACTCTCGGCGGAACTGCGCGACCGCCGCACCGCCCTGTTCGCCCGTCACCTCACCGAACTGAGCGACCGGCACCTCGAAGCTCTGCACGACGCACTGCCCGCCCTCGAGGCACTCTCGCAGCGCGTCGCCGATTCACCGCGCCCCTCCGCCGAGAGGGGTCGCCCGTGACAATGCTCGCCGACATCAGAGGACAGACCTTCGCCGCCCTGCGCGGCCCCAACTTCCGCCTCTACATCAGCGGCCAGGCCGTCTCGCTCATCGGCACGTGGATGCAGACGGTCGCGCAGTCGTGGCTCGTCCTGCAGCTCACCGGCTCCGCGACCGCCATCGGCATCGTGCTCGCACTGCAGACCGTGCCGATGCTGCTGCTCGGCCCCTACGGCGGCGTGGTCGCCGACCGCTCCGACAAACGCCGGCTCATGATCGGGTTGCAGACCCTCATGGGTGTGCAGGCCCTGATCTTGGGGCTGCTCGTCGTCACCGACACGATCGCCCTGTGGCACGTCTACTTCCTGGCGGTCGCGCTCGGCCTCAACCAGTGCTTCGAGAACCCCGCCCGACAGTCGTTCATGCTCGAACTGGTCGGTCCGGAGGATCTGCGGAACGCCGTGAGCCTGCAGTCGGTCCTCGCCTCGTGCTCCCGCATGATCGGCCCGGCCGTCGCCGGCCTGGTCATCGCCGCGGGCGGACTCGGCGTGTGCTTCCTGCTCAACGCCGCGAGCTTCGTTGCCGTCGTCACCTCCTTGCTGCGACTCGACGTCTCCCGGCTCCAGCGCTCCCCCGCCGCCGCCCGCGCGAAGGGACAGCTGCGTGAGGGTTTCGCCTACGTCCGCAGCACGCCCGACCTGGCCGTCCCGCTGTCGATGATGGCGCTCGTCGGATGTCTGGCCTTCGAGTTCCAGGTGGTTCTGCCGGTCCTGGCCGACCACACCTTCGCTGCCGGTGCCGGGGCCTACGGCTTCCTCACCGCCGCGATGGGCGCCGGATCGGTGGTGGGGGGCCTCGCCGTCGCCACCTGGGGTCGCACCGGAACCCGGCCGCTGATCCTCACCTCCCTCGCGTTCGGCATCGCCATGGCGGTCGCCGCCGCGGCCCCGAACCTGACCACGCTCATCGTGCTCATGGTGATCGTGGGCGCACTGAGCGTGACGTTCACGTCCACCACCAACAGTTCGCTGCAACTCGCCTCCGCGCCGACGATGCGCGGACGGGTGATGGCCCTGTGGTCGGTCGCCTTCCTCGGCTCCACGGCCATCGGCGGTCCCATCGCCGGATGGGTCTGCGAGCAGTGGGGTGGCCGGGCCGGATTGCTGCTCGGTGCCGTCGCGTGTCTCGTCGCCGCGGCGATGGGAGTCGTCGCACTGCGCCGCCGGACCGCGACCCCCGCGGAACCCGCGGCCGTGACCGGTTAGGGTTCGTGACGAACGACACTCACACGCCGTAGGGCTCTGTGAGAGAACCCGACGGAGTCGGACTCGGTGCCAACGAGCCCGAACCCGTCGGGTTCACGCAGCCCTCGGCTCGGGACAGGAGATACGAACAGTGGAGATTCAGGGATCCGCCGCACTGGTGACCGGCGCCGCATCCGGTCTCGGCGCCGCAACCGCACGCCGTCTCGCCGACGTCGGAGCCACCGTCTTCGGCCTCGACCTGCAGCAGTCCATCGACCGCGTCGGCGATGCCGCACCCGCGGGTGTCACGCTCCTCGCCACCGACGTGACCAGCGGCGACGAGGTGCAGGCCGCCGTCGACCGCATCGTCGAGTCGGGTGTTCCGCTGCGCATCGTCGTCAACTGCGCCGGTGTCGGCTGGGCCGGCCGCATCCTGTCGAAGAACGGCCCGCACGACCTCGAGCTGTTCCGCACGGTCATCACCGTCAACCTGCTCGGCACCTTCAACGTCATGCGCCTCGCGGCCGACGCGATCTCCAAGACCGAGACGGTCGACGAGTCGGGTCAGCGCGGCGTCGTCATCAACACCGCCTCGGTGGCGGCGTTCGAGGGCCAGATCGGTCAGATCGCGTACTCCGCGTCGAAGGGTGGCGTGCACGGCATGACCGTCCCCGCCGCACGCGACCTCGCGCAGTTCGGCATCCGCGTCAACACCATCGCCCCCGGCATCGTCGACACCCCGATGCTCGCCGGTGTCACCGAGGAGTACCGCAAGGGCCTCGAGGCCGGTGTGCCGTTCCCGTCGCGGCTCGCCCAGCCCGCCGAGTACGCGCAGCTCGCGCAGATGATCGTCGAGCACGACTACCTCAACGGTGAGACCATCCGCATGGACGGCGCGCTGCGCATGGCGCCGCGGTAACCCTTCCTCCGGTAACCCCGCCTCTTCCGTGCGCGTTTCCGGCAGTTCCGGCTGCCGGGAACGCGCACATGCGTTAGACCGGACCCATGCGGATCGTTCTCGCCGTGGTGCTCGTCGTCGCGCTCGTCGGCGTCGCCGGGTGGGCGCTGCAACGACGCCTGATCTACCTGCCCGACAGCTCCACTCCCCCGTCCGCCGCGACCGTCCTGCCCGGTGCGGAGGACGTCGTGCTCACCACCTCCGACGGTCTCGCGCTCGACGCCTGGTTCGTGCCCGGTCGCGCTCCCGACGGCCCCGGAGCCGGCTTCACGGTTCTCCTCGCTCCCGGTAACGGCGGCAACCGACTCGGCCGCGTCGACACCGCCGCCGACCTCGCCGCGGCGGGTTTCTCGACGCTCCTGTTCGACTACCGCGGGTACGGCGGCAATCCCGGCGCCCCCACCGAGGAGGGTCTCGCCGCCGACGCCCGCGCGGCCCTCGAGCATCTCCGTTCACGCGACGACGTCGACCCCGCCCGGGTGCTGTACTTCGGGGAGAGCCTCGGCTGCGCCGTGGTCACCGCGCTCGCCGTCGACGAACCTCCCGCCGGGATGCTGCTGCGCTCGCCGTTCACCGATCTCGCCGCCGTGGCCCGGCACCACTATCCCTTCGTGCCCGCCGCACTGTTGAAGGACGAGTTCCCCGTCGCCGAACTCGTCGGCCACATCGACGTGCCGATCACGGTCGTCTACGGCACCGCCGACAGCATCGTCCCGCCGGCCCAGAGCTCGGCAGTCGCCGATGCCGCCCGATGGCTGCACGAGCGGGTCGAGCTCGACGGTCTCGAACACAACGATCCGCCGATGTTCGGCGCGCCCGTGGTGGACGCACTGATCCGGCTCAGAGCAGGCCTGTGAGCCTGGCGGAGCCGTCGACGAGGAATCTCACCAGATCGGGATCGGGTTGCACCTTCGCGGCCGACCCGTGCAGGTACAGGCCGCCGACGACGAAGGACGACGAGTCGCGGATCGGGACGGCCAGCGCCGCCCTGCCCAGCCGGGTCTCCTGGCACTCCTTCGCGTAACCGGACGAGATGATGTCGCGCAGCTCCCGCGCCAGCGACTCGCGCTCGCACATCGTGAACTCGGTGAGCCGGCGAAACTCGGCATCCGGAGCCGCCCCCGGCACGTGTGCCAGCATCAGCTTGCCGATGGCATTGGCGTGCAACGACTTCGACAGCGTGGTGATGGCGACGATCTCGTGGTCCGGATCCTGGTCGACGAAGCGGAGCCGGCTCCCGGCGAAGGACGCGACGTGCAATCCGAAACGCGTGCACCCCCGCAGGTCCTCCATCACGTCGTGGAGCGACTCGGACGGGGTGGATTCCGCTGCGGCCTGGGCGAGTTCGGCGGTGCGACGACCGAGCGCGAAACCCGACAGGTCGGGGACACGCACGAGATAGCCGTCCGCCACGAGCAGGTTCAGCATCCGGTAGGCGGTGGCGGGAGGCACTCCGGCGAACGCGGCGATCTCCTTGGCGGTGGTGCCGGGACCGAGCTGTGCGACGGCCTCGAGCATCCCCAGCGCCTTCTGCACGGCGTGGGGTTGTCGTCCTCCGAAAGTAGTCTCGGAGGACCGGATCGGCACGTGGGCGGTCACATCCGCTCCTCCTGTATGCCCCCCGTGACGATCCGCGGCCGCCCGTGCTCGTCGAGGACCAGTGTCCCCGCACCCGGCAGCAGATCCGAGGTCTCGACGGTGTCGAATGCTCCGATCGTCGCGAGGCTCTGCGGGCGGAGCCGGCGCAGCACCGCGCGCCAGACGGGTCCCGACACCAGGAGCGCGACGAGCGCCACCGGCACGACGAGCAGCGAGTGCGTGACCCCGTCGACGGCCGTGGCCACCAGCAGACCACCACCGAGCAACGCGACGAACACCGCCGCGACCCGCGTCCACGTGGTGTCCTCACCGATGCGGTGCAGGAACCGCAGGGATGCCACCGCGACCAGCGTGTACGCCGCGACCAGCGCGACCTCGACGACACCGTCGAAGACGGACGAATCCGCTTCCGCCACCAGGGTGTACAGGACGGCACCCGCGACACTCACCGCGACGAACGTCGTCACCGCGAGGTAGGGGGTGCGCAGGGTGCCGTGTACGCGGGCCAGAGCGGACGGCAGCACCCGTTCGACACCCATCGAGTACAGGAGCCTCGAGCCTGCCTGTGCGCAGCCGAGTGTCGACGCGAACCACGAGCACGCCATGCCCGTCTTCACGGCGAGCACGACCGCCCACGACGCACCGGAGTCGACACCGTCGAAATACGCTCCGATGATGAGCGATCCACGCCCGGTCAGCGAGGCGACGGCCGTGAAGACGAACAGCGCCCCGACGACGAGAGGGGTGATCAGCACCGTCCGGCTGACCGTGACGAGCGGCCGACGGGCCTCGGGCCCGAAGAACGCCGCGCTCTCGAATCCGGCCATGGACAGGACGGTCATGAGCGCCAGGAAGGGCAGCAGGCTCAGCGGTGAGACCGGCAGTTCGCTTGTCGTCGTTCCGCCCGCCGGCGCGACCAGCATCGTCGCGACGATCAGTACCAGCGAACACGTTTCGACGAGCAGGATCGCGCGGGTCGCGAACCGCACGCCGCGGATCGCGATCAGGGCGACGACCCCACCGAGCACCGCCGCCGTCACCAGCCACGGTCCCGTCCCCGGAAGATTCAGTCCCACAAGCTCACCGAGATCCAATACTGTGCGTGCTCCCTGGGCCAGCACGGAGATCGAGATGCCGAGATATCCGACGATGAGCGCCGTGCCCGTCACGAGCGCCGCGCGCGTACCGAGTCCCTGGAAGACGAAACTGTAGAGCGAACCCGCCGCGGCCAGGCGTCGCGTGAACTGCGTGATGCACCATGCGACCAGCACGACGACGCCGGTCGTCGCGGCGATGGTGAGCACACCCCCGAGTCCCGGAGCGCTCACGGTCATCCACAGGGCGATGAACACCATTCCGGTTGCGGGAGCGATCGTCGACAGCGACTGCCCGATCAGATCGAGCTGGGACAACTGCCGGCGGCCGAGCGCATGCAGGGGTGAGCGCACGTGATCCCCGGTGGGTTCCGCGTCCTGCGCGCGGTCGATCGCCGCCCGGAGTGCTGACGTCACGGCCGTGGTCCTTTCACTGGATTCGTCCGGACGCTAACCCCGTTCTGTTACAGCCGCATTACCTGCGCGAACACGACGTGCCGTCCAAGTGGGAATCCGCTCGCAGAGGCGATGCGAGGTGCATCACGCCATCGCCTTCCGCGCGGACTCGGGCGAACGCAAAACCCCACGTCGCCGGGCCCCGACGTCCCTGAATTCGAAGGCTCGTGTTCTCGTTCAGGGTGTCCCCGTTCGTTTCTCCGGCGTCGCACGCCCGACTCGAGACCACAGCAGGATGTGTCCATCCCCACCTGCGAGGGATCCGCCGGGACCTCGACGAGGTCCCGAAGCGAAACGGAAGGAGTGGTCGCACACATGCTGTGGGTGCTGATCGCATCGATCGTCGGAGGCACGCTGTTGCTCGCCGGCATCCCCAAGACCCGGGACCGCCAGGGTCTGCTGCGCACGGTGCGCGGGTACAAGCTGCTGCCTGCGCCGCTCGAGGACGCGGTGTCGTTCGCGCTGCCGTGGGCCGAGATCGTCCTCGGTGCCGCGCTCATCACCGGCATCGCCGGACGATGGGCGGCCGCAGGCGCCGCACTGCTGTTCCTGTGCTTCTTCGGCGGCCTGACGATCAACCTTCTCCGAGGCCGTCGTGACCTCGACTGCGGCTGTTTCGCATTCGATTCCCACGACATCCCGCGGATCGGGTGGTTCCACGCGGTGCGGGCCGGTGCGTTCGTGCTCGTCTCCGCAGCCCTGGCCCTCGTTCCCGCCGGCGCACCGTCGCTCGCCGAGCACCTCCTCGCCGTCGCGCTCGCCGCACTGGTGCTGGTCGTGGTCGTCACCGCGGTGCAGTTGCGGTCGATCGTGCATCCGGGCCGACGCCCGGTCGACGACCACCTGACGAAGGCCTCGATCGAACTTCGTGCCGCCTCGCCTCTCTCGCGGTACTGACACATCCGAACGGAGAAATCTGTGAACACCTTCCTGCTGATCGCGGTCATCGTGCTGGCCGTCGCCGTCGCGGCACTGTTCCTCATGCTGCTCGCCCTCGCCCGCGAGATCGGGCGCGTGCAGGTGCGTCTCGGCCCCCTCGGCGCCCGGATGATGGACACCG
This sequence comes from Rhodococcus sp. PAE-6, assembly GCF_025290685.1. NCBI lineage: Bacteria > Bacillati > Actinomycetota > Actinomycetes > Mycobacteriales > Nocardiaceae > Rhodococcus > Rhodococcus sp. PAE-6. Next base: position 142,131 of record NZ_JAOCLZ010000004.1, read on the forward strand.
GCCCGAATATCGATCAGGTCGCTCCGAGCTTCCGCGGCCTGCAGGACCACCTCGGCCGCGAGGTCGGCGTCGGTGGCCACCGCGACAAGGCGCAGCTGCTGCTGTTCACCGCGCCGTCGTGCTCGACCTGCAAGAGCCTGCTGCCCGGCGTCAAGGCGATGGCGAAGGCGGAGAAGGACCTCGAGGTCGTCATCATCTCCGACGGCACGCCCGAGGAGCACCAGAGTTTCCTTGCCGGTTCGGGTATCGGTGCCGAGCTCAGCTACGTCGACGCCCGCGATGTGGGCATCGCCTACCAGGTGGGCACCACTCCGTACGGCGTGATCCTCGACGAGCACGGCAAGATCCAGGCCAAGGGCCTGTGCAACCACATGGCGCAGGTCGAATCCCTCCTCAACGCACTCGAATCCGGCACGCCCTCGCTGCAGCACCTGCACGAGGCAGCCAAGACTCGCGCCGCAGCCGGTCTGTGATCTGCGAGTGCCGACCGCCCCGTCGGTACGGGCGGAATCTCATCCCCTTCTCGAGATCGGAGTACGTCGTTGGACCTCAGACCCTCATCCGGGGAACCGGAGATGCACGAGAATCGATATCCGGTGGACGAAGCCACCGTCAAGGAACAAGCCGAATGGATGGCCGGCCGCGGCGGATCCTTCATCGGCCGCACCGGCCGCAGGATGTCCGAGCGGGTCTCCCGCCGTTCGGTGATCAGCAAGATCGGCCGGTGGACCATGGGTGTTTCCGGTGTGGCACTGATCAGTTCGCTGCCCGTCACTCGCACTGCGCTGGCTCAGGAGCCGCCGGCTCCGACCCCCGCCGAACCCGAACCGCTCGTTCCGGTCTACGACGGCAAGGACCCCGCCGAGTGCGAGTACTGGCGCTGGTGCAACATGGACGGCACCTCGTGCGCGGCCTGCAACGGCGGCGGTGTCACCACCTGTGCGCCGGGAAGCCGTCCCGGAGCGGAGTTCTGGGTTGGATGCTGCACGCATCCCGACACCGGTAAGACCTACCTGATCGCCTACTACGACTGCTGTGGTGCACCGTCGTGCTCGAACGCCTTCTGCGGTGAACCCGACATGCAGGCCATCATGTACAACCCGGTCTCGGGCAGCTTCGACCAGGAGATCATCTGGTGCGTGTCCGACGAATCCCAGTCGTACACTTGCACGATGGCACCGATCATCGGTGAGGACTGCCAGACCCGTCCCGCCGCACGACCGAAGGTGGGCGCCGGATCATGAAGCGCACCCAACGGGCGGTCGCCGCGACCGTCCCGCTCGCTCTCGCACTGTCCCTCGCGGCGTGCTCGAGCGACGACGACTCCTCCTCCGCGGCGGGCGAGGTCACCTACCCGACCGTCCCCTACACCACTCCCGGTGAGGGCATCTCCCTCGGTCACGACGATCAGGAGATCGGCGACACCATCCCGGAACCCGTGCATGTCTCGGAGATCCAGCCCGCGAGCGAGAACGACCTGCTTGCGGTCCTCCGGACTCCGGGCGGGCTCGAGATCGGTGTGAACGTCCTCGACCCGGTCACCGGTGTCGCGGGCAGTCGCATCGTCGTGGGTCCCGGCATCTGGGATCCGGTCATCCACGGGTTCGTCGGCGAGAGTTCCTCGGACCCAGCGGTTCTCGCCGCCGAAGTGTGGCGGCCGCGCGGTTCGCGCGGCCAGGCGGACTTCACCGTCACCACCTACTCGGGCGACCTGCTCGAGCCGGACGAGATCGAACTGCCCGACTACGCCCGCGCGCACTCGCGTCCCGGGTCCAGTGCCGTCACCTCGGACGGGAAGTACTTCGTGACGTGGGACGACGGCCTGTACGGCGTCCGCGTCGTCGATCTCGAGGCCGGCAAGGAGAGCGGCGCGCTGCAGATCATCGGGTGCGGTCCGTTCACCTGGCTCGTCGACCACAAGCTCTACAGCGTGTGCGAGGACACCCGCGAGCTGATCCAGATCTCCATCGACGATGCCGGTGTCCCCACCGAGACGGCGCGCACGAAGGTGCTGCCCGACGACTTCGTCAGCAACCGCAAGGTGACCTGGGCCGCGGACGCGAAGAAGGCACTGCTCGTCGGCGCGACCGGCGACGTCTTCGTCTTCGACTTCTCGAACGGTCTGCCGGAGGATCCCGTCGCTCCCATCGGGAACGCCGGACAGGATGGCGGCCGCTTCGCGGAGAACGCCATCAACAACACCGGCGACCGGATCGCGATCGAGTACACCGACAGCGAGATCCATCCGCACTCCGCGCGCGGTGGCGACATCGTCACGATCGAGCTGTTCGACGCGACCGGCCTCGCTCCGATCCGCACCCTCGATCTCGCGGCTCTGGGGATGACGGACATCGCGTCCATGGCTTTCTCCGTGGACGGATCGATCCTGTATGTGGTCGGTTCGGGCCCCGAGGTCGACGGCGAGTCGGCCCAGCGCATCGTCGGTGTCTCGGCGAGCGACGGCACCGAGGTCAGTGCCGCCGAGGTCACCGGCACCGTCGACGACATCCGTTCGCTCCTGACCCCGCAGGTGATCCGATGACACGACCCGGTTCCGGGCTCGTGCTCGCTCGCCGACGCTTCCTCCGCCTGGGCACCCTCGGTGTCGGGGCGGTGGGGCTCGGCGCGCTCGGGTTCGGTGCCACCGCCTGCAGCTCCGGTACGTCCGGACAGCAGGCGGTGGCCACCGAGCTCGACTACATCCGTCCCACCGATCCCGAGGTGGCCGCGGCCGAGGCGGCCCGCGCCACCTCGGGGGCGACGGCAGCCTTCGCGCTCGCTGCGGGGGTGGGCGCCGTGGACCTCGGTGGGCGGATCGTGAACACGTGGACCTACGGCGGGGCCGCCGTCGCACCCGAGCTGCGGTTGTCGAAGGGCGACCGGGTGCGGGTGTCGGTGGACAACGGGCTTCCGCAGGAGACCACGCTGCACTGGCACGGCATCCGGATCCGCAACGACATGGACGGTGCGGCTCCGGTCACGCAGGAACCGATCGGCGCCGACGGTGGCCGGTTCGAATACGACTTCGTCGCACCCGATCCGGGCACCTACTGGTACCACTCGCACAGCGGACTGCAGGCCGACCGTGGTCTGTTCGGGGCTATGATCATCGAGGACCCGAACGACGCCACCGGCGCGGACGCCGACGCGGTGCTCGTGCTCGACGACTGGGTCGACGGTCTGGGCACCACCCCCGACGCGGTCCTGGCCGCGCTCAACCCGCAGGTCGCCGGGCACGGTCATGCCGGGCACGGCGCGGGGCCGGCCGAGTACACGGACGCCGATGCCTCGGTGGCGCAACAGATCACGTCGGCAGGCCACGGGGACTCCGTCCCGCTCGGCGGCATGACCCAGCACATCGCGTACCCGCTGCACCTGATCAACGGGCGTCCGCCGAACGATCCCGCCGTGGTGGAAGCCGCTGCGGGGCAACGGTTGCGTCTACGGGTCGTCAACGCGGCCGCGGAGACGCCCTACCGTTTCGCCGTGGCCGGTCACGAACTGACCGTCGTCGCCGTGGACGGCTTCGACGTGCAGCCGACGACCGCCGACACCGTGATCCTCGGCATGGCGCAGCGGGTGGACGTGCTCGTCACGGTGCGTTCCGGTGCGTGGCCGATCGTGGCGAAGGTCGAGGGGCGCGACGGCTACGCGTCGACCGTGCTGCGGTCCCACGACGCGGTGCCGATGTCGAACCCCGATGTGGGAGGAGACATTCCGGAGCTGAACGGGCGACTCGTAGCCGAGAGCGAACTGCGGCCCGCCGAATCGGTGCTGCTCGAGAATCGGGACGTCGACCGCGACTACCGCGTCGAGCTGATCCAGGCCGGCGACCGCTACGTGTGGGGCATGGCCGGCCCCGACGCCGGCCGACTGGTGATGAAGGAGGGTGAACGGATCCGGATCACGATGGTCAACTCGTCGCCGATGTGGCATCCCATGCACACCCACGGCCACACCTTCGCCGTACCGGGTTACGGCGGTCTGCGACGCGACACCGTCAACGTGCTTCCGGGGACCGAACTCGCCATCGAGTTCGACGCGGACAATCCGGGCGAGTGGATGTTCCACTGTCACAACGCCTATCACTTCGAGGCAGGAATGACCGCGAATCTGCGGTACATCCGGTGAGGACGAAATATGAAGAAGTTTCTTTCCGCGGTCGCGGGCACGACACTCGCGATGGGACTGCTGACCGGATGCGGCAGTGCGGACGCCGACGAACCCGCGGTCGTCATCGAGGTCTCCAACATGTCGTACAGCCCGGCATCGGTCACCATCGAGAAGGGCCAGACCGTGCAGTGGCACTTCGACGACTCGGGACTGCCGCACGATGTGGCGGGCGACGGACCGCTCGAAGGTGACCTGAAGAGCGAACTGCTCACCGAGGGCACCTACGAGTACACCTTCGACGAGGCCGGCACGTTCACCTACCACTGCACGCCGCACCCCGCGATGGTCGGCACGATCATCGTCGAATGATGCGGATCCGGTGGGGGGTGGCCGCGTTCGCGGTGCTGGCCGCGACCTGGTGTGCCGGCTCCCCCACCGGGCCGGACGCGGAGATCGTCGTGCGCGACGTGCACTTCGCGCCGGTGGACGTGACCGTACCGGTGGGCGGCACCGTCCGGTGGACGTTCGACGACGGCGGGGTCCTGCACCACGTCGGATCGGAGGGCGAGTTCGACAGCGGCATCATCCCCGAGGGGAGCTTCGAGCACACCTTCACGACGCCGGGCGTCTACGAGTACCACTGCTCGGTCCACCGGTACATGACCGGAACCGTCACCGTGACCGGGTGACGGACAACGCCGTCCGCCGTCCGGTCGTATCCGTAAGCACCACAGCAAAGGAGCATCCCGATGACAGAAACACTCGTGCGTGAGCCTCTGGCTCACCCGCCCCTCGGAGTCGACGTACCGGAGATACGCCCGACGCTCGAGAGCGCCGTCGCGAAGAAGACCCGCGGCGGCCTGATCGCCGGTGCCGCGGTGGTCGGCGCCGCCGCCGGTCTCGTCGCGGCCGCCTCGACCCCGACGGCCATGACCGCCGCGGTGATCGCCACCGGCGCGGTGACCGCACTGGCCGCCAACTGGTCGACCTGCGGCATGTCGGTGGCCGGCGTGGTCGCCGCACCGAAGCAGCCGGGACGCCGTGGGTCGTCGACCCCGATCCGCCGGCTCGGCTGGCACACCCTCGGATCGCTCGCGACGGGCATCCCCACCGGCGCGCTCTTCGGTGCGCTCGGCGCGCTCGTGACCGGCTCGGTGCCGTGGGCGTGGATGCTCGCGGCCTGGGGGGTGATCGCGCTCGGTTACGGCCTGCACGAGCTGGGCATGATCACCCTGCCGACGCCCATGCGGCGTCAGCAGCTCCCCCGCCACCTGCGGCGCACGATGGCGCCGTGGAAGGTGTCGCTGCTGTTCGGTGCGCTCATCGGCCCCGGCTTCATGATCTTCATCCGGTCCAGCGCGTACTACCTGCTGGTCCTCGGCGTGATCGCCTCGGGTTCGCCGGTGCTCGGCGCCGCGATGTTCGCAACCGTCAGCCTCGGCCGCTGCATGCCGAGCGTACTGGCCATCCTGCACACCCGCCGCGGTGGTTCGATGCCCGGCTTCCTGTCGGCGATGTGCGTCGTCGACCGTCGTGTCCAGACCCTCACCGGCGGTGTCCTCATCGCCCTGGCGGCCTTCGCTCTTGCCGCACTGGTCTGATCTCCCGTGCGTGGTTCCGGTGGCCGAGGCCGCCGGAACCACGCACGTGGCATGCTCTGCGCTACAGGTCCTCGACGAACGGGATGTCGAGCACCGCACGATCACTCATCCACTCGCGCAGGACCTTCGTGGCGATCACGTCGTCCTCGTTGTACTCGAGCAACCGCACACGCTGCGCCGGATCGGGCTCGCCCGCCATGCCCACGGCCTCGCGGTACCAGCTCATCGACGCCTCACCCCCGGCCTCGGCGTCGCGCCAGTGATGCCCCGCGATCGGTGCGATCTTCTTCAGCCCCTTGCCGTTCGGACACACGAACTGGTCGGTGACGGCCTGGAAGATGTCGACCCACTCGTCCGAACCGATGAACGCCTTGACCTCCGCGAGCTCCGGCACACCCGGGAAGCCGTGGAACCGCCGCGCCGACGACAGCAACCACTTGTCCTCCGCCGACCGCGAATAGCAGTAGGCCGCAAAAGTCTTCCCGCGACGTTCGGCCGCGCGCCGCTGGTCCGACAGCCAGCGCCAGAACTCGGCGAACGAGCGTGCCTCGTCGTCGGTCGGCACGGGCTCCCACGTCGCGAACGGGATGTACTCGGAGGACGATCTCGAATTGAGCAGCGTGCCCCACAGATAGGCGCCGTGCTCGTGGTAGCTCTCCATGTCGATGTCGACCTCGACGTCGGCGCGGTGGACGTGCACGTGCCGGTAGCGACGCACGAGCGGCGCACCGGCGATCCACGCCCGCGCCGTGACGATCGCGTCCTCGAACGAACCCTGCGGCCACGCTTCCGGTTCCCCGCCCTCCCACCGGGCGAGGCCGTCGATGGTGTGCACCTCGAGTTCGCGCAGCACGGCGGCACGTTGCCCCGGCGCGACGAGCGACACATCCCGGGTGACGGTGAGTTCGGCGCGGCAGCGGTCCCACCACGGGCAGGTCTTGCACTCGCCGATCTGCGACGGCGCCGTCGGAGTGAGACCCCGCGCGATCTCGAGTCGGTCCGCCAGGCGGGCGTCGTAGTCGTCGAGGATCTGGTCGAGATCGTGCACGAGGATGCAGTCGCCGCCGTAGCCGATCGCGCCGGCGACCTTCGCGGGGCTCGCAAGTCCGTGACGTTCGAGCATCCGGTACAGGTGCGCGAGGCGCATCTGGTCGCGCACCTGACTGCGCACCTTGCGGGTCTCGTCGACAGCGGGTGCCCACGCGAACAGATCGGTGGTGAGCGCGCCGTGTCCGGGATCGGTGACCTTGTGGTTGACGACGATCACCGGGATGTAGCCGCCGTGTTCGGCGTCGCGCAGCAGGATCTCCGAGCGGCCGCGGCGTCCGGTGTCGGGTTCGCTCGGCAGCACCGCACCCCAGATGCGGTCGGCGCCCGCGCGGCACGCGCCGAGTGTGCGCTCGGCGCGCTGCGACATCGGTCCTTCGGGGGCGACGAGCACCCACCCGTCCGGGTCGGCGTCGAACAGCGTCTGGCGGATCGCCTCGCGATGCGCAGCCGCCGCCTCCTGGCGTTGCCGCGCACCCGGATTCTCGGGTGCACCTGCGAGTTCGTCGGGGAAGGTGGCGTCGAGATAGACCCGGTGGCGGCACCTCGTCAGCGCAGCGGCCTCGAGGGAGACGGCTGTGCGCTGTGACACTCCGCGTCGGGGCCGCGGTAGTTCTCCGGTTGCGTCCACGACATTCCAGGGTATTCCCTGCACAGGCGACGGCTCGCAGCAGCACCGTCACGTTAGGCTGACGCGGGGCGCCGGAGCGTCGTGTCGTACCGAATGGAGGGTGCTGTTCGATGGGGTTGTTCACACGGAAGCGTCGCGCGACTCGCAGGGCGGAAGCGAAGGCGCTGAGGACCAAGGCGAAGATCGAGGCCAGACTGGTCGCGAAGAATCGGCTCGAGAACGACCGGCGGGCAGCGAAGGCCAAGGCGAAGATCGACAAGAAACTCGCGAAGTCGCAGGTCAAGCTCGACCAGGAACTCGCGAGGTCGCAAGCCAAGGTCGAGAAGGAACAGATCGCGACCCTCAAGGCACAGAAGAAGGCCGCCGAGAACCAGGGGCTCACCGCGGCGAAGGTGCGCCGTTATCTCGGCGTCGCGCGTCTGCTCGCGCCGGTGCTCGTCCCGATCGTCTACCAGGCCGTGACGGCGCTGCGCGGTCAGCTCGACTCGCGTCGCGCGCAGCAGCTCGGGGTGCCGATCGAGGAACTGGGTTCGTTCACCGGTCACGGTGCCCGGCTCAGTGCCCGCATCGCGGGTGCGGAGCAGTCGCTCGCGAAGGTCGAGCAGCGCAACCCCAAGGACGCGGAGACGCAGAAGTTCGCCACCGCGACCCGCGAACGTCTCACCGATCTGACCGCCGCCGTGCAGACGGCCGAGCAGATGCCGGCCGCGCGCCGGAAGTCGGCACACGCGGCGATCTCGTCGGAACTCGACGGCATCGAAGCGGATCTGCTCGCGCGCCTCGGCGTGCGCTGACGCGGCCTGCACATCAGGAACGAGCACGACCGACAGTGACCAGGTATCCGACCGTTCTCGGCACCACCGCGGGCATCGCCACCGCGGTGCTGGCGGTGGCCGCCCACGGCGCCGCCGGCGGTGGTGTGCCGACGGGACCGGTCGCGGTACTGCTGGTCGCGGTCGCGGCGATCGTCGGGATCCTCGGCGCGCACCAGCCGTCGCTGTCCCCGCTCGTGCTCCTCGCCGGTGGGCAGGCGGCCACGCACGTCGCGCTCACCGTGCTGGTGCCCGGTCACGAACATCTGTCGGTGTCCATGCTGGGCGCCCACATGCTCGCCGTCGCCGTGTGCGCGGTGCTGCTCACCGCCGCGGCCCACGTGTACGCGGCGTGCGGCACCGCGCTGCGGGTCGTGCTGCTGCGCGGCCCCCGGGTCGCCGCGCCCGCCGTGCTCGCCCCGACCTCGTCGACCGACCGGCTCGTGTGGGGACGTGCACCCCCGGCCATCTCGCGGAGAGGACCACCGCTCGCCACGGCTGCGCTGTGACGATCGATCCTCCAACCACGAGAAAGACCCATACATGTTCGAGTTCTCCCGTCGCGCCCTCGTGGGCGCGACAGCAACCGCTGCGCTGATGGTCGCGGGCGCCGGCATCGCTTCGGCCCACGTCACCGTCGTCGCACCCGGAGCCGAGCAGGGCGGTTACACCGTCCTGACCTTCCGGGTCCCCACCGAGTCCGAGACCGCCGGCACGACCGCCCTCACCGTCGAGCTTCCGGGGCTGCGCTCGGCGCGCACCGAGCCGCTGCCCGGCTGGACGGCGACCGTCGAGAAGGATCCCGAGTCGCAGCTCGCGACCTCCGTGACGTGGACCGCCGAACCGGACGTGCAGGTCGGGCCGGGACAGTTCCAGCAGTTCGTCCTGTCCGTCGGGCCGCTGCCCGAGGAGGACGAGGTCGCCTTCCCCGCGATCCAGACCTACAGCGACGGCGAGGTCGTGGCGTGGGACGAGATCACGACCGGCGACGAGGAACCCGAACGTCCTGCCCCCAGCCTGACCCTCGCGGCGAGCAGCGGCGACGGGCACGGCGGCAGTGGTGACGCGCACGCCACCGAGACCGAGCAGACCGCCGGCGCGTCGGAGGACACCACCGACAGCACCGCGCGGTGGCTCGGCGGTATCGGCCTGGTGCTCGGTGCGCTCGGCGCCGCACTCGGCCTCGGCGCCGTGATCCGGGGGCGGCGGGCATGAAGCGCATCCTCGTTCTCCTCACCGCGTTGATCGCGGCGCTGACCCTGTCCGTCGGTTCCGCAGCCGCCCACTCGGTGGTGCTGTCGAGCTCGCCCGAGGACGGCGAGCAGATCGCCGAGGCACCCGATCGGGTGACCGTGACGTTCAACGAGAACCTGCAGGAGCAGTTCGCGGCTCTGACCGTCGTCGGGCCGGACGGCAACCTGTGGTCGAAGAGCGACCCGCTCATCGAGGGTGCGAACGCATCCGTCGAACTAGACGGTCTCGGCCCCGTGGGCGAGTACACGATCGCCTACCGGGTGACCTCCGCCGACGGACATCCCGTCAGCGGAACCCGCACCTTCACGCTCACCCAGGAGGGAACCGGCACGCCCGGTGAAGCGGCGTCCGGTGACACCGCGACCGGCGAGACCGGCGCGGAGTCGGGCGAGAGCGACAGCAGCGGACCTGCCGTGTGGTGGTTCGTCGTCGCAGGTGTCGTCGTGGTCGCCGCAGGTCTCGCCTTCGCGCTGCGCAAGCCGAAGGCCTGACCCGCATGATCCCGGAACGCCGGCAGTGGCTCGTCGTGGCCGCTGCCGGCGTTGCCTTCGGAACCGTCGCGGGCATCGCCGTGGCCGGTTCCCTCGCCCTGCCCGCCCCCTCGAGTTCGGTGCGGGCGATCGGGCTGTGTGTCGGCTCGACCGTGCTCGGACTCGCGGTCCTGGCCGTGATGGTGCAGCGGCAACGCCGTCCCGCGGTTTCCTCCGACACGCTGTGGCGGACGATCGCCACGCTCGGCGGTGTCTGGCTCGTGCTCGCGAGCATCGACCTCGCCTGGGCCGCGTCCACCGCGGCGGATGTTCCCGCCGCGGACCTGGACGTGGGGCGGTTCGGGCAGTTCGTCGGCACCACCACGGGACGCGTGGATGCGGCGGCATGGGTGTGCATCGCCGCGATCGTCGTCGTCGCCGCTGTGGCGTACCGCCGGTCGGCGGCGTGGTCCACCCTGCCGGTGCTCGTCGCCGCGGCGCTCGCGTTGATCGCCCGGCCAGTCACCGGCCACATGGCGCAGCAACCGCTGGGGTCGCTGTTCAACGCCGTGCATGTGCTCGCGGCCGCGGTGTGGTTCGGGGTGCTCGTGGCGCTGGCCGTCACCGTGCGGGGCCGCGGAGCGTGGGCGGAACTGCTGCCGCGCTACTCGCAGCTGGCCCTGCGGTGCGTGGTGGCGTTGGTGATCACGGGCGTGGTCGACGCGGCGGTACGGCTCGGCTCGGTCTCCGCGCTGCTGGGCACCGGCTACGGACGCGTCGTGCTCGCGAAGGCGATCGTGCTGTGCGCCCTGCTGGGGCTCGCGTGGAACTGGCGGAGCAACTGGCTCCCCGCTGCCGCGTCCCACCGTCTCCCGGAGGAGGAGTCGCTGCGCAACGCCGTCCTCGAGGTGTGCGCGATGTCGGTGGCGCTCGGGCTCGCGGCCGGATTGGCGACCACCGGCTGAGCCGTCACAACGTGGCCGCTCGTTCCAGGTCCTGCACGAACGAGCGGAACATGTCGTCGCGCTGCGATTTCGCCCGCAACACCGCCGACGGGTGCACGGTGACGACCACCGCCGGATCGCACGACCCGCACAGCTCCTCGGGCAGGTGCAGGACCTCCCCGCGGTGCTGTGTGAGCTTGAAGTCCTTACCGAGCAGCGACTGCGCGGCCGTGGCTCCGAGGCACACCACCACGTCGGGGCGGACGGCGTCGAGTTCGGCCTCGAGCCACGGCCGGCACGCCGCGACCTGCCCACCCGACGGTTTCTTGTGGATGCGTCTGCGGCCGTTGGCGGACCGGTCGAAGCGGAAATGCTTGACGGCGTTGGTCACGTACACCGTCCCGCGATCGATGCCCGCGCGTTCGAGGGCCTTGTCGAACAGGTGCCCCGCGGGCCCGACGAACGGTTCTCCCGCGAGGTCCTCCTCGTTGCCCGGTTGTTCGCCGACGAAGAGCATGCGTGCGTCGCGCACCCCTGCCCCGAAGACCGTCCGCTCGGCGGCCTTGTAGAGATCGCATCCCCGGCATCCCGCGGACGCGGCGGCGAGTTCGGCGAGGTCGCGGCTGTCGGGTACGTAATCCTGTGCGCCGGGATAGGTCACCATGGCTGTCGCATACCCGGCTTCACCGCGGTTGCACCAGTCGCTCGATCCAGGCGCGGCTGTCGGCGGGGTCGATGACGTCGTCGAGTTCGAAGCTCGTCGCCGCCTGCAGGGCCTTGCCCTGCTGGTAGGCGAGGGCGACGAGCCGGCCGAACAACTCCTCGCGCTCGCGGGGTGTCTCGGCGGCGTCGAGTTCCTTGCGGAATCCGAGACGCACGGCCCCTTCGAGTCCCATTCCGCCGATCTCCCCCGTCGGCCACGCGACGGTGAATTCGGGTGCGTGGAAAGATCCGCCGGCCATCGCCATCGCGCCGAGGCCGTAGCCCTTGCGGAGGATGATCATGCCGAACGGGACCGTCAGGCGTGCGCCGGCGACGAAGAAGCGCCCGAAGCGGCGCACGGTGGCGTCCTTCTCCGATTCCGGTCCGACCATGAATCCCGGTGTGTCGCACAGACTTACCACGGGCAGCCGGTGCGATTCGCACAGTTCCAGGAAGTCCGCGGCCTTGTCGGCGGCCTCGGCATCGATCGCCCCACCGAGGTGGGCGCTGCTGTTGGCGAGCACGCCGTAGGAGGCGCCTTCGACGCGCATCAGGGCGGTGACGATGCCGACGCCGTAGTCCGGGCGCAGTTCGAGCACCGATCCTAGGTCGGCGATCGCGTCGATCGCCGACCGCACGTCGTAGGCGCGGAGACGGTTCTCCGGCACCACATGTCGCGCGAGACGCGGGTCTGGTGCCTGCCGGTCCTCGTGCGGCGCGGTGAAGTACGCGAGATATCGCCGGGCGACGTCCACGGCGTGCGCCTCGTCGCGCGCCGCGACGTGCACGACGCCGTTGCGGCGTTGCACGTCGATCGGCCCGATGTCCTCGGGGCGGTGCACGCCGAGTCCTCCGCCCTCGATCATCGCGGGGCCGCCCATGCCGATGTTGGCGTCGGGGGTCGCGATGAGCACGTCGCACACCCCGGCGAGCGCGGCGTTGCCCGCGAAGCAGCGGCCGGAGACGACCGCGACGGTGGGCACGCGTCCGCGCAGCGACGCCATCGAGCGGAAGGTGGTCAGGTCGAGGCCAGCACCGGAACCGGCGTCGACGTCCCCGGGTCGCCCGCCACCACCCTCGGCGAACAGCACGAGCGGCACCCGCCGCCGGGCGGCGAGTTCGAGCAGCCGATCGGTCTTGCGGTGGTTGTTGCGGCCCTGGGTACCTGCGAGGACGGTGTAGTCGTAGGACATCACGACCACCTCGGCCCCGCCGATCCGTGCGGTGCCGCCGACAAGTCCGTCCGCCGGGGTGTTCGCGATCAGGTCCTCCTCGCTGCGGCGGCCGCGCTGGGCGGCGAGGACGAGCGGTCCGTATTCGACGAAGCTACCGTCATCGACGAGGTCGGCGATGTTCTCGCGCGCCGTGCGCCGGCCCCGCCCGTGCCGCTTCGCCACGATCTCGGGCCGCGCCGCATCGGTGGTGACCTCGTGCCTGCGGCGGATCTCGTCGAGGTCGGCACGGTCGGCGTCGAGGTCGGCCGCGGCGATGTCGTCCGTCGCGGTGTCCGTGTCGAGCACGCGGACCACCGCGAGCACGGTGCCCGGCTCGACGGTGCGTCCCGGCTCGACGAGCACACGTTCGACCACGGCACTGCCCGGTGCCCGGATCTCGTGCTGCATCTTCATCGCATCGAGCACGGCGAGCGGCGCACCGGCCGGAACGGTGTCGCCCGCGCGAGCGATCTCCACGACCGTGCCGACCATCTCGGCGTGCACCGCCTGTTCGTCGGCGCGCAGATCCGTGTACTCCACCGGTGCGGTCGGGGCGGTGTCGACGAAATCCGCGAGCCGCTCCCCCAGCCACGTAGTGCGGACATTGCCGGACCGGAACTCCTTGTCGTCCAGGATCTTCTGCAGGAGGTCGCGGTTGGTGCCGACACCGTCGACGATGAACTCGCCGAGTGCCGTCGACGCCTTGCGCAGCACGGCCACGCGATCGCCGGAACGCACGTACGCGACGACCTTGGCGAGCAGCGAGTCGTAACGCCCGGTCACCTCGAGGCCGGGCCGGCCGTGGGTGTCGACGCGGATGCCCGGTCCGGTGGGTGGCGTGAACGCGGTGAGCGTCCCGGCTGTGGGCAGGGCGATCCCGTCGGCGCGCGGCGTCTCGGCGTTGACGCGCACCTGCACCGCGATGCCCTGCGCCGCCGCAGGACGTCCGCCGATCTTCTTGCCGTCGAAAGTGATTCCTTTCGGGAGACCGAGTTCGTCGAATCCCGTCCCGCGAGCGACCGCGATCTGGGTCGCCACGAGGTCGACGCCGGTCACCTCCTCGGTGACGGTGTGCTCCACCTGGATCCGGGGGTTGACCTCGAGAAACACGAAACCGTCGTCGTGGACGAGGAATTCGACGGTGGACAGCCCGTGGCACCCGACGTGCCCGATCAGCCGGACGGCTGCGCCGTGCAGCGCCTCCCGCAGGGCGTCGGGCAGGTCGGGCGCGGGTGCGATCTCCACGAGTTTCTGGTGCCGGCGCTGCACGCTGCAATCGCGGTCGCCCAACGCTACCGCGCGGGTACCCGACCCCGACTCGGCGGCCACGACCTGCACCTCGACGTGGCGGGCACGCTCGACGAGCACCTCGGCGTACAGCCGGTCGTCGTCGAAGGCGGCGTGTGCTTCGGCGGCGGCGAGCCGGAGCGCCTCGTCGAGATCGGCGGCATCGCGGACCACGCGCATGCCGCGACCCCCACCACCCGACAGTGCCTTGACGACGATCCCGCCCGGACGGTCGCGCAGGAAGGCCCGCACGGACTCCGGATCCGTCGTCTCGACGGCAGCGGTCACCGGGATGCCGAGTTCCTCCGCCACCGAGCGGGCGGCCCGCTTGTCGCCGAGGACGCGCAGTGCTTCCGGGGACGGCCCGACGAAGGTGAGTCCGGCGTCCGCACAGGCCTGCGCGAAGGCGGCGTTCTCGCTGAGGAATCCGTAACCGGGATGCACCAGCGTGCACCCGGTCGCTCGGGCGACCCCGATGATCGCCCCGGGGTCGAGATAGGCCGAGGGACCGGACTCCGGTAGGGCCTCGGCTCGCGTGGCGGCGCGGACGTGCGGAGCGTCGGCGTCGTCCGCGGCGTGGACGGCGACGGTGTCGAGTCCGAGGTCCCCGGCCGTGCGGACGACACGCAACGCGATCTCACCCCGGTTGGCTACGAGCAACATCGACGATCCTTCCCTCGGCAGCGGTTGTATCAACTCCTACTCCGGTCGGCACCCGCACCGCAGACCGCCGTCTCACGCAACGACCACGGGACGGTAGCGCAGGGCGCGACCGAGACCGAGCGCCATCAGCACGGACGTGATCGACGCCGTCGCCATGATCGCGGCGAGCACGACCACCTGGAACCGTCCGGCCTCCACCGGCGACAACCCGCCGAAGATCGCGCCGACGAACGCCCCGGGCAGCGTCACCAGACCGGTCGTCTTCGTCTGGTCGGTCGACGGGATCATCGCCGCGTGCACGGCGAAGCGTGCGGGTGAGAGTGTCGCCTGCCGCATCGTCGCGCCGAGTGCGAGCCAGCCCTCCACCTCGGGCCAATGGTCGTCGACGGTTTCGTGGAAGCGGCGACCGGCGAGGGCCGCGACCGTCATGGTGTTGCCGATGATGATGCCGCCGAGCGCGAGCGCGTAGCGCGGGGTGGCCTCCACCGCGCCGGTCGCGAAGACGACACCCGCCGAGACGAGCACGCCGGTCAGCATCGCGGCGGCCGTCACCCCGCGCACGACGGCCTCGCTCCCGATGCGTCGGCAGGCCGTCCACCACGCGACGGTGAACATCACGACGAGCACCACCGCGACCCACCGGGCGTCGGTGATGACGCCGGAGAGCACGACGCTGATGAGCGCGAGTTGCACCGCGCCGCGGGCGATGGCACCGACGGGCGCGAATCGGTGCGGTACCCGGAACGCCCACAGCACCGCCGACGAGATCACGGCGAGGGCGAGGATGCCGATGATCGTGGGGATCAGGACGGTCGGGTCGATCACAGGGTCGACGTTAACGTCCCGGTCGCCGGGTGAGGCCCTATCGTCGCTCGGGCGCGGCGTGCGGCAGATCCGCGGTGGACGCCACGGGCCAGTGCAGCGGATCGGGGCCGAGCGTGCGGAGCTGCTCCACCTGCTCGCGGCACCACACCGACACCTCACGGCGTCCCTCGACGACGTCCTCGGAGAACTCCGTCCAGTCGGCCCATTCGGTGTCGTGCACCTCCGACGGTTCGGGGGTGGGCGCCGGCCCGTCGTAGAGCACGCGGAAGACCGGGCAGATCTCGTTCTCCACGATGCCGTTGTCCATCACCGCGCGGTAGCGGAAGGACGGGAGGACCACCTCGATGTCGTGCACGTCGAGCCCGAGTTCCTGACGCAGCCGGCGGCGCACGGCCTCGGTGAGCGGCTCGTCGGGCGCCGGATGACCGCAGCAGCTGTTCGTCAGGACACCGGGGAAGGTCGACTTGTCCAGGGCGCGCCGGGTGAGCAGAACGTTGCCGCGGGGGTCGAAGACGTACGACGAGAAGGCGAGGTGCAGCGGGGTGTCGGTGGTGTGCACCGTGGCCTTCGGCTCGATCCCGACCGCGCGGCCTGCGTCGTCGAGCAGCACGACCTGTTCCATGTGATGTCCTGTTCTGTATTCGTGTCCGAATGCCGGCTCGGCCGGGCGGGCCTCACCGGCCGAGCGGCGCGGTGGGCGTCCCCAGTCTCGACCGTGAACGCAGCGTGGTCCAACCGGCCGAGGCCAGCCGCGGTGCCGCCACCGACAATCGCCGGCGCCGCGACACGCGTGCGCGCTGGTGGAGTACCCGGTATCCGCTCTCTTCCACCGCCCGCAGGATGTCGCCGTAGAGGACGAAGGCGGTCCGCATCGCGGGGCGCACCGTGGGGTCGAGCAGGTCGATGCCCGGTTCGGCCACACGGTAGATCGAGCGGGTGTGCGCGATCAGGTGCGCGAGGGCGCGTTCGAGCCGCACGTCGCGCTGCCCGGTCCGGCGGCAGTGCCACAGCAGGTCCTCGTCCACGTCGAAGGCGGCGAGGATGTCGGTGGGCAGGTAGATGCGGTCGCGGTCGAGGTCCTCACCCATGTCGCGGATGAAGTTGGTGAGCTGGAAGGCCTCACCGAGTGCGGCGGCGGGAGCCTCGGCCCGTTCGCGTTCGCCCTCGATCCCGAGGATGGGCAGCATCTGCAGCCCGATGACGGCGGCCGAGCCGTACATGTACTCCGACAGTTCGTCCATCGTGCGGTACCGCGACCGGAACAGTTCGGTGCCGGGGATGTCCATCCGCATCGACCGCAGGAAGGCGTAGTAGTACTCGTGCGGGATGTCGTACCGCTGCGTGGTGTCGACGAGGGCCCGCAGCACGAGACCGAATTCGTCGTAGGTCGGCGGCCTGCCCCCGAGCGCGTCGGACAGACGGCGTTCGAGCGCGTCGAGAACCGGTGCCGCGTCGACCGGTTTCACGTCGACGATGTCGTCGACCATCCGCGCGAAACCGTAGAGGGCGTGCACCCCGGCCCGTTTGGACGCCGGGAAGATGCGGGTCGCGAGGAAGTAGGTCTTGCCGTGACGCCGGTTGAGCTCACGGCACAGCTGATACGCCTCGTGCAGATCGGGATCGATCCCGTCGAGTTCACCCATGAGCAACCGCACCTGCTTCCATCGGAATCGACATCGTCGTAGGCCCGGCAGTCGCACCACCGGAGATACGTTCTGCGGCAAGACGTCCGGAGATGAGCACGGTCGGGACGCCGACACCCGGCGTGGTACCCGACCCGGCGAGGACGACATTGTCGACGCCGTGCACGAGGTTCGGGCGGCGGAAGGGCCCGGTCTGCCGGAACAGGTGCGCCGCCGAGAAGGGGCTGCCGTCGAGCATGCCCTTGTCGGCCCAGGTCTGCGGGGTGTCGATGTGGTCGACTCGCATCGAACTCGCGAGTCCCCGATAGCCGCGCTGCTCGAGGACCTGCTGGATCTCCCGCATGTACGGCCTGCCGAGTCGGTCCCAATCGAGGGGTGCGGCAGCGAGATTCGGGCACGGAGCCAGCACCGAGACCGGTTCGCACTCGACACCGCCGCGCACGACCCGCAGGGACGGATCGGTCACGGCAGGTCGCGTGATGAGCAGGGACGGATCGGCCATCAACCGGCCGCGGCCGCGCGGTGCGGTGATCCGCGCGAAGGTCTCCGCCCACTCCTCACCGAAATCGATGGTGTGGTGGGAATCCGGCCAGGCCTGCGTCACCTCGGTGGGCACCGTGCCGTGGAAGACGACGGCCGAGGGCGACGCGACGGTGGCGTTGCGGGCGCGGCGGCGCGGCGGGACCCCGGCGCGCAGCAGCAGGTCGTCGACCACGGGCAGGTCCACGGTGAGGACGACGGCGTCGGCGGCGAACTCCCGGCCGTCCGCGGAACGCACGCTCTTCGCGCGGCCGCCGTCGACGCGGAGTTCCGACACCTCGACCCCGGTGTGCACGGTGCCGCCGTTGCGGACGAGCGCATCGACCATCGCGGCGGCGATGGTGGACATGCCGCCCCTCGGGAAGTAGACGCCGAGCGAGGTGTCCATGTGGGCGATGGCGCCGTAGACCGCCAGGGCCGTCGACGGTGCGGTGCCCGCGTACAGGGCCTGGAAGGTGAAGATTCGCCGGAGCCGGTCGTCCCGGATGAACGACCCGACGCGCGATCCGAGCCGGCCGAAGCCGCCGAGCCGGATGAGGTTGGCGGTGTCGCGCAGCGCCGCGGGTGTCGACACGAGGTCGAGCGGCGAATCGAAGTTGGAGTCGATGTAGCGGTCGAACTCGGCGTCGAAGATCGACGCGAGCCAGCGGCGCAGCCGCCGGTATCCGCCGGCCTCCTCGGAACCGCACACGCGCGCGATCTCGGCGGTCATCTCGTCCGGATCGGAGTACACGTTCAGGGCGGTGCCGTCGGCGAAGCGCGCGTGGTAGCCGGGTGCGAGCGGGGTGAGGTCGAGCGCCGGGATGGTCGAGTCGAAGGATTCCCCGACGGCCGCGAGCGCGTCGGCGATGAGGTTCGGCATCGTCAGCACACTGGCGCCGTTGTCGATGTCGTAGAGATGCCGCCCGTCCTCGAACACCGGGTACGTACCCACGCGACCACCGACCGTGTTCTCGCGTTCGAGGACGGTGACGCGCTTGCCGGCACCGGTGAGGTGGAGCGCCGCGGACAGTCCCGCGAGGCCCGCACCCACCACGACGACGGACTCGACGGAGCCGCCGACGGACCTCACGCCTTGCCTCCCTGCGCGCGCGGGGTCGTCTGCTCCGTGCGCGTGCGTGCTTCCATGAACAGCTGGAGGAAACCTACGGACGGGTGCGGGTGCGGGTGCCGATTCTCGTTCTGCCGGGTTTCGTAGTTGGGCATGATCGGTGTTCCTCTGGTCGTCGCCTGAGCCGCGTGGGCGTGCGTAGTGGTTCGTGTCGGTCGGTTCGGGTGACGGCCCTCACGCCGTCTCTCCCCGTATTCGGAGCCCGTCGTCGAGCGGATGGGTCGGGTCTGCGGATTCGTCCCGGCCCTGGACGGGCGCGATACGGTCGAGGTATGGCTGCCCGCAAGACCGCTGTACTCCGACGGCCGTCGGAGACCGACGACTACCTCTACGAACCCGTCGATCGCAGGATCAGAGGTGAGTGGTTCGGCCGGACGGTGGTCGACAGCACCCGGGCCGTGCTGGTGTGGGCACCCGGCAAGCCCGTTCCGTTCTATGCCTTCCCCCGCGAGGACGTCCGGCTCGACCTGATCGCGGCCTCCCTGTCACCGAGCCGCTCCCGACAGGACGTCTGGCAGTGGTACGACATCGTCGTCCGCGACCATCGGGCCTATTCACCGGTCTGCCAGCTCGACGTCGACGGTCTCGACGACCGTCTCGTCTTCCAGTGGTTCCGGTGGGGCGAGACCGGGCCGGGCGACGACGTCGACGAGGGCGAACGGTGGTTCGAGGAGGAGACCGAAGTGTTCACCCATCCACGCGATCCCTATCACCGCGTCGACGCCCTGCGCAGCTCCCGGCACGTGCGGGTGACCATCGGCGACGTCGTGGTCGCCGAGACCCGCAACCCCGTACTCGTGTTCGAGACCGGCCTCCCGACCCGCTACTACCTCCCTCCCGAGGACGTCGACTTCTCGGTGCTCGAGGAATCCGAGTGGCGGACGAGCTGCCCCTACAAGGGCGTCGCCCGGTACTGGTCGTTCTCCGGCACACCGCCTGCCGAGAACGTCGCATGGTCGTATCCCGAGCCGTTCCCCGGCATGGAGCCCATCGAGGGATACGTGTGCTTCTACGACGACGCCGCGGAGATCACGGTCGAGGAGTGAGTGCGTCGGCTGCGGGACGCAGCGCTGCCCCGATCCCCGAGCCGCGGGCCTGGCGCGCACTGGCGGCCCTGTGCGTGGGTCTGTTCATCACCCTGCTCGACCAATCGCTCGTCGCGGTGTCGCTGCCGCGTATCCGCGAGGATCTGGACGCGAGCATCAACCAGGTGGTGTGGGTGTCGGCGGCCTATCTGCTGACCTTCGCGGTGCCGCTGCTGGTCACCGGTCGTCTCGGCGACCGTTTCGGTCAGCGCAACGTCTACCTGGTGGGCATGGCGATCTTCACGGCCGCGGCCTTCGCGTGCTCGATGGCTCCGACGATCGAGTGGCTGATCGCGCTGCGTGCGGTGCAGGGGCTCGGCGGGTCGCTGATCAACCCGCAACCGCTGAGCATCATCCACCGGATCTTCGCGCACGACCGGCGCGGTGCGGCCACCGGTGTGTGGAGCGCGGTGGCCAGCTCGGCGGGTCTGTTCGGGCCCGTCCTCGGTGGGGTGCTCGTCGGTACCGGTGGGTGGCGGTGGGTCTTCTTCGTCTACATCCCACTGGGCCTGATCTCTCTGGTGATGGTCGCGCGGTACGTGCCGAAACTGCCGACCGGGGCGCGTCGCATCGACGTGCTGAGCGCCGTCGTCTCGCTGGTCGCGGTCACCGGCGTGATCTTCTCCCTGCAGCAGGGTCCCGATGTCGGCTGGACCGTGTGGGTGTGGGTCGTCCTCGGTATCGGGATCGTGGCGTTCGGGGTGTTCGTGCGTCTGCAGCGGACCGCGGCGGCCCGCGGCACCGAGGCGCTGGCCCCGCTCGGGTTGTTCACCCGCCGCAACTTCACCCTCGGGGTGACCGCCGTGGCGACGCTGGGTTTCACGGTCTACGCCGTGAACCTGCCGATCATGCTCTACCTGCAGGTGGGTCAGGGACTGTCCGCGCAGGTCGCAGGTCTGATGCTGGTACCGATGGGCGTGATCTCGGTGATCATGGCGCCCTTGATCGGGCGGGTCACCGATCGGGTTGCGCCGGGCCGGATCTCCCGGATCGGTTTCTCCGCGATGATCGCGGCGATGCTGTCGTTCGGTGTGGCGATGCATCTCGAGGCCACCGTCGGCTGGCTCCTGATCCCGATCGTGCTGCTCGGTTTCGCGAACTCGTTGTGCTGGGCCCCGAACTCGACGATCGCGTTGCGCGACCTGCCCGGTGACCTCGTAGGCGCCGGATCGGGTGTGTACAACACCGCCCGGCAGGTCGGTGCGGTACTCGGTGCGGCCGCCCTCGGTGCGGTGATGCAGATGGGTGAGGGGACGCTCGGGTTCGGTGCCGCGATGGGCAATGCGGTGTTGCTCCCGGTGGTCTTCCTCCTGGTGGGACTGGTGGCGGTCTCCCGTTTCCGAGAGAGTTCCACCGTCACCAGCGCAACGGGTGCGTGAGCAACCGTCATCGGCGCAACGGGTGCGTGAGCAACCGTCATCGGCGCAACGGGTGCGTGAGCAACCGTCATCGGCGCAGCAGGTGCGTGACCAGGCGTCCGCCTTCCTCCAGGGACATGTGGGGAAGATAGGCACGACCGACCGCGATCCCGATGGTCGGCAGCGCCGCCGGGTCCGGGAACACCATGTACAGCGGGCGGTAACGGGGCTGGAACTTCGCCTTGAACGCCAGCAGCGAGCGGAATCCGTATACCGGTTCGAGCGTGCGGCCGAGCAGATCGAGCAGGGCGTCGAGGGCTCCTCGGTCGAGTCCGGACCCACCGTCCATACTCGCGAGGGGCGCCCCCGACAAGCTCAGGAATTCGAGGCCCTCGTCGGCGGCGGACCGTGCCGCGGACGCGATGAGGAATTCCATGGCCGGCCGGAAGCCGTCCGAACGTCGCCGCATGAAGTCCAGCGTCAGCCCGACCACCTTCCCGTCCCGGTGGACCGGCATCCACGACGTGATCGCATGGACGTGGTCGTTCGCGTCGACCGCGAGCAGCAACCGGACTTCGGGATCGCGCAGTTCGGCGACTCCTCCGAGCGTGAACCCCATCTCTGGCAGTCCCTTGTCGGCCACCCATTCCTCGGAGATGTCGACGATCTGCTCGGTCACCGACAGCGGCGCGGCGGCGAAGGTCGTCCATCGCGCTTCGATCCCGTCCTTGGCAGCACGGTTGAGGGCGGTGCGGACGTCCTGGAACTTCTTGCCCTTGAAGGCGAGGTCCGCGAGATCGACGACGGTCTCCTCACCCACCTGCAAACAGGTCCAACCGTGGTCCCGGGCGATCGTCGCCGTCTCCTCGCCCACCGAGTACAGGCACGGTGTCCATCCGTTGCCGAGGCAGTACGCCGCGAACTCGTCGATCGTCTCGGTCATCGAGGCGCGCTCACCGATCGGATCCGTCGCCGTCAGGGCGACACCCGAGTGGACCCGATACGCCACGGCGTGCCTGCCGTCGGTGCCGAACCAGTACCGATTCCCCGCCCAGGTGGTCATCCACGACATCGATCCGCCGCCCGGGTCGTGCAGGAGTTCTCGCACCCGCTGCTCGTCGCCGAGGTCGACCCCGGCAGGGGGCACGAGGAAGCTGCGCCACAGGAGCACGCAGAAGGCGACCCAGACGATCACGCCGATCCACTCGAACAACAGGGTGGCGGCGGTGTCGAGGGGCATCACGGGAGGCTCGAAGAGCTGGAGGTAGACCGGTGGAAGGAGCCGGCGCGGCGCGTCGCGGAGCAAGGTGCCGATGCCGGGATCACGATCGAACCCGTCCGCCACCAGCGTGCCCACCACCACGTACGTCATGAGCGCGATGCCTGCGGCGGCTGCGGTTCCGGCCCATACCCGGCGATAGGTTCCCTGCGGTGCACGGACATCGAACAGGGTGCGGGTCAGCAGTAACAGGGCGAGCACGGAGACCAGCGCGAGGAGTGGCGCGAGTTCCATGGATACGGAGCTGTGCCGGTGGATTCCGTACAACAGGGAGCGGGTCTCGTCCTGTTCGGTCACGCGGACGATCGTGCTCGCGGCGGCCACGACGATCAGCACGATGTGTCCTCCGACCGAGAGGAACCATGCTGCCCGCCGCCCTCGACGCAGTCCTTCGGCACCGATCAGCAGCAGTACCGACGGCATGAGATTCGCGACGAGCGGACCTGCACCGGAGAGCCGAAGGGCCTGTTGCCCTTTCCGGCACTCGTCGTGCAGCGCGGGATCGGCACACACCTCGACGAGTTCTCGCGGGGTGTAGGGAACCTGCTCGAACAGCTCGCGTAGCGCGGACAGCGGTCCGATCGAGTGTGGGGAGAGCGCCGCGAAGATCGGGCCGAGCACGCTCGCTGCGACCACGAGCGCGACGAGCGTGCGGCGCTCCCGGATGGTGCCGCCGAGCACAGGACGGCGCACACCGCGTCCGAACAGGAGCGGGCCGGCGAGCAACCCGGCCAGCGCGACGGTCACCCTGTTCACGTCCTGCAGGTGTCCGGCGAACAAGGCTGCGGTCACCAGGAAAACCAGCAGGAGTGTCCGGATGCGGCGACGCCACAGGGTGCCCATCGCGGTGGTGGAGGCGAGCAGGACGCCGAGCACCCACGCCAGCGGGTCCTCGGTGAGGTGGGTGTGCAGCTCCCTGCCCCACAGGTTCGGCACCAGGGAGGCGACCTGAGCAACGAGCAATGCGAGTGCCGCGCCCAGGCCCTGTGAGACGAGCGCGGCGAGCGTGAACCTGCGACTGCCGATGCGACGTTCGACCGGCACCGCGACGGCGAGGATCGCAATGCTTCCGAGCACATACTCACCGGGACCGGAGGCGAACAACCCTGAAGTCCACAGTGTCCACAGGTGGCCGTCGGTGATATTCGGGATCCCGAGCGACATCTCGGATGCCGTTGCGTGCGACGGCCCGTTCCTCACAGAACCGGTGACGACCGCCAGGAACCAGGTCAGCACGAGCAGTCCGCACGAGACGGGCGCCCGGAGCACCACCGTCCCGGTGCGGGACATCAGCACCCCCGCCCCTGTGCGGCGCATCAGTTGCCGAGCCCGAGCCGTTGTGCGAGCCATGGCAACTCCTTCTCGAGCCCTGCGGACCACAGGGCGAAGCTGTGTGTGCCCGGCAGTTCGGTGAGGTGGACGTCCATCCCCGCGCTCCGAGCCAACGAAGCGAGTTGTTCCACCCCGGCACGGTATTCGGAATCGTCGAGTCCCACCACGAAAGCACCGGCGGAATCGGGATACCGATTGCGTGCGAGCAGGTCGGCAGGATTGTTGCGCGCGAATGCTTCCGCATCACCACCGAACACGTCCCGGATCGTCGACGCCCGGTCACCGATGGTCGGCTCGGCCTGTCCCGACATGTCCAGAAAGGTCGGGTAGACATCTGGCCGGGTGGTCGCGAGTTGCAGTGCGCACGTTCCGCCGTACGAGAGTCCGCCCACGGCCCGTGCCCGTGGGTCGTCGTCGACCTGCAGGTCGTCCCGTACCCACGCCGGAACGTCGACGGCCAGATAGGTCGCCACGTTGCCGAGATGCGAGTCGGCGCACAACGGGTTGTCGAACTGACCTCCGGTGCCGTCCGCGAGCACGACGACCGGCGCCAGGCCGTGATGCTGCGCGGCATAGGCGTCCATGGTGGACGGGAGATGTCCGCCCACGAGCCAGTCCTCCGGACTGCCGGGCTGTCCGGCGAGCAGTACCAGCACCGGCAGTTCCGGTCGTGGATCCGAGAAGTAGGCCGGCGGAAGGTAGACGCGGGCTTCCCGCGCCCGGAATCCGGAGACTGTTCCGGGAATTGTCACAGAGGTGACCGCACCGGTCGCAGGCAGATCGTCCGACGCCGACCAGTCCTCCACCGGCACGGTCTGCGATGCCCGGAGGGAGGGGTCGTCGAAGGGGACGGTCCGGTAGTCGCTGATTCCGAGAACAGTCCGAACGGTGGGATAGGCGTCGTAGACCGCGTCGATCCGGCCCGCGGCGGAGATCACGACGAGTACCGCAGACACCACGAGTGCCGTCGCGACGAGTGGTCGGGCCCGGTCGCGACGTCGCACGAACCATCGTCCGATCAGTAGGGAGACGGCGAGCAGTGCCGTTGCCGCCCACCCGTACACCGCCCACGGCAGACGATCCGGGAACGGTTTCCACACCTTCTCGATCAGGAGCGCGGCTACCACCGTCGAGCCGAGGGCGGCGGTTACTGCGAGGGGTACTCCGTGTGCGAACCACACCCGGTAGCGGCGGAGGAGCAACACGATCAGACCGATGACCGTGAGGATCGCGAACACCGCGGTCGCCGTGGGGGTGGTGAGCGGTATTCCCAGCACTCCGTTCACCATCCTGGTCGAGGACATGGCGATCAGTATGCGCGGCCTTACACCCACCTGTCCGACATCACCGTCGAGACCATCGCAGAACAAGCGGAGGTTTCTACACGCACGCGCTGATCGCCGCTACGGCGGCCGGTGCGGTGCTGTTCGTCGCGGTGGAACGACGCGTCGCCGAACCCGCGATCGGCTGGTGCTCCTGTCGACCCTCGGCGCGGACACCCCGATCTGGGTGCTGGGCTGCTGGTTCGCCGTGCTCGGCATCGGATTCGGCACGTCCATGCAGCTTCTCGTGCTGATCGTGCAGAATTCCGGTTCTCGAGGCGTACAACGACGCGCTCGTGCCGATCTACCTGTACATTGCGCCGCTCGTGGTGGTCGCCGGGGTCCTGCTGTGCCTCGTCGTCGAGAAACCCCTCGCGACCACCATCGCGTGGAAGAGCGATCCGGCTCCTAGCGACCCGGCAGCCACTGCATCGACTTGACGAAGGGGGCGAGCACCTTCGCCCACACCCGCCGCGGAAGTCCGCGCGGGCCGTCGAGATTGAGCAGGCGCGTCGTCGCGATCGTCTGCGCCTCGGTGTACTTGTACAGGCCCTCCGCGCCGTGGCGGCGTCCCATGCCGGAGATGCCCATACCGCCCATCGGTGCATCGGTGCTGCCCCATGCCGGGGCGTATCCCTCGTCGACGTTCACCGTGCCGGCACGCACCCGCGCGGCGATGGCCTCGCCCTGCGCCTTCGTCGCGCCCCACACCGATGCGTTGAGCCCGTACTCGGTGTCGTTGGCCTCGCGGATCGCTTCTTCGACATTCTCCACCGGATAGATCGACACCACCGGGCCGAACGTCTCGTTCCGGTAGCACTCGGCGTCCTCGGGCACGTCGGTGAGCACGGTGGGTTCGAAGAACAGCGGTCCGAGGTCGGGCCGCGTCTTCCCGCCGGCGACGACGGTCGCGCCCTTGGCGACGGCGTCCTCGATGTGCCGGGTCACCGTCTTGACCTGGCTCTCGCTGATGAGGCAGCCCATCTCGGTACCGAAGTCGTAGTCGGGACCGAGCGACATCTCGCGCACCCGTGCCCCGAACATCCGGATGAACTCGGGGGCGATCGACTTCTCGACGTAGATCCGCTCGATCGAGATGCACAGCTGCCCGGAGTTCGAGAAGCATGCCCGCACGGCGGCGTCGGTGACCTCGCGCAGGTTCACCCCGGAGGTGACGATCATGGGGTTCTTGCCGCCGAGTTCGGCGGAGAACCCGATCAGGCGCCGGCCGGCCTGCTCGGCGAGCAGACGTCCCGTCTCCGACGAACCCGTGAACATCAGGTAGTCGGTGCTCTCGACGATCGCGGTGCCCACCACGGTGCCGGGACCGGTGACCACGGCGAAGACGTCGCGGGGGACCCCGGCCTCGTAGAGGAGTTCGACGACGGCGAGCGCGCAGTAGGGCGTCTGGCTGTCGGGCTTGAGCACCACGCTGTTGCCGGCGAGCAGGGCGGGGATCGCGTCGGAGACGGCCAGCGTCATCGGGTAGTTCCACGGCGCGATCACGCCGACGACGCCCTTGGGATGGTGCAGGACGGTGGTCTTCGTCAGGACCGGCAGCATGCCCGTGGCCTTGCGGGGGCGCAGGAGCTTCGGTGCGACGCGCGCGTAGAACCGCGCGGTCATCGAGATGTCGAGCACCTCTTCCTGCGCGGAGACACGGGACTTGCCGGTCTCGGCCTGCGCCATGTCCATGAGCTGCTCGCGTCGGGACAGCACGAGCTCGCGGTAGCGGTGCATGATCGCGGCGCGCTTCTCGACGGGCAGCTTCGCCCACGCGACCTGCGCGATGCGGGCCCGGTCGATCGCGGCCTTCGCGTCATCGGCCGTGCCGACCGGCACGGTGGCCAGCTCCCGGCCGGTGAACGCCTCGACGACGGGGCGGGTGGTCCGCTCGGCGGCGTCG
Source organism: Rhodococcus sp. PAE-6 (assembly GCF_025290685.1). Lineage (NCBI taxonomy): Bacteria > Bacillati > Actinomycetota > Actinomycetes > Mycobacteriales > Nocardiaceae > Rhodococcus > Rhodococcus sp. PAE-6. Next base: position 169,270 of record NZ_JAOCLZ010000004.1, read on the forward strand.
GGGATCGCGATGAGGTCGGCAAGACGCTGGAAGGTCGCAGCGCTCGGAGCTGGCATGTTGCACCCCTACCGGTGAGTAGTACTTGCAGTTTCACTAAACCTACCCGGGTGCGTGTGTGCTGTCACACAGGCGTGGCGTCGAGGCCCGTCTCCCGATCGTCGCGTCGCTCGGGACCTGCTTCGACGATCCCCTGAGCGACCTCCGCGAGGGGGACGTTGCTGTCCTGCGAGAGCCGGCGCAACAGTTCGAAGGCCGCAACGGCATCGATACCGAAACGCTCCATGATCATGCCCTTGGCCTGCCCGATGATGTCGCGGGTCGCCAGGGCGGACGCGAACTGTCCCCGACTGCGGGCCGCGCTCATCGCCATCGCGGCATGAGCGGCCAGGACCTCGGCGGTCGCCTCCGCCGGAGGACCGAACGCCTCGGCTTTCGCAGAGAACATGTTCAGCGCTCCCATGCTCTCCTGATCGAGATACAGCTGGAACGACAAGGTACTGAGTACACCCGCGTCCACCGCGGCCTTCGCGAAACGCGGCCAGCGGGTCTCCGTCCGCAGGTCTTCGGAGCGCACCACGAGATATTTGAAGCTCGCATCGAGGCACGGACCTTCCCCGAACTGTTCCTGGACGTCGTCGAGATGCTCGGCGAGTTCCGACGTCGCGGCGAGAGAGCGGAAATGCTTCCCTCCGGTCACGATGAGGACGTCGGCGCAGTCGGCCCCCTCCACCAGTTCGACCGCGGCCGCGGTCACGCCGCGCAGGGTCTCGTCGAGATCGGCCGGATGGTAGAAGCCGCGAGCGAGCTGGGCCATACGCCGCCCGAGATCGCCCGCTTCCGACGCACGTGTCATGGGTTCATCCCTTCTCCACCGAGTTCGCAACCCCGCGGATCCGCCGACCGTATTGCCCGATTCAGCGAGCTCTACACCGCCGTCCTCCTCATCGGAACACGACTTCTTCCATTTCTACCCCGATAGTCTGGACTGATGGATCCGCCGGTGACCCGGTATCTACCCCGCGATGGTCACAATCCGGCCTACGGGGTGGCCGGAACCGGCCCCACCGACGTCGTGTGGTTCTTCGAGGTCCAGATGCATCTGGACCTGTTGTGGACCGATCCGTACATGCACTCGCTCTTCGAACGCCTCGCCACCTGTTCGCGCGCCGTCTGTTTCCAGCGCCGCGGTTTCGGGCTCTCCGATCCCGTCGACCACGTGCCCACGATCGAACAGCAGGCCGAGGACGTCCCCGCCGTCATGGACGCCGAGCAGATCCGGCACGCCACCCTCATCGAGGATCGGCCCGATCACCCAGGAAGCCGGCGTGGGAACCCTGGTGCTCTCGCACATGGTCCCGGGCAATCGGCCCGATTCCACCTGGGAAGGATGCGGCGCCGGATTCGACGGGCGCCTCGTCATCGGCCACGACCTCGACGTGATCGGCGTCGGAGCCCCGGCCTGACCCCGTGCGCCGGAGCCCCGGCCTGACCCCGTGCGTCGGAGACGCAGCGTGAGCCCGTTCTATTCGCCCGTGTAGAACGCACTCGTCCGCTCGGCGGCTGCGCGTGCCTGTTCGGGGTCCTCGCCCGCGGCGATGTCGGCCTCGCACCAGCCTTCGCTGCTGTCGCGGACGAACTGCAGACCTTCCTCGGACATCGACCAGGTCTCGAATTCCTTCGGATCCACCGTTTCTCCCGATTCGATGTGCAGTCCGAGTCCGAGAAGCGCCTGGTCCCAGCCGATACCGACTGCGCCCGGACCGTACTGCTCCCAGTGCTCGTCGGGGTGGGCGATGTGCGTCAGTTCCAGGCGCGCCCGGTCTCCCGGTTCGGGCAGGACCGACACCTCGATCCAGCTCATGCGACCAGCGAATTCCCAGGTGGCCGTGAACGTCCGGGGCGGTTCGCAGGTGAGGACCTCACCGCCGGCGTTGCCCTGGAGCTGGTACCGGCCACCGACCTCGAGGTCGCCCTCGACGGGCAGGAACCAGCGGGGGATGCGCTGCGGGTCGGTGCACGCCTCCCACAGGTCCTCGGCGCTCGTGCGGTAGCTGCGCGAGATCGTGACGACCTTGGCCTCGTGGTCCTCGACGGTGCGACGACCGACCGTGCGGCGACTCGTCTCGTTGCTCTTGATCACGTTCTTCATGAGGATTTCCTTCTCTCGTCGGAAGCAGGGAGCGCGGGCGGGACGGCGTCGCGGCTCCGCCGCTTACGCTTGCCGCGCGCGATCTCGGTCTCCAGGGCGTCCAGCGCCGCGAATACCGGCGTATGCAGACCCGCGAGCCAGTCCTCGAGTTCGACGAGGACCTCGGGATCGAGTTCGTAGTAGCGGCGGGTGCCGTCTTTGTGGACGGCGGCGAACCGCTGGTCGCGCAGGATCTTGAGATGTTGCGAGACCGCCGGCTGGGAGATCGAGAACTCCCGGCCGATCGCCGCGACGATTTCACCGGCCACCTGCGGACCGCCCGCGAGCAGTTCGAGAATGCGGCGGCGAACCGGATCTGCGAGGACCTCGAACCCGTGCATGGACCAACTATATAAGTTCCTACTTATATTCACCAGAAGGACGGTTCCGCTACCTAGACTGCGACATATGACGACAACGACGCGCGTCTCCGAGGAAAAGGTCGACCGAGCGGTCATCGACGAACGGGCCCCCTCGGTCGCCCGCCTGTTGCTCGATCGAGTGGCCGCCACACCCGACGCCGAGGCCTTCCGCTACCCCGACGGGAAGGACGGCTGGACGTCGGTCACCTGGGAACAGACCGGGGATCGGGTACGACTGCTCGCGGCCGGCTTGATCTCCCTGGGTATCGAGGCCGAGGACCGCGTGGCCCTCGCGTCGTCCACCCGCTACGAATGGGTGATCGGCGACCTCGCCGTCATGTGCGCGGGCGCCGCGACCACCACCGTCTACCCCACCACCCACGCCGACGACGTCGCGTTCATCGTCGCCGACTCCGGCAGCCGGATCGTCATCGCCGAGGACGCCGGGCAGGTCGAGAAGCTCGTGAGCCACCGCAGCGATCTGCCCGAGGTGGCGAAGGTCGTGGTCGTCGAGGGCACCGGCGACGGTGATTGGGTCATCAATTTCGACGAGCTCGCCGACCTGGGCCGCGGCCTGCTCGCCGAGGATTCCGGAGCGGTGCTCAACCGCATCCACAGCATCAGGGCCGAGCACCTGGCCACCCTCATCTACACCTCGGGTACCACCGGCAAGCCGAAGGGCGTGCGCCTGCCGCACTCGGCGTGGACCTACGAGGCCGCCGCCATCGACGCGCTGCACATGCTCAGTTCCGACGACCTGCAGTATCTGTGGCTGCCGCTGTCGCATGTCTTCGGCAAGGTGCTGCTCACCCTCCCTCTGCAGATCGGCTTCCCCACCGCGGTGGACGGACGTGTCGACAAGATCGTCGAGAACCTCGCGGTGGTCCGCCCGACCTTCATGGGTGCGGCCCCGCGCATCTTCGAGAAGGCCCACGCGCGCGTCGAGGGAATGATGGAGGAGGAAGGCGGCGCCAAGAAGAAGATCTTCGACTGGGCCGTAGGCGTGGGCCGGAAGGTGTCGAAGGCGAAGCAGGCCGGCAGGTCGCCCGGACTGCTGGACAAACTGCAGCACGGCCTCGCCGACAAGCTGGTCTTCTCCACCATCCGCGAACGCTTCGGCGGTCACCTGCGGTTCTTCATCTCCGGTTCGGCGGCGCTCAACCCCGAGGTCGGCGAATGGTTCGACGCCGTCGGCATCCCCGTCCTCGAGGGTTACGGACTCACCGAGACCTCTGCCGCGACGTTCGTCAACCGTCCCTACGCCAACCGCATCGGCACGGTCGGCTGGCCCGTCCCGGGCACGGAGGTCCGCATCGCGGAGGACGGCGAGGTGCTCGTCCGCGGCCCCGGTGTGATGACCGGCTACCACAACCGGCCCGACGCGACCGCCGAGTCGCTCTCCGACGACGGATGGTTCCACACCGGCGACATCGGCAGCCTCGACGACGAGGGCTACCTGCGCATCACTGACCGCAAGAAGGACATGTTCAAGACGTCGCAGGGCAAGTACGTCGCCCCGTCGTCGCTGGCAGCGACCTTCAAAGGCATGTGCCCGTACGCGTCGGAGATCGTCGTCTACGGCGAGGGCAAGCCCTACTGCGTGGCGCTGGTGGCGCTCGATCCGGAATCCGTCGGCGAGTGGGCGAACAAGAACGGTGTGAGCGGATCGTTCGAGGACATCGCACGGCACGACAAGACCCACGATCTGATCTCCGGATACATCGACGAGCTGAACCTGCAGCTCAACCGGTGGGAGCAGATCAAGAAGTTCACGATCATCGAGCGTGAACTGTCGGTCGAATCGGGTGATCTGACGCCGAGCATGAAGCTGCGCAGGAAGGTCGTCGTCGACAACTTCGCCGACAGGCTGGCAGGCCTCTACGAAGGGTGACGGCCTATCCTGGGTCTCATGATGAGTAGTGCACGACCGAATTTTCTGCAGCGGATCGGCTACATGTTCGGTCGCGCGCTACCGCCCGAGATGCGGGAGTGGGTACGCGACGACGTCCTGGGCCCCGGCGGAACGCGCCGCTACCTGCTGCGATGGAACCTGCCGATCATCCCGCTGCTCCTGCTGTTCCTGCTGATCCCGGGGCCGGTGTGGATCCCGATCGCGATGATGCTGTTGCTGCTGCTGCCATGGGTCTACTTCTCGGTGGCGTTGAGGCCCATCTGGCAGCGGCACCGCCTCCAGCAGCACGGTCTCGATCCGGAACTGCTCAGCGCGAAGGCACGCGCCCGCGCCGCCCGCGAACGAGAGGACTACGAACGCCGTTTCGGTCGCGCGTCCTGACCGGACCTCCCACGGTGCGGGGCAGCGTGTCCGCTTATCCTCGCACCATGAGTGACACCCCTGCCTTCACAGCCACAGCAGACCTCGCCGACGAGATCGGCCCGGACATCCGCAGCTGCGACACGCAGTTCATCCAGTTCGGCGGCCGCACCGAGTTCGTCGGCCCCATCACCACCATCCGCTGCTACCAGGACAACCTGCTCGTCAAGCAGACCCTCTCCGAGCCGGGCAACGGCGGCGTGCTCGTCGTCGACGGCGGTGGCAGCATCCACACCGCGCTCGTCGGTGACATCATCGCCGGTCGCGGTGTCGACAACGGCTGGGCCGGGGTCATCGTCAACGGCGCGGTCCGCGACTCCGCCATCCTGCGCACACTCGACATCGGCATCAAGGCCCTCGGCACCAACCCGCGCAAGAGCACGCAGACCGGCTCCGGCGAGAAGAACGTGCCCGTCGAGATCGGCGGCGTGACGTTCAACCCGGGCGAGATCGTCTACAGCGACTCCGACGGCGTCGTCGTCCGCGTCGAGAACTGATCAGCCGAGCGCGCGGGTCGACCCGCTATTCGTGCGCGACCCGCGCGCCCGCCCCGGCGATCTCCACCACGTCGCCCACCTTCAGCTGACGGCCGCGACGCACCTCCACCTCACCGTTGACCGACACCAGGCCGTCGGCAATCACTTCCTTGGCCTCCGCACCCGACTCGATGAGGCTTGCGAGCTTGAGGAACTGACCGAGCCGGATCGACTCGTCACGGATCGGTACATCGAATGCGTCGGACATGGCACCCATTGTCCCCGACACTGGATCCATGGCCCGCCCCAGCATCATCTGGTTCCGTCGTGATCTCCGACTGAACGATCTGCCCACCCTGCTCTCGGCCACCGAGGCCGCCGACGACGTCCTCGCCCTGTTCGTCCTCGACGACGCACTGCTCCGCCCGTCCGGTGCCCGCCGGCGCGACTTCCTCATGGGATGCCTGCAAGCCCTCGACCGGGATCTCGACGGGCGCCTGCTCGTCGTCCAGGGAGACCCGATGATGCTGGTGCCGCAAGTCGCCGCCGAGTTCGATGCGGCCGCGGTCCACATCAGTTCCGACCACGGTCCCTACGGCACGCGACGCGACCGAGCGGTCGCCGAAGCGCTCGGCGACGTCCCGCTGGTGGCCACCGGCTCGCCGTATGCCGTCACGCCGGGCCGCATAACGAAACCCGACGGCACTGCATACAAGGTGTTCTCGGCCTTCCGCCGCGCCTGGAACGACCACGGATGGCACACACCCGCGGCAACCGGACCGGACACCGCCGACTGGGTCGACCCGAGCGGCTGCTCCACACGCGTGCCGATTCCCGAAGCCGGCGACGAACCCACACCTCCCATCGGAGAGGCGGCCGCACTGGAGCGATGGCGCGAATTCCTCGACGACGGTCTCGAGCGGTACGCCACCGACCGTGACCGGCCGGCCTACGACGGCACGAGCGGCCTGTCGCCCTATCTGAAGTTCGGCTGCATCCATCCGCGGACCCTGCTGCACGACATGAGGAACCGGTCGGACGAGGGGGCCGTCACCTTCCGCAGCGAACTGGCGTGGCGCGACTTCTACGCCGACGTCCTGTTCCAGCGGCCCGAGACCGCCCGGACCAACTACAACAGCGACTTCGACGCCATCACCTACGATTCCGGACCCGACGCCGACGCCCTGTTCGCCGCGTGGTGCGAGGGCCGCACGGGATTCCCGATCGTGGACGCCGGGATGCGACAGCTCCTCGCAGAGGGCGTCATGCACAACCGGGTGCGGATGATCGTCGCGTCGTTCCTGACGAAGGACCTGCACCTGCCGTGGTGGCGTGGGGCGCGACATTTCATGAAGCATCTGGTGGACGGCGATCTGGCCTCCAACCAACACAATTGGCAGTGGACGGCGGGCAGCGGCACCGACGCCGCTCCCTACTTCCGGGTGTTCAATCCGACCCGGCAGGGCGAGAAGTTCGATCCGACGGGTGAATACGTACGCAGATGGGTACCCGAACTGCGGAGCATCGACGGCGCTCGTGTGCACAGCCTGCCCGACGGCCCTCCGGACGGATACCCGGAACCGGTCGTCGATCACGCACACGAACGCCGCGTCGCTCTGGACAGATACGAGCGGATTCGCTCACCCCGATGAAGAAGACGGCGAAACGACCCATCCGGTCGTGGCGGTGCTCCGAACAACTTCTGGACGGACAACCTGTTCGCCGTACACCCAACGAAAGGACATCGCAGTGCGCGCTCTCGTCGAGGCAGCTTTCATGGCCATCCACAACCCGCTCGTCGACGCATACACCTTTCTGATCAGCGTCCTTCCTGCTTGAGTGGATACGGTGCAGGAGTCCGCCCCGGCGCCGTCACCACCGGGCGCCCCGGTGCCGTCACCACCGGGCGCCCCGGCGCCGTCACCACCGGGTGAGCATCACTGCAAACAGGAGGCAGGGCATGGGCATCGAATTCTCGAGCGTCGTCGACGCACCGCGTGACGAGGTGTTCGACTGGCACTCCCGGCCCGGCGCCATCCTCCGCCTGATCCCGCCCTGGCAGCCGATGAACGTCGTCGCCGAGGCCGACTCCCTCGAATCCGGTACGGCCGTCCTCGGTCTCCCCGGCGGTCTGCGCTGGATCTCCCGGCACAGACCCGAGGATTACGACCCGCCAGCACGTTTCGTGGACGAACTCTCCCACGACGGCCTATTGTCGCGCCCCGCCACCGTCATCGGCTCGTGGCGCCACGAACACCGCTTCGACGTCGTCGACGAATTCCGCACCCGCGTCACCGATCGCGTCGACACGCCGGTACCGGGCTGTTTCCTCACCCAGACCTTCCGTTACCGGCACCGCCAGCTCGCCGACGATCTCGCGAGCCACCGCTGGTCGCACGCGCAGGGCATCCGACCCGGGACGGTCGCGGTGACCGGATCGAGCGGACTCGTGGGTACTGCCCTGACGGCCTTCCTGTCCACGGGTGGCTACCAGGTAGTCCGCCTGGTGCGCCGGAAACCGCAGCGCACCGACGAACGATGCTGGGACCCTCAGGATCCGGCGCCCGACCTACTCGAAGGCGTCGACGCCGTCGTTCACCTCGCGGGCGCGTCGATCGCGGGACGGTTCACCGACTCCCACAAGGCCGCGATCCGCGACAGCCGCATCGAACCGACACGCCGACTCGCCGAACTCGCCGCGACCACACCCAACGGTCCCGCGACCTTCGTCTCCGCGTCCGCGATCGGCCTCTACGGTTACGACCGAGGAGACACACCGCTCGACGAGAACGCATCACGTGGAACGGGTTTCCTCGCCGACGTCGTCTCCGATTGGGAGGCCGCGGCACATCCCGCGGAGAAGAAGGGCATGCGGGTCGTGCACGTGCGCACCGGCATCGTACAGACACCCCGCGGCGGAACGCTCCAGTTGATGCGGCCGCTGTTCGCGAGCGGTCTCGGTGGCCGGATCGGCGACGGCCGGCAGTGGTTCTCCTGGATCGACATCGACGACCTCCTCGATGTCTACCACCGTGCCCTCACCGACCCCGGCCTGACCGGACCGGTGAACGCCGTTGCACCGCAGCCGGTGCGCAACGAGGAGTACACCCGGGTACTGGCGTCGGTGCTGCACCGTCCCGCACTGCTGCCCGTCCCCGGTTTCGGCCCCCGGTTGCTGCTCGGCGACGAGGGTGCACGCGAGGTCGCCCAGGCCGATCAGTTCGTCGTCCCGAAGGCGCTGATCGACGCCGGGCACCGGTTCCGGCGTCCCGATCTCGAAGCGTCGCTGCGCCACCAACTCGGCCACATCCTGGAGGAACCGTGAGCGGAAAACGTGTCCTGGTCACCGGAGCGACCGGCTACATCGGTGGCCGGCTCGCTCCGCGCCTGCTCGAGGCGGGTTACCGGGTACGGGTGCTCGCGCGCAGCCCCGACAAATTGCGCGACGTGCCGTGGGCCGACGACGTCGAGATCGTCCGTGGCGACCTCGACGACGCCGAATCGCTGCGCGCGGCATGCCGCGACATCGACGTCGTGTACTACCTGGTGCATTCGATGGGTGGTCGCGACGAGTTCGTCGACGCGGAGAAGCGAGCGGCGCAGAACGTCGCCGACGCGGCACGCGACCACGGCGTCTCCCGCATCGTGTACCTCGGTGGGCTGCACCCGGAGTCGGGTGATCTCTCACCGCACCTGTATTCACGGGCCCAGGTCGGACGTATCCTGACGGATTCCGGTGTTCCGACGCTCGTGCTGCAGGCCGGCGTCGTGATCGGTTCGGGTTCGGCGTCGTTCGAGATGATCCGGCATCTGAGCAACCGGCTCCCCGTCATGACGACCCCACGCTGGGTGAACAACCGGATCCAGCCCATCGCGGTGCGCGACGTCCTGCACTATCTGCTCGCTGCCGCAGATGCACCCCTCCCCCGCAGTGGCACCTACGACATCGGTGGGCCCGACGTCCTGCGGTACGGCGAGATGATGCAGCAGTACTCGGAGGTCGCCGGTCTGACGAAACGCCGGATCCTCGTCCTGCCCGTCCTCACACCGAAGCTCGCCGGTTTGTGGATCGGTCTGGTCACGCCGATTCCTCCGCCTCTCGGTCGCGCGCTCCTCGAATCGCTGTCGACCGACGCGGTAATGCGCAACCATGACGTCGACTCGATCATCCCCCCACCGGAATCCGGCCTCACCGGCTACCGCGACGCGGTCCGGCTCGCCCTCGGCCGTATCGAACGGGGAGAGGTCGAGACGACGTGGACGAACGCATCACCGGTCGGTGCACCCGCCGATCCGCTTCCGTCCGACCCGGACTGGGCCGGCGAGGTCGTCTTCACCGACGAGCGGTCACTCGAGTCGGATTCGTCCCAGGAGAAGGTGTTCGCCGTCGTCGAGAGCATCGGCGGCGAGAACGGTTGGTATTCCTTCCCGTTGGCGTGGACCATCCGCGGCTGGCTCGACCGGTTCGTCGGCGGCGTCGGACTCCACCGCGGTCGCCGCGACCCGAAAACCCTGCATACCGGTGACGCCCTGGACTTCTGGCGCGTCGAACGGATCGAACGTCCGACGCTGCTGCGCCTGCGCGCGGAGATGCGGGCACCCGGCGGAGCGTGGCTCGAGTGGCGGGTCGAACCGCTGGAGTCGGGCCGGTCGCGCGTGCACCAGCGGGCGATCTTCTTCCCGCGCGGAGTCGCCGGTCGTCTCTACTGGTACGCGCTGGTTCCCTTCCACGGCATCATCTTCCGCGGCATGCTCGAGAACATCGCGGGCACCGCCGGCCGCTAGAGCGATCCGCTACGTTGTTCGCCATCCGCTGCGGCAATTGCCGTAGCGGATGGCGAATTCGCGAGGGGATGTTCTCGGGACGACGGATCTGGGTGGTGTGCGGATCTTCCTCGGGATCCGCACACCACCACGATCGACCGAGAGTTACACGGCGCAGAGCGGTTTGATGTCCTGCAGTCCCTCGGTGGTGGGCGAGGTGAGCATCAGGCACGAGTTGTACCCGCTCGCCTCGACGACGTTCCGGATCTCGCGCCACGCGTCGTCGCTGACGACGGGCGAACGCGACAGCACGAATCCGGAGATGCGCGTCGGGTCACCGACGACTGCCCACGAGTAATCGTCCGCGAGGTACGTGACGATGTAGTTGCTCGGTCCGTCGAGCGAATCCTGGAAGGGTACCCCCGGAAAAGACACATGCAGTGCGGCAGTGTCGTTCACGCGGGCGTTCCCGATGATCCCGCGACGATCACCGGTGAACGTGGTGCACGAGTTCTCCACGCGCACGTTGCGTTCGTCGAGCAGCGTGTAGAACGCCGTCGTGTCGCGAGCGCAGTCGATGTTGTAGGGAGCCGGATTGGCGGCGAGCTGATACCACTGCCCCACATACCGGTTCACGTCGAGCTCGGGAACCGGAGTGAGCGGCGCTGCGGCGGCGGGCGTGGCGAACAGGAGCGCGCCTGCGGCGGCGATGAACGCCGCCGCAAGCCCCCGAACGCCGTGTCGGGATCTACGCATGCCTTCTACCTTTCCGTCGTCCGGTATCGGTTACTGCTGGGGCATGAGAACGCCGTCGATCAGGTACACGGTGGCGTTCTCGGTCTCGATGCCACCGCAGATCACGTTGGCGTCGTTGACGGTCCACATCTCACCCTCGCCGGCGACCTCGACGGTGCCGCCCTGGACGGTGGTCTGCGTGCCGGCGATATCGGCCGGGGTCAGCTCACCGGGAACCACGTGGTAGGTGAGGATGTCGGTCAGTAGAGCCGAATCCGTCTGCAGCGTCTGGACGGTCTCCGGCGGCAGGGCGGCGAACGCGTCGTCGACCGGCGCGAAGACGGTGAACTCGCCATCGTTGAGCGTCTCGACCAGGTTGACGTCGGGGTTGAGCTGGCCGGACAGGGCCTGCGTGAGAGTGGTCAGGATCGGCACGTTTCCGGCGGCCTCGGCGACAGGCTGGTTCGCGAGTTCCTCGACGGACGACGGGCCGGTAGGGTTCGCGGCGACATAATCGGCGCAGCCCGGTCCGACGGGGCCGGCAGCGGGGGCTGCGGTACCGGTTGCAGCCGTAGTGGTTTCCTGCATTGTCTCCTGGGTGGGCTCCATCGTGGTGGTGTCGGTGGTGTCCGTGCCCGAATCATCCGAACACGCCGCAACACCCAGCAGGGACATCGCACCGATTCCGACGACGGCCAGGCTCTTGCGCGCAGTGATGTTCATGACTGTGGTTCCCTTCGTAGGCCGTGGCCGGAAACGGCCACGTCGATCAGGTGTGTCACCGGTCATTCGAACCTCGGGTCGGCCCGGATGGGTCGGATCGAGAGATTTTTTCTCGGATCGGTATCCGGTGTTCGACCCATCCGTATTGCGGTCGGCTCCGAATGCACGTCATGGACGACGTCGAGGATCTCCGACCGGCTCACGTATTCGTGTTGCCCGGTGGGCGTCCGGTCGGCACCACAGCCGATTTCCTCACGTGCACACTGTCGGGGAAACCGACCCCGTGCCCCGGAGACGACCATGCATCCTGACCTTCCCCGCGCAGTCGCGATGATCGGCGACGACGTCGAGTTCCCGGGTGGCCGGGAGGCGGTCGTGCCGGCGATCTACCGGACCTTCGTCCGCCACGCGCAGGGCTCGGCCGAGCGCCCCTCGCTCGAGTACCGCGGCTTCAGCTGGGTCATGGATGTCGACGAGTCGATGCCTTCGTCCTGGTGGTTGCGCACGCTGATGCGGTTCGAGCCGTGGGACCACTTCGTCGCGAGCGATTCGGACACCTTCCGCGGGCGGGTCGAGGATCAGCTCGTGGCCGACGGGGTGCGGGTTCCGGTCGGGCGCATCACTGCGCTGCTGAACATCCGGCGCCTCGGTCTCGGATCGGATCCGCTGAACCTGTTCTGGTGTCACGATCCGAGCGGTTCCCTGGCCTGCGTGGTCGCGGAGATCCATTCGCGCCGGAACGGACGGCACTGTTACACGCTGCGCTCGGACGAGATCGACATCATCACCCGGGCCGGCGACACGTTCGCGGTCTCGGTCGCCCTGCGGCGACCCGGCGTCCCGGTGTTCACCGCGACCGTCAGCGGCGAACGGCTGCCGGCCGATCTCACGACTGTTCTACGTGCTCGGATGTGGATGGGGTGACGCTCGTGGTCGACACGGTTGCCTTGAGTGGAGGGAATGTCCAGGCTAGGCTTTCCCTCGATGAGCGGACTGAGCCGATGACCGGCGTCGGAGGCCATACCGATACCCTCGGCGAACTGCTCGGGCGGGTGGCCCGGCAAGACCCTACGGCGTTCGCCGAACTGTACGACGCGACGCGTTCCCGAGTCTTCGGCATGGTGCTGCGGGTCCTGCGGGATCCCGGTTACAGCGAGGAGACCACCCAGGAGGTCTACCTCCAGGTATGGAGGTCGGCCGACAAGTACGACCCGCGTCAGGGTTCCGCTCTGTCGTGGATCATCACGCTCGCCCATCGGCGTGCCGTCGACCGGGTCCGCAGCGAACAGTCCGGAGCCGACCGCGAGTCGCAGTACGGTTCGACGAACGTCGACGCGGCCTTCGACTCGGTGAGCGAGGAGGTAGCGCAGCGCGACGATCGCCGCCGGGTGAACGAGTGTCTGGGTTCGCTCACCGAACTGCAGCGACGCTCGGTCGAGCTCGCCTACTACAGAGGCTTTACGTATACCGAAGTGGCAGAAGAACTTTCGTCCCCGTTACCGACGGTCAAGTCGCGCATCCGGGACGGCCTGAAACGACTGAAGAATTGTCTGGGGGTGACTGTGGATGGCTGACGAGGCGAACGATTCCTCGCGCGATCTGCTCGACATGGCACCCGTCTTCGCATTGGATGCCGTCACGCCCGACGAACGTCGAGAGCTTACCGAGCGACTCGCGGAAGCAGACCCGGAGGTGGCCGAACGGTTCGGCGTCGAGGTCCGCGAGGTCCGCGAGACCCTCGCAGCGATGTCGGCCGGTACCGCGACCGAGCCGCCGCCCGAACTCCGGGTGCGACTGCTCGATCTGGTCCACGCCGAACTCACCGCGAAGACGCCCGCCGAGAAGACGCACACGGAACGACCCGGTGACCCGGAGGCGACCGAGGCACCTCGGGCGGAGGACGATCACCGTCCCCCGCCCGTCTCCCTCGACGAGCGCCGCCAGGCCCGACGGCGGAACTTCCTGCTCGCCGCGGCAGCGGCCGTGATCGTCGCGATCGGCGGCGTCGTGGTGGCCGGTCAATGGCAGAACACGTCCGAGCCGGGCACGAGCGAGCGGGTCTTCGCCGCCGAGGACGTACGGACCTCGTCGGGCGAGCTCGACGGTGGCGGCACCGCGACCGTGGTGTTCTCCAAGGAGGAGGACGCCGGCGTGCTGGTGATGAACAACGTCGCCCCGCCGGCCGAGGGCAGCGTCTACCAGATGTGGCTGGTCGGGCCCGAGGGAATGGAGCCCGCAGGCACGATGACCCCCGACGACGTCGCGCCGTCGACGACCGCGGTGCTCGAGGACATCTCGGGTGCCACCGCGCTCGCCTTCAGCGTGGAACCGACGGGCGGGTCGACCCAGCCGACCGCGATCTTCGCTCAGCTGCCGCTCGACTGACATGTTCGCGGCAGCGAGCACGTCATCGGCGGATGCCGATGACGACGGTCGCGTCGGCCTCCTCGAAACCCCGCGTGTCGGCGTCGAGTCCGGCCCGGGTCATGAGGTCGCGCACGACGGGTGCCTGCGACGCGGCCGACTCGACGAGCAGCGACCCACCGTCGGTGAGCCACCGACCCGCGTCGGCGACGAGCCGACGGTGGACGTCCAGTCCGTCGGGTCCGCCGTCCAGTGCATGTCGCGGCTCGCTGCAGCGCGCCTCCCGCGGCATCGACGCGATCGCCCCCGACGGCACGTAGGGCGCGTTGGCGACGAGCACGTCGACGCGACCGCGCAGCGTGCCCGGCAGGGCGTCGAACAGATCGCCGACGAACACCCGGTGGGGCGGCAGGTTCAGGCGGGCACACGCGGTGGCGACGGGATCGATGTCGGCCGCGTAGACCTCGCAGGCCTCGACGGCGGTGGCGAGCGTGGCACCGACGGCACCGCACCCGCAGCACATGTCGACGATCACGGCGCCGGGCCGCGCGAGTTCGATCGCGCAGTCCACCAGGTACTCGGTGCGGCGACGGGAGACGAACACCCCCTCTCGCACCGCGATGCGCCTGCCGTGGAAGAAGACCTGTCCCAGTACGTGTTCGAGGGGTTCTCCGCCGGCCCGCCGCGCGATGAGCCGCTCCAGATCCGAGGGTGTGGGAGCGGCTTCGACGAGCAGCTGCGCCTCCTCCTCTGCAAACACGCACCCGGCCGCTCGCAGTGCGGAGACAACGTCGGCGTGGGTCCGGTGGGCGGAGACCATGCGGAACCCTACCGCGCGCTCATCCGGCGAATCTCTCCGTTTCCCGGGGCGGGGGCCGGCTCACACCCCGGGAAGGGGTGGAATCTCCCGATCATGGGTATTCCGCGGGCTGTCACGAGGAGCGCTGTGGGAACGAACGATCTCGAGCAGGAGCCTGCGCAGGGTCGCCGGGTCCGAGACCGCGACCGGAGAGTCGCCACCGGTCGCGTCGTCGCGCTCGAGTTCGATCACACGCCGGTAGGCGTCCACGCCCCCGGGTGGGTCGACATATCCGTTCACGCCAGGAGGAATCTTGAGCACTGCTACCGCGCCCCCACGTAGAACCGGCCGATGGCGGTGGCTGCTACCCGCCCTGTTGCTCATCGCGTGGCTCGTGGCCGCCGGTGGCGGCGGCCCGTTCGCAGGCAAGCTCAGCGAGGTCGCCTCCAACGACGCGAGCACCTTCCTCCCGGCATCGGCCGAATCCACCCGCGCGGACGAGCTGTACGCGCAGTTCGACGAGAGCGAGTTCATCCCCGCGATCGTCGTCGCCGAACGCGACGGTGGGATCACCGACGAGGACCTCGCCTTCCTCGCCACCGAATCGGCCGGACCGCCGCCGATCCCGTCCGAGGACGGCGCAGCGGCGCAGATGATCGTGCCGCTCGACGCCTCCGGGGAGGTCCAGGAGGCCGTCGAGGAACTCCGGACGACCCTCGAAGGCGCACCGGACGGCCTGACCGTCTACGTCACCGGCCCCGCCGGGCAGGCCGCCGACCTGTCGTCGGCCTTCGGCGGCATCGACGGACTGCTCCTGCTCGTCGCGGGCGGTGTCGTCCTCGTCATCCTCGTGGTGGTCTACCGCAGCCCGATCCTGCCGTTCGTCGTCATCATCTCGGCGCTGTTCGCACTCGCCCTCGCGAGCCTGCTGATCTATGTGCTCGCCGACGCCGGAGCGATCGCGCTCAACGGCCAGAGCCAGGGCATCATGTTCATCCTCGTGTTCGGCGCCGCCACCGACTACGCGCTGCTGCTGGTCTCCCGGTACCGCGAGGAACTGCGACTGCAGCAGGACAAGTACGCCGCGATGCGCAGCGCGCTCCGCGGCTCGATCGAGCCGATCGCGGCGTCGGCCGGCACCGTCATCCTCGGTGTGCTGTGCCTACTGCTGTCGGACCTGAACTCCAACCGCGGTCTCGGCCCGGTGGCCGCCATCGGCATCGCGACGTCGTTCCTCGCGTCGCTCACCTTCCTGCCCGCAGTGCTCGTGCTGCTCGGTCGCGTCGCGTTCTGGCCCACCCGCCCGGTCTACGACCCGAACGCCGACGCCGACGACATGCAGAAGTCCCACAAGGTGTGGGGCCGGGTGGCCGACTTCGTCGGGTCGAAGCCGCGTCCCATCTGGATCGTGTGCAGCCTCGTGCTCGTCGCCTTCGCCCTGCTGGCACCGCAGTTCAAGGCGAGCGGTGTCGCGTCCTCGGATCTGTTCCTCCTGCAAACCGATTCGAAGTCCGGCCAGGAGGTGCTCGGTGAGCACTTCGACGCCGGCACCGGTTCGCCCAGCATCGTCGTCGCCCGCGAAGGCGCGCTCGAGGGTGTCGTCGGCGCCACCGAGGGCGTCGAGGGCGTGACGACCGTCCAGCCCGTCCCCGGCCCCGACGGCGCGCCGCGCGTGGTCGACGGACTGGTCGCGGTGCAGGCGACGCTCTCGGATCCCGCCGACTCCCTCGCCGCCGAGGAGACCGTCGAACGCATCCGCAAGGCGGTGCACGCCGTGCCCGGGGCCGAGGCACTCGTCGGCGGACCCACGGCCGTCGACCTCGACACGAAGGACACCGCGACCCGCGACCGCACCGTCATCATCCCGGTTGTGACGCTCGTGGTGCTGCTGGTGCTCATCGCGTTGCTGCGGGCGGTCGTCGCACCGATCCTGCTGATGCTCACCGTGATCGTCTCGTTCGCGGCGACCCTCGGTATCTCGTCGCTCGTGTTCAACCACCTGTTCGGTTTCCCGGGCGCCGACCCGGTGGTGCCTCTGTTCGGGTTCGTCTTCCTCGTGGCGCTGGGTATCGACTACAACATCTTCCTCATGACCCGCGTCCGCGAGGAGACGAAGAAGGTCGGTACCCGTGCGGGCACCCTGCGGGCGCTGACCGTCACCGGTGGTGTCATCACGTCCGCCGGCGTGGTGCTCGCGGCCACGTTCTCGGCGCTGGCGGTGATCCCACTGCTGTTCCTGGCTCAGCTGGCGTTCATCGTCGCCTTCGGTGTCCTGCTCGACGCGCTGCTCGTGCGGTCGCTGGTGGTGCCGGCCCTGACGATCGACATCGGCAAGAAGATCTGGTGGCCGAGCAAGCCGGCGCGGGCCGAACCGTCCGAGCCGGACGCCACCGAGGACGTCGCGACCGCGGGAGCGCCGCGCTCATGAGCGCGCTGAGCGCGCAGTGCTACTGACAGGCGCATGAGCGGATGAGAACGGCCGCGGGACCGGGCATGTGACCCGGTCCCGCGGCCGTTCGTCCCACGGCTGCCGCGTTTGCCCGTTACCGTTCTATTCCATGTCTGCGGATTCCGCCGCTCCTGTCGAGCGCCCGCGTCCGGTGGAGGACGCCCGACCGCCCTCCCGGCCGTCGCTGACCGACCGTGTCGGTGGACGTCTGTCCGCCGTACCGCACATCTTCGGCCTGATCCTGGGCATCTACGCGGTCGTGGTCGCATTGTGGTCGATCTCCCCGACCCTGCGTTACTGGATCCACGCCCCGCGCGAATATCTCGACGAGTACTACTTCGACGCCCCCGACACGAGCCTGTCGTTCGCGCTCGTCCTCGGCCTGCTCGCCGGTGCGATCGCCGGCCGAAAACGCATCGCGTGGTGGATCCTGACGATCTACCTCGGCGGATTCTCCATCACCAATCTCGTGATGAGCATCGTCGAGCGCGACCCGAACCACCTCGTCGCGTTGGTCGTCCACCTGCTGATCGTCGCGCTCCTGCTGCTGTCCTATCCCGAGTTCTACACGCGCGTGCGGCGCGGAAACGCCTGGGCCGCACTCGGTGTGCTCGTAGGTGGTCTGGTCGTCGCGACGCTCATCGGCTGGGGCCTGGTGGAACTGTTCCCCGGCACCCTGCCCGCTACCGACCGGTTCCTGTGGGCGCTCAACCGCGTCACCGCGCTGACGTTCATCGACAACGACCAGTTCGGTGGCCGCCCGAACGGGCTGGTCAACACGATCCTCGGCCTCCTCGGCGCCCTCGCCGTGCTCGCGGCGGTCGTGGTGCTGTTCCGTTCACAGCGAGCGAGCAACGCGCTCACCGGCAGTGACGAATCGGCCATCCGCGGTCTGCTCGCCCAGAGCGACGATTCGCTCGGCTACTTCGCGACCCGCCGCGACAAGGCCGTGGTGTTCGCCCCCAGCGGCAAGGCCGCGGTGACCTACCGCGTCGAACTCGGCGTGTGCCTCGCGAGCGGTGATCCGATCGGCAACCCCGAAGCATGGCCGCACGCCATCGACGAATGGCTCGACCTCGCCCGCGCCTATGGGTGGACACCCGCGGTGATGGGGGCGAGCGAGAACGGTGCGACGGCCTACCACCGTGCGGGTCTGAACGCGCTGCAGCTCGGCGACGAGGCCGTCCTGCTCACCCGCGACTTCAGTCTCGCCGGACGCGACATGCGACCGGTGCGGCAGGCCGTCAACCGCGCCCGCAAACACGGTGTGACCGCGCGGATCATGCGTCACCGCGAACTGTCACCCATCGAGCTGTCGGCGGCGATCCAGCGCGCCGAGGCCTGGCGCGACACCGAAAACGAGCGCGGTTTCTCGATGGCCCTCGGCCGGCTCGGCGACCCGCTCGACGGCGACTGCCTGCTCGTCGAAGCGGTCGCGGACGGCAAGGTCGTCGCGATGCTCTCGCTCGTGCCCTGGGGATCGGACGGCGTGTCACTCGACCTCATGCGCCGCGACCCGCAGGCCCCCAACGGCGTCGTCGAACTCATGGTCTCCGAGCTCGCCTCACGCGGTGCCGAATTCGACGTCGAGCGGATCTCGTTGAACTTCGCGGTCTTCCGGTCGGTCTTCGAGGAGGGCGCGCGGATCGGTGCCGGCCCGATCCTGCGGTTGTGGCGGTCGATCCTGCTGTTCTTCTCACGGTGGTGGCAGCTCGAGGCGTTGTACCGGTCCAACGTCAAGTACCACCCCGAATGGGTGCCCCGCTTCCTGTGTTTCCGCGACAACCGGCTCATCCCGCGCGTCGCGCTCGCGTCGGCGATCGCCGAGGGCTTCCTCACCCTCCCCACCTTCGGTCGTCGGAACACCCAGCAGCACACGGGAACACACTCGGCGTTCCCCGAGGACCAGGTGGCCGCGGCAGAACTGCACGACGACGGCAGCGCACCCGACGTCGAGCTTGCCGACGGCACGCCCGCCGTCTCGCACGGACGTCGCCGCCCCGAACAGGTCCAGGTGCGGATGAACACCCTGCAGCGGATCGTCGAGCACGGTGTCGATCCCTATCCGGTCGCGCATCCCCCGACCCACACGGCCGCCGAGGCCCGGGCCGCGAAGTCCGGCACCCCGGTGACCGTGGCGGGACGCCTGCTGCGCATCCGCAACTTCGGCGGTGTGCTGTTCGCGGTGCTGCGCGACTGGTCGGGCGACATCCAGATCCTCATCGACCGGCAACGGGTTGCCGGACAACGCTTCCTGTTCGACCTCGGTGACCTCGTCGAGGTGTCGGGCGAGGTGGGACGCAGCCGCACCGGCGAGATCTCGGTGCTCGCCGACTCGTGGCGCATCGACGGCAAGTGCCTGCATCCGCTGCCCGACAAGTACCACGGCCTCGTCGACCCGGAAGCCCGCGTGCGGCAACGCTATCTGCATCTCGCGATCGACCGCGGGGCACGCGACCACCTCGCGGCACGCAGCGCGGTGGTGCGGTCGCTACGCGACGAACTGCAGGCGCGCGGCTATCTCGAGGTGGAGACCCCCATCCTGCAGTCGGTGCACGGCGGCGCGAACGCCGCACCGTTCATCACGCACATCAACGCCTACGACGCC
Source organism: Rhodococcus sp. PAE-6 (assembly GCF_025290685.1). NCBI lineage: Bacteria > Bacillati > Actinomycetota > Actinomycetes > Mycobacteriales > Nocardiaceae > Rhodococcus > Rhodococcus sp. PAE-6. Next base: position 189,070 of record NZ_JAOCLZ010000004.1, read on the forward strand.
GATCTGTACCTACGGATCGCCCCCGAGCTGTATCTGAAGCGGTTGTGCGTCGCGGGCATGGCGAAGGTCTTCGAGATCGGCCGGGTGTTCCGCAACGAAGGTGCGGATTTCAAGCACAACCCGGAGTTCACGATCCTCGAGGCATACGAGGCGCACAGCGACTACGAGAAGATGCGGGTGGTCGCACGCGAGTTGATCCAGGCAGCGGCCCGCGCTGCACACGGACGCGAGATCATCCTGCGGCCCGGACCCGACGGTATCCCGGTCGAGATCGACATCTCCGGCGAGTGGCCCGTCAAGACCTTCCACGACGCGATCTCCGAGGCGCTCGGGACGTTCGTCGACGCGCAGACCCCCGTCGACGTCCTGCGACGCCTGTGCGACGAACACGAGATCCCCTACAACCCGGCCTGGGACGCCGGCGCCACCGCGCAGGAGATGTACGAGCACCTCGTCGAATCGAAGACGGAGTTCCCCACCTTCTACACCGACTTCCCGACCTCGGTGTCGCCGTTGACCCGGCCGCACCCCCGCAAGCCGGGTGTCGCGGCGAAGTGGGACCTGGTGGCCTGGGGTGTCGAGCTGGGGACCGCCTACAGCGAGCTCACCGATCCGCTCGACCAGCGTGCTCGCCTCACGGAGCAGTCGCTGCTCGCCGCGGGCGGTGACGAGGAGGCGATGGAACTCGACGAGGAGTTCCTCGAAGCACTCGAATACGCGATGCCTCCCACCGGCGGCCTCGGTATGGGTGTCGACCGGATCGTGATGCTCGTACTCGGAGGGAGCATCCGCGAGTCGCTGGCGTTCCCGTTCACGAAGCCGCGGCGCTCCTGACGGGTGGTTTCACGTGAAACCGCTCTACCTGGCATCGTGAGGTCGTGCAGCTACTCCTGATCCGTCACGCCGAGCCGAACAACGCCCGCGCCGAGACCGGGGGCGCCGACCCGCCGCTCACGGAGGCCGGTCGTCTCCAGGCGTCGCGGTTGCCGGACGCGCTGTCCCCCTACAACATCACCCGCCTGTTCTCGAGCCCGCAGTTGCGGGCCCTGCAGACGGCCGAGCCGGTCGCGGAACGACGCGGGCTCGACGTGGAGAAGATGGAGGACATCGCCGAGTACGACTACGGCCACGACCACTACTTCACGATCGACGCCGCGAAGGACGTCGCACCGGCCGCCTACAAGCGCATCCTGGCAGGTCACCTGCCCGATTTCGTGGACGGGGACGCCTTCCGCACGCGGGTGCTGCGAGGGATCGACCACGTGGTGGACACGTGCGACCACGCCGAGACCGTGGCGCTGTTCGCTCACGGTGGGGTCGTGAACATCGTGCTGCAGCACCTGCTCGAGCTGCCCCGGCCGCTGATGTTCCCCATCGAGTACGCGTCGGTGACGCGCATCCTCGTCTCACGCAGCGGCGCGCGCCGCGTCGCGTCGATCAACGAGACCGGGCACGTACGCGACACCCTGCGCGTCTGAGCGCCCCCGGAGCCGGCCGCGGGTGAGCCCCCAGCGCCCACCCGCGAGTCGTGGGTTCAGCGCCGTGCGCTCGCGAGGAGGTCGCGGGCGGCGGTGCTGCCGTCGAGCAACCGCGACGTGCGGCGCACGATCTTCCAGCTGCCGTCGATCCGGGCGAGTTCGAAACGATTGGCGCTCACCCGCCACACCCGGAACGAATCCGAATCGGCGTTGCGGCGCAGCAGCAGGGAGTGGCAGGTCGCGACGGCGGTGTCGCCGTCGACCCGGATGTGCACCGGGTCGAGCAGATGACCGCAGCCCTCCTCGATGTAGTCCTGGTGCGGTCGGGTGCGCACCATCTTCATGATGGCGTCGCGACCCTCCATCAGGCGGATGTCGACGTCGTAGACGGCGTCCTCGGCCCACAGTTCCCCCACCGCCTCGGCGTCACCGGCGTCGACGGCCGGGCCGTAGGCCGTGAGGACCTCGTGGATCGCAGCCTTGTCCTCGAGGAGCTGTACGCGTTCGAGGAGGGAGGCCAGCAGGGCGGAGTCGGTCATCTCGATCCTTCCGGGCGGGGGCGTCGCCACCCGTTCTACCGGGGTCCGGAGTCCTGCCTCCCGGGTCGTCCCGGTGACCGGAAGCAATCGACTGTGCAGCCCCTGACCAGGGCATGACACGGACGCCGACGTGATCTTCCCGTGCAGGATTGATACGGTCACCGCCGGAGGTGCACCGGATGGATGCGGACAGGATCGACGAACTCGTACAGGGCGGGATACGGACACAGGACCAGCTCGAGGCCGTCCTGGGCATTCCGCACCCGGCGATCGTCGACAAGGCGCGACCACACCTGACGCCGCTCATCAGGCATTTCCTGTCGCTGGCGCGGTTCTTCACGATCGCCACCGCCGACGCCGTCGGCAACTGCGACTGCTCGCCGCGCGGCGACATCGAGTCGGCGGTGCTCGTCCTCGACGACCACACGATCGCGCTGCCCGACCGGCCCGGCAATCGCCGCGCCGACTCGTACCGGAACATCCTCGAGAACCCTCACGTCGGGCTGCTGTTCTTCGTCCCCGGCGACGAGGAGGTGCTGCGGATCAACGGCCGCGCCACGCTGTCGACCGACCCCGACCTGCTCGGGAAGCTGTCGCTGCAGAACAAGCCGGCGCAGCTCGCTGTGATCGTGCAGATCGACGAGGTCTTCCTGCACTGCGCGCGGGCGTTGCTCCGCGCCAAGCTGTGGGATCCGTCGACCTATCCCGACCGCGCGGCGGTCCCCTCGATGCGCGACATGCACGCCGAACTCCACTCGATCGAGATCCCGGCCGACGCCGAGCCGGGCAAACGCGAGCTCTACCGCGAGTTCCTGTACTGACCGGACCACACGCGGCGAGTGCGTCACGATGGTGGGGTGACCTCTCGGATCGCCCAGATACGCCGCTGGCGCGCCGGCGCTGCACTACGCAGCCGCCTGCGCGACCTGACCGGCGCCCTCGTCGTCGTCACCGGTGGTGGTAGCGGGATCGGCCGGGCCTCGGCGATCGCCTTCGCCGCCGAAGGTGCCATCGTCGTCGTGGCAGACAAGGATCTCGACAGCGCCCGCGAGACGGTGGCGCTCGTGAACGTCCCGGCTCCCGGTGCCGGAGGTTCCGAGGCCGTCTTCGGCGGCGCCGCTCACGCCTACGAACTCGACGTCTCCGACGAACAGCAGGTCCGGAAGTTCGCGCAGACCGTTCGCGAACGGCACGGCGTCGCCGACGTGCTCGTCAACAACGCGGGCATCGGTGTCATCGGTGCCTTCGCCGACACTCCGCAGAGCGTCTTCGAGAACGTGATGGACGTGAACTTCTGGGGAGTGGTCTACGGCTGCCGCGCCTTCACGGAGCAGATGATCGAGGCCGGCACGGGCGGGCAGATCGTCAACGTCTCGTCGGCCGCGGCGTACATGCCGCAACGCAACCTCGCCGCCTACACGACGAGCAAGGCCGGGGTGTTCATGCTGTCGGAGTGCCTGCGCGCCGAACTGCTCGAACACGGGATCGGCGTGACCGTCGTGTGTCCCGACCTGGTGGACACCAACCTCACCCGGGCGACGGAGTACGTCGCGCCGAACAAGGAACTACGAGCAGCACGACGCACCCGCACCCTCGCGATGTACCGACGCCTGCACATCGCGCCGGAGAAGGTGGCCAAGGCGATCGTCGGGGCGGTCCGTCACAACAAGCCTGTGGTGACGGTCGCCCCGGGCGCGAAGGTCCGCAAGTGGCTGATGCGCTTCGCGCCCCGTGTCATGCGTGTGGGCGCACGATTCGACATCGATTGATGGTCAGGCCTTCGAGGCGATCCAGTCGTGCAGCCACCGCGTGGCCGTCGTTCCGCGACCGTCGACCACGTAGTTCGAGTAGTCCTGGTGGATCTGCGACTCGTAGAAGGTTCGGATCTTTTGCTCGCGCAGCTCGTTCGCCTCGGGCGTGAGCTGTAGCTGCAGCATCGGGATGCCCCCGGCGGTCATGATGTCGTTGTAGAGCGCCGTCGCCTCGTCGCGGTAGTTCTCGAGCTGCTCGAACGGGCTGCCCGCCGAGATCGCGAGGAAGCCGGCCAGTCGCGTGACGAAGTCCTCCGGCGGCGTCGAGCAGTAGAGGTCGCCCACCGCGCAGATGGTGCGCACGTTGGGCGTTACGAATCCGAAGCCTCCCGCGCGGGCACCTCCCGCACCGGTGCCGGCGACGGGCGGACCGACGAACGGGTCGAGTTCGGAGCGGCGCGGATCGGACAGCAGACCCACCGCGACGAGGCGGTGCGGACCGATCACTCCCAGCCCGGTGCCGATCTCGGCGGCGAGATCGCCTGCGGCATCGGCACCCTGGCTGTAGCCGACGAGGGCGAAGTTCGTGAGGGGGCACCGCTCGGCGGTGGCCGCGATGATGCCGCGTGCGTTGTCGACGGCGCGATTGCGGGAGGCCGCGTACACGTCGCCCTCCCACGGAAAGGCCGTGGCGGGATACGCGACGTAGTCGACGCGGGCGCCGGCGGGAAGATTGGACGTGACCTGGGCGAGCATGCCGTTCCCGCGGCCGGGGTCGGGGGTGTTCGAGGTCTCCCATGTTCCAGGCACAGCGACCACGTTCAGGGTCGGACACCCGGGCGGATTGGCTTGCGCCGCAGGCATTGCAGCGAATACTGCTGCACATGCCGCCACTGCGGCCACCGTTGCCGCCCACACTCTTCTCATAGCCATGTCCCCGCCCCGCTACTGTCCTGGTGCCGCGTCCCTCCCCGGCAGTATCGAGTAGAAGGATGACATATTCGTGAACCGGATGTGATGTATCCGAGTCCGGAACGTTGTCGGGAAACGACGGGGCCGGCGGATCAGCCGCGGACGACGGTCACCTGTCCCCCACCGATGTTCGTCACGAAGACGTTGCCCGTCCCGTAGTCGACCGCCGTTCCCGGAACCGGCCGCTCGACGACGCTCCCTTCGGCGGTCGAGGCGGGTTCCGCGACGACGATGTCGGGTCCGAAAAGGTTTGTCACATAGATGTTTCCGCTGAACGGATCGGTGACCACCGCGCCCGGCGGAGGCGGTGGCGGGGCCGGGAGCTCCGCCGGCGCGACGGCACGGTCGACGACCGTGACACCGCCCGTACCGACATTCGTGACGAAGACGCCGTCGGTTCCCGCGTCGAGGATCAGCTCCGGCATCCCGGGGAGCGGAGCCTGTGCAGGCCCCGCAACGGGCTCGGGCGTGACCTCCGTCCGGTGCACCGTGACCGCACCGGTACCGACATTGGTGACGGCGACGTTGCCGAGCCCGCCGTCGACCCGCATCTCCACGAGCGCGGTGGACACCTCGGTGCGTCCCGGGACACGCCCCTCGGGATGCGTGACGGTCACGGCGCCGGGACCCACGTTGGTGATGCATGCGTTGCCGACGCCGCCCTGGAGTCCGAGCAGGCGGGGACCGTCGAATCCGAAAACCGGTGGGACGGGCTCGGCGCCGTCGATCGTCACGAGCCCGCCACCGTTGCGGATGCACGCGTCCGCAGGGTCCGCGGTCGCGGCCGGAGCCGCCGCGACGGCAGCCACGACGGCACCCGCACCCATCACGACCGTCGCCAGTGCCCGTCTCGTAGCCGTCATGCGCAGAACCATAACGGGTGCGACGCCCGGCGACACGGAAATATCACAAGCGCAGCGCGTCCGGTGGTCCCTGTCGAGCGGATTTCTGTGGATCCACCCCCGGAAAGCAGGGGCAGCTCCACCGAAACCCGAGGAACGATGACCAAGCACCCCGCATGTAAGGGTAGGCATGCTTTACTTCCGCACGTGATGAACTCAGTGCGCCATTGGCCGGACCGTTTCGGCGATCACGCCGTCGCCGCCTTCCGCATCGCCGTCGGTTTCCTGTTCCTCTGCCACGGCACCACGAGCCTGTGGGCGTGGCCGGCGGAACCCTACGGCGGAACCACCGCACAACTCGGCGCATGGCCCGGCTGGTGGGGTGCGATCATCCAGGTCGTGTGCGGCACCGCCCTGATCGTCGGTCTCGGTACCCGGCTCGCGGCCTTCCTCGGCTCCGGATCGATGGCGTACGCCTACTTCTGGGGTCACCAGGCCGACGGCGCACTGCCCATCCAGAACGACGGTGAATCCGCCGCGCTGTTCTGCTGGGCGATGTTCGTCCTGATCTTCCTCGGCTCCGGATCGTGGGCCGTGGATCGCCTCCTCGCGCGGCGGCGCGAGGAGGCCACACCCGAACCGGCGCCGGCCACCGCAACCGACACCGATCCCGCGTCGCTCGTCGACGCCTGACCCCACCCACGAACGCCGCCCCCCGAACGCCACTGGGCCGCACACCTTCCGGTGTGCGGCCCAGTGGTCGTACCTCGTTCAGCGCTGCGGCATCGTGGTGGTCGCGATCGGCGCCGGCAACGCCGTCTCACCCTCGAGGAAGCGGTCCACCGCAGCGGCGCACGCGCGACCCTCGGCGATCGCCCAGACGATGAGCGACTGTCCGCGACCCATGTCGCCGGCGACGAAGACACCGTCGACGTTGGTGGACCACTCCGACGAACGGGCGACGTTGCCACGCTGGTCGAAGTCGACCCCGAGATCGGTGAGCAGACCCGGCTTCTCGGCACCGGTGAAGCCCATCGCGAGCAGCACCAGATCGGCCTCGAGTTCGAAGTCGCTGCCTTCGACCTTCTCGAAGCGACCGTCGACCATCTGCACCTCGTGCGCCTTCAGCGCGGTGACCTTGCCGTCCTTGCCGATGAATTCCTCGGTGTTGACGGAGAAGACGCGCTCGCCGCCCTCCTCGTGCGCCGACGAGACGCGGTACATGAGGGGGTAGGTCGGCCACGGGGTGGACTCGGCGCGCTGCTCCGGCGGCCGCGGCATGATCTCGAACTGGTGGACGCTTTCCGCACCCTGACGGTGCGAGGTGCCCAGGCAGTCGGCGCCGGTGTCGCCACCGCCGATGATGACGACCTTCTTACCCTCGGCCGTGATGGTCGGGGCCGGCAGATCGCCGAGTTGCACGCGGTTGGCGATCGGCAGGAACTCCATCGCCTGGTGGATGCCGTCGAGCTCGCGTCCGGGGATCTGCAGGTCGCGGGCGACGGTCGCGCCGCCGGCGAGCACCACGGCGTCGAACTGCTCGCGCAGCTCATCGGCGGTGATGTCGACACCCACGTTCACGCCCGGCTTGAAGACGGTGCCCTCGGCCTCCATCTGCGCGAGACGGCGGTCGATGAAGCGCTTCTCCATCTTGAACTCGGGGATGCCGTAACGGAGAAGACCACCGATGCGGTCGGCCCGCTCGAACACCGTCACCGAGTGACCGGCACGCGTGAGCTGCTGTGCCGCAGCGAGACCGGCAGGCCCGGAGCCGACTACCGCGACCTTGTGGCCGGTGAGCTTCGACGGCGGAACCGGCTTGACGCGGCCGTCGTCGAAGGCCTTCTCGACCAGCTCGACCTCGACCTGCTTGATGGTCACCGGGTCCTGGTTGATGCCGAGCACGCACGACGCCTCACAGGGCGCCGGGCAGAGCCGGCCGGTGAACTCGGGGAAGTTGTTCGTGGCGTGGAGGCGCTCGATCCCGTCCTCCCACTTACCCTTGTAGGCGAGGTCGTTCCACTCGGGGATGAGATTCCCGAGCGGGCAACCGTTGTGGCAAAAGGGGATACCGCAGTCCATGCAACGGCTTGCCTGGGTCCGGAGGGTGTCGAGCGGGAACGGCTCGTAGACCTCCTTCCAGTCGAGGAGTCGCAGCGGGACAGGCCGGCGGACCGGCGTCTCGCGGGAACCGTGCTTGAGGAAACCGGTGGGATCAGCCACGAGCAGCCTCCATGATCGCCTCGTCCACGTTCGCACCACGGATGGTGGCGTCCTTGATAGCCATGAGTACCTTCTTGTAATCGCGAGGCATGACCTTCGCGAAGTGGCTGACCTGTTGTGACCAGTCGGCCAGGATGCGGGCTGCGACCTCGGAGCCCGTTTCGTCACGATGCCGTTCGACGGCGCCCTTGAGCCACGCGAAGTCCTCGCCCTCGAGATCCTCGAGGTCGACCAGCTCGGTGTTCAGGTTGTTCTCGAAGTCCTTGTCCGGGTTGTACACGAACGCGACGCCACCGGACATGCCCGCACCGAAGTTGCGGCCGGTCTTGCCGAGGATGACGACCTTGCCACCCGTCATGTACTCGCAGCCGTGGTCGCCGACGCCTTCGACGACGGCCGTGGCTCCGGAGTTGCGGACCGCGAAGCGCTCACCCGCGATGCCACGGATGAGGACCTCACCCGAGGTGGCACCGAACAGGATGACGTTGCCGGCGATGATGTTGTCCTCGGGCACGAAACCCTCGGCCGCATTGTGCGGCGGGCGCACGATGATGCGACCACCCGACAGGCCCTTGCCGACGAAGTCGTTCGCGTCGCCGTTGAGCCGCATCGTGATGCCGCGCGGGACGAACGCACCGAAGCTGTTGCCGGCCGAACCTGCGAAGGTGATGTCGATCGTGTTGTCCGGCAACCCTTCCGCACCGTACTTCTTGGTGAGCTCGTGGCCGAGCATCGTGCCGACGGTGCGGTTGACGTTGGTGATCGGAGTGTCGAACGAGACCGACGTACCCGACTCGAGAGCGGGCTGCGCTTTCGCGATCAGCTCGTTGTCGAGTGCCTTGTCGAGAGCGTGGTACTGCTCCTTGGTGCAGTGCATGTCCTGCTCCCCGAAGATCGGGGAGGTGACCTTCTCGAGCAGCGGCGACAGGTCGAGCTTCGACGCGCGGTAGTGCTCGACGGCCTTGCGGGTGTCGAGGACGTCCACCTGGCCGATGGCCTCGTCGAGACTGCGGAAACCGAGTTCGGCGAGGTACTCGCGCACCTCTTCGGCGATGTACAGCATGAAGTTCTCGACGAACTCCGGCTTACCGGTGAACCGCTTGCGCAGCACCGGGTTCTGCGTCGCGACACCCACGGGGCAGGTGTCGAGGTGGCACACACGCATCATGATACAGCCCGAGACCACGAGCGGCGCGGTCGCGAAACCGTACTCCTCGGCGCCGAGGAGAGCGGCGACCACGACGTCGCGGCCGGTCTTCATCTGGCCGTCGACCTGCACGACGATGCGGTCGCGCAGACCGTTGAGCATCAGCGTCTGCTGGGTCTCGGCGAGACCGATCTCCCAGGGAGCACCCGCGTGCTTGAGGGAGGTCAGCGGCGACGCGCCGGTACCACCGTCGTGACCCGAGATGAGCACGACGTCGGCGTGTGCCTTCGACACACCCGCGGCGACCGTGCCGACACCGAGCTCGGAGACCAGCTTCACGTGGATGCGGGCCTTCGGGTTGGCGTTCTTCAGGTCGTGGATCAGCTGCGCGAGATCCTCGATCGAGTAGATGTCGTGGTGCGGCGGCGGCGAGATCAGGCCCACGCCGGGCGTCGAGCCACGGACCTCGGCGACCCACGGGTACACCTTGTGCGGCGGCAGCTGGCCGCCCTCACCGGGCTTCGCGCCCTGCGCCATCTTGATCTGGATGTCGGTGCAGTTGCTCAGGTAGTGCGCGGTCACACCGAAGCGACCCGAGGCGACCTGCTTGATCGCCGAGCGCCGCCAGTCGCCGTTCTCGTCCGGGGTGAAACGGCTCGGATGCTCGCCGCCCTCACCGGAGTTCGAGCGGCCACCGAGACGGTTCATCGCGATCGCGAGGGTCTCGTGCGCCTCGGCCGAGATGGAGCCGTAGCTCATCGCACCGGTCGAGAAGCGCTTGACGATCTCGCTCGCCGGCTCGACCTCGTCGAGCGGCACCGGCGGGCGCACGCCCTTCTTGAACTCGAACAGACCGCGCAGCGACGCGAGTCGCTCCGACTGGTCGTCGACGAGCTTCGTGTACTCCTTGAAGATCGAGTACTGGCCGGTGCGGGTCGCGTGCTGGAGCTTGAACACCGTGTCCGGGTTGAACAGGTGGTACTCGCCCTCACGACGCCACTGGTACTCGCCACCCACCTCGAGCTCGCGGTGCGCGCGCTCGGACTGGCGGTCGAGGAAGGCCGTGCGGTGACGGGCCGCGACGTCCGCGGCGATCTCGTCGAGACCGACACCGCCGAGCTGCGACTGCAGACCGGTGAAGTACTCGTCGACGAGTTCCTGCGACAGGCCGATGACCTGGAACAGCTGCGCACCGGTGTAGGAGGCGAGCGTGGAGATGCCCATCTTGGACATCACCTTGAGCACGCCCTTCGAGGCCGCCTTGATGTAGTTGGCGATGGCCTTGTCGAGGGTCATGCCCTCGGGCAGGTCGCCGTTCTGCAACAGCTCGTCGATGCTCTCGAACGCCATGTACGGGTTGACCACGGCCGCACCGAAACCGCACAGGGCGGCGATGTGGTGGACCTCGCGGGCGTCGCCGGCCTCGACGAGCAGACCGACCTTGGTGCGGGTCTTCTCGCGGACGAGGTGGTGGTGCACCGCGGAGGTGAGCAGCAGCGACGGGATCGGCGCCAGCTTCTCGTCGGACTCGCGGTCGGACAGCACGATCAGGCGTGCGCCCTTCTCGATGGCCTGCGAGACCTGCTCGCGGATCGAGGCGAGGGCGCGACGCAGACCCTCACCGCCCTCCGCGACCGGGTACAGGCCGCGGATGATGACGCTGTTGAAGCCGGGGAACTGCTTCTCGTCGTTGACGTGGATGAGCTTCTGCAGGTCGTCGTTGTCGATGACCGGCGCACCGATGAGAATCTGCCGGCACGACGCCTCGGTCGGGTTCAGCAGGTCGCCCTCGGGGCCGAGCATGCCGCCCATGCTGGTGACGATCTCCTCGCGGATAGCGTCGAGCGGCGGGTTGGTGACCTGGGCGAACAGCTGCGAGAAGAAGTCGAACAGCTGACGCGGACGCGACGACAGCACGGCGATCGGCGTGTCGGTGCCCATCGAGCCGAGCGCCTCGGCTCCGGAGGCCGCCATCGGCTTGACGAGGAGGTCGACCTCTTCGCGGGTGTAGCCGAATACCTGCTGCCGCAGCACGACACGCTCGTGCGACATGTAGGTGTACTTGCTCTCGGGCAGATCCTCGAGACGGGTGACGCCGCCTGCGACCCACTCCTCGTAGGGATGCTCGGCGGCGAGCTCGCGCTTGATCTCCTCGTCCTCGACGATGCGGCCCTTGGCCGTGTCGACGAGGAACATGCGGCCCGGCTGCAGGCGACGCTTGCTGACGATCTTCTCGGTGGGGATGTCGAGCACACCCACCTCGGAGGCCATGACGACGAGGCCGTCGTCGGTGACCCAGGCACGTGAGGGGCGCAGGCCGTTGCGGTCGAGCACGGCGCCGATGACGGTGCCGTCGGTGAAGCACACCGAGGCCGGTCCGTCCCACGGCTCCATGAGGGCCGCGTGGTACTCGTAGAACGCGCGACGGGCCGGATCCATCGAGTCGTGGCGCTCCCACGCCTCGGGGATCATCATGAGCACGGCGTGCGGCAGGCTGCGACCACCGAGGTGCAGCAGTTCGAGCACCTCGTCGAAACGCGCGGTGTCGGACGCACCCGGCGTGCAGACCGGGAAGATCTTCTCGAGCTTGTCGCGACCGCCGAAGACCTCGGTGTCGATGAGTGCCTCACGGGCGCGCATCCAGTTGGCATTGCCCGTGACGGTGTTGATCTCGCCGTTGTGCGCCACGCGGCGGAAGGGATGCGCGAGCGGCCACGACGGGAACGTGTTGGTGGAGAAGCGCGAGTGCACGAGACCGAGGGCCGAGACGACGCGCTCGTCCTGCAGGTCGCGGTAGAAGCCCTTCATCTGGGGCGTGGTGAGCATGCCCTTGTAGACGAAGGTCGACGCCGACAGGCTCGGGAAGTAGACGGTCTCGCTGCCGGGACCGTCCTCGCCCGCGCCGTGGTGGCCGAGCTCGTGCTCGGTGCGCTTGCGCACGACGTACGCGCGGCGCTCGAGCTCGAGGCCGGTGAGCGCGCGGGCGCCGGAGGCGATGAAGATCTGCCGGAAGGTGGGCATGGCGTCCTTGGCCATGGAACCCAGCTCGGACTCGTCGATCGGCACCTCGCGCCAGCCGAGGACCTCGAGGCCCTCTTCGGCGACGATGCGGTCGACCTCGGCGGCCGCGGCGTCGGCCTTGGCGGTGTCCTTGGGCAGGAACGCGATACCGGTCGCGTATGCGCCTTCGGCGGGAAGATCGAAGTCGACGAACTCACGGAAGTAGGCGTCGGGGACCTGGATCAGGATGCCGGCGCCGTCGCCGGTGTTCTGTTCCGCTCCCGCTGCACCGCGGTGTTCGAGATTCACCAGGGCGGTGATCGCCTTCTCCACGATGTCGCGACTGCGACGACCGTGCATGTCGACGACGAACGCGACGCCACAGGAGTCGTGCTCGTTCGCCGGGTGGTAGAGCCCTCGAGGCCCGGGGAGATGAGTCATACCTAGCCTTCGTTGATGCGATAGCACCGACGACCAGCAGCGCTGATGGCCATCTACTGCCGTAGACGGGTATCGGCCGGGTGCCCGATACCTTCGACATCGCCAGTATCCGCTCATCCGCGACGGTGCGGGTGCCTTTTCGGCAGCGCGAGCGTGGACCCGGCGACCGGTGGGACGTCGTGGTCCCACCGTCTTCGAAACGAACGATATGCCAGGTGGCGGGGGGTAATGCAAGCAAGCCTGCCCTATTCTTCCGCCCACCTGCGGAAACGCAGCCGTAACGCACCGGAATCGCGGGCGTCACCCTGCCGTGGAAAGCAGCATTCGCACCATTCGGGACACGCCGTCGCGCGGGTCCGGCCCGTCGTCCTGCGAGGTGCAGCGATGCAGGATCAGTCCGTCCAGGTAGTCGATGAGAACCCGCGCGGCGGTGGCGGAATCGTCGACGCCGAGGCCCGCGAGCACGGTCCCGATCCATCCGCGCAGTTCGCTGCGGCGGGTTTCGACCCCGGCACGCAGTTCGGGCGTCGCCATCGCCTCGACGAACATCGCGAAGCGTGCGCGGGTCCGCACGAGGTCGTCCCCCGTCACGAACATCACATATCCGTGCGCCAGGTCTTCGAGCTCACGTGCGTCCCCCGGCAACGCGGCGCCGATCGCCTCGAGCTGGACCCGGTCCCGCTCGAGGAGCCTGTCGAGCACCCCTTCGACGAGAGCCTGGCGGGTGCGGAAGTAGTTCGACGTGGAGCCGGCCGGCACACCGGCGATGGCATCCACGCGGCGGTGGGTGAGGGCGCGCAATCCTTCGGTCCCCACGAGTTCGATTGCGGCGTCGAGGACGGTGGCGCGTTTGTCGGTCACGAGAGACATTCTACGAGGATCACTACAGGGGTAGTGACTGTCCACTACATACGTAGTACCGTCATGACATGACCGTGAAGCCAGGCAGTGCAGCGATCCTCGGCGGCGGAATCGGAGGGCTCACCGCCGCGAACACCCTCCTCCGCCACGGATGGCACATCGACGTGTTCGAACGATCTCCGGAGCCTCCGCGCACCGGCACCGCGCTCGGGATGTGGCCTCCTGCCCTGGCCGCACTCGAAGTTGCCGGCGTCGGCGGACGGGTGGAACAACTCGGCGTGACACAGCGCTCCGCGACGCTCAGACGCTGGGACGGTGTGGTGCTCGCCCACGTCGGGGACCTTCGCCGGGCACCGGTCATGGTTTCCCGGCCCGCCCTCCTCGACATCCTGCTGTCCGGCCTCCCCGACCACATCGTGAAGTTCGACGCCCCCGCGCCACCGCTCACGGCCCTCGCCGGATACGACGTGATGATCGGCGCGGACGGAATCGGCAGTGCGGTACGTGACGAGGTGTTCGGTCCGACCTACCGGCCCGTGCACACCGGGTACGGAGCGTGGCGCGGCTGGGTCGGCGGCTCCACCACGAACCATGGAGAAACCTGGGGTCCCGGCGCGCTCTTCGGAATCACCGACCGCGACGGCGACCTCACCAACTGGTTCGCCGCCGTCCGCACCACCGAAGGCACCGGCGGCACCCTCGACGACCTGTACGGCCGCTTCCACGACTGGCACCCCGGCGTACGTGACATCCTCGGCCGCCTCGACCCCGACGACGTCATGTACCACGACCTGTACGAATCCCCCCGTCTCCCGTCGTACGTCCGCGGCAACACCGCACTGATCGGCGACGCGGCGCATGCGATGGCACCGAATCTCGGCCGCGGCGCATGCGAAGCAATCGTCGACGCCACGACACTCGCGACGCTGTTGTCCGAGCATCCGGTACCGATCGCTCTGCAGCGCTATGACCGTGCCCGTCGACGCCGCACCCAGCTCCTCGTGCCCGCGTCACGGGCGGTCGCCAGGATCGCGACCGCGTCCCGGCTGACATCTCTCCGCGACTCCTCCATCACAGCATTCGGCCGCATCGCCTGAAACGTTCCGATAATCACCCGGTCGAGGGAACCGATCGTCACGCTGCTGCGTCCAACCCTGATGGAACGTCTGCCGGACAGGAGTTGGTGAGCTGATGTCAGCGCTGAAGGTCGACCCGGACTCGTTGAAGAGCCTGGCCTATGCCCTGGAGGGAGAAGCCGAGACCATCTACGCGTTGGAACCGTCCGCGGCGCTCGAGTCGGTAGCGGGCGCGATGCCATCCTCAGCGGTCGGTGGTGTCGCCGGACGCGCGGGAGCACCACTCGACACCGCCTACCGCGCTATGGCCAACTGCCTGCGACGCATGGCCGAGGCCACCGAAGCGGCCACACGGAACTACGAGGTGGCCGAGGAGGAATTCAGCCGCCAACTCGCGGCCGTCGGATCCGACTTCGAAGGAACGGCCCCGTAGATGTGGTCTCCTTCCGCGATCCGCTCGCTCGATCCGGCTGCGCTCACCACGGCTGCCGACGCGGTCGAGTCCGCAAACAACACATTCCGGGAGTCGACCCACCGCGTCGACCGGAATGTGGATGCCACGTTCGGTGGATGGGACGGTGAAGGCGGGGCGGCCGCCGCGGCACGTGCGTGGAGTGACCGGGTGGCCGGCCAAGGCATCAGCCGCGCTGTCGACGAGCAGGTCGACGCCCTCCGCGACGCCGCAAACACGCTCATTCCCGCCCGCGCCACCGTCGTCGGAATCGTCGACAACGCGGTTGCAGCCGGCTTCACCGTCCACGACGACGCGCGGGTCGAGGCACCCCGAGCCCACACGGGCGACGCGCAGACCGACCTCGTCGTGCAAGCGGGTCTCGACGACACCGCCATGAACTTCGAGGTCCAACTGAAATCGGCGGTGCGCACATTCGACGAACTGGATCGAGACGCCGCCGTCCGACTCGAGCAGGTCAGCATCCGGCTCTCCACGTTCGGCGGCGAATTCCGTTCCCAGAACACACATTCCATCGATTCTCCGGACGGTGCTGCCGACGCTGCGCTCCTAGCATCCGGGGCTGCACGCGATACCGATCTCGAACGCATCGGACGCACCCTGTCGCTACCGTCGGGTGCGAGCATCGAGTACCTCGACGCCTTCTACAACAGCCTCGACGAGGACGAACTGGCGAACCTGCACGAGACGTACAAGACATGGGAAGCCGAAGGCAACCCCGACGCGGCGCGCTGGGCCGACGGTCTCGGCAACGGTCTGCTCATCCTTTCGAATCCCGAATACGGCGGGTCGTGGGAGTCGGTGCCGCAGGACATCCGAGACACCATTCGATACGGCTACGAACCCGACCCGAACGCCGAGCACCCCGGTGAACCACTGGACCGGCTGGATCGACTCGGCGCGATACTCGGCGAGGCCAACCCTCAGTATCGACCCGGAACCGAGATGGGCATCGAGATGAGCCGGGTCGCCGGATATATGGCGGGCATCCCCACCTACGCCGATCCCCACATCATTCCCACCCCCGACCCTTCCTATTACGACCACACGGCAAGCACATTCCTCGACATCGCCACCCGGAACACCGACACGTCGTATCACCTGCTCACCGGCACCGACGTCGACGGCAGCCCTGCGGACTTCAGTAGGGACGAGGTGCTCGTTCCGCTGCTCACCCGCGAATGGTCCGACGACGGAGCAACTCTGGCCGGCCTTACGGATTGGATCGCTGCCGACGCGTTGCCCGCCGACCCGGGTGACCCCGCCGCAGTAATCCGAGCCGAACGTGCGGGCGAGGCAGCATTCGGTTTGGCCGAGGTGTTGTCTGCGCCGGAATCGGAGTGGAACTCCGACAACAACTTCAACCGTTTCCTCCATATGCCGGGTGCCTCCCGGGAAGAAACCGACCTGACCATAGGTGACGTCAATCCTGTTGCTGTCCGTTCCTTCGCGACCGCCCTGTCACCGTTCGTCGGCGACATGGTCGGTTCCGTCGACGACGCCACCGCCACCAGCGGCTTCGGTGAACTCGGCCCGGTCCCGGCGACGCGCGTATTCACCCTCATGAACACCGACCCTGCGGCAGGTGCCCTTCTCAACGGTGCAGCAATCGCGCAGGCCACCGATTTCGACCGCCGGTTCGCTCTCGAACAACTCGACGGTGTGAACAAGTACAGCTACGGAACGTATTCGGGCCGGTTGCAAAGCCTCGTCGAGGTCGGTTTGAGCAGCACCTACGAGAACGAGAAGCTGGTCGAGCAGGCGGCGATCGACAACCGGAACCAGTCCAGAGCAGACGCGTATGCCGTGGCCCAAACCCTCGTCACCGGTGCGGTGACGGCGTTGCCGGGTGGCGTGGTCACGGGTCCGCTCGTGTACTCGACAGGGGTTTTGTTGCAATCCGAAATCGTCGATGCTGAAGGGCAATACGTGGGGCATCCGTCGGGGGTCGAGGGGTTCGATTCCGAAATGTATCTGACGGAGACGGGCGCCGAAAATACTCGGAGATACAACATGCTCAATGCGTTGGTCGACGCCGGAAGAGTGGATCCAGCGGACATGCCCTTCAGCCAGGCAGAGGGTCACACTATCCCTGAACGCACCAAAGCCGATGAACACGTCCTGACGAATCAAGCTGCCAGCATCATTTCGGAAAACGGGATCGATTACGGGTCCCAGGACATGTATCTCGGATCTGCCTCGAACGGAGCGGGCGACCTCCGAAATATCGTCTATGCAGACCAGAGGGACGGCACCGACGGATTTCGCGATGTGCTCGTAAACGATGTTGTTCCGGCCGGAGGAGAAAGGTGGAACTACGGCGCATGACAACAACGTGCCCGCGGGGGAACCGGAAACTCGTTACCACTCTAGTCGTTTTCATGCTTGTCGCATGCACGTCGGAAACCGAGCCGGCACCGCAGCAATCCCCTTCCCTTCCCGTAGACGCGAGCGAATACCAAGCGCCGGAGCAGGTTCGCAACGCGACCTACGTCTGGTCGGCGGAGCCCGGAATTGATCTGCTGGATAACCGTGGAAAATTGATCCGGGCATCGCACGAATCGATGATGATCGCATTCTACGGAGGTATCGAAACAACCTACCCAGGATTCAGCAATGCGATCGATCCCAGGTATGCGCGCAGGATAAATACCATCGCTACGCGCGCGCTAGTGGGCACGATCCGAGCGCACCTTCTTCAGGTGCATCAGACAGAAAAGGGTTTCAACGCGACCGTCTGCATTCAGCCCTCACACTATGCAGTGCGAAGAGACGACGGCCAGTATCACACTGTGCATGGCTCGGCCATCGAAGAGAGAGTCGAGTTCAACCACCCCACCGCTGAGGATCGCGACCTCGCCCGGGTCCGACCCAACGTCCCACCGAGCACCACTCCCCGCCCGCCATCTCCTCCCATCGCCGACGCGACTCACCAATGGTCCGCGCCGACGGAGGACGTCTTCGCGGGCACCGAGTGGTTGATCAGTTTCGGCGCAGATCTCGGCGATGCCAAGAAACGTTGCGAAGAGTGGGGACGCAGCATCGAGCCGGGGGTGCCCGATGACGGGGCCGAGTTTCTCGTCTCCCCCACCCCACCCGAAACCCTGCCCGCCTACCCGGGCTGGTGAGCACATGAACCGAATTATTTGCGCTGCAATAGCATTCCTTGTCGGATCATCCCTACTTGCAAGCTGCACACCCGATCGAGCGCCGGCACCGGTTGCGCCCCAGACCATCATCACCGCCGAGTACGAACCACCCGGACAGGTCCGAAGTTCCACCTTCGTGTGGTCCGCAGAACCGGGAATCGACCTTGCGGATCAACGCAGCATCCTCACCCGAGCCGCGTACGAATCCATGATCATCGCCCACTACGGCGGACTCGATACCACCTATCCCGGGTTCGCCGGAGCACTCGTCCCTTCCTACGCACGCAAAGTCCCAACTGCGCTGGAAACATCCCTCGTCGGAACATTTCAGGCGCACATCCTCCAGGTGCTCGATACGGCGGCTGGGTTCAAAGCAACCGTGTGCACCCAATGGTCGAAGGTGGGCATCAGGGTCCGAGACGGCGACTATCGCATCAACCAATTTTCCGGGCAGGAGGAATTTGTCGAGTTCACCCGTGACACCGAGGAACATCGGCTCGAAGGGCAACTCCACAGGCACGACCCGGAACCACCGACACCAAGCGATCAGTACCTGACTTCTCTCCCCACCACCGAGCACCAATGGTCCGCTCCTACGGAAGATCTGTTCACCGATACCGGACTCAGAATCGACTTCGGGGGCGACTTGGGCGAAACGATGTATCGATGCGAAGCATGGGGTCGCAGCATCGAACCCAGCTTGCCGCCCTACAGAAGTTCCGAAACCATCATCTCCCCCACCCCACCCGAAACCCTCCCCGCCTACCCGGGCTGGTGAGAAAGGAACCGTGTTGACGTATCCAGAAGAACTCTCCATCGCCGTCAGGCGTGTGCAGGACACGATCGAACGGATAGTAGGCAACGGATCGGTCCACGACATCCGTATCAGCGTCACCCCGACCGGCCGCATCGTCGCCCTCGAGATCCCGCCCGAGGCGTACAACTGGTCGCCGGACGTGCTCGCGACTCGCATTACCGCCGCCCACGACCTCGCATCCGCGGACGCCGACGAGCAGGCCCGCTACGCGCGCGCCGAGTTGGCCGACGACCCGCGTATCCGGCGCATCGTCTCGAGGATCGGGCAGCGCTGACCTCGAGGTGAACGGCCCGTAAATAACAACTGGCCGCAGCGATAAGAATCAGCTGCGGCCAGAGGTAACGAAAGAATAACTTGGGGCACCCGAAACCGTAAGCCCGTCTCAGGTGAGGTCTGTCACAAAGTGTCTCGTTGCCACACCCGGTGGGTACCGAGCAGATCGAGCACCTGCGTAACCGCCGTCTGGGGATCGTCCGCGACGACGACACCCGGTGCCGCCAGACCCTCGAGTGCCGCAGCTCCCGGACCCCACGCCGCCAGCGTTTTCTGGTGGCGGAACGTCTCGTCCACGAGGATCTGCACCCTCTTATCTGCGGGTGCAGCGGCCAGAATGACCGCGTCGAACTCGATCGAGCGGGCCGTGAGGAAGGTGCGCGAGATCGGCACGACTCCCCCGAGCATCCCGCCGTGCGGGGCGACGACCAGCGGGACGCAGTCGGCCGCGTCCACGGCCTGCACGGCCGCGAGCACCTGATCGACGTCGGTGGTGTCGTCGGCGACGATGCCGATCAACCGGCCCTGCACGGGCCACGTCTTGCCGACCTGCGCCAGCGCGGGGCTCTGCGGGAGATCGGAGACCTCGACGGTCGGCTTCGGAGCGGGCAGACCGAGACCGGCCGCCACCTTCTCGCACAACCCGGTGTCGATGTTCGCCAGGATCTGCAGCTGCCGCTCCTTGATGGACTGCTCGTAGCACTTGCCCAGCTCGAAGGTGTAGGCGTAGGCCACGTGGTCCTGCTCTATCTCCGACAGGCTCAGGTAGAACTGGCGGACCTGCGTGTAGTGGTCGTCGAACGACCGGGAGACCTCACGCTCCTTCTTCGCCGCCGGTACCTCCACCGGCAGGTCGACGAAGGCACCCTCGGTGACACCGGCCATGAACGGGCATCCCGCGTCGAGCGAGTTCGGCTTGTACGGAGCGACACCGGTGTGGACGGCGTGCTGATGGAAGCCGTCGCGGAACATGTCGTTGACGGGTGCGTGCGGACGATTGATCGGGATCTGCCCGAAGTTCGGTCCGCCGAGTCGCGTCAGCTGGGTGTCGAGGTACGAGAACAGGCGGCCCTGCAGCAGCGGATCGTCGGTGACGTCGATGCCGGGGACGAGATGGCCCGGGTGGAAGGCGACCTGCTCGGTCTCGGCGAAGAAATTGGTGGGGTTGGCATTGAGGACCATCGTGCCGATGATCTGCACGGGCGCGAGTTCCTCGGGGACGATCTTGGTGGGATCGAGCAGGTCGATGCCTTCGAAGACCTGCTCCGGGGTGTCCGGGAAGACCTGTACACCGAGATCCCATTCGGGGTAGGCACCGGCCTCGATCGCGTCGGCGAGGTCGCGGCGGTGGAAGTCGGGATCGAAGCCGTTGATGAGCTGGGCTTCCTCCCACACCAGCGAATGCACGCCGAGCCGCGGCTTCCAGTGGAACTTCACCAGCGCGGTATCACCCTCGGCGTTGACCACACGGAAGGTGTGGACGCCGAAGCCCTCCATCATGCGGTAGGAGCGCGGGATGCCGCGGTCGGACATGTTCCACATCGTGTGCGCCGTGGCCTCGGTGTGGAGCGAGACGAAATCCCAGAACGTGTCGTGAGCGCTCTGTGCCTGCGGGATCTCGCGATCCGGGTGCGGTTTGGCCGCGTGGACGACGTCCGGGAACTTGATGGCGTCCTGGATGAAGAACACCGGGATGTTGTTGCCGACGAGGTCGAAAGTGCCTTCCTCGGTGTAGAACTTCGTCGCGAAGCCACGAGTGTCGCGCACCGTGTCGGCCGAGCCACGGGAACCGAGCACCGTCGAGAACCGCACGAACACCGGTGTCTCCACGTCCTTCTGGAGGAACTGGGCACGCGTGATCGAGCTTGCGGCACCCGTCGCGCGGAAGACGCCGTGGGCACCGGCGCCACGGGCGTGCACCACGCGCTCCGGGATGCGTTCGTGGTCGAAGTGGGTGATCTTCTCGCGGAAGTGATGATCCTGCAACAGGATCGGCCCGCGCCGACCGGCCTTGAGCGAGTGGTCGGTATCCGTCAGCCGCGCCCCCTGAGCCGTCGTCAGGTACTCGCCCTGCTGGGCACGGCCGCGCGGCAGATCCGCGGGAGTGCCGGTGGCCGTCCTGACCTCGGGCTCCGCCTGATCGGGCTTGGGCTCGGGCGGAGTCGTGGGCGTCGTGGGTTCCTCCACGGGTGGCACGGTGGACGAGGGAACACCGGGGATCTTCGGGGTGTCGGCGGGCATGGGAACTCCGATTCGTGTTCTGTCGTCGGGGCTGGACACGTCTTTTCCACGGCTACCCGGAAGGACGGCAGCCAAACGCGGCGGCGGGGCCGTCGGGTCAGAGGTCCTCGTCGATGCAGGCGAGCCGGTCGCCGGCCTGTCCGGCCTCACCCGGTGCGGTCTTGGTGTGCTGTGCGTGGAGCACCACCGAGTTGGCTTCGCCGTCGCGGAACTCCCAGTCGACGGTCGTGGACGCCTCGGCGTTGCCCTGCGCGTCGGTGGTGATGTCGAGCCAGATCTCGTTCTGCGGATTGGCGTAGGCGGGATCGGTGGACGGGGAGTCGGGGTTCGCCGCCGGGTCGACCCGGTTCTGGTAGTGCGGCCCCGAATCGGACGGGTTCGGCCCGCACGGCCGGGTGTGGACGTGCGCCCCGAAGTCCCGATCGGGTTGCAGACCCATCACCCTGAGGGTGACGGTGGTCCGGCCGTTCTCCTCTTCGGATTCGACGTCGAAGGTCGCGCCGACCGGCACGGCCGCTTCGTCGTAGGTGAAGGCATTGTCGTCGTCGCCTCCCTCGTTCGGGAGCCCGAAGGCGTCGCCACTCATCCCGGGCAGCGGCGTGGGCATGGAATCGGTGGTGGTGGTCGTGAGCGAAGTGGGTGGGGTCTCGACGGTGGTCTCGGTGTCGGTGGACGAGTCGTCGCTGCTGCACCCGGCAGCCACGAGCGTGGCGACGGAGAAGCCCGCGACGAGACATGCGTGACGTGTGTTCATGACTTCGACGTACCCCGAGGGGGCCGTCGGCGAACCTGGCCGCAGGGGACGTGCCCGCGCCGGGGGCGCGCAGGTCCTGCCCGGTGCTACGACCCGGCCTCGCCGTCCTCGGCCTTCTGTGCCTCGACGATCGCGGCGAGATCCTCCGCGACCTTCTTCTCCACGGCGCTCTTGTTCACGCCGGCCGCCGAGAGCACGCCGTCGCCGTTCTCGAGTTCGAGGAGCGCGAGGAGGATGTGCTCGGTGCCGATGTAGTTGTGCCCGAGTCGCAGGGCTTCGCGGAAGGTCAGCTCGAGGGCCTTGCGGGCACCCGCGTCGTACGGGATGAGTTCGGGGACGTCGCTCGACGGTTCGGGGAGCGTCGCCACGGCGGCCGAGCGCAGCGCCGCGAAGTCGACATCCTGGGCCGCGAGTGCGCGGGCGGCGAGCGACTCGGTGTCGACGATCAGACCGAGAATCAGATGGACGGGCGTGATCTCGGGGCTTCCCGTGGCACGCGCTTCGTTCATCGACGCCATCACGGTGTTCTGCGCGCGCGGGGTGAATCGCGAGAACCCCTGCTCGGGGTCGAGGTCGTTGTCGCTCCTCGAGACGAACCGTTTCTGGGCTGCCTGCTTGGACACGCCCATGCTCTGCCCGATCTCCGACCACGACTTGCCGGACCGGCGGGCCTGATCGACGAAGTGGCCGATCAGGTGATCGGCAACCTCACCGAGGTGGTCGGCCGCGATGACGGCATCGGAGAGTTGTTCGAGCGGATCGTCGTGGACCTTTTTGATCGCATCGATGAGGTCGTCGAGCCGGATGGGATGGGACGGCCGAATGGGTTCCATGCGTCAACTCTAAGTTGACGCATGGTTTTCGTCAACCTTGGGTTGACGATCAGGTTTGCGCGGTCGCCGTAGCGGAGAGCGAGACCTCGATGCGCGTGCCCTCGCCTCCCACCGCGAGCACGTCGCCGAAGCCCTCCACCAGCGACTCGACGAGGACGGGCAGGTCGGGGACCGCGGCGGAGTCTGCGTTGATTCCGATGCAGCAGTGGCTCGTGTGCGACATCAGCGTGATATTGACGGCCGAGCCGACGGTGGGAGCGAACGGGTAGTACCTCAGCACCTCCGCCCCGGCCATGTACAGCGGGATCGGGGAACCCGGGACGTTCGACGCGAGAAAGTCGATGTGCTCGAGGATCCCACCCAGCACACCGGCCGGGAGCACGTTCAGCACACCCGCGATGGCGGACGAGAGCGGCACGGCCGGTTCGTCCCGCCACGACCGGACGATCCGGTCCACCCGGTGCATCGACGCGACCGGATCGGCGACATCGAGGGGAAGAGCGAACCGCGCCAGGGTGATCCGGTTTCCTCCGATCGCGTCACTCTCGCGCCGGAGACTGATCGGCAGCGTCGCCCTCAGTTCGGCGACCTGCGCGCCGTGCCGGGAATGGTAGTGCTTCAGCCCCAACAGGATTCCGGCCAGGAAAGCGTCGTTGAGCGAGGAGTCCGCTGCCCGTCCGGCCTGCCGCAGAGCGTCGAGCGGCAGATCGAGGGCTGCGACCTCCCGGACGGTGCTGCGGCCGATCATCACCGGGGAGAGCGTCGTGAACACCGGTTGCACGAACCGGGCCGTCGAGCGGGCCGTGTCCACCACGCTGCGCAGCGCCGCGACCGGATTCGTCACCGACCTCAGACCGGAACGCACGAGCCACGGCACACCCCTCTCCACCATCTCGCCGGCCGTCGAGAGGTACCAACCCACGGAATCGGCGAGGGCCGACGCCGGAGCCGAGGTCGGCGGATCCTCGGGCAGTGGCCCGCGGTCGGTACCGTCGCGCTCGAAGTCGACCATCTCGTTCGCGATCTGAATGCCGCCGATGCCGTCGGTGAGCGAGTGGTGCACCTTGAGAACGATCGCGGCGCGACCGTCGGCGAGGCCGTCGACGATCGTCGCCTCCCAGAGGGGACGGTCCTTGTCGAAGGCCGACATCGCCGCGGCGCGCACGAGCGGGAGCACGGCGTCCAGTCCCCCGGGATGCGGGAGCGCGATGCGCCGCAGATGCCAGGACAGGTCGAAGTCGGGGTCGTCCACCCATCGCGGTGGGGTCCGCCCGAACGGGGATTCGACGAGCTTGCGGCGGAAGCTCGGCACCGCACGTGTTCCGCGCTCCATCATCCGGACGAAGCGCTCCTGGTCGGGTGACCGGTCGAGCAGAGCCACCGCGACGATCGTGGACCGCAGGACGGGGTCCTTCTCCATCCGCCACGACATCAGATCCGGCTGCGACATGTGCCGACCGTCCGCACCCATGCGCACCACCTCCCGCCTCCGGTTCTCCTCGCACGGTAACCGCCGCGATGTGCGGATACCGGCGATATCGGCCCGCGAACAGCACCGATGGGCCGGATCGAGGACCTTTCGCTCATGCTGACGCAAACCCTGGTCCCCCGCCGACGGATCGCACAGGATCGGTGACGACTTCGACGCCGTCGAAGTTCGCTCCCCATCGCCAGTACCGTGAGGAAGTCCATGCCCCGTCTACGTCGTGCCGGATCGACGGCCGTCATCGCGCTCCTTCTGACCGCGGTCGCGGCATGTAGCTCCGGTTCCTCGGGCGACGGCCTCGCTTCCGACAGCGCGCTGCCCACGGAGATCCCGGCGGGCACCAAGCTCGTCATCGCCGACCAGGGTGAACGACAGCTGTCCCTCCTCACCGGTTCCGGACAACTCGACGCCCTGCCGTTCGAGTACGAGTTCGCGACCTTCCAGGGCGCGCCCGCGATCCTCGAGGCCTTCCGCGCCGACGCGGTCGACGTCGCGTGGGCCGGCGAGATCATGACCGTCCAGTCGCTGGTCGCCGGTGACGACGTGCAGGTCGTCGCGGCCATGCAGACGAACAACAGCCTCAACATGGGCATCGCCCCGAACGCTTCGGACATCACGACGCTCGCAGACCTGAAGGGCAAGCGCATCGGCTACGCCGAGGGCACCTCGCAGCAGGCCTTCGTACTCCGCGGTCTCGACAAGGCAGGCCTGTCGGTCGACGAAGTCGAGCTCGTGTCGATGTCGCTGCCGGATTTCCCGGATGCACTGCGCTCCAACCAGATCGACGCCGCTCCGATGAGCGAGCCGGTCTTCTCCCGGTACATGCAGACCCCGGGTGCGACGTCGCTGCCGCGCCCCGAGATCGAGGACCTCAGCGAAGGCATCTCGTACCTCTACTCGAGCAAGAAGGCCCTGTCCGACCCGGCTACCGCCGCAGCGGTCCGCGCCTACGTCACCGCGTACATCACGTCCGTCGACTGGGCCGACAACAACCGCGACGCGTACATCGACACCTACTTCGTGAAGAGCCAGGGCCTGACGGCCGAGGCCGGCGAGCGCATCCTCGACACCTCCGGGATCACCACCTTCCCGCACCTCGACGAGGAGCTCATCGCGACCCAGCAGCACACCATCGACGTCATCGATGCCGCCGGTGAACTGCCCGAGCCCGTCGACGCCGCCGACGCCTTCGATCTGCGCTTCGACGAGGTCGTCACCGAAGCGGTCGCCGAGACCGGCGCCTCCCACACCCGCAGCTGACCTTCCGAGGGGAATCCGACATGACGAACCGCCAACTCAACCTCAACGCCTTCATCTACCCGACCGGCCACCACGAGGCCTCGTGGCGCCATTCCGGCAGCGTGCCCGAGCGTCTCTACGACGTCACCTACTTCCAGGAACTCGCCCGCCTCGCGGAGAGCGCGAAACTCGACGCGGTGTTCTTCGCCGACGGTCCGGCTCTGCGCACCGAGGTGAAATACCGTCCGGACTACGGCCTCGAACCGATCACCACGCTGGTCGCGATGGCCACGGTCACCACGCATCTCGGGCTGATCGCCACGGCGTCGACCACCTACTACGAGCCCTACAACCTCGCCCGGTTGTTCTCCTCGCTCGATCACATCTCCGGTGGCCGCGCCGCCTGGAACATCGTCACCACCGCGACCGACGCAGCGGCAGCGAACTTCGGGTACACCGAACACCCCGACGTGCACGAACGATACGCCCGGGCACGCGAATTCGTCGACGTCGCGATCAAGCTGTGGGATTCGTGGGAGGACGACGCACTCGTCCTCGACAAGACCGCCGGCGTCTACGCCGACCCGGACAAGATCCACCGCATCGACGTCGAGGGGGACTACGTCAAGGTGCGCGGCCCGTTCGGTTCGGCCCGCTCGCCGCAAGGGCGCCCGGTGCTCGTGCAGGCCGGATCCTCCAACGACGGCCGCGATTTCGCGTCGACCTACGCCGAGGCGATCTTCACCGCGCACCAGCGCATCGAGGACGCCCAGGCCTTCTACACCGACATCAAGACCCGCGCAGCAGCATTCGGACGCAACCCCGATCACGTGAAGATCCTTCCCGGCCTGAGCCCGTTCATCGGCGCAACCGAGGCCGAAGCGAAGGAACTGCATCGCGAGTTCAACGAACTCACCATCGTCGAATACGGTCTCGGGCAGCTCCAGAAGATGGGCCGCATCGACGTGTCCCGGCTCGAGTTGGACGAGAAGGTGCCGGTCGAATTGTTCGCCGGCGCAGGCGACATCACCGACAACAACAACAGCCGCCGCCTGGTCTTCGCGAAGATCGTCGAGCGCGAACAGCCGACCCTGCGTCAGCTGCTGCACAAGCTCGCCGGCGCACGCGGCCACAACGTCGTCGCGGGCACGCCGGTGCAGATCGCCGACATCATCGAGGAGTGGTTCACCAACGGCGCCGCCGACGGCTTCAACATCATGCCGCCGCAGAACCCGCAGGGCCTTGAGGCGTTCGCTTCCCAGGTGGTGCCGATCCTGCAGGAGCGCAGCCTGTTCCGGACCGAGTACACCGGCACCACCCTGCGCGACCACTACGGCTTGCCGCGTCCGGAGAGCCAGTACGCACACGAACTCGCCCTGTCCGGTGCCACCGGTGATTTCGCACCGGGCGGCGCCACCGGCGACTTCGCACTGTCCGGCGTCTGATCGAACCGACGAAAGGACTGGAGCCATGAGCGTCTCCGTCGAACCCCGGCGTTTCGGCAGTGGCCTGGCCGGTGACGCCGACACCGACCAGAAGCCCGACTCCGGCGCGACGGCCGACCTGTCGCCGCGCACGACCCGCAGCCGCCTCGCTCCCGGCAAGCCGATCAAGTTCGGCCTGGCGATCGGCCCGGCGCTGTTGCTGGTGGCATGGATCGTCACCTCGGCCACCGGGGTACTCGATCCGAAGACCCTCTCGGCGCCGTGGACGGTCGTCACCACCGCATGGGAACTGATCGGCGACGGGCGACTGCAGTCGAACCTGTGGACCTCCGTCCAGCGCGCCCTGATCGGCGGGGTCATCGGCGTCGTCCTCGGACTGGTGCTCGCACTGGCCGCCGGCCTGTCGCGCATCGGTGAGGCGCTGATCGACGGACCGGTGCAGATCAAGCGCTCCATCCCCACCCTGGCGTTGATGCCGCTGGCGATCCTGTGGTTCGGCATCGGCGAGGAGATGAAGATCCTGCTCATCGCCCTGTCGGTCTTCGTCCCCGTCTACATCAACACCTACTCGGCGCTGCGCGGCATCGACGCCCGCTACGTCGAACTGGCCGAGACGCTGGATCTGTCCCGCGCCCAGTTCGTCCGGCGCATCGCCCTGCCGGGGGCGCTGCCCGGTTTCTTCACCGGCCTGCGCCTGGCGGTGACCATCTCGTGGCTGGCCCTGGTGGTCGTCGAGCAGGTCAACGCTTCGAGCGGTATCGGCTACCTGATGTACCAGGCCCGCAATTACGGCATGACCGAGATCATCATCGTCGGACTGGTGGTCTACGCGATCCTCGGATTCGGCAGCGACCTGCTGGTCCGTGCGGCAGAGAGGAAGGCGCTGGCATGGCGCAGGACGATCGGCAACTGACCGTACGCACCCGGGGACTGAGCCGCGGCTTCGACGGACGTGCGGTGCTGAACAACATCGACCTCGAGATCGCCCCCGGCGAGTTCGTGGCACTGCTCGGCCGCAGCGGCTCGGGCAAGAGCACCCTGTTGCGTGCCCTGGCCGAACTCGACCACGGCGTGCCCGGTTCTGGCACCCTCGAGGTGCCGCAGAAGCGGGCGGTGGTCTTCCAGGACTCGCGACTGCTGCCCTGGGCGCGGGTGCTCGACAACGTGATCCTCGGCCTCGACGGCGACGACGCCGCCGAGCGCGGCCGCACGGCCCTGGCGGAGGTCGGGCTCGCCGGACGCGAGAAGGCCTGGCCCACCGAGCTGTCCGGGGGTGAACAGCAGCGGGTGTCGCTGGCGCGGTCGCTCGTGCGCGAACCCGAACTGTTGCTCGCCGACGAACCGTTCGGTGCCCTCGACGCACTGACGAAGATCAGGATGCACGGACTGCTGCAGGAACTGTGCGCCAAGCACCGGCCCGCGGTCCTGCTCGTCACCCACGACGTGGACGAGGCTATCGCTCTCGCCGACCGCGTGCTCGTGCTCGACCACGGCTCGTTCGCCGTCGAACTGACCATCGACCTGCCGCATCCGCGAGCCGATCACGTCGTCGAGATCGCGGAGTACCGCCGCACCCTGCTCGAGGCACTGGGGGTCGAGGTCGCCGTCTGAGCGATCCACGCTGTCTCCGATGGAGCGACCCCCCGCTCCGTCTCCGTCCGAGCGATCCGCTCCGGAGCGATCGATGAGAGAGAATCGAATCGTCGCTCCGAAGTCGCCGACGGGAGATGCATCGTGTGTGGACGCTATGCCAGCACCAGTACCCGTGGGGATCTGCTCGCGGCCTACGACGCCGTCGAGGCAGTGGGTGAGGAACTGCCCCCGTCGTACAACATCGCCCCCACCCAGCGCGTGAACGTCGTGCTCGAGCGGGCGCCACGCGAGGACCCGGATGCCGAGCCGATCCGCATCGTGTCCTCGCAGATCAAGTGGGGGCTCGTGCCGTTCTGGGCGAAGGACCCGAAGATCGGGTCGCGGATGATCAACGCCCGGTCCGAGACCATCACCCAGAAGCCGGCCTTCAAGGCGGCCGCGGCGAAGCGGCGGTGCGTGCTGCCGGCCGACGGATACTACGAGTGGATGAAGGGTGAGGACGGGAAGAAGATCCCGTTCTTCCTGCACGCGGACGGGCCGATCTCGATGGCCGGGCTCTACGAGCTGTGGCCGGACCCGGAGCTGCCGGAGGACCATCCCGACCGCTGGTTGTGGACGTGCACCGTGCTGACCCGTCCGGCGACCGACGCCGCCGGGCACATCCACGAACGGTCGCCGGTGATCCTGCCCGATACCTTCGTCGATCCGTGGCTCGATCCCGACCTGAAGAACCGCGACGACGTCGACGCCCTGCTGAATTCGATTCCCGAACCGACCCTCGAACCGTACGAGGTGAGCACAGCGGTCAATTCGCCGCGGAACAACAACCCCGACCTGCTGCGTCCTGTCGATTCGTGATATTTCGGCCGTATGGCGTTCCCCACGTCGGACCGGAACGAATATCGGAATTGACTAAAGTTGCCGGGTGCGACAATCACGGCTGACTCCGACCGGTTCGACGACGCCTCCGTTCCTCACCGGATCTCGCGGTACCGCCGTCGCGGTGATCGCGTCGCTCGTCTCCGCGGGTGTGCTCATCGCGATCCTCGTCAGAAGCGAACTCATCGACTTCCTGGTCTACCGGATGGGCGCGCGGGTCCTGCTCGACGGCGCCGACATCTACGGACAGATGCCTCCGGTGACCGATGACTTCGCGTTGCCGTTCACCTACCCGCCGCTGTCGGCGATGCTCTTCGCTCCCCTGGCGCTGATCCCCGTGACGTTCGGCAAGATCGTCTTCACCCTCGTCTCGGTCGCCGCGCTCGTCGTCACCCTACGGGTCGTGCTGGACCGGCTCCGTCCGGACTTCGAGGCGCGGACGGCGTGGATCGTCACCGCGGTCGCGGTCGCCGGAGCACTGTTGCTCGAACCCGTGCGTGAGACGATCTCGTTCGGGCAGATCAACCTCGTCCTGATGGCGCTCGTCGCCCTCGACGTCCTGGTGAAGACCCCGAAGTGGCCGCGCGGAATGCTGATCGGACTGGCCGCCGCCGTCAAGCTCACGCCCATCGCGTTCCTGCTGCTGTTCCTGCTGCGGCGCGACCGGCGGACCAGTGCCACCATCATCGCGTCGACCTTCGGGTTCACCGCCCTCGCATTCGCCGTGATGCCCGCGACCTCCGCGAAGTACTGGCTGGACACCCTGCCGGACACCGGCCGGATCGGCGCGGCGTACTTCGCCACCAACCAGTCCTTCAAGGCCGTGATCTCCCGCTTCGGGCCGCCCGAACTCATGGCTTCCGTGCTGTGGCTGCTGGCCGTCGCGGTGATGCTGCTGGTCGCGGTGGTGGCCATCCGCCGTGCCCTCGAGCAGGGCGATCTCGTGCTCGCCCTGTTCGCGAACGCGACGGCCGTGCTGCTGGCGTCGCCGGTGTCGTGGTCGCACCACTGGGTGTGGGTCGCGCCGGCACTGCTGGCCCTCGCACTAGCGGCGTGGCGCGCAACCGATGCGCAGAGGCTCACCGCGATCGCCGTCGGCGTCGCGCTCGTTTTCCTGATCGGCCCGCACCACCTGTTCCCCACGGGGGGCGATCTCGAACTCGGTTGGGCCGCATGGCAGCACCTGCTCGGCACGCTCTACGTCACGGCCGGATTCGGATTCCTGCTCTGGCTCGCCTTCGGTCGGCGGACCGATCCGGACTCCGCCTCGCCGAAACAACTGCCGAACGCGGAGACCGCGAGTTGATCGCGTAGACGGTGCGCCGGTTGTCGGGCATCCGGGTTGTTGTTCGCGAAAGGCCGACGAGAACCCGGAAAGAACGTAATAGTGAGAGGATGTCGCCGCCGCACAGGACGGTCGACAACTCGATTACGAGAAAGCCCATCAACTGCATCCGAGGGGAGAACACCGTGACCGATGTTTCGTCGCAGGGCCCGGCCCGGAGAGACGACCGACGTGTGTTGACGAACCGCCAGGGCCATCCCGTATACGACAACCAGAATCAGAGGACGGTGGGCCCACGCGGACCCGCGACGCTGGAGAACTATCAGTTCCTCGAAAAGATCAGCCATTTCGATCGAGAACGCATTCCGGAAAGAGTGGTGCACGCGCGCGGTTTCGTCGCCTACGGATATTTCGAAGCCACCGGGAAATGGGGCGATGAACCCATCACGAACTACACGCGCGCGAAACTCTTCGCCGAGCCGGGGAAGCGGACCGACGTCGCCATCCGGCTCTCCACGGTCATCGGTGGACGCGACTCGTCGGAAACCGCCCGCGATCCGCGAGGTTTCGCGGTCAAGTTCTACACCGAGGACGGTAACTGGGATCTTGTCGGAAACAACCTCGCGGTCTTCTTCATTCGCGACGCGATCAAGTTCCCCGACGTCATCCATTCGCTGAAGCCCGACCCCGTCACTTTCCGGCAGGAACCCGCACGCATCTTCGACTTCATGTCGCAGACCCCCGAAGCAATGCACATGCTGGTGAATCTGTTCAGTCCCCGGGGCATTCCGGCCAACTACCGGACTCAGCAGGGCTTCGGGGTCAACACCTACAAGTGGGTCAACGCCGAGGGCGTGACACACCTCGTGAAATACCATTGGATTCCGAAGATCGGTGTCAAGAGCCTGACCGAGGACGACGCGGCGGCCATTCAGGCGCACGATCTCGGGCATGCCAGCAAGGACATGTACGAGGCCATCGAGCGCGGTGACCATCCCGAATGGGAACTGCGCGTACAGATGATGAGCGACGACGACCATCCGGAGTTGAACTTCGACCCCCTGGACGACACGAAGGTCTGGCCGGAGAACGAATTCCCCGCCATGCCGGTCGGCAGGATGGTGATCGACCGCAACGTCGAGAACCACTTCCTCGAGAACGAACAGATCTCCTTCGGCACCGGCGTCCTCGTCGACGGACTCGACTTTTCCGACGACAAGATGCTCGTAGGACGCACGTTCTCCTATTCCGACACGCAGCGTTACCGGGTGGGTCCCAATTACCTGCAACTTCCGGTCAACTCGGCGAAGAACGCCCACGTGGCCACCAATCAGCAGGGCGGACCGATGGCATACGGCGTCGACGATGTCGGCGACAACCCGCACGTGAACTACGAACCGTCCATCACCGGCGGTCTGCGCGAGGCCGAGTTCCCGACCCACGACGATCAGGGGCCGGAGATCCGGGGTCGTCTCACGCGCAAACGTATTCCGCGTACCAACGACTACGAGCAGGCCGGTCAGCGCTACCAGCTCATGGAGCAGTGGGAGAAGGACGACCTGGTGAAGAACCTCGTCGACGGTATCGGGCAGGCCGTCCGCGACGTGCAGGAGCGGATGGTGTGGCACTTCTTCATGTGCGACGACGAGCTCGGACAACGCGTCGGCGACGGACTCGGTATCAGTGCCGACGACGTACGGGATCTACCTCCGTTGCAGAGCCAGACCCTCGACGAGGACGAACTGCAACGCGCAGCGAATCTCGGCAAGAACGGTCCCCGTGATGTGACCGGATTACAGATGACGCATTGCGTGCCCAACGAGCGCGAGGTCCACGCGTCCTCGTAGCGTCTGTCCGTCTCGGCCCGGTGGGCAGTCACTTGTCGAAGTGGCTGCCCACCGGTCGTTCTCCGGAACCGTTCTCAGGCGGTGACGTCGACGACCACCCGGCCGCGCACCTTGCCCGCGAGGATCTCCTCGGCTAGTCGCGGGACGTCCGAGAGCGGTTCGACCCGCGACAGCGAATCCAGGGTGCTCGCAGGCAGATCGCGGGCGAGACGATCCCATGCCGACCGGCGCAGCGGAGCCGGCGCCATCACCGAGTCGACGCCCAGCAAGGCGACGCCGCGCAGGATGTGCGGCATCACCGTGGCATCGGGCATCGACGGCGACTCCGTGAGACCGCACGCGGCGACGGCACCGCCGTAGCGGATCTGCGACAGCACGTTCACGAGCGTCGAACCGCCCACCGCGTCCACCGCGGCATCCCAGCGTTCCTTGCCCAGGGGCCGGCCCTTGCCCTGCAGTTCGGCGCGGTCGACGAACGACGACGCACCGAGTTCGCTCAGGAAGTCGTGGGTCTCGGGACGGCCGGTCGCGGCGACGACCGTGTGTCCCGCGGCAGCGGCGAGGGCGACGGCGATCGACCCGACGCCACCGGCCGCGCCGGTGACGAGCAGTTCAGCGTCCGATGCGATCCCGTACCGCTCGAGCGCGTCGAGGCACAGGGCGGACGTGTAGCCGGCGGTGCCGATGGCCATGGCGTCGCGGGTGGAGAAGGCGTCGGGGATGCGCACGAGCCATTCGGGCTTCACACGCTGGCGCCGGGTGTACCCGCCAGACTGGGTCTCGGACAGACCCCAGCCGTTGACGACGACGCGGTCGCCCGGCTTCCAGTCGGGATTGCTGCTCTCGAGGACGGTCCCGGCGAGATCGGCTCCGGCGACCAGCGGGGTGCGTCGCGCCATCTTCTGCGGTCCCGCGATCACGAGACCATCCTTGTAGTTCAGCGAGGAGTACTCGACCTCGACGAGGACGTCGTGGTCGGGAAGGTCGGTGTCGGTCAGTTCGCGGAACTGTGCCACCTGGCCGTCGTCGGTGTCGTCGACGACCAGGGCACGGAAGGAGGACTGCTGTGTCATGGATCCGATCCTGACAGGCCGTCCTCCTCCCTGCAGCCGAAAGCGGTCAGGCCGCGTGTGCGCGGAACCGTCGCAGTCGCAGGCTGTTGGAGACCACGAAGACCGACGAGAACGCCATCGCGGCACCGGCGAGCATCGGGTTCAGCAGGCCCGCGGCCGCCAGCGGCAGTGCCGCGACGTTGTATGCGAACGCCCAGAACAGGTTGCCCTTGATCGTCGTCAGCGTCCGGCGCGACAACCGGATGGCGTCGACCGCGACCATGAGGTCGCCGCGGACCAACGTCAGGTCGCTCGCCTCGATCGCGACGTCGGTGCCCGTGCCCATCGCCAGGCCCAGGTCGGCGCGGGCGAGCGCCGCGGCGTCGTTGACACCGTCGCCGACCATCGCGACCACCGCGCCTTCGCGCTGGAGTCGCTCGACCACGTCGACCTTGTCGGTGGGCAGCACGTCGGCGATCACGTCGGCCTCGTCGATGCCGACCTCGGCCGCCACGGTGTGCGCGACGGCGGCGTTGTCGCCGGTGAGCAGGATCGGACGCAGGCCGAGTTCCCGCAGTTCGGCGACGGCCTTCGCGGAGGTCGGCTTGACTGCGTCCGCCACGACGACGATGCCGCGGGCCTTTCCGTTCCAGCCGACGGCGATGGCCGTGCCACCGGACTTCTGGGCCTGCTCGAACGCCTGCTGCAGCTTCTCGGAGAGGTGCTGCGACCAGTCGGCCAGCAGCTTCGGGCGTCCCACCAGCACCGCGCGGCTGATGTCGCCCTCGACGAGCACTCCCTGGACACCGAGACCCTCGACGTTCGTGAAGTCCTCGACCTGGTGCAGGCCGCCGAACCTGTCCGCAGCAGCATCGCTGACGGCACGTGCGATCGGGTGTTCCGACGCCGACTCGAGTGCCCCGGCGTACCGCAGCACCTCGTCGGCGTTCTCACCGTCGTCGGCGACGACCTCGCGCAGGGTCATCCGGCCGGTGGTGACCGTGCCGGTCTTGTCGAGGACCACGGTGTCGACCGAGCGGGTCGATTCGAGGACCTCGGGGCCCTTGATGAGGATGCCGAGCTGAGCGCCGCGACCGGTACCGACCATCAGCGCGGTCGGGGTGGCCAGGCCGAGGGCGCAGGGGCAGGCGATGATCAGCACGGCGACCGCCGCGGTGAAGGCCGCCGCGGGCCCGTTGCCGGTGCCGAGCCAGAAACCGAGGGTGCCGGCCGCGATCAGCAGGACGATCGGCACGAAGATGCCGGAGATCCGGTCGGCCAGACGCTGCACCTGGGCCTTGCCGTTCTGGGCGTCCTCCACCAGCTTCGCCATCTGCGCGAGCTGGGTGTCGGAGCCCACGCGGGTCGCGCGCACCACAAGTCGTCCACCGACGTCGACCGTTCCGCCGACGACACTGTCGCCCACACCGACCTCGACGGGAACCGATTCACCGGTCAGCATCGACGCGTCGACCGCCGACGTGCCCCGTTCGATCACACCGTCGGTGGCGATCTTCTCGCCCGGGCGCACGACGAACAGATCTCCGACCGCCAACTGCTCCAACGGAATTCGGGTCTCGGTGGTCCCGTCCGGTCCGAGGACCGCGACGTCCTTGGCTCCGAGTTCGAGCAGGGCACGCAGGGCGGCGCCGGCACGTCGCTTCGACCGTTGCTCGAAGTAGCGCCCGGCGAGGATGAACGTCGTGACACCGGCCGCGGCCTCGAGATAGATGTTGCCGCTGCCGTCGCCCCGCGCGATGGTGAACTCGAACGGGTGGACCATCCCCGGTTCACCCGCCGTTCCCCAGAACAGGGCGTAGACCGACCACCCTAGGGCGGCAAGGGTTCCCAGCGACACGAGCGTGTCCATGGTGGACGTGCCATGACGCAGGTTGATCCACGCCGCCCGGTGGAAGGGCCAGGCACCCCACACCACCACCGGTGCGGCGAGGGTGAGCGAAAGCCACTGCCAGTTGGTGAACTGCAGGGCCGGGATCATCGCCATCGCGATCACCGGCACCGTCAGGATCGCCGAAACGACGAGCCTGTGACGAAGCGGCGCAACGGGATCGGATTCGGGCACGTCACCGGTCCGGCCGGTCGCCTGCGCGGACGGCGGCGGCAGTGCGGCGCCGTAGCCGGCCTGTTCGACGACCGTGACGAGATCCTCGGGTGTCACGTCGTCGGGGTAGCTGACCTTCGCCTTCTCCGTGGCGTAGTTGACGGTCGCGGTGACGCCGTCGAGCTTGTTGAGCTTGCGCTCGATGCGATTGGCGCAGGATGCGCAGGTCATGCCGGTGATGGCGAGCTCGATCGATTCGGCGGCGACCGGCTGACTCTGCGTGGTCATGTGCGTCTCCTCGGAAGAATGGGCCGTCAGCGGCCGGAATGGCTGTGGTCACCGTGTGCGCCGGACCCCGGCTGCACCTCGCCGGTGCCTCCGGCGGTGAGGGTGAAGGCCGCGGTGCGAACCACTCCGTCGTGCTGGAAGTCGAGATAGAGGTGATAGGTGCCGACACTCGGGACGGAGGTGTGGAAGACGACCTCGGGACCAGGTCGTGTGGTGCCGTCGCCGGGTGTCCCGTCCGGATGGACGTGCAGATAGGCGAGGTCGCCGCCGCGCAGTGCCACCAGGTGTCCGTAGGCACCGAGATAGGGCTGCAGGTCGGTGAGCGGCCGTCCGTCCTTGCTCACCGTGAGGGTGAGCATCGCGTCGCTGCCCGACGACAGGTCGCCGTCGAGGGTGACCTCGTAGTCGTCGACGGTTGCGGTGCGGTTGTCGGCCTGCGGTGCGGCAGGAACGAATTCGCCTGCCACCGCGAGGTCGGTGCCCAACGTGAGCGGCTCTCCCCCGGTGGGTGTGAAGTCGGTGAAGACCCGCCACGTGCCGGGCGTGAGGTCGACGTCGACGGACCAGATGCCGGTGTTCTCGTCGAGCACGGGATGGACGTGCTGGAATCCGGTGAAGTCGCGGCGCACGGCGATCAGGTGCAGCTCTTTGTCGTGGGTGACGTCGAAGTCGGTCACCGGCGCGCCGCCGGGACCGTTGATCGCGAATGTCAGGTTCCTGTCCTCGCCCGACTCGAGGTCGGTCTCGGCGAGTGCGAGGGCATAACCGTTCCGGTACGTCATCAGACCTCCCGGGATCTCCTCCACAGCAGGTGTTTCGGCGGCGCTGCCGGTGACGGTGCCATTACCGTGACCGGCGTCGTGGGCGCTCGCGGCAGGATCCTCGGTCTGCTCTTCCACCGGGCCGACGGCCGCGCCGACGAGCAACGCGATACCGAAGACAGCGGCTACGGCGGTGACGAAGCCGGTGAGCTTGGCCGGGGTGTTCATGCGAGGCTGTAGCCGGCCTCCTCGACGGCGGCCGCGACGGCGGCATCGTCGAGGGACTCGGCGCTCGTGACGGTGACGGCACCGGTGGCCAGATCGACCGCGACGTTCTCGACGCCCGGGATCTCCTGGACCTCTTCGGTGACCGACGCGACGCAGTGCTGGCAGGTCATGCCGGTGACGGTGTAGGTGCTGGTCTGGCTCATGGGAACTCCTCGGATACGGGTCGTGAACGGGTCTGGACGATCAGGAACGGACGAGTCGCGCGATGGCGTCGCTGGCTTCCTTCAACTTGAGATCGGCCTCGTCGCCGCCGGCGCGCACGGCACCGGCCACGCAGTGCGCCATGTGCTCGTCGAGCAGACCGAGCGCGACGGCCTCGAGAGCCTTCTTCATCGCCGCGATCTGCGTGAGGATGTCGATGCAGTACTTCTCTTCCTCGACCATCCGCTGCAGGCCGCGGGCCTGCCCCTCGATGCGACGCAGTCGCTTGAGGTAGTCGGCCTTGGTGTTGTTGGCGATGTAGCTGTGCTGATGTGCGTCGTCGTGGGCGACGGCATCGGTGTGCACCGTCTCGCTCGGGGTATTCGGCATCGGAGTCGTCCTTGTCGCGTCGGTCGTCCTGCCGGATACCATACCCCCCTAGGGTATATACGGCAACCGACCGGATGCTCAGACTATTTGCGCAGGTAGAGGCGCATGACACCGCGATGGACACAAGAGTCGGCCCCGCATTCCTCGAGAATGCGGGGCCGATCCGAAGAGGTTCCGCAGGCCGGTGGACGAGACGCCCGAGCGCCTCACGAGGGGGTCGAGCGCCTCACGAGGCGGTCGAGCGCCTCGTCGATTCGTCGCGGGACGTCACGGCACGTGCATCATCTTCCCGGCGAGGGTGAACAGCCGGCGGGAGAGCCGGATGACGGGGATGCCCAGTGGGATCAGCAGGATCGTCACGCACAACACCGCACCCAGGAGCATCACCACGGCGGCGACGATCCCCAGAACGGTGCCGAGCAGGGCGGTGAGAAGTCCGAGCACGACATCCAGTAGGCCACTCAGAGCACGCATGACGACCTCCTACCCCCATCCCCCATTATGCGCCGGTCGCAGGCGTTCACTTCCTCCAGAACAGGTGATGCACCACCCCGCTCGCGCTGGGCGCGACCTCGAGGTGGAAACGGTCCCGTAGTTCGTCCGGGGAGTCCCAGAGCTTCAGACCGGTGCCGTACCGCACCGGCGCCACCACGACGTGCATGGTGTCGACCAGATCGGCCTCGAGGAACTCACGGATGGTGGAGACGCCACCTCCGAGTCGGACGTCCTTGCCCTCCGCGGCGGCGCGAGCCTGTTCGAGCACCGCGGCCGGTTCACCGTTCACGAAATGGAAGGTGGTGTCGGAGAGCGTGAAGGACGGACGTTCGTGGTGGGTCAGAACGAACACGGGGGTATGGAACGGCGGCTCGTCACCCCACCAACCCTGCCATTCGTGGTCCTGCCACGAACCCCGCTGAGGACCGAACTTGTTGCGTCCCATGATCTCCGCACCGATATTGCAGGAGAAGTCCCGGATGAAGTAGTCGTCGAGCCCCCGGCTCCCGCCGGGTTCGGTGCGCAGGTGCCAACTCGCCGTGGCGCCGGCCCACTCGAACATCGGACCCGGATCCAGGCCGAAGGGACTCTCGAAGCTCTGGTCCTCTCTCGCGCCGATGCCGTCGCTCGACACCGAAAAGTTCTGTACTCGCAACAACTGGCTCACTCTCTTCTCCTCACATCCCGATCGATCGGTACGAAGAGGAAGACCCCGTGAACTACGCGAAGTCATCGGACGCTGCCCGGATCACGGAGACGGAACCGGCGCCGTTCCCACCCGGGCGAGGAGCGCGAGAGCGACTGCACCGACGGTGGTGACGACCAGGGCCACCGGGGCCAGACGGTCGACACCGGAACCGACGACCACGCCCCCGAGAGCGGCACCGGCGGCCACTCCGAGATTGAAGGTCGCAACCACAACCCCACCGGCGGTCGTGCGGAATCGCGCGGATGCGAGTCGGAGGACCCGGACCTGCATCGCAGGCGGGAACACCCCGGAGACGAGTCCCCATAACACGATCGCGATCACGAACAACACCGGCACCGTCGGCGCGACGGTCACGATGACGAAGGCCGTGAGCAGGGCGAGGACCGTGGCGGGGACGGTTGCTCTCGGCCAACGGTCCGACAACCATCCGGAGGCCGTGACACCGACAGCGCCGGCCGCTCCGAACACCGCCAGGAGAATCGCCAGAGATCCGGATCCGAACCGGGCCGCGTCGGTGACGATCATCGAGATGTAGGTGAACACCACGAAATGTCCCAGGAGCACGAGTGTTCCTGCCAGAGCCGTGCCCGTCGACGCGATCGCACTGCGGTTCCATCCGGAGCCCGAGGCGCGCTCGTCCACCCCGGAACTTCCGCCTCCGGTGGTCCTCCCGGGGTCGGTGAGGATCAGTGCGAGGGCGATCGCGGTGACCGCCAGAATCGCCGACGCCCCTCCGAAGACACCGCGCCAGCCCACGACGTCGACCAGTGCCGCCCCGATCGGAAGACCCACCAGTCCCGCGACCGCCGGACCTGCGAGCACGATCGCCAAGGCCCTCCCGATTCGGTCGGGTGCCACGATCTCGGAGACGTACACGACGATCACTGCCCAGAACACGCCGTGTGCGGCCGCGGAGACGATCCGGCCGGCGAGGGCGATCTCGAAGGTCGGAGCGAGCGACGTCGCCAGCACCGCGGCAGCCACCACCGCGAGCGCGGCCGGGAGCAGCCGAGTGCGGCGGACGTTCCGCGCGACCCGGACGAGCGGCATGCTCGTCACGGCGATCGTGAGCGCCCACGCGGTGACCAGGCCTCCCACCACGGCAGGTTCCACGCCCAGGCCGCCTCCGATCTGCGGTAGGAGGCCGGACGGGAGCATCTCCACGGTCACCGTCGCGAAGGTCGAGAAGGACAGGGCGATCAGCGCGGCCCGGGGAAGTGTGTGATCGGTCGAAGAAGCGTTCGACATCGTCGTCGCCGTGGGAATTCCCGTCGGTTCACGTGCGTCGGTATCGGTCATGGCACCATGCTGAACGTTGACATCAGTGTCAAGGTCAAGCCCGAAACGGGGAGAGTCATGCGAATGAACGCGGGGTCTTCCCAGGTTCGACGACAGCCGTCCGGCCCGCTGACACCGCGCGTGCCTGCTGGTATTTTCGTGTCCAGTGATCAGCACCGTGTATCCGTGAGACAGATGTCCCGCGCCATCCGCGAACCGCGCCTGCAGGCGGCGGTGATTCCGTGTGCCCCGAGAGGGAACCCGCGCCAGGGTTCCCCGATCCCGTCATGCATCGGAATCGACTCTCGGAGTTCACATGCTCACCCCATCACTTCACTCGTCCCCATCACCGACCGTTCACCGATCCGATCTTCGGGGCGACTGCAGCCGCTGCTTCGCACTGTGTTGCACGGCTTTCGGATTCACGAGATCTTCGGACTTCGCCGAGGACAAGCCTGCCGGGTCGCCGTGCCGGCATCTCGATGCGCCCTTCTCGTGCACCATCCATGAGACGCTGTCATCCCGCGGCTTCCGCGGTTGCACGGTCTTCGACTGTTTCGGTGCGGGACAGGTGGTCTCCCAGCAGCTGTTCGCCGGCGTGAGTTGGCGGGACCGACCCGAGACCCGCGACCGGATGTTCTCGGCATTCGCCGTTGTGAAAGAACTGCACGAGATGATGTGGCACCTGCTCGAAGCCCAGCAACGTACCTACGATCCGGATATCGCCGACGACGCGCGGGAGCTCGTCGAATCCCTTGCCTCCCTAACCCGAAGGAGCGTGGACGAACTCGAGTCCCTCGAGATCGGCGGGATACGCGCATCCGTTCGACCGGTCCTGCTGGAGGTCAGTGCGGAGGTGCGCGCTTCGTACTTCGCGGACGACGAGGGGATGGATCCCGATCTCGTCCCGGGCGCCGACCTCGCGGGCACCGATCTGCGTGGCCACCGGTTGTGCGGCGCCGACCTGCGGAACGCACTGCTCATCGGCGCCGACCTCCGAGGATGCGACCTCGCGGGAGCGGACCTGCTCGGCGCGGATCTCCGCGGCGCGCGGGTGGAGGACGCCGATCTGTCCCTCGCGCTGTATCTCACCGGCCCGCAACTCGCCGCCGCGCACGGCAATCGACGGACGGGAGTACCCACGGGCGTGCCGGTACCGCGGAGTTGGTCGAGCGAGTAGCCGATCGGGAAGGGCGCGGCCACCCCGCGCCCTTCCTTTCGCTCAGGGAAACCCGATGCGGCGGCACACCAGCATGTGGTGGGCGCCCTTCTGGAATCGGTAGTCGACCTCCACGACCTCACCGTCGATACCGTGTTCCCGGAGGTCGTCGAGCAGTTCGTCCAGGTAGGGCCAGAGGACCGAGGTTCCGGACTCCACGAGCGGGAAGATGCGCAGTTCGTCCCGGGCGACACGCATCAGTTCCCGGATCGCGTCGAGGTGGAAGGTGCGGTCGAGTCGGTCGGCGTAGCTGAACAGCAGGTGCGAACTGAGCACGAGATCGAATGCCGCATCGGGGAACGGCAGGGAGGGCAACCACCCGGCGACATATCGGTGCGGATGCCGACGGATGTCCTCGGCGAAATCCCGGACCGCCTGCCGCCGCACCCGTGCGTGTTCGTCGGGGTCGGCGAAGAACGTCCAGTCGTAGTTCTCGGCGTGGTCCCGGATGTACCGGTTCCCGCGCTCGGCCTCAGCAGCGGCAACGACGGTGAGGTGCTCAGCGTCGGAGTCGGAGTAGGCCGTGTCGCAGGCCGTCACGTCACCACCGAGGCGGTTCACCACGGCGGTGAAGCCCGCCGCGCCGGCCGGGCAGTCCAGGATCCTCCGCGACAGATCGTCGTCGGAGAGGTCGAACATCGACCGGTACTCGTCCAGGGAGCGCGAGCTGATGAGGATCGCGCCGATATCTGCCGTGTTGGGAGTCACCGGGCCATCACCGCCCCAGTAAAGCACGGCCGAAAAGGGCATCGGATCGGGGCCGGACAAACGAAAACGAGGTCACGATCTCCGAAGAGTTCGTGACCTCGTCCGTCGCAGTTCGTGGAACTGCACACTGTGGGCGAAGGGGGACTTGAACCCCCACGTCCCGAAGGACACTGGCACCTGAAGCCAGCGCGTCTGCCATTCCGCCACTCGCCCGAGCAACGCCGAAAACAGTAACACACACCGGAGCCGAACAACTATTCGCCTGGTCAGAGGGCCGCGAACACTTCCGGCTCGATCGCCGAGCACATCCGGGCGAGACGTGCCGCATACCGCAGGGTCGAATCCGGGGAAAAGTGGATACCATGCAGTGACGAGATCTGCATTGCGACACGCTGAGTACGGAAAGGGGGTCGCCATGGGCATCGCCCAGCGCTTCGAGCGCAAACTCCAGGCCGCGATCGGCGACGCTTTCGCCCGCGTGTTCGGCGGCGGCGTCGTGCCCCAGGAAGTCGAGGCGGCGCTGCAGCAGGAGGCAACGGACGGCGTCCGACAGCTCGATCGGGGCCACATGCTCGCCCCCAATCACTACGTCATCACGATCAGCGAAACCGATCACGACGCCCTCGCAGCGGATCGGGACTTGACTGTGAAGGCATTCTCCCGTCACCTTGAGGACTTCATCCGAGAACAGGGATGGCAGACATACGGTGAGATCCAAGTCGTCTTCGAGTCGTCGTCGGCACTGCACACCGGGCAGTTCCGGACTCGCGGCTCGGTAGATCCCGATGCGGGGCGCTCAGCGACGCGTGCTCCGTCACCGCGGAACCCGCAGAACCGCCCACCCGTGACCTCTGAACCAGGAGCTGGCCCAATGACGCAGAACCCCGGCTACGACCCCAGCCGTGACCCCGCCGAGGCGGAACCGCAGTACGCACGCAACGGTCACGCGCACGTCGGCCAGGAGCAGCGCTACAACCAGGGCTACGGCAACGCCGGCTACGACCAGGCTCCCGGCGGTTACGACCAGCAGGGCGGTTACGACCAGCAGGGCGGTTACGACCAGCAGGCGTACGGCCAGGCATACAGCGAGCAGGACTACCAGCAGGGCGGCTACGACCAGGGTGGCTACGACCAGCAGGGTGGCTACGACCAGCAGGCCTACGGCGCTCGAGGCGCCCAACCGCAGGCGTACGGCCAGGACTACCCGCAGCAGGGCGGGTACGACCAGCAGGCGTACGGCCAGCAGGGTTACGCACAGCCCGGTTACGACCAGGCCTACCAGGACCAGGGCTACCAGCAGGGCGGCTACGACCAGCAGGCCTACGGCCAGCAGAGCTACGCACAGCCGGGTTACGACCAGCAGCAGGGCGGTTACGACCAGGGCTACGCCGCCGCGGCTCCCGGCTACGACCAGGGTTACCAGCAGGCCGGCTACCAGTCCCCGGCCGCCGGTCGGGTGCTGACCGCGACGCTCCAGCTCGAGGACGGCAGCGGCCGCTACTACCAGCTCCGCGAGGGCAGCAACATCATCGGCCGCGGTCAGGACGCACAGTTCCGCTTGCCCGACACCGGAGTCTCGCGTCGCCACATCGACATCCGCTGGGACGGCCAGGTCGCGATGCTCTCCGATCTCGGGTCGACGAACGGAACGACGGTCAACGGCGCTTCGGTGCAGGACTGGCAGCTCGCCGATGGTGACGTGATTCGCGCCGGGCACTCCGAAATCCTCGTGCGCATCCTCTGATCAGCCGGTATCGAAGGACCTACCGGACCCGTTCATACCGTCCGACGCGTGTGACAGC
This sequence comes from Rhodococcus sp. PAE-6, assembly GCF_025290685.1. Taxonomy (NCBI): domain Bacteria; kingdom Bacillati; phylum Actinomycetota; class Actinomycetes; order Mycobacteriales; family Nocardiaceae; genus Rhodococcus; species Rhodococcus sp. PAE-6. Next base: position 232,906 of record NZ_JAOCLZ010000004.1, read on the forward strand.
GCGTCGGACGCTGCATGGAGTCGTCCGGTGTCCGTATTGTGAGTGACCGCACGACCTGGAATACGACCGGTCGACTACCCCGAAGGAGGATGCACCGTGCAGGGGCTGATTCTGCAGCTGACCCGAGCGGGATTCCTCCTCCTGCTGTGGTTGTTCGTATGGGCGGTGTTGCGCACGCTCCGGTCCGACATCTACGCCGGTGCCGCGCGACCGCTCCCGCGTTACTCGCCCAAGCAGTCGGTGCTGCCGACGCTGAGCCGTAACAAGACCGCCAAGTACCTGGTGGTCACGCAGGGCGCGCTGGCCGGCACGAGGATCACGCTCGGCACCCAGCCGGTTCTCATCGGCCGTGCCGACGACTCCACACTCGTGCTGACCGACGACTACGCATCCACGCGCCACGCACGCCTGTCGCCACGAGGTTCCGACTGGTACGTCGAAGACCTGGGGTCGACGAACGGCACGTATCTCGACCGCGCGAAGGTCACCACCGCTGTCCGTGTCCCGCTCGGAACCCCGGTCCGGGTGGGCAAGACCGTGATCGAGCTCCGCCCGTGACCCTCGTACTCCGATATGCCGCCCGCAGCGATCGCGGCCTCGTGCGCTCCAACAACGAGGACTCCGTCTACGCCGGTGCCCGCCTGCTCGCCCTCGCCGACGGCATGGGCGGCCACGCGGCCGGTGAGGTCGCCTCACAGCTGATGATCGCGGCGCTCGCCCACCTCGACGACGACGAGCCGGGCGGCGACCTCCTCGGTAAGCTCGCCGCGGCCGTCCGCGAAGGCAACGCCTCCATCGCCGACCAGGTCGAGGAAGAACCCGAGCTCGACGGCATGGGCACGACGCTCACGGCCATCCTGTTCGCAGGCAGCAAACTCGGACTCGCCCACATCGGCGATTCCCGCGCCTATCTGCTGCGCGACGACCAGCTCACCCAGATCACCCGCGACGACACCTTCGTGCAGTCGCTCGTGGACGAGGGCCGCATCACCCCCGAGCAGGCGCACACGCACCCGCAGCGGTCGTTGATCATGCGCGCCCTGACGGGCAGCGAGGTCGAACCGACCCTCACCGTGCGCGAGGCCCGCGCCGGCGACCGCTACCTCGTGTGCTCCGACGGTCTGTCCGACGTCGTCAGCGACGAGACGATCGCCGACACCATGCGGCAGGGCACGCACGACGAGTGCGCCGACCGGCTCATCGAGCTGGCGCTGCGCAGCGGCGGCCCCGACAACGTCACCGTGGTCGTCGCCGACGTGATCGATCTCGACTACGGCCAGTCGCATCCCATCGTCGCCGGAGCGGCATCCGCGGACGACGACGAGGACACTCCCCCGCCGAACACCGCAGCGGGTCGCGCCGCCGCGATGCGGCCACCGCGCGCCACCCCGAAGCGGGTCATCAACAAGACCCCGGAGCCGGCGCCGAAGAAGAAGCGCAGCCGCCTGTGGTGGCCGGTCGCCGCCGTCGTGATCATCGCGGTGCTGGTCGGTGGTCTGTTCGTCGGCCGCCAGCTGATCCGCAACAACTACTACGTCAGCGCCGACGACGGTCGCGTGACCGTGCTGCGCGGCATCCCCGGCGACGTCTTCGGCTACTCGCTGCAGGAGGCCGCGCGCGTCGGGTGCATCACCGACGAGGGCGACCTCACGCTCGTCGACCCCGCCAGCGCGTCGTGCCGGGTGATGCTCGTCGACGATCTGTGGCCTGCCGCCCGCGAACAGGTCCGTGCCGGTCTTCCGTCGGGGTCGCTCGACGACACCCGCGAGCAGATGCAGCGGCTCGCCGAACTGGACCTGCTGCCGGTGTGCACCCCGGAGGAACCCGAGCCCACTCCCGCACCGGCCCCCGGGCCGGGCGAGCCGGCGCCGGCTCCCGGACCGAACGGCACCCCGCCCACCGAGACACCCACGGTGCAGCCGCCGGCGTCCGGTGAGCCGCAGCCGGGCCAACCGGCACCGGCCTCCCAGCCCGGCGAACTGCTTCCCGGCGAGCCGACTCCCGGCGAACCCGCTCCGAACACGGAGCCGGCTCCCGAGCCCGCGCCCCAGATCCCCGGTCAGAACTGCAGGGTGGGCGCCTGATGTCGGTGTCCCATGGTGTGGGGGACTTCCCGAGCCCTCCGGGAGGTTTCGCCCCGGCGCCCGTCCAGTCGACCCGGCGCAACACCGAACTGGCCCTGATCGTCGCGGCCATCGGTGTCACGACGGTGTCGCTCATGCTCGTCGAGGTCTCGATGGAGCAGGCGCTGACCCTCGACCTGCTCAAGTACGGGGTGACCTTCGCTGCGCTGTTCCTCGCCGCGCACCTCGCGGTCCGGCGCTTCGCGAAGTACGCCGATCCCCTGCTGTTGCCGATCGTCGCGCTGCTCAACGGTCTCGGACTCGTGCTCATCCACCGGCTCGACCTGTCCGATCAGGAGAACGCCCGTTACATGGGCCTGCCGCCGCCGTCGCCCGATGCGACGCAGCAGGTGCTGTGGACGGCGCTCGGCATCGCGCTGTTCATCGTCGTGCTCGTGTTCCTGCACGACTACCGTCTGCTCGCGCGGTTCAGCTACACGCTCGGTCTCATCGGCCTGATCGCACTCGCGATCCCGGCCCTGCTGCCGAGCAAATTCTCCGAGGTCAACGGCGCCAAGATCTGGATCCGGCTGCCCGGTTTCAGCATCCAGCCCGGCGAGTTCGCGAAGATCCTGCTGATCATCTTCTTCGCATCGGTCCTCGTGGCGAAGCGCGACCTGTTCACCACCGCAGGCAAGCACTTCCTGGGAATGGACTTCCCCCGCGCCCGCGATCTCGGCCCGATCCTGGCGGCCTGGATCATCTCGATCGGTGTGATGGTCTTCGAGAAGGACCTCGGCACGTCGCTGCTGCTGTTCACCACCGTGCTGGTGATGCTCTACATCGCGACCGAACGTGTCGGCTGGCTGATCATCGGATTCTCGTTGCTCGCCGTCGGCTTCTACGCGGCGTACCAGATGTTCGGTCACGTGCGGGTGCGCGTGGAGACCTGGCTCGATCCGCTCGCCGACTACAACAACACCGGCTACCAGATCTCCCAGTCGCTGTTCGGTCTCGCGACCGGCGGGGTCGCCGGCACCGGCCTGGGCAGCGGACGGCCGGGGCAGGTGCCGTTCGCGAAGACCGACTTCATCGTCGCCGCGATCGGTGAGGAACTCGGCCTGATCGGCCTGGCTGCCATCCTGCTGTTGTTCCTGATCCTCGTCGTCCGCGGCATGCGCACGGCGCTGGCGGTACGCGACAGCTTCGGCAAGCTGCTCGCCGCCGGCCTGTCGTTCACCCTCGCCGTCCAGCTGTTCGTGGTGGTCGGCGGTGTCACGAAGTTGATCCCCCTGACCGGCCTGACCACACCGTTCGTGTCCTACGGTGGTTCGTCGCTGCTCGCAAACTATCTGCTCCTGGCTCTGTTGATGAAGATCTCGCACGCTGCCCGCCAACCCGCGATCCCCCGTAAGAAGGCGCCCACGCCGATCGCCGAGGCCAAGACGGAAATGATGGGGCGCGAATGAACGGTCCGCTCCGCAAGGTCGCGATGGCCGTGATGTTCATGGTCGTCGCGCTGCTCGCAAACGCCACCTACGTGCAGGTCATCAAGGCCGACGATCTCCGTACCGATCCGCGCAACTCGCGTGTGCTGATCGACGAGTACTCCCGTCAGCGCGGACAGATCGTCGCGGCCGGTCAGGCTCTCGCGGTGTCGGTGCCCACCGACAGCCGCTACAAGTACCTGCGCGAATACCCGGCGCCGCCGACCCAGCCGATGAGCCCGCTGGCCTACGCGCCGGTGACCGGCTTCTACTCGATGCAATACGGCAGCACCGGACTCGAACGGTCCGAGGATTCGCTGCTCAACGGTTCCGACAACCTGCTGTTCGGACGTCGACTGTTCGACCTGGTGTCGGGCCGCAACCCACGCGGCGGAAACGTCGTGTCCACGATCGATCCGGTCGTTCAGCAGGTGGCCTACGACGAGCTGACCTCGAAGGGTTACACGGGCTCGGTGGTCGCGATCGAACCGAGCACCGGCAGGATCCTCGGGATGGTGAGCACGCCGAGTTACGACCCCAACCGGTTGTCGGGACACGACGGCGCCGCGACCTCGCAGGCCTGGGACGAGCTCAACGCCGATCCCGAGAAGCCGATGCTCAACCGCGCGATCTCCCAGACCTACCCTCCGGGCTCGACCTTCAAGGTCGTCGTGACGGCGGCCGCGCTCGAGAACGGCGTCACCCCCGACACGCAGTTCACCGCAGCGCCGCAGATCACCCTGCCCGACACCGCGACGACCCTCGAGAACTACGGCGGGGCCGCGTGCGGCGACGCATCGACGGTGACGCTGCGGGAGGCGTTCGCGCGGTCGTGCAACACGGCCTTCGTCGAGATGGGCATCGACGACGGACGCGAGGCCCTGGTCTCGCAGGCGGAGAAGCTCGGCATCGGCGAGACCCTCGACGTCCCGCTGCCCGTCGCGGCGAGCACCGTCGGCCCCATCCCGGACGGCGCGGCACTCGGCCAGTCGAGCATCGGCCAGCGGGATGTGGCCCTCACTCCGTTGCAGAACGCGTCGATCGCCGCGACCATCGCCAACGGCGGGGTGCGCATGAAGCCGTATCTCGTCGACCGTCGGCAGGGGCCCGACCTGACGGTGCTCGAGGAGACCAAGCCCGAATCGCTGGGCCAGGCGATCTCGCCGGAGGTCTCGGCGACCCTCACCGACCTGATGATCGGTGCCGAGAACAACGCCGGCGGTGGCGGTGCCATCCAGGGTGTGCAGATCGCGTCGAAGACGGGCACCGCGGAACACGGCAACGATCCGCGGAACACCCCGCCGCACACCTGGTACATCGCATTCGCACCTGCACAACAACCCCGCATCGCCGTCGCGGTGATCGTGGAGGACGGCGGCGACCGAGCACTCGCCGCGACCGGCGGTTCGGTGGCCGCCCCGATCGGACGGGCCGTCATCTCGGCCGGATTACAGGGAGGCTGACATGGCTCTGAGCAGCGGCGCCATGATCGCCGACCGTTACCGTCTCCAGCGACTCATCGCGACCGGCGGAATGGGTCAGGTGTGGGAAGGACTCGACACCCGACTCGACCGGCGGGTCGCGGTGAAGGTCCTCAAGGCCGAGTTGTCCGGCGACGAGGACTTCCTCGCCCGGTTCCGTTTCGAGGCCCGCACCACCGCCCAGCTCAACCATCCCGGCATCGCCGGGGTGTTCGACTACGGCGAGACCACCGACGCCGAGGGCCAGTCCATCGCCTATCTCGTGATGGAACTCGTACACGGCGAACCGCTCAACGCCGTCCTGTCGCGGCTCGGACGCCTGTCGCTGCCGCACGCGCTCGACATGCTCGAGCAGACCGGACGCGCCCTGCAGGCGGCCCACAACGCCGGCGTGGTGCACCGCGACGTCAAGCCCGGCAACATCCTCATCACCCCGACGGGCCAGGTGAAGATCACCGACTTCGGTATCGCGAAGGCAGTCGACGCCTCCCCGGTCACCCGCACCGGCATGGTGATGGGCACCGCACAGTACATCGCTCCCGAGCAGGCACTGGGTCAGGAGGCGACGTCCGCGAGCGATGTGTACTCGCTGGCCGTCGTCGGCTACGAGGTGCTGTCGGGACGCCGTCCGTTCCTCGGCGACAGCGTCGTGACCGTCGCGATGAAGCATGTCCAGGAGACCCCGGCGCCGCTGCCGACGGATCTTCCGCCCGAGGTGCGCGAACTCATCGAGATCGCGATGTCGAAGGACCCGGCCTACCGCTATTCGAACGGTGGCGAATTCGCCAACGCCGTCGCTGCGGTGCGGTCCGGACGGCCCGTGCCCCCGCCCGGCAACGTGCCGCCGGTGACCAGCGCCAACCGCGTGCTTCCGCCCGGCGTGCCCGGGACGACGGCCCACACTTCTTCGACCCGTGCCCTGCACCCGACGCAGTACGACCAGACGGCCTATTCGTCGGTTCCCCGCTCGGCTCAGCCGCCGACCGCCGGCCGTCCGCCGGTGGCAGGTCCGCCGACTACGGGAGTGCCCGCCGACGATGACGGACGACGGTCCCCGAGTCCCACAGCGCTGGCCTGGGCCGCAGGTGCGGCAGTGGTGCTCGCCCTCGTGACGCTGGGAATCGTACTGTTGGGTGGCGACGACGAGGAGACCCCGCGCGCTCCGTCTCCGACGACGCAACTCACCACGACCCGCGCGACCACCACGACGACCCGTCCGCCGCTGACCACCACGACGACGTTCGTGCCGCTGCCGCCGCCCGTCGAGACGGAGACCTTCACGCCTCCTCCGACCACGACGACGACGCAGCCGCCGACGACCACGGTGGAGCCGACGACCGAGCCGACCACGACGCAACCGCCCACCACCACGACCGCCCCGACCACGACGACGACCACCACCACAGCGGAGGACACGGGTGGCGGCGACGGCGGCACGGGCGGCGCGGAGGGTAACGGCGACGACGAGACCGACCCCGAGGCCGCCGGTGGAGGGGACGACAATTCATCCGAAACCAGCAACGGTACGAACAACCAAGGAACGTCATGACCACACCCCGCAAGCTCTCCTCCCGCTACGAGCTGGGTGAGATCCTCGGCTTCGGCGGTATGTCCGAGGTGCACCTCGCGCGGGATCTGCGGCTCGGCCGGGATGTGGCCATCAAGGTGTTGCGCGCCGACCTCGCACGCGACCCCACGTTCTACCTGCGCTTTCGGCGCGAAGCGCAGAATGCCGCTGCGCTGAACCATCCGGCGATCGTCGCCGTCTACGACACCGGTGAGGCCGAGACCGAGGCCGGGCCGCTCCCGTACATCGTCATGGAGTACGTCGAGGGCGACACGCTGCGCGACATCGTGCGCGCCGACGGGCCGATGACCCCCAAGCGGGCGATGGAGATCATCGCCGACGTGTGCGCGGCCCTGGACTTCAGCCACCGCAACATGATCGTGCACCGCGACGTGAAGCCGGCCAACGTCATGATCAACAAGGCCGGCGCGGTGAAGGTCATGGACTTCGGCATCGCCCGGGCCATCTCCGACGCCGCGAGCCCGATGACGCAGACCGCCGCGGTGATCGGCACCGCACAGTACCTCTCCCCGGAGCAGGCGCGCGGTGAACAGGTCGACGCCCGGTCCGACGTGTACTCGGTGGGCTGCGTCCTGTTCGAGATCCTTACCGGCGAGCCCCCCTTCAAAGGCGACTCGCCCGTCGCGGTGGCCTACCAGCACGTGCGGGAGGATCCGCCGCTGCCGTCATCGGTGAATTCGTCGGTGCCGCCCGAGCTCGACTCGGTGATCCTCAAGGCGATGGCGAAGAACCCCGCGAACCGCTACCAGTCGGCTGCGGAGATGCGCAGCGACCTGATCCGCGTGCTGAGCGGGCAGCGTCCGAGTGCGCCGATGGTGATGACCGACGAGGACCGCACGACGCTGATCGACTCCGTCGACAACAACACGGGGCGGCACGGCCGCGTCGCGGCCGCCGGTGCCGCCGGGGCACCCGCCGAGGATTCCGGCGGCGGCTCAGTTCTCAAAAAGGTGCTGCTCGGCATCGCTGCGCTCGCCGTGGTCGGTATCGTCGGCGTCTTCCTGTGGTCGCTCGGACCCGGTTCGACGGCCGCCCAGGTCACGGTGCCCGACGTCCGCAACGTCTCCGCCGAGCTCGCCGAGAGCCAGCTGCAGAACGCCGGCTTCCGGGTCTCGATCCAGCAGAAGAGCGATCCGGTCGTCGCGAACGGCAACGTCATCAACACCCGTCCCGTGCCCGGGAGCCAGGCCGAGGAGGGTTCGACCGTCACCCTCGAGGTCTCGACAGGACCGGAACAGGTGCAGATCCCGCGGCTCGAAGGCATGACGCAGGAACGCGCAGCCCAGGAGCTGTCCGCCGCCGGTCTCCGGCTCGACCCGAACGTCGGACGTGCTCCGTCGAATGCCGACGACGAGGACCTCGTCGTCGACCAGAGCCCCGGTGCGGGAGCCAGCGTCGACCGCGACAGCCCCATCACCATCACTTTGGGATCCGGCCCCGAACTGGTGCGCGTCCCCAACGTCGTGGGCCAGACCGTCGAGGTGGCGAGCGACAACATCGAGGGTGCCGGTTTCGAGGTCGTCGTCGAGAACATCGACTCCAGCGAGACCGAGGGCACCGTCGTGTCGACGAGTCCGGCCGGTGGCGCCTCCACCGAACAGGGGTCGACGGTGACGGTGCGGGTGTCCAACGGCGACCGCATCGAGATGCCCGTCGTCACCAACCGGTCGGTGTCGGATGCACTCGCCGCTCTGCGCGGCGCCGGCTGGACGGGCAACGCCTCTCAGCTCCAGCAGACGCGTGAGGCGACACTCGATGTCGATCTCGTCGGCACCGTGATCACGCAGGCCCAGCCGCCGGGTTCGGAGATCTCGAAAAACCAGCCCCTCACCGTGGGCGTCGGTGTGCTCGGCATCCGCTGAACGAGCTTTCGACGAAAGGCGCCGATCCTCGAAGGACCGGCGCCTTTCTCGTCGGAAATGGGGTGCGTCAGGCGGCTCCGCCGTCGAGCGCGCGTGCCATCTGCGCCTCGAGGCGCGCGACGAGCGTCTCGTCCGGTGCCTCGCCGCAGGCCGCGAGCCAGTTCGCGAGCATGCGGTGACCACCCTGGGTGAGCACCGATTCGGGGTGGAACTGCACACCGTGGATCGGCAGCTCGGCGTGACGCAGGGCCATGACGATGCCGGTCTCCGTGTGGCCGGTGGGCTCGAGTTCGGCGGGCATCGTCTCGGGCAGCACGGTCAGCGAGTGGTAGCGGGTCGCGGTGAACGGATCGGGCAGGCCCGCGAGCACACCGGCACCGTTGTGACGAACCAGGCTGGTCTTGCCGTGCAGCAGCTCGGGGGCGCGATCGACGGTCGCGCCGAACGCGACACCGATGGACTGGTGGCCGAGGCACACACCGAGCAGCGGAGTGCTGCTGTCGGCACATGCCTTGACCAGATCGATGCTCGCCCCGGCGCGTTCGGGTGTGCCCGGCCCTGGGCTGAGGAGGATGCCGTCGTACTCCTTCGCGACCCGCGCGAGAGCACCCGGTGCGGTGAGCCGCTCGTCATCGTTGCGCCACACGTCGGCCGTCGTTCCGAGCTGCCCCAGATACTGGACCAGGTTGAAGACGAAGCTGTCGTAGTTGTCGACGACGAGAATGCGCATGAGACGAGGGTACTCAGTGGCCGGTAGAGGGCGACCCGCCCGGTGACCGATTCGGACAGGGCTCCCGGGCACCGCTCAGCGCGCGGACGAACTACCGGTGTAGGCGGGGACCGACAGATCCTCCGACGCCTGCTGCGTGTAGCCGAGTTGATAGCGGGCCGCGTACTGCTTGTAGATGCGGATACCGGGCTCGGCGTCGAGCGCGGCCTGCAGCCGTGCCGGGTCGCCGAGCGCGGTGACGACATAGGGCGGTGAGTAGGTGCGTCCGTGCAGCAGCAGCGTGTTGCCGATGCAGCGTGGCGCCGACGTCGCGACGATCCGCTGATCCTGCATGGCCACGGCCTCGGCACCGCCGGCCCACATCGCGTTGAGCACGCTCTGCACGTCCTGCTGGTGCACGACGAGATCGTCGGGTGAGGCACCGGACGGATAGCGCCCGTTGGCGTCGCGGGGTGCGTCGGTGAGAGTGACGGTCACGCCCGGACCGCGGCGGGCCACGAGTCCGGCCGGATCCTCGATCGCGGACAGGTCGTCGAGCACCGCGGCGACGTCCTCGTCGTTCACCGCGGCACGGTCCTGGAGTTCGTCGATGCGGGTAGTGAGATCGTCTCGGGTGGCGGCCAGTTCGTCGGCCTTCTCCTGCGCGGCCCGGACCAGATCGGACAGTCGCGGGGAGTCGCCGGCGCGCAGTTCGTCGCCTTCGGACACTCCGCGGGTGGTACCCACGAGCAGACCGGCCACGAGGCAGACGACGAGGGTCGCGACACCCCACACGGGCGCGCGCAGTCGTCGTTCCGACACGTCGTACCTCCGATCCTGGCCTTACGTTAGCGTGATCTCAACAGGTAGTTGACCGACCACTCCATCCGTGTACGACGGGTGGAGACGTGAGAACGAGGACACCATGCCCAAGTCGAAGGTTCGCAAGAAGGACGTCTCCGCGACCCGGACGGTGAGCCGCACACCGGTGAAGGTCAAGGGCACGCCGTCGAGCACGTTGTACGTGACGGTGATGCTCGCCCTGATGGTCATCGGGTTGCTGTGGCTGATCGTCTACTACCTCGCGGCCGAGCAGATCACGTGGATGAACGATCTCGGTGCCTGGAACTTCCTGATCGGTTTCGGGTTCATGGTGGTCGGTCTGATCATGACGATGAACTGGCGCTGACCTCCACCCCGCTCGGGTTACACCGATGTTATTCATCCCCACCTGGGGATAACACTGTGCACAACCCGGTGAGAGGTCCCCGGGGAACGGATCGGAAGAGGACGCAGATGCCCGACGAGACACCGCTGCGGTGGGCGACGCCGCCCGCCGCGATAGCGGCGTTGTCGGCCGCCGGTATCGCCTTGGCCGTGACCGCCGCGGTTGCGGTTCCCGACGCGGCCGGTCGCGTACTGGTGGGTTTCGCGGCGGTGCTCGTCCTCGTGATGGTCGCGCTCGCGCTGCGGCAGCGTCCGCGTCTCGAAGTGCTCCCTGGAGGAACGGGGATCGCGACGATGCGGTTGACGGGTCGTCGCGAGTTCCCGCGCGCGGCCCTGCACCGCGTGCGGATCGTCGAGTACCCGCGCTTCGGGCGGCGCGTGCCGATGCTCGAGATCGACACGATCGACCCCGCGACCGGCACGGAGAACCTGATGATCTTCGGCCGGTGGGATCTGGGCACCGACCCGCGGAACGTGCACGCCGCGCTGGCGATGCGCGATCTCGCGCCCGATCAGACACCCAGTTGATCGCGTAGCCGCACGACGGCGAGCACGATCGCGACCAGCGTCACCGCGACGACCGCGACCAGCGCGATCCATCCGGTGCGCACGATGCGGTCCCGGTCGGTGCCGGCACCGAGATACTGCGGGGCGTAGAGCAGGGCCGCTGTCGCGGCGGCACCGGCGACGAGACCGCCCAGGTGACCCCACAGGGAGATGCCCGGGACGGTGATGCTGATGATCACGTTGAGGCCGACGATGGCCAGCACGGGTGCCGGGCTGCGACGCAGGCGCAGCAGGATGACGGCCTGCGCGCCGAGCAGACCGAAGACCGCTCCCGACGCTCCGGCGGTGACCGCTCCGGTCTCCATGAACATCACTGCGGCGGACCCGCCGAGGATCGACACGAGGTAGACCGAGAGGTACCGGGCGCGTCCGAGCACGAGTTCGGTGTCGCGTCCGATCACCCACAGGGCGAACATGTTGACGGCCAGATGGAGCAGGCCGAAGTGCAGGAATCCGCTGCCGAGGATCCGGATGTACTCGCCGTGCGCGGCGATGATGGGCGGCCACAACGCCCAGTCGAGGAACAGCGCCGAGCCCTGCTCGTTGGTCATCACGCTGCCCGACTGCGCGGCGGTGATGCCGAAGACGAGCACATTCAGCGCGATGAGCACGTACGTCACGATCGGCGAGGGCCGATCGGAACGGACGGGTGCGCCGGCGATGGTGCGGGCCTGCGGTGTCGACCGTTCGGCCGCGGCGACGCAGTCGACGCAGTGCTGACCGACCGAGGCGGGACGCAGGCACTCGGGGCACGCGGGCCGGCCGCATCGGGAGCAGGCGAGAAGGGTCGGGCGGTCGGGATGGCGAACGCACCGCGGCTGGGGTTGCGGGCCACCACCTTCGGCCGCGGAGCCCCAGCCGGGGTTCGTCATGGGAACTCTCTCAGGAGATGGTGATGCTGTTGATCACGACGTCGTCGACCGGGCGATCGGCGCGGTCGGTGGCGGTGGTCGCGATCGCGTCGACGACCTTCTTCGACTCGGCGTCGACGACCTCACCGAAGATGGTGTGGCGACGGTTGAGGTGCGGGGTCGGGCCGACGGTGATGAAGAACTGCGAGCCGTTGGTGCCCGGGCCGGCGTTCGCCATCGCGAGCAGGTAGCCGCGGTCGAACTGCAGCTCGGGGTGGAACTCGTCGGCGAACTGGTAGCCCGGGCCGCCGCGGCCGGTGCCGGTGGGGTCGCCACCCTGGATCATGAAGCCGTCGATGACGCGGTGGAAGACCGCGCCGTCGTAGAACGGACCGCTGGTCTCGCCCTTGGCGTTCTGGGTCTTGTACTCCTTGGTGCCCTGAGCCAGGCCGACGAAGTTCTCGACGGTCTTCGGCGCGTGGTTGCCGAAAAGCGCAATCGCGATGTCGCCGCGGTTCGTGTGGAGCGTGGCCGTTGCTGTCTGATGCGGTGAAGTCACCCCACCATGGTGCCATTGCCCGCTTCCCGGGCAGGACAGGCGGCGCGGGACACGCTCTCCGGTCACGACCACAGGTCCGGGCGGTATGGAAGAGTGGACGCATGAGCAAGCTGATTCATGCCGAGACCGACGACGTGTGGCTTCCGGCATTCGTGCGACGCCACGACGAATCCGGCAATCTCGCGGGTGCTCTCCGCGTGGCCGGCGAGGGCGCGGTAGCTCTCGCGCAGGGCTCGAGTGCGGCCGGACTGTTCGCAGCACGCAAGGGTCTGGACGTCGCGGGCGAACTGCTCTCGGTGGCCCGGCGGGCCGCGGCCGAGCGGTGTGCCGCGAAGTCGTCCTCTCGTCCGGAGCGCACGGGCAGGCGGTTCGGTCTCGTCGTCGCCGGCGCGGTTGCCGTCCTGGCCGCAGGCGGGGTCGTGTTCTACCGGCGACGACGGCCGGATCACCCTCCGATCGCTCCGGAACCGCCGCGCGTGCGGCCCGCGGAGTCCGCCGAGACGACGACCGACGAGGCCGCCTCGACGCCGGTCTCCCCCGAGTCCACCGACACCTCGGAGGTCTGATCGCCGCCCGCGGTGCCGAATTCTCGTTCCGCCGATCGGATCTCGCGGTCGACGATGAGGCACGCCGCGAAGTAGAGCGCGCCGAGGAAAGTGAGCAGGACGGGGACGAAGGCCAGGAATTCCATGGCCACCTCCGTTCCGATCCGCGATGGGGATCGGCGAGTGACGGGCGGGGCACGTCGTCGGTGACGATTCGAGCGTAGGCGCGTCCGGGAGTACCCGCACGTCCCCGACGACTTCCGCGGTAGTGATCTAGTTCACACCCCGACTGCTCCATGATCGACTCGCCCGAACCTGTGATAAGAGACACATCCGGGTGCATACTCACCAGTAGGCACGCGACCCGGAGGCAGTCATGGCAGAGAGCGCCGATGTCCGAACCCCACAGGTCACCGAGCGGCAGGCTCGTGAAGTAGCGGAGCAGGCGCGCGAATCCGAGTGGAACAAGCCGTCCTTCGCGAAGGAACTGTTCCTCGGACGGCTCACCCTCGACCTCGTCCACCCCTTCCCGCGACCGACACCCGACGAGGACTCCCGTACCGAGGAGTTCCTCGCACGCCTGCGCGCCGCGTGCAGTTCGATGGACGGCGGCCGCATCGAACGCGACGCGCGGATACCCGACGAATACGTCCGCGAGCTGGCCGAACTCGGCTGCTTCGGCATGAAGATCCCGCAGGAGTACGGCGGCCTCGGGCTGTCGCAGGTCGCCTACAACCGGGCCCTGACGGTCGTCGCCTGCGTGCATCCCAGCATCGGCGCGCTGCTGTCGGCCCATCAGTCGATCGGTGTGCCGGAACCGCTCAAGCTCGCCGGCACCCCTGAGCAGAAGCAGCGCTTCCTGCCGCGATGCGCGCGCGGCGCCATCTCGGCTTTCCTGCTCACCGAACCCGACGTCGGGTCCGACCCCGCCCGACTCGCGTCCACCGCCATCCCGGTCGAGGACGGCAGCGCCTACGAACTCGAGGGCGTCAAGCTGTGGACGACCAACGGGGTGGTCGCCGAACTGCTCGTCGTCATGGCCCGCGTACCGAAGAGCGAGGGCCATCGCGGCGGGATCTCCGCCTTCGTCGTGGAAGCGGATTCACCCGGCATCACCGTCGAACGCCGCAACTCCTTCATGGGCCTGCGCGGCATCGAGAACGGCGTGACCCGGCTGCACAAGGTGCGGGTTCCGAAGGAGAACCTCATCGGACGTGAGGGCGACGGGCTGAAGATCGCGTTGACGACGCTCAACGCCGGTCGCCTCGCCATCCCCGCGATGTGCTCGGGTGCCGGCAAGTGGGCGCTGAAGATCGCCCGCGAATGGTCGTCGGAACGGGTGCAGTGGGGCAAGCCGGTCGGTGAGCACGAGGCCGTCGCCGCGAAGATCTCGTTCATCGCCGCGACCACCTACGCACTCGAGTCCGTCGTCGAACTGTCGGGCCAGATGAACGACGAACAGCGCAACGACATCCGCATCGAGGCGGCACTGGCGAAGTTGTGGGCGAGCGAGATGGGATGCCTCATCGCCGACGAACTCGTGCAGATCCGCGGCGGACGCGGCTACGAGACCGCCGAGTCGCTGGCGGCGCGCGGCGAACGGGCTGTTCCCGCAGAGCAACTCGTCCGCGACCTGCGGATCAACCGCATCTTCGAGGGGTCGAGCGAGATCATGCGTCTCCTCGTCGCCCGCGAGGCGGTCGACGCCCACCTGCGCGCAGCCGGCGAACTCGCCGACCCCGATTCGACGGGCAAGGAGAAGGCGCAGGCCGCGGTACGGGCGAGCGGGTTCTACGCCCGATGGCTCCCGAAACTCGTCACCGGCAAGGGACAGCTACCGCGGACCTACAACGAATTCGATTCTCTGGCAACACATCTGAGGTACATCGAACGCAGCTCGCGCAAGCTCGCCCGCTCGACCTTCTACGGGATGGCCCGCTGGCAGGCCGGACTCGAGAAGCGGGAGAACTTCCTCGGACGGATCGTCGACATCGGAGCCGAGCTGTTCGCCGCGACCGCCGTGTGCGTGCGCGCCGAACGGCAACGCGTCGACGGGCACCCGGGAGCCGACGCGGCTTTCGAACTGGCCGACGCGTTCTGCAAGCAGTCGCGGCTGCGCGTGGAGAAGTTGTTCGACGCCCTGTGGACGAACACCGACGCCGAGGATCGTCGCACCGCGGCCGGCGTTCTCGAGGGCAGATACGAGTGGCTCGAGCGCGGTGTGCTCGATCCGAGCGAGGGCACCGGTCCGTGGATCTCCCGCTGGGAACCGGGCCCGTCGACCGAGACGAACGTCGCGCGCCGGATCATCGACACCCGTCACTCGGTGTAGACCCTGCACACGAATCCGGCCCGCACCCCCGGAAGGGAGTGCGGGCCGGATCGATTGCGGATTCGAAGGAGCGTCAGAAGGCTCCACAGTTCGACGGTGCGGGCTCACCGCGCAGTCGCGCTTCGATGTACGCGACGGAGTCGGGCAGTCCGCCGATCATGGGCACCGCATGGTTGATGATGAAGCCGGGCAGGATCGGCGGCGTCGTGTTGGGCAGGAACTGCACCGTCGCGCCCTGATCGCACCAGTCCAGCGCCAGCTGACGGCCCTGACCGTAGGGGACCGTGTCGTCCTGCGTGCCGTGCTGGAGGAGGACGGGCACGGCAGGCGTGCGGTTGCCGATGCGCTGCTCCGCGAGGATCTTCTGGACCTGGGGCAGGCGGTCGAGCACGACATCGAGGGGCTCACCCGTGCGGGTGTAGTCGCCGGTGCGCTGGAATGCGAAATTCGCCACCGTCTCCGGGACGCACTGGTTCGCCACGGCCGCGAGCATCTCGCGGCCGCGATCACTGATCTCGGCGTCGATCTCGTCGCGGATCTCCGGGTAGGCGTCGGCCAGGCCGTTGATCGTGTACCCGATGGCACCGGTGAGCAGCGTGCCGTCGATCTGCTTCAACGTGGCCACGAGGTCGGCGGGCGGAGCACCCACGTAGGCGCCGACGAGGTTCAGTTCGGGGGCGTACTCGGGTGCGAGTTCGGCCGCAGCACCCGACGCGCCTCCGCCCTGCGAGTAACCGAAGAGGCCGACCGGGCTGTTCTCGGTCACCGACGCGTTCTCGAGCTTCAGCGCCGCGCGCACCGAGTCGAGCACCGCGTGGGCTTCGGCGGCGCGGTTCACGTAGGTGTGGTGCCCCGGCGTACCGAGACCGTCGTAGTCGGTGACGACCACGGCGATGCCGCGCAGCAGCAGCGCGTTGATCGACAGCACCTCGTACTCGGTGAAGAAGTCGAGGGGCGGATTATAGTTCACGAGCGCGCCGAGATTGCGGGACGGCGCGCACTGATCACCTTGACCGTGGGTACCGACGGCCAGCGCGACGAGCGGCCGGTCGCCGGGACCGTTCCACGGCGTCGACGGCTCGATGTAGGTTCCGCTCACCGCATCGGGTGCGCCTTTGGCGTCAGTGCTGCGATACAGCAGCTTGGTGCCCTGACCCGGGAAGATGCCGTCGGCGATCGGTGCGCGCAATGCCAGATCGGACGGTGCCGTGCGCAGGACGTCGCCGGGAGCACCCGTCGGCAGTGGGTCGGGCGGGAGATAGAAGTCCGTCTCGGCTCCCGCTGTCGCCGTGGTTCCGAGAATTCCGCCGGCAAGGACGGTCGTCGTCACCGCCGCGGCCATCCACTTCCGAGCGCGCCCCACCATGTTGTTCCTCCACCTGGATCCACCGGAACCGTGTGTCCCTCGTCACGGCGGTACGGACTGTAACACGTACTTACCGGAAAGTAAGGTCGGCACTCCCCTCCCTGTCTGCCACAATCGTTCTTCGCGCCCGAAGCGGTGCATTTGTCCGGCGCACCCGGAGCGAGTCGGGTCCTCGGCAGCACGACGGACGAGCAGCCTCTCGAGGAAGGGAAGACATGGCAATCGGTGTCGGCCTCCGGATCGGGCGAGTCGTGTCCACGGCGGTCATCGCATCCAACGAACCCGGCACTCCCGACCCTGTCGTCCTCGCCCGCGACTCCGTCCTGCACGTCGACCACGACGGCAACACGTCGCTCGGCAGCGTGGCGCACGGGGACGAAGCACGCACGATCGCGGGCTTCCTCACGCGGGTCGGCGACGCCTCGGGCATCACCGCGAGCGACGGTCGCATGTACCGCGCCGAGGACGCGATGGCCACCGCCATCCACTGCCTGTTGCGGGAGTGCCACCCGTTGCCGACCTTCGGTGGCATGGACAGGGACAGCGACCCCGGCTACGCCGCCACCTACCCGTCGCACTGGGATCCGGACACCATCGCGACCTTGCGTGCCGCCCTGGACTACGCGAATCTGCGGCACGTGGATCTCGTGTCCGATGCGCAGGCGGCCGCCGCCTGGTACGCCTCCGAGATCTCCGAGACCCCTGGCCAACTCGTGGGGGTCTTCCATCTCGACGACGGCGGCTCGACCGTCACCCTCGTACGCTCGGGCGTGCCCGCCGGCAAGGCCTACCGCACCCCCGCTCAGGGCGCTCCGTCCCCGGCGGCCCAACTCGCCACGGCCCTCGGATCGTTCGGCTGGATACCGGACAATCTCGAGGCCGTCGTCGTCATGGGCGACGGTCTCGTCGCACGAGATCGCACCCACATCCAGGAGATCGCGAACAGCCTCGCCACGAAGCTCACGGTGCGCAGCCTCGTCGGGCCGGGCCCGGAACAGACGGCGGCGCTCGGCGCCGCGATCCTCGCGGCCGGATTCACGCCGGCACGCGAGACCAACAAGACCCGGATCGGACTTCCACCTTCCTACGACGAAACCGACGTGCTCACCGGCGGTTTCGCTCGGCTGCGCGAACTCGAGGAGAGACGTCTCGGGGCCGAGAGCACCGCCGAGAACCGCGGAGCCGCGAGGAAGGAGGCCGCACCCGTTCCGGTGCTCACCACGGGCACCGCAGACGAGAACACCGGCAACACGAGAACGGTCGTCATCGGGGTGGTCGCCGTTCTCGTGCTGATCGCGATCCTCGCCGGCATGCTGCTCTGATCGATCTCCTGCCTCCGATCGACCCTGCTCAGTCCGCCGGGGTGCGGTCGGGGGCCGGAACCGCAGCGAGCGCGGCGGCGTCCTCGTCCCCGAAACGGTCCTCGAGCACGGCGGGAGCGAAATCGAGATCGATCTCCTCCAGCGGGCGTCCGCGCGCGGATTCTATTGCGCCGAGCCGTCTCTGTGCCCGGTCGGCCGCATAGGAGATGAACTCGTCGTTGTCGAGACCGTAGGGCTGTTCGTCGAACTGCTCGTTCTGCCACTGGATCATTCCGGTCGCGAGGGGAAGCAACTCCTCCATCCGCTGCAACACGACGTTCCAGTTCGAGTCGTCCGCTGCCACATGCCGTCGGCAGGTGAACGTGCCCCAGGCCATGTGCCGGCGCTCGTCGGAGCCGATCCGCCGGATGATCTCCTGCATGCCCGGCAGGATCCCGTACTTGGTGCACACCTTCTGCCACGCGTAGTAGCCCGTCAGCGCGAGACTGCCCTCGATGACGTGGTTGTAGGTGACACTCGCGCGGACCTGATTGGCCGGGGACGGATCTCGATCGAGCACGCGCAGACTGTGCGGCAGTTCCTCGTAGAACAGCCGCCGGTAGTAGGGATTCTCGGCAACGAACGGGTGCAGGTCGGATGTCAGTCCCACGGTGTCCATCCAGCGACGGAACACCTGCACGTGCTTGGCCTCCTCGTAGCAGAACTGGGTCAGGTACATCTCGTCACCCAACCGGCCCTCCGCTTCCATGGCGCGGAGGAACGGAAGGATGTCCTGCGTGACGGCCTCCTCGCCGGCGACGAACAACGCGACCAGATAGGTCGAACTGCGGCGTTGTTCCGAGTTGAGCGACGCCCAGTCCTCGGCGTCGTGGGAGAAGTCGATGTCCATCGGATCCCAGTGCGCTGCGTTGCCCTTCGCGAAGAGCCGGAGCGGAAAGGCGTCCCAGTTCAGGCCGCCTTCCCGCAGCGACGCGAAACCCTGACGTATCTGTGTAATCTCGGTCACACCCTCGAGGTTAGACCTCGATTCCACATACGTCGCGGTCTTGTCTCAGTCACCCAGCAAGGTGTCGCCGGGATACCCCTTCGGACCGAATCCCGGAGGGACGAGAAAGACCGCCGACCCGATCGGCGTGATCCACGGATTCAGCGCGTCGTGCTCGGCGAGGCGCTGCTGCACCGGGACGAACTGACGGTCCACGTCCACCTGATAGGTGGCGAACAGCAATCCGGCGCCGTCCTGGTCGTCGTAGTTGTAACCCCGTCGCAGGAACTGCTCGTCGCCGGTGCGGGGACGTGCCCGCGCGACGTGCGATTCCGGCGGGATCACCGGGATACCGAACCGGTCGGTGGCCTCGAAGTCGGCGTCGTCGTGTTCCTCCGAACCCGTCAGCGGAGCACCGTTCGACAGTCGCCGGCCGACGGCGAGTTCCCGAGCGGGACGGTCCAGCTCGTCCCAGGTGTCGAGTTCCATGCGGATCCGGCGTAACACGAGTGAGGTGCCACCGGCCATCCACGGCGGGTCACCCGGATTCCACACCTGCCGGTCGAAGTCCGGGCTGTGCGGGGCAGGATTGACGGTGCCGTCTACCTGCCCCATGAGGTTGCGCATGGTCGTCCCGTCGGGTCGCGTGCCGGCCGCACGCCGGAACCCTCGCTGGATCCAGCGGACCGTCGCCACCGATCGCACACTCCTGGTGAGTGTGCGGACCGCGTGCGAGACGGTCACCGGGTCGTCGGCGCAGACCTGCAACAGCAGGTCGCCGCCGGACCATCGTTCCTCGAGCCGGTCGATCGGAAAGGCCGGCAGCGGCTTCAGCCACGCGGGTCGTCGGTCGGTCAGGCCCGCGGCGTCGAAGACCACGGGACCGTAGCCGACCGTGACCGTCAGCCGGGCCGGCTCGACGGCGAGTTCGGGTTCGGTGTCGCCCAGCGCCGGCGTCCCGGTGGTGAGTCGCCGCGAATCCTCGGCCCACACCCGCATGATCCCGACGAGCCCGTCACGATCGACACCCTCGGCGAGGTCCAGTGCCACGAACGACGCGAAGGACTGCGCGGGGGTGTCGATACCGGCCTGATGGGTGCCGTGGATCTCCACGGTCCGCGCGCCGATCGGTTCGGAGATGCGGGACGCGACCGCCGTCCCACCTCCGACCGCGCCGAGTCCTGCTGCACCCAGCGCGGCGACACCGCCCCCGAGCAGGGTGCGTCGAGTGAACCTAGCCATCGTGGGCTGCCCCGTCGTGGGACGGCACGTACTCCTCCTGTGCCCCGGCGAAGTCGCGGACCTGGGCCGTGAACTCCTCGGTCGATCCGTCCGCGAACTCGAGTGTGAAGGTCACCGTGCTCCCGGGTCGCAGAGGCTCCACGAGGTCCATGAGCATGAGGTGGTCGCCGCCGGGCGCGAGGCTGTGCACGGTGTCCGCGGGGATGACGAGCCCGTCCCCCATCTCCTGCATCACCATCGAGGCGCCGCCGGACGACACCATCTCGTGCAGTTCCGTGGTGGCGGATGCAGGACTGGACGCGCCGACGATGTGCACGTCACTGCTGCCGGTGTTCTCGATCTCGGCGAAGGCACCGGTCATCCCGGTGTCGGATGCCTTGACCCAGGCTTCGGACACGACGACGGCCTCGGCCGAGTCGGTGGTGCCGGTGTCGGAACCGCAAGCGGCGGCGAGCAGGGCCGTTGCGGCGATCGCAGTGCCGAACATGGTCTTCTTCATGATTCTCCGTAAGTGTCGGTGCCTCTGCGGGCACACGGAACGAGCGGTCGCCGGCGGCGGCGACCGAGAAGGTTGACCTAGCGGAGAACAACGGGAGGTGCGCGGCTGCCGGTTCCGCCGACGAGTAGTACGCCGGGACCGATATCGGGTCGGTGGATCGTCGGGACAGGTTCGGCGACGGCCACGGGCAGCGTGCGGTACGTCTCGGGAACGATCCGGCGCAGCGCTGCGAGTGCTGCTTCGCAGCCCTTCTCGGCACCCCGTACCAATACTGCGGCGAGGAGGACGGCAACCGCGTGGGCGGACATCATTCCGGATCCCGGTGTGTGCAGGTGACCGTCGTGGAGTCCCAGCACGAGGTGGCCGGCGACCTGCCCGAGGACGAGGACGAGCGGCACCGGAAGCCTGGTTTCGCCGGTGAGGACTCCGACAGCGAAGGCAAGCCCGAGGAGGAACACCAGGGCGTCCTGGTGGGGAATCGCTCCGCCGGCGAAGGCGTGCGCGGCGATGCTCAGTGCGGCCGAGATTCCGCTCACGAAGACCGCGCGCATGCGCATCACGGAGTTCACCTCGGCCATGAAGTCAGAATACTTCCCTCACCTGCGATTACTACACCATGTAGTAACCATCACCAAATATAACGACAGCGCGTCGGTAAGATATCGACGTGCCGTCGAGAAGATTGGGCACATATCCGGTCCAGCCCACGAAGGACTCCGCATGTTTCTTGCCATGCGCGAACTATGGTTCGCGCGCACCCGCTTCCTGTTGATGGGCGCCGTCGTCGCGCTCATCTCGATCCTCATGGTGATCCTGTCCGGTCTGTCGTCCGGTCTCGTCGTCGACGGCGTCTCCGCACTGCAGCGCACACCGGTGCAGGCATTCGCCTTCGCCGAAGGAACCAAGGCCGACTCCGCATTCTCCCGATCCGTGGTCACGGAAGACCAGGCCGACGCCTGGCGTGCCCGCCCGGACGTCGCTCGCGCCGAACTGTTCGGCAACACCATCGTCAACGCGAAAACCGAGAGCGGGGTCCCCGTGGACCTCACACTCTTCGGCATCCGGCCGGGCTCGTTCCTCGAACCCTCGGTCTCCGAGGGGGCACCGCTCGGTGGTGACACCGATGTCTTCCTCAGCGACAGCGCCCGCGCCACCGGCGTCGAACTCGGCGACACGATCGTCGTCGATCGTCTCGGTACCCGGTTGGACGTCGTCGGGTTCACCTCCGACAAGCGCACCTTCGGTCACGTCGACGTCGCCTACCTTCCCCTGAGCACCTGGCAGGAGATCCACGCCGGTGTCCGGCTCGGTGAGCAGGTCCCTCCGAGCGCGTACACCGAAGCCAGTGTGGTCGCGATCGAGGGTGTGGACGGAGCACTGCCCGATCTCACCGCGGGTGACGCAGCAGCCGGTACGACAGCGAAGATCCTGGAGGAATCGTTCGATTCCTCCCCCGGCTACAGCGCCGAGATGATGACGATGTCGATGATCACCGCCTTCCTCTACGCGATCTCAGCCCTCGTCGTAGGAGCGTTCTTCACGATCTGGACCGTGCAGCGCAGCCGTGAGATCGCCGTCCTCCGCGCGATGGGCGCCTCCACCGGATTCCTCCTGCGCGACGCCCTCCTGCAGGCCGTGATCGTGCTCGTCGGCTCCGTGGCCGTCGGCGTGCTCGTCGGTCTCGGACTCGGGTCGGGCCTCGAGGGCAGCGGCATGCCGTTCGTCCTCGAATCCGGCCCCGTCGCTCGAGGTGCCGTTCTGCTCGTCGTCCTCGGCCTGCTCGGCGCCGCCCTCGCCGTGGTCCGCATCGTCCGTGTCGATCCGCTCGCTGCCCTGGGAGAGAACAGATGACCGTCACCACCTCCACCGGCCTCGCACTGTCCGACGTCTGCCTGTCCTTCGGCGACGGCGACAGCACGGTCCACGCCCTCGATCACGTCGACCTCGGCGTCGAGCCGGGTGAGCTGGTCGCCGTCGTCGGGCCGTCCGGTGCCGGCAAATCGAGTCTGCTGGCGGTCGCCGGTGGCCTCAGCCGACCCACTTCCGGCACCGTGAGTGTCGACGGTATCGAGATGACCGCACTCGACCCGCGGGCGACCGCGAAGCTGCGCCGAGAGCGGGTCGGCTTCGTATTCCAGTCCGGCAATCTCCTCCCCGCCCTGATCGCGCGCGATCAACTGCTCCTCGTCGAGAAGATCGCCGGACGCCCCGGACGGAACCCTGACGAGCTGCTCGCCTCGGTAGGTATGGAGCACCGCGCCCATCGGCGACCCGGGCAGCTCTCGGGCGGTGAGCGTCAACGTGTCGGCATCGCGCGGGCCCTGATGGCCGAACCGTCGTTGTTGCTCGTCGACGAACCCACCGCCGCCCTCGATCGAAAACGCAGCCACGAGGTCGTCGAACTGCTGGCACGGGAAACCCACACCAGTGGAGTGGCTACGATCATGGTCACCCACGACCACGAAATCCTGCGGCACTGCGACCGCGTGCTCGAAATGGTCGACGGAAGACTTCGACCACACGACTGAACGGTCGACAGCCGAACGAGGAGGGCCGGCGGTGCCGAAAATTTCCGCAGCGACGGTCGCGGAGCACCGCGCAGCGCAGCGCCGTGCCCTCCTCGACGCGGCGCTCGAACTCCTCGCCGAGAAACCGGAACAGGCACCCTCGCTCGGCGACGTGGCGCGTCGTGCGGGTCTGGCCCGGTCGAGCGTCTACAACTACTTCGATTCGCGCGACGACCTGCTGCACGCGGTCGTCGTCGACATGTTCCCGCGCTGGAACACGCGCGTGATCGAGGCGATGGAGAAGGTGTCCGATCCGACGGAGCGGGTGCTGACGTACATCGACGTCAATCTGCAGCTGGTCGCCGAGGGAGAGCACGCGATCGTCGGTGCTCTCGCCGCTTTCACCCCTCAGGCGTTCAGTGACGAGAGCATGCACGCCATGCATCAGGACCTCGTCCTCCCCCTCGTCGAGTCGCTGCGGGTCCTCGGAGTCGCGGATCCCGAACTCGATGCCGAGCTCGTCACCGCGCTCGTGCACAAGGGAACGGAATTGATCGAATCCGGCCGCAAGCTCGACGAGGTGCGCTCCTCGATCCGCAGGGTTCTCACCACCGCGCTCTCCTGATGTTTCACGTGAAACGGACCGTCGATTCGGGACCGTTCACGATCACCTCGGGGTGACAAGCTCCCGGAGCGGGTCACCACCGTCGACGAACAGGCGCGCATCCGGCGGTGTCGCCGCCGCGATCGGCTCCAGAGCGACCCTGCCGGCTTCGGGTGCCGACCGTCGAGTGCACCGACCCTGATCCAGCACACGTAGGTGCGGCTCCAGCGGCAGCACGGCGACGATCTCGGCGAGTCGCGGAGAGAGGCGGGGCGTCACCCTTCGAGTGTGGAATGTGGGCAGACGGGCCGAGGCAGCAACAGAGAAAGGGCGCTTCCGAAAGATCGGAAGCGCCCTTTACCTGCATTCATGTGATTGTGGAGCCTAGGAGATTCGAACTCCTGACATCTGCCTTGCAAAGGCAGCGCTCTACCAACTGAGCTAAGGCCCCGTCCGCCGCGTCAGCGACTGGGAACCGCGTGCCATTCGTCTTCGCTCCGAAGCATGCGAGCGATTCCGAGAACGATCAGAATCCCGGTTCCCACGAGTGCGAGAACCCTCATTCCGATCATCCTTTCGGCACGGGAGTGGGCCTAGGAGGACTTGAACCTCCGACCTCTTCGTTATCAGCGAAGCGCTCTAACCGCCTGAGCTATAGGCCCTCGAACCGAGATGGAACACTACCCCACCGGGGTCGCCGGAAACAAATCGCCTCGGCGGGGCAGCGTTCCGGCAGGTCAATCCGGGTCGGCGAGGGTGGCCTGAACGCCGCCGACGAGATCGGTGCAGAGGTTGTAGATGAACGCACCGAGGGTCGCGAGAGCCGTCAGCAACACCGTGTTGGCGATGCCGATGATCGTCGCGTAGCCGAACACCTGGCCGGCCGAGACGAGCGCACCGCTACCGGCGTCGGAGACGATGTCGGTGAACGCACTGTTGAGGCGTTCCCATACCCCCATGCCGGCCAGCACGCCGTAGAGTAGGCCGACCGCGATCATCCACACGAAGAACAACGACACCGAGATCACCGACGAGATCTTCAGCATCGACCAGGGGTCGATACGGCGGATCTGCACGGTGGCCCGCAGCGGTCCGGCGGCGGGGATCGCCGTGGGCACCGCGGTGGTGGCGGGGGCGCTCACCTGCGGGGTCTCCCCCGTGCTCGGCGAACCGGTCGACGGATGCTTCACTGCGGACAGATCCGGCAGGTCCTTGGCGAGATCCTTGCGTTCGATGTGCCGTGTCGGGCCGTCGATTACCGCGGACTTCGCCTTCGCTGCAGCAGCCCGGTCGCGCGTCCCGCGCGCGGCGTCTCCGCCCCCGGCCGGGCCAGCTCCTCCGGCGGCATTGGGAGCCGCTGTGCCGGTCACGACGGGACGCGTCGACGGCTCCGGGCCTCCGGCCGCAGAGCCCTTGGCCGAGGCCCCAGCGGGGCGCTGAGGCGCTCCACCCTGCTTGGACAGACCCTGACCCACACCCGGAACGTTCGTCTGCGGAGCGTTCTGCGGGGAGCCCGACTGCGCCGACGCCGCTCCCCGCTGCCAGGGAGGGGTCGGGCCGCCGGAGCGGGGCATCTGGGCGGTGCGTTGCTGACCTGTGGCCGGCTGATCGGCCGCAGCCGATCCGTTCTTACCGTCCGCTGAGGCACCACCGGACTTCTGGGAGCCGCCCTGAGCAGGCGTGTCCTGCGCCGCCTTCGCCGTCGGCTCGGCGGCCTTCCTGCCTGCTGCCGGCTGCTGGTCGGCCGGACCCTGCACGGGTGCCGGGTCCGCTGCTCCCGCTGCGGGAGCGGACGAACCCTCCGCCGGTGCCCCAGGAGCCTGCGAAGGCTGGGCCGGTGACGACTGCGACGGCCGGTTCTCCGGCGCCGGTTTCTGCTCCGAGGCCGGGCCCTGCTGCGTGCCCTTGTTCTCGGGCTTCACCTCGTTCTCTGTACGGTCCTCCGGCTTCCGACCGGTTTGCCCGCGATCGGCCCCGTTCGGTCCCTGGGGAGTGCTCACTTACGACTCCTTAGCTCCGGCTGCGTCGGCTTCGTCCGGCTCGTCGGCGTTGCGCGCGATCGCGAGCAATGTATCGCCCTCGGCCAGGTTCATGAGCCGCACGCCCTTGGTCTGACGGCCTGCCTTGCGCACCTGCTTCGCCGCAGTGCGGATGACACCGCCGCTCGAGGTGATGGCGTACAACTCGTCGTCGTCCTCGACGATGCGCGCCCCGACCAGGTTGCCACGCTTGCGGTCGTACTGGATGGTCAGAACACCCTTACCGCCGCGACCTTGGACCGGGTAGTCCTCCATCGGGGTGCGCTTGGCGTAACCACCCGAGGTCGCGACCAGCAGGTACGTGCCCTCCTTGACGACGTTGAGCGAGAGCAGCTTGTCCTCGCCGTTGAACCGCATGCCCTGCACACCGGAGGTCGCGCGGCCCATCGGACGCAGCGCCTCGTCGGTGGCCGAGAAACGAATCGACTGGCCCTGCTGCGAGACGAGCAGCAGATCGTCCTCGGCGGAGCACAACACCGCGCCGACGAGCTCGTCGTCGCCGCGCAGGTTGATCGCGACGATGCCGCCCGAACGGTTGGAGTCGAAGTCCGACAGGCGCGACTTCTTGACCAGGCCGTTGCGGGTCGCGAGCACCAGGTACGGCGCATCCTCGTAGGTTTTGAGGCGGATGACGCCCTGGATGCGCTCGTCGGGCTGGAAGGCCAGGAGGTTCGCGACGTGCTGACCACGCGCCGTGCGATTCGCCTCGGGCAGCTCGTACGCCTTCGCGCGGTAGACGCGGCCCTTCGTCGTGAAGAACAGCAGCCAGTCGTGCGTGGACGTCACGAAGAAGTGCTTGACGATGTCGTCCTGCTTGAGCTCGGCACCCTTGACGCCCTTGCCGCCGCGCTTCTGCGAGCGGTACAGGTCGGTGCGCGTGCGCTTGGCGTAACCGGTCTCGGTGATGGTGACGACGACGTCCTCACGTGCGATGAGGTCCTCGTCGTTGACATCGCCGTCGGCCGCGACAAGCCGCGTGCGGCGCTCGTCGCCGTACTTGTCGACGATCTCCTTCAGCTCGTCGCGGACGATGGCGCGCTGCCGCTCCGGACGGGCCAGGATGTCCTTGTAGTCCTCGATCTCGCGCTCGATCTCGGCGAGGTCGTCGACGATCTTCTGACGCTCGAGAGCAGCCAGGCGACGCAGCTGCATCGCCAGGATGGCGTCGGCCTGGATCTCGTCGACCGTGAGCAGATCGATCAGGCCGGCGCGCGCGATGTCGACGGTCTGCGACGCGCGGATGAGCGCGATGACCTCGTCGAGCGCGTCGAGGGCCTTGACCAGGCCGCGCAAAATGTGGGCGCGTTCCTCGGCCTTGCGCAGCAGGTACCGCGTACGCCGGACGATGACCTCGATCTGGTGGTTGACGTACAACCGGATCATCTGGTCGAGGCGCAGCGTGCGCGGCACCCCGTCGACGATCGACAGCATGTTGCAGCCGAAACTCGTCTGCAGCTGCGTGTGCTTGTAGAGGTTGTTGAGAACCACCTTGGCCACCGCGTCGCGGCGGACAGTGACGACGATGCGCATGCCCACGCGGTCGGACGACTCGTCGTGGATGTCGGAGATGCCCGCGATCTTGCCGTCGCGGACCTGTTCGGCGATCGACGTGATGAGGTTGTCCGGGTTGACCATGTACGGCAGCTCGGTGATGACGATGCTGGTGCGGCCCTTGGAGTCCTCTTCGATCTCCACGACGCCGCGCATCTTCACCGATCCGCGACCGGTCGTGTAGGCATCGTGGATGCCCTGCGTGCCCGTGATCAGGCCGGCGGTCGGGAAGTCCGGTCCCTTGATCCGCTCCATGACCGCGGCGAGGGTGGTCTCCTCGTCGGCCTCGAAGTTGTCGAGCGCCCAGTAGATGGCCTCCGCAACCTCCCCGAGATTGTGCGGCGGGATGTTGGTGGCCATACCGACCGCGATACCGCCCGAACCGTTGATCAACAGGTTGGGGATACGGCTGGGGAGAACCGTCGGTTCCTGCGTGCGGCCGTCGTAGTTCGGCTGGAAATCGACCGTTTCGTGGTCGATCTCCCGCAGCATCTCCATCGCGAGCGGCGTGAGCCGGCACTCGGTGTACCGCATGGCGGCGGCGCCGTCGTTGCCGCGGGAACCGAAGTTGCCCTGGCCGTCGACGAGTGGATAGCGCATCGACCACGGCTGCGCCAGACGCACGAGCGTGTCGTAGATCGACGCGTCGCCGTGCGGGTGGTAGTTGCCCATGGTCTCGGCGACCGCGCGCGCCGACTTCACGTACCCGCGGTCGGGGCGGAAGCCGTTGTCGAACATCGCATAGAGCACGCGACGGTGCACCGGTTTGAGACCGTCACGCACGTCGGGCAGAGCACGGCCCACGATCACGCTCATCGCATAATCGATGTAACTGCTCTGCATCTCCTGCTGGATGTCGACGGGCTCGATGCGGTCGTGCCCCGGCCCCTCCGGAGGCAACGTGGTGTCGGTCATGAGCTCCTTCTTCTACTCGGCTCGCACGCCCGGCTCCGGCCTTCGGCCCGACGGACGTCTCGCAACCACACGAGTCTATAGGTGCAGGTCAGCCGATGCCGAGAAGGACAGGCACTTCACAGCCCGAGATCTGTCCGGAACCGAGTTCTCACATGTGGGATCCGGTGACCGGGTCGCGGTCCACCTGCCGTTCCGCCTCCGACGCCCACTGCCCGAGCCGGGCGTCGCGCACGGCGTCCTCCGGGTCGGAGGCGAGCAGCAGCGCGGTGATCGGCACGGCCAGGACGATGATGCCGAGGACGAACGCAGGGAACAGCAGCGACATCACGGTCATGCCTTCGGGCGCGGGCAGGCTCGGATCGAGGGTGACCCGCACGCCGGCCATGCCGGTGTAGTGCAGCGCCACGACCGCGCATCCCATGACGAAGGCCGCGACGACGCGGATCTCGAGACGACGCGTGCGGCGGGCCAGTGCGAGCGCGGCCGTGGAGGCGACGACACCGATGATCACCGAGGCGATCACGTACCCCGTCTCGTGTTCGATCGCGCCCCGGATGCGGATGGCGTACATGCCGCTGTAGTGCATCATGCTGACGGCGGCGCCCATGAGCAGACCGCCGATGAGCAACCGCACCGATTCGGGAATGCGGTGCTTGCTGACGTCGTGCACGTCGGCGATCCGCAGACCCAGGAGGGTCGCGACGACGGCGAGCACGACAGAGAAGACCGTCGGTGCCAGTTCGTATCGGATGGTCCTACCCGGCACGGAGAAGCCCATCATGCCGATGAAATGCATGAGCCAGATGCCCACGCCGCCGATGGACAACGACGCCATGAGGAGCCACCAGTTACCGCTGCGCCGCGGCTCTTCGAGCGACCGCCGGACACAGGACAATCCGACGAAGGAACCCATCACAGCGGTGGCGTAGGAGAGGAGGAAAACTCACATCCCCATGGAGAAGTGGTGTACGTCGTGCGACACGTGAGGTCCTCACAGCGGCGCGCTGTCACCACCGCGCTCGGAGGGCACGCGCCACGACCTACCCGATGCGGGCTGCACCCCGACTTTCAGCAGCGTAAGCGAGCTTATCGCGCTGTGGGTGTTCACATCACATCACCGTTTCACATGTCGCCCGTAAGGACGGGAGACCGTCTCGGGGCCGTCCCCACCGAGCCAGATCGCCATCTCCCGCTCCTGCTCGAGGTCCTGTGTGCTCGCCGATGCCATCAGAGCTACGACCGGCACCGCGAGCAGCGCGACACCGATGATGAATCCAGGGAACAGCAGGGTCATGATGGTCATCCCCTCCGGATTCGGAGCGGACGGATCGACGGTCACCGCGATCCCGGCCATGCCCGTGTAGTGCAGTGCCACCACGGCGCATCCCATGACGGCGGCGGCCGGGATCCGCACAGCCGGCCGTTCCGCGACCCGCGACAGCCACAACGCGACGATCGACGCGACGACACCGATCGCGACGGACGCCGCGACGTACGACCGTCCCTGCTCGAGTTCGCCCTGGATCCGCACCGCGGCCATGCCGCTGTAGTGCATGCCGGCGACCGCGAAGCCCATGATCACGCCGCCGACGAGAAGCCGGACATCCGACGGCAACCCACGGATCCACTGCACGTCGGTGTCGAGGATCCGCAATCCGACCAGCGTGGCCGTCACGGCGAGCGCGACCGACAGCAGCGTCAGTCCGAGGTCGTAACGGATCGCGGAACCGGGTACGTCGAAGCCCATCATCCCGATGAAGTGCATCAACCAGATTCCGACGCCCCCGATGGACAGGGCTGCCATGAGTGTCCATCGGGTCCGGGCGACCGACGTCCATGCGTTCGCAGCCTTGCGCGCGCAGGACAGACCGGCATAGCACCCCACTGCGGACGTGATGTAGGCGAGTGCGAAAAGCCAACCGCCCATGGAAAAATGGTGAACCTCGTGCGACATGTTGCCCCCCAGGAAGCGGCACGCACGGCACATCGATCCGTGTCGTGCCGAGTAGACCGACAGCGACCCCCGACGCTGCACAGAAGACTACTCCACTTCCGGGATTTCAACCAGATATGTTGACTTACAACATGTTCGGACGATATTCAGAAGGTCCGACCGTCGACGGGATCTACCGGGCCGTCGGCCGCCCACCGCTCGGATTCCTCTTCCAGTTCCGCCGCAAGACGATCCGGGGCCTGGAGCACCAGGACGATCGGAACGGCCAGCAGCAACAGGCCTACGACGAAGAGCGGGAAGAGAATGGAGAAGACCTCGATCCCACCGGAAACCACCACGGCGGGGTCGATCTCCACACGGACCGACGCGGCGGCGAGGAAGTGCACCGCGATCACGGCGACGCCGGCCAACGCACTGCTCAGCAGGCGCTTGGGCCACGTGTCCGCCGTCTTCACCTGGGCCAGGAAGCCCACGGCCGTCGCGATCGCCAGCCCCACCGCTGCGGCGACCCAGAGCGGATCGAAGGTCAGCGATCCCTGGATCCGCACCGCTGCGAGGACCGAGAACGGCGCGCCCGCAAGGCCGGCGCCCAGCACGAGAGCACCCGTGACCGTCCGGGCGAGGGTGGCGGGAGCGTTGTCCGGGATCGCGACGAGCAGCGCCACGTACACCGACACCAGCGCGACGAGCATCGAGAACACGATGGTGACGGTGTCGAACCGCACCACACTGTCCTCGACGTTGAAGCCCGCCATCGGAAGGAACATAGCGAGCCAGACACCGACGCCACCGCTCACCAGGGCAGCGAGAATCATCCAGTACGAACGCAATCGGTCGCTGGAGGTGGTACGGACCCGTCGAGCACCGGTGACCCCGATGAACACCCCGATCGCCGAGGTCAGATAGGCAAGGACCGTGACCCACGAGCCCATCGTGAAGAGTTCGAGGCCCTCCCCCATTACTGGGTCACCGGCTGGTGCAGCTTCCGCAGAGCGTATTCGGTGACGGTGACCAGGGCCTGCTTCGCCGACTCACGTGCTCGCGCATCGATCGACACGATCGGCACATCCGCCGAGATCGCCATCGCCTGACGGATGTCCTCGAGCGGGTACCGGGGAGCATCGTCGAATTCGTTGATGGCGACGATGAACGGGAGATTGCGCGCCTCGAAGAAGTCGAC
This sequence comes from Rhodococcus sp. PAE-6, assembly GCF_025290685.1. Lineage (NCBI taxonomy): Bacteria > Bacillati > Actinomycetota > Actinomycetes > Mycobacteriales > Nocardiaceae > Rhodococcus > Rhodococcus sp. PAE-6. The sequence continues at coordinate 264,341 of NZ_JAOCLZ010000004.1, forward strand.
GGCGGCGAAGCTCTCATCCAGGCGACGCGTATCGATCAGCACAATCGCCCCGATGGCGCCGCGGATCAGGTCGTCCCACATGAACCAGAAGCGGTGCTGTCCGGGCGTGCCGAACAGGTAGAGGACGAGGTCGTCGGCCAGACTGATACGACCGAAGTCCATGGCGACCGTGGTGGTCGCCTTCTGCGGTGTCGCAGAGAGGTTGTCGACGCCGTCGCTGGCGTTCGTCACGAGCGCCTCGGTACGAAGCGGCACGATTTCCGACACCGTCCCGACCAGAGTCGTCTTACCGACGCCGAAGCCTCCGGCGATCACGATCTTGGTCGAGGTCACGCGCTTCGTGGCGTTAGAGTTCGCGAAGTCCACTGAGGACCCTTTCAATCAGCTCACGACGCTCCGCGTCGCTCGAATCGTCTTTCAGCGTGGCCAGGATCTGTACGTGTCCGGCTTCGACGAGATCGGCGACGAGCACGCGTGCCACGCCGATCGGCACCCCCACGCGCGCGGCGATCTCCGCGACGGACGGTGATTCCTTGCACAGCTCCAGGATCGTGGCATTGATGTTGTCCAGATCCCGGGACCGATCGTCGGTTCCCGGAATGGCCTGGATGAGCGCCTCCAACGCCAGTTCGACCGCAGGACTCGTACGTCCCGAAGTCAGGGAGTAGGGCCGGACCAGACTGGGCTGATCCGGCACGGACTCCGGCTTCCGCGATTCCATGGCCACCTCGACGTCAGGACCCTAGACCGACCCGCGGGGTGGCTTCGACCGAAGCACCCACTCGATCGACCAAGAGCGCCATCTCGTAACCGACCTGTCCGATGTCGCACTCGGAGGCGGTCAGAGCCGCCAGGTGCGAGCCGTCGCCGACGCTCATCAGCAGCAAGTAGCCGTGCTGCATCTCCACGACGGACTGCAGCACACCCCCACCGTCGAACAGCTGCGACACACCGTTGGACAGGCTGGCCAGGCCCGAGGTCACCGCAGCGAGCTGCTCGGCACGATCCACCGGGAGGTGGGCGCTGGCGGCCATGAGCAGACCGTCGGCGGACACGAGCACGGCATGCGAGACACCCGGGACTTCGCGCGCGAAGTTGGAAACCAACCAGTCCAATGGACGAGCTGCGTCGGATCCATGATCAATATTCATCGAACTCCCTGTTCGTCGTTCTCGCGATTGCTGGAATTCGCCGAGGCGCGTCCGTTGCGGACACCCTGCTGATGGCGGCTCAAGTTGGCCCGGATGGCTTCCGGGTCTCGACGTCGAATGGTCCTCGGCAGCTCACCCGTTGCCGGTGCCCGAACAGCACCCGGCACCAGACGCTCGCCGGGAGCGCGCCGCGGAAGACCCGCGGTGGTGTGCTCCTCCACGGGGGACTCGGTAGCACGCTGTGCGGCTTCCCAACCCGCGTCCGCCGCGGAGCGCCACTCCCGCTTCCTGCGATCCTCCGGAAGGCTCGTCGGGTCGACGAGCCAGTCCGACATCATCGTGGTGAAGATCGGGGTGTTCGCCGGCTGCGGACGGGCCGACGCGAGGTCGGACCGCGGCTGGAAGAACGATGCGGTCTTCGCCGAGTTGGTCCGGTAGCGATGGCGGGCCGCCTGCTGCGCGTCGCTGTGCGGCGAGACGGAGCCACCGTCGGCGATGCTCGGGCCGGAGACCGCTGCGGCCGAATCGGGTTCGGAAGCGTTGGTCGACGCAGCGGGTTGCTGCGGAAGCCCCGGCGTGCTGCCCGGCTGACGACGCGGCAGACCGGGCGTGCTTCCCGGACGACGCTGCGGGAAACCCGTCGAGGGTTCCTGCTGCCGACGGTCCGCATCCTGCTCGGGGGCGCGCTGTGCGTCCGGCGCGGGGGCGCGCTGTGCGTCCGGCGCGGGGGCGCGCTGTGGCAGGTCGGGACGGTTCGGTGTGTCCGAGCGACCCGCGGCGTCGCCACCTGCGAGCGGTCCCGCCGACGGCTGTTGCTGCGGCCGGTTCTGCGGGACGGACGGGGACGATCCGGAAGCCCGTCCCGGCAGGCCGGGAGTCGTGCCCGGCCGACGCTGCGGAAGACCGGGGGACGCGGGTCGCTGCTGCGGGGCGGGTGCACGATGCGCCGAACCCTGCTGGGGCTCACGGACCGGCAAGGACTGCGACTGCGACTGCGACTGCTGGGAGTCCGTCGGCGACAGGCCCGGTGTGGCACCGGGACGACGCTGCGGAAGACCCGAAAGCCCTTCCCGGCGAGACCGATCGGCGTCGGGTCGTGGCCCGGCACCGTTGCGGCCGTCGCCGTTGCGGCCGTCGAGCGGGTGACCGTTGGTCTCGTCCGGCCCGCGACGAGGACCGCGCGGAGGCAGCGACGACGCGAAGGCTGCTGCGGCGTCCGGCTCGATCCGGCGCGGCTGCGGCGACCGGGGTGGAGTCGGGAGACCAGGCGTCTCGCCCGGCTGACGCGTGGGCAGACCCGGAGTTCCACCCGGGCGACGCTGCGGAAGACCCGACGGGCCGAACTCGCGGGATGCCGGCGGTGCCTGATTGTCGCGCTGCGGCTCGTCGCGTCGCTCGTCGTCGTAGGACGGCTCCGCATCCCATGCGGCGGAAGCGCTCTCGTCGACATCGGCGGCGTAACCGTTGTTCGCGTAGCCGTTGCCGTAGGCATCGTCGGACTCGTCCGCACGGACATCGTCGGCGGAGTCGAGCGACTGCGAGGACGCGTACTCGTGCCGGTCGTCGGCCGCGGGCAGACCCTGCGGGGCGACGGGCGCCGAGAGCGCCTGCGGTGCCGAGTACTCCTCCGCTTCGATCTCGATGCGCGGCTGGGGACCGGTGTGCGACAACGCCAACGGGGAGACCAGCAGGACGTCCGGGATGTGGACGCTCGCGGTGATACCCGGGTTGCGCGCGGTGTCGAAGGTCGGGCGCAGGCGCACGGTGAGACCGTGCCGCTCGGCCAGTCGCGAGACCACGAACAGACCCATGTGGCGTGCGGTGTCGGGACCGACCTCGCCGCCCTTGGCGAGACGCTGGTTGATGGACTCGAGTTCGTCGGCCGGGATACCGATACCGCGGTCGGCGATCTCGACGAGCAGGCCACCGTCGACGGCTCGCGCGAAGCTGAAGGTGACGTTGCTGTCGGGCGGCGACGCGCGCAGCGAGTTGTCGACCAGCTCGGCGAGCAGATGCACGATGTCGGTCGCGACCGCGCCGCTGAGGGCACCGTCGGGAGTCGAACCGATCTGCACGCGCTGGTAGTCTTCGACCTCCGACATCGCGGCGCGCAGGATGTCGCCGAGCTGCACGGGCGCGGAGTGACCGCGGCGCGTGCGGGTACCGGAGAGAATCAGCAGGTTGTCGCCGTTCCGGCGCATACGCGCGGCGAGGTGGTCGAGGCGGAACAGGCTCTCGAGTCGGGCCGGATCCTTCTCCTCGTACTCGAGTCGTTCGATGAGGCCGAGCTGCTGCTCGACGAGCGACTTGGAGCGACGTGCGAGTGTCTCGAACATGTCGCTGATCTGCAGGCGGAGGTGTGCCTGCTCGCCGGCGAGACGCAGTGCCTGCCCGTGCATGTCGTCGACGGCGCGGGCGAGCTGACCGATCTCCTCGGTGGTGTGCACCGGGACTCGGGTGAACTCGATATCCTCGATGTTGTCGCCGACCTTGATGCGGTCGATGGCCTCGGGCAGCTCCTGCCGCGCGACCTTCAGCGTGCCGTAACGCAGGCGGCGGATCGGGCCGACCAGTGAGCGGGACACGAGCAATGCGAGCACGAGGGCTGCGAGCAGGGCTGCGAGCACGATCGCGGTGTCGCGGAGAGCGGCCGAGCGGGTTTCCGCGGCGCGGTCCTGAATCGTGGTGCTGACCTGCGACGACGCTTCGTCGATGATGGTGCCGTAGATGTCGACACTGTCGAGCAGCGACGCGCGGATGTCGAGGATCGGGAGCGGACCGGAACCGGCCGCGTCGACCATGTCGGCACGTTCCTGGACGCCGGCCCGCAGTTCGGCGATCTGCTGATCGGCCATCAGGTAGGAGCGGGCGAGCAGGTCGAGCATCGCGAGCTCGGCGCCGGAGGCGGACACCAGCGCGGTGCCCGGCTGGGTCGGGTCGTCCATCAGCTGGAGCAGACCGAGAACCTGACCGAAGAGGTAGCGCTGCGAGTACCACGCGTTGATCAGCTGGTCGCCGTAGCCGATGATCTCGCGATCGTCGACCTCGCCGAGGATGGCCTCGACGACACGGTTGAGGCTGTCGCGCACCTCGTTGGTGACGGCACCGATCTCCTCGATCGGCACCGGACCCGCCTGAATCTTCGTGTAGAGCGACTGGGCCGTGGCGGCGGTGCGGCTGAGGTCGGCGGTCACGGCGGGATCGAGCTCGGGGTTCTCCGTGATCGCGGCGATCATGCCGAAAGCGTCACCGAGAGCCGCCATTTCCTCGGGGGTCGCCGTTCCGACCGCGGCATCCGCGGTGGCGGTGGCGAACGCCGTCGAGAAATCCACGATGTCCGGCACGGCTGCGACCTGATCGGCTGCGGACGAGAAGTGGACGGCGTTGCTGAGCTCGTTCTCGACCCGAAGACCACCGAGGACCATTGCCACAGTCACGGGGACAGCGAGAACGGCGGTGACCTTCCTGCGAAGACCCCACCCCTCGATGTTCCACCACCGCTGCTGGGGCGGCGACTTGTCACTCATGGATCACAGCTCTCCTTCCACCCCGTCCGCGCCGGGCGACGAACACCAGTCGGCACTGCACTCCGTTGAGCGCGTTTTCGATCGAGTGCAGTCGAACGAGACGTTTCGGGTGAGGGCACCATATCGGGACATACAGCGGATACGGAAGAGTGAGTTCTTCCCGTACCCCGCGCTGCCCCAGCCCCCTCGTCGGCAGCCACACGTACAGATGGCCGATAGAAGTGTACTCACGAGTAACGAAGAAGGCTAACGGCCCTGCCCACTTCCGGGCGCACGACATGCGAATCCCCGCCATGATGTACGACACAGCGGGGATTCGCATGCAGTTCTCCGGCGCTGCCGGCCGTGATCAGACGTCGAGGAAGCGGACATCCTTCGCGTTACGGGTGATGAAGCTCCGTCGTGCCGCGACGTCCTCACCCATCAGAACGCTGAACAGCTCGTCGGCGGCAGCGGCGTCGTCAAGGGTCACCTGACGCAGGACGCGGACGCTCGGATCCATGGTGGTCTCCCACAGCTCTTTGGCGTTCATTTCACCGAGGCCCTTGTAGCGCTGGATGCCGTCGTCCTTGTTGATCCTCTTGCCGGCCTTCAGACCCGCCTCGAGCAGGGCGTCGCGCTCGCGGTCGGAGTACGCGAACTCCGGCTCGCTGCGCTGCCACTTGAGCTTGTACAGCGGCGGCTGCGCCAGGAAGACGTGGCCTTCCTCGACCAGCGGCCGCATGAAGCGGAAGAGCAGCGTGAGCAGCAGCGTCGCGATGTGCTGACCGTCGACGTCGGCGTCGGCCATCAGGACGATCTTGTGGTACCGCAGCTTCGAGATGTCGAATTCCTCGTGGATGCCGGTACCGAACGCCGTGATGATCGACTGGACCTCGGCGTTCTTGAGGACCTTGTCGATCCGGGCCTTCTCGACGTTGATGATCTTGCCGCGCAGCGGAAGGATCGCCTGGTACATCGAGTCGCGACCCGACTTGGCGGAGCCACCCGCGGAGTCGCCCTCCACGATGTAGATCTCACACTTGCTCGGGTCCTTCGACCGGCAGTCGGCGAGCTTGCCGGGCAGACCACCGATGTCGGTCGCGCTCTTGCGGCGGACGAGCTCGCGCGCCTTACGAGCGGCGACACGCGCGTGCGCCGACGACACGGCCTTGGTGACGATCGTCTTCGCGTCGGCCGGGTTGGCCTCGAACCAGTGCGAGATGTGCTCGTTGCACGCCTTCTGCACGAAGGACTTCACCTCGGTGTTGCCGAGCTTGGTCTTCGTCTGGCCCTCGAACTGCGGCTCAGCGACCTTGACGGAGATGATCGCCGCGAGACCCTCACGGATGTCGTCACCCGTGAGGTTCGGGTCCTTGTCCTTGAGGAGTTTCTTGTCCTTCGCGTAGCGGTTGACGACCGTGGTCAGCGCCGCACGGAAGCCTTCCTCGTGCGTACCGCCCTCGTGGGTGTTGATGGTGTTGGCGAAGGTGTGGACGGACTCGGAGTAACCCGAGTTCCACTGCATCGCGACCTCGAGTTCGTGGCCGGTGCCCTTGGCGGTGAACCCGACGACGGAGTTGTGGATCGGCGACTTCGTGCGGTTGATGTGGCGCACGTAGTCCTCGAGACCACCCGGGTAGTGGTAGGTGCGGACCTTGAGCTTGTGCACCTCGGGCTCGGTTGCCTCGACGGCCTGGTCCTCGGCGGTCTTCGGCGCCTCGGCGGTCTCCGGGACGTCCTCGTCGGTGACCTCTTCGGGAGCGACCCGCTCGTCGGTGAGAGTGATGGTCAGTCCCTTGTTGAGGAACGCCATCTCCTGCAGGCGACGCGCGACGGTCTCGAAGTTGAACGTCGTGGTCTCGAAGATCTCCGGGTCCGGCCAGAAGCGGACGGTGGTACCGGTCTGCTTGGTGGCCTCACCGCGGACGAGCTCGCCCGGCTTCGAGGCGGTGTACGTCTGCTCCCAGTGGTAGCCGTCGTTGTCGATCTCGACCTCGAGGGTTGTGGACAGGGCGTTCACCACGGAGATACCGACACCGTGCAGACCGCCGGAGACGGCGTAGGCATCGGAGTCGAACTTGCCACCCGCGTGGAGCTGGGTGAGGACGACCTCGACGGTGGGCACACCGGAGGCGTGCATACCGACGGGGATACCGCGACCGTCGTCGACGACCTGGACACCGCCGTCGGCGAGGAGGGTGACCTCCACCTTCGACGCGTAACCGGCCATGGCCTCGTCGACGGAGTTGTCGACGACCTCCCAGATCAGGTGGTGCAGGCCACGCTCTCCGGTGGAACCGATGTACATACCGGGGCGCTTGCGCACCGCCTCGAGACCCTCGAGGACGGTGATGGACGACGCACCGTACTCACTCTTGTTGTTGTTCGACTTCTGGGCAGCCACGGGTGGGTAGCTCTCCTTCTCCGATCGGCCCCGCGCACGCGCGCGACGCATTCCTGTCCATCCTACGTGCCCGTGAGCCTTGCGCCGGGGCGGACACGAAAGCGGGCGTTCCGTACCGCTGACGTCCCCGTAGCGGCCTCTTCGCGACCCGGACAACGTGATTTCCTACGCGCTCCGATTTTCGCCCCTCGTACGGGCCGGGAGCGAGCCCGGGATCACCCGTAGGTGTCGCGCGGTCCGCGGCCGCGGATGTGGCGTTCGCCTTTCCGCCAGCTCGGAGCCGTCGGGCCGGTGATCCGCAGTTCCTTGACCACCCCGTGCCCCACGGCCGCGGCGATCTTGGCGAGAATCTGCGATTGCATCATCCGCAGCTGGGTCGCCCAGGCGGTCGACTCGGCCGAGACGTGCAGGATCCCGTCGCGCAGTGTGGTCGGCTGGGCATGGCTCGCGATGTCGTCGCCGACGACCCGCGCCCAGCTTCCCATGACGGTGCCCTCGGACGCGTGCGCCGACCAGCCCCGCTGTTTGGACAGCGACTGCGCGAGCGAACCGAGGGTCTGGGGATCGCGGTCGTCCGGCCCGGGCCCCGACCAGCCACGACGTCGGCGCTTCGGGCGCAGCGGCCCGCGCGACGCGCGTCCCTGGCCGACGGCCTTACCGCTCGCCTTGGCGGCAGCTCGAGCCTCCTCGAGCGCGCGGCGGGCCAGATCGATGCCCTTCGGCTCCGGCTCGTCCGCGCTGCGCTCCGGCCCGGCACCGCGTTCGGGACCTGCTTGTTCGTCGTTCATCCGACCTCCCCGGTGAGCGGGTCCGTCTCCCGTTGCACCGATCCCAGCACAGAGATACGACCTTCTTCGGTGTCCTCGGCATGCACGGGGTATCGGGCGCCGTTCAGTTCGGCCGGCACGTCCTCCGGCACGGCCGCCGTGATCAGCACCTGTTCGGCCGTCGCGGCGACCTCGGCGAGGGCGGAGCGGCGCCGTCGGTCGAGTTCGGCGAAGACGTCGTCGAGCATGAGAACGGGATCGGTGCCGTCGGTGCGGAGCAGGGCGAATGCCCCGAGCCGCAGTGCGAGCGCGAACGACCACGATTCGCCGTGGCTCGCATAGCCTTTCGCGGGTTCGGCACCGAGCGTCAGGTCGAGATCGTCGCGGTGGGGTCCGACGAGGCAGACGCCGCGTTCGATCTCCTTCGACCGCACCTCCGCGAGGCGGTGGAGGAAGACGGTCTCGAGAAACTCCCGGTCGTCGGGCGCGGGCGTGCGGGCCGGGTCGGAGAACTCCGGCGGCAGCGCGTCGGCCAGGCTGCTGCGATAACGCAGGCTCGCCGGACGCGACTCGGGTGCGATCGACCGGTACGCCTCGGACACGTGCGGGGCCAGTTCGTGCAGCAACGCGATGCGCGCGGCGAGCAGCTCGGCTCCGTGGGCCGCGAGATGACCGTCCCACACGTCGAGGGTCGCCAGAGCGCCCGCCCCGTCGCTCGAGCGACCCCCTCGCCGCAGTGCTCCCCCCGCGGTCTTGAGCAGGGCGGATCGCTGGCGCAGCACCTTGTCGTAGTCGGCCCGAACCCCGCTCATCCGCGGAAAACGCGTGCTGAGCAGTTCGTCGAGGAACCGCCGGCGATCGCCCGGGTCGCCGCGAACGAGCGACAGATCCTCCGGGGCGAAGAGCACCGTGCGGAGGATGCCGAGGATCTCTCGAGGACGCCGGGCGGGCGACTGATTGATCCGCGCCCGGTTCTGCTTGCCCTCGTTGATCTCGATGTCGATACCGAGCTCACGACCGTTGTTGACGACCAGCGCCCCGGCGAACGCCCGCGACGTGCCGGCCCGCAGCAGCGGGCCGTCGGAGGACACCCGGTGCGACGACAGCGTCGACAGATATCCGAGGGCCTCGAGCAGATTGGTCTTCCCGTGTCCGTTGCGCCCGACGAAGACCGTCGCCCCCGGAGTGAGGTCGACGGAAACCGTTCTCCACGAACGGAAGTCGCGCAGCGAGAAGGTGCGAACGTACACGGGGGTCCAGTCTCGGGGCCGGTCAGCCCGGCAGGCGCACCGGCATCAGAAGATAGGTGTAATCGCTGTCCGGAGCGGCGAACGTACCCGAGGAATCCGGCACGGGCTCCTCGTCGAGCGCCGGCCGCAGCACGGCCGGACGACTCGAAGTGGTGAACCCGAATGAGACCTTGTCGGTGTGCAGCGACGTCAGACCGTCGAGCAGGTAGCCGGGGTTGAACGCGATGATCAGCGGCTCACCGAAGAACTCCGCGGGATGCGATTCCTCGGCGCGGCCGGCGTCGTCGCCACCGGCGGACAGCATCACGCTGCCCTCGGTGAACTCGAGTCGGACCTGCGCACCGCGCTCGGCGACCAGCGCGACACGCTTGATCGCGTCGACCAACGGTGCGATTTCGACGGTCGCCATCGCGGTGTGCTCGTTGGGGAGCAACTGGCGGAACTTGGGGAATTCGGCGTCGAGCAGGCGCGTGGTGGTGCGGCGACCTTCGGCGACGATGCCGAGCAGGCCCTCGGCGCCCACCGACGACCCGCTGCCGAGCGCGAGCTGGACCGGGGAGTTGGACGACCCGCCAACAGTTTTCGCGGCCTCGGAGAGGGTCTTTGCGGGCACGAGCACGGCCGAGCTGGTGGACTCCGCGGTGGGCATCCACTCGAGCTTGCGCACTGCGAGACGGAAACGGTCGGTGGCAGCGAGCACCATGTCGGTGCCCTCGATCTCCACTCGGATGCCCGTGAGCATGGGAAGCGTGTCGTCCTTGCCGGCGGCGACGGCGACCTGGCTGATGGCCTCGGCGAACAGATCGCCGGAGAGTGCACCGGTCTGCTGCGGGAGCGCGGGCAGCTGCGGGTAGTCCTCCACAGGCATGGTGGGGAGCGAGAACTTGGCGCTACCGCACGTGATGAGCACACGGGTGCCGTCGAGCACGACATCCACAGGCTTGTGGGGCAACGCGCGGGTGATGTCGGCGAGCAGCTTGCCGGACACCAGCACCTGACCGGGGGTGATGACCTCGGCCGAGACGTGGACCTGCGCGGATACCTCGTAATCGAAGCCCGAGACCGTCAGCCCGCGTTCGTCCGCTCCGAGCAGGACACCGCCCAGGACGGGAACGGGGGGTCGCGACGGAAGGCTTCGGGCAACCCATGCAACGGAATCAGCGAAGTCCTCGCGAGGCACACGAAACTTCATACTTCCCAGCTCCATCGCCCGGTGGATCCCTTCGATCGTGGTCTCGACAAGTCTACGAAGTCTGTCACAGAACCCCGACACCGATGAGAGCGGAGCCGGGGGATGCGGGTCCACGTTATGCCTTCCCTCGCTGCTTGGAAAGCCGGGAGGCTCGAGGCGTGAGCCTCACTCGAGGGCCTGTGGACCGACGCTCTCCACACACCTGTTTTGAAAGAAGATTTCTGAAGAGAACTCACAGAAGTAGTAATAGGGCCTGTGGAATCTGTGGACGAACGACCGTCTAGGCTGGTGGGGCAACGTTCTCGAGGGCGTCGAACTCGAGGATGAACTCGAGGAGTTCTCGAGGATGAATGTGGATTCCTCGAGACTGTTCATTCTTTGTCCACCGTTCGTCCACAAAGATCCCACGTTCTGCACACCCTTGTCCACAGGTGTGGGGACCGGAAATTTCTCGAGATACGGGACAGGGAGCGCCCTGTGGACGCTCCCTGTGGATGGAAACTCGAGGCTCGAGGAATCAGCGCTTGGACCGCTGTTTGATACGCGCGGTGAGCTCCTGCACCTGGTCGTAGACCTTGCGACGCTCGGTCATCTCCTTGCGAATCTTCTTGTCCGCGTACATGACTGTGGTGTGGTCGCGACCGAAGGTCTGCCCGATCTTCGGCAGCGACAGGTCGGTGAGCTCGCGGCACAGATACATCGCGATCTGGCGGGCCTGCGCCAGCGGCCGTGCCTTTCCGGGGCCGCACAGGTCGTCTATCGACGTCCCGAAGTACTCCGCGGTCACAGCCATGATCGTGGCGGCATTGATCTCGAGAGCCGAGGAATCCGGCATCAGATCCCGCAGCACGACCTCGGCGAGGGTGAGATCGAGCGGCTGCCTGTTGAGCGACGCGAAGGCCGTCACACGGATCAGGGCACCCTCGAGTTCGCGGATATTGCGTTCGATCCGGCTCGCGATCAGCTCGAGCACGTCGTGCGGCACGTTCAGACCGTCCATGCGCGCCTTCTTCGACAGGATCGCGATGCGCGTCTCGAGTTCCGGCGGCTGGACGTCGGTGATCAGGCCCCACTCGAACCGGGTCCGCAGTCGTTCCTCGAGCGTCGCGAGCTGCTTGGGCGGCCGGTCGGACGAGACGACGATCTGCTTGTTGGCGTTGTGGAGGGTGTTGAAAGTGTGGAAGAACTCCTCCTGGATGCCTTCCTTGCCCTCGATGAACTGGATGTCGTCGACGAGGAGGATGTCGGTCTCGCGGTAGCGCCGCTTGAACGCGACCTTGCGGTCGTCGCGGAGGCTGTTGATGAAGTCGTTCGTGAACTCCTCGGTGGAGACGTACTTCACCCGCATGCCCGGGAAGAGGCGCTGTGCATAGTGGCCGGCGGCGTGCAGCAGATGGGTCTTCCCCAGGCCCGAGGCGCCCCAGATGAACAGGGGGTTGTAGGCGCGCGCCGGTGCCTCGGCGATGGCCACCGCCGCGGCGTGCGCGAACCGGTTCGACGCACCGATCACGAAGGTGTCGAAGGTGTACTTCGCGTTGAGGCTGCTGCTGCCGATGGGCGGCGTCTCGGGCGGCGGGGGCTGGGTGAAATAGGACGGCCACGACTCGCGGACGGCGGTCATCGCCTCCCGGTCGTCGTCGACCTCCTCGAGTTCGCCGTGGTCGGCCTCGAGCATGTCGTGCTCGCGCGAGGAGATCAGGCGTCGCCGATAGGCCGCACCCTCACCGGGAAGCATGCCGTCCCGGGTGAATCCCCCGTCCCTCGGCCCGACGCCGTCCCTGGCCACAGCCCCGTCCCGCGCGCCGGCGACATCCCGGGGCATCGGAGGGTCGCGACGCAGATCACGGCTGCGGGGCTCTGCCGTGCGCGGGTCACGGCTGCGGGGCTCTGCCGTGCGCGGGTCACGGCTGCGGGGCTCTGCCGTGCGCGGATTCACAGGCTGTGCATCTTCCGGCAGACCCTCGAGGGGCAGCGTGTCGCGGGGTTCGGCGTAGGGATCCTCGGCGGGGTCGTCCATGCGTTCCCGCGGTTCGACACGCACACCGAGACCCTCGACCCGGTGACCGAGGTGCCGGTTGAGGGTGCGGAGGATGGGTTCGCGCAGATCGCGTTCGATCGATTGCTGGGCGAGGGTGGACGGCACCGAGAGCAGCGCGAATCCCTGTGCGAGCGTGATCGGTTTTACCAGCGCGAGCCATGCCTTCTGGCTCTTCGTCAGCATTCCGTCGTCGATGGTCAGCTCGGATACGACGTCCGTCCACACATCGGCCAGCGCGTTCGGCTCGTCGCTCACGCAGCTTCCCTCCCTTTGGTCACCGGTTTTCCACACGATTATCCACAGGTGTGGACAACCGGGAGAATCACCCGGTGGATGTGTGGATGGGAGGTGTGTATTCGCTCGGCGGGGCTCGTGGGCCCGGGCGGTCTGCGGGGATCAGTGTGACACACGGTGCGACGCGGTCCGACTCCGTGTTCGGTGAACGCGCCCGGAGAAGCTGCGCGACGACGCCCGAAGAGGCGCGGGGCAGCAGGCCGTCACCGGCCGGCACATCGTCGTCGAACGGAGCGAGACGCGGGACTGCACAGGTAGTCGCGATACGCCGTCGAAGACATGGCCCAAAGCGTACCCGAGCTGTGCTCCGGATCACATATCTTCTCGGCGAGTAGTTTTCGCCGAACAGGTCCGGCGTGTCGCGTTGATCGGCGCTGTTCGTCGCGGTTTGATTTCGCGCCTGCGTCCGAGTAGCCTCGAACAGTCACTCATACCGAGGTGACGGGTTCGTCCGGCTCGAGTCGAGCAATACGAATCCTGCGAATTCACGTACACGTTGGACGACGGTGCTTGCCGCGCCGTCGCAGAATTATCGAGGAGTGTCGACCGTGGCCAAGGGCAAGCGGACGTTCCAGCCGAACAACCGACGCCGCGCGCGCGTTCACGGCTTCCGTCTCCGGATGCGCACCCGTGCGGGTCGCGCGATCGTTTCGGCGCGTCGCCGTAAGGGCCGCGCTTCTCTCACCGCCTGATTCCCTAACGGGAGCTCGGGGTGCTACCTGAGCCGTATCGACTGCGGCGCCACTCGGATTTCTCGGATACCGTCCGCCGAGGGCGTCGTCAGGGGCGGCGGGATCTGGTCGTTCACGTTCTCGAACGCGATCGCACCGAGTCCTTGGTGAGTGTCGGCGGTCCGCGTTTCGGACTGGTCGTGAGCAAGGCTGTCGGGCCGGCGGTGATTCGACATCGAGTCGCACGCCGGCTTCGTCATATCTGTGCAGGTCTCGTCGAGGCTCTGCCCTCCGAGACCGACATCGTGTTGCGCGCACTACCCGGCGCTGCCATCGCGGATTCCCGTGAGCTCGACAAGCAGGTGCGGTCGGGTCTCACCCGCCTCGGACTGCTCGACGCCGGTGCTTCCGCCTCGCATGGGAGTGCTCGCGCATGACCGAGCCCGAGCGGAGGTCGTGGTGGCGGTCCCTGCGGTCCGCCCCGGCCCGGGCATTGATCTTCTGTATCGAGCTCTATCGCACCTATGTGTCGCCCACACGGATGCCGACCTGTCGATTCACCCCGACTTGTAGCGAGTACGCCGTGGAGGCGCTGCGCACGCGGGGTGTCGTCGTCGGTGCGGTCCTGGCATCGGTGAGACTGCTCAAGTGTGGCCCCTGGCACCCTGGTGGGTGGGATCCGGTACCCGAACGGAAACATCGGTCGTCCCCAGTGGGTACCTGACCGGAGCCGAGACCCGAGACCGACGCCTCTTCGTGGCGATCATGGACGACCAGAGGAGTACATAGAGCCGTGCTCGACTTCATCTACTATCCCGTGTCCTGGATCCTCTGGGTCTGGCACAAAGTCTTCGCCGCGATCCCGTTCCTAGGACCGGACAGCGGTTGGACCTGGGCGCTGTCGGTGGTGTTCCTCGTGTTCACCCTGCGCGCGATTCTCTACAAGCCCTTCGTCAAGCAGGTTCGCACGACCCGCCAGATGCAGGAGCTGCAGCCGCAGATCAAGGCACTTCAGAAGAAGTACGCCAAGGACCGGCAGCGCCAGGCACTCGAGATGCAGAAGCTCCAGAAGGAGCACGGCTTCAATCCGTTGATGGGCTGTCTGCCCGTTCTGCTGCAGGTCCCGGTCTTCATCGGCTTGTTCCACGTGCTGCGCTCGTTCAACCGCACGGGTACCGGCTTCGGCCAGCTCGGGCTGACTCCGGAGGAGAACGCGCAGATCGGCAACTATGCGTTCAGCCCGGAGGACGTCCAGTCGTTCCTGAGCGCCCGCCTGTTCGGTGCTCCGATTTCGTCGTGGATCACGCAGCCGATGGCGTCGCTCGAGGCGTTCGAGCCTTTCGGCGGCATTCCGACGCGCTGGCAAATTGCCGCCGTCGCGGTGCCGCTCATGATCGTCGCCGGCGTCGCCACGCACTTCAACGCTCGTGCCTCGGTCTCCCGCCAGAGCGCGCAGGCCGCCGCGAACCCGCAGGCCGCGATCATGAACAAGCTGGCCCTGTACGTCTTCCCACTCGGTGTGCTCGTCGGTGGTCCGTTCCTGCCGATCGCCGTCATCATCTACTGGGTCAGCAACAACATCTGGACCTACGGACAGCAGCACCTCGTCTTCCGCCGTATCGACAAGGAGGAAGAGGAGAAGAAGGCTGCGGCTCTGGCCCGCCGGAACGAGAACGCACCGAAGCCGGGTGCTCGCCCCGACAAGTCCAAGAAGAAGGGCTCGGCCGCAGCGTCCGAC
Organism: Rhodococcus sp. PAE-6; assembly: GCF_025290685.1. Taxonomy (NCBI): domain Bacteria; kingdom Bacillati; phylum Actinomycetota; class Actinomycetes; order Mycobacteriales; family Nocardiaceae; genus Rhodococcus; species Rhodococcus sp. PAE-6. Next base: position 279,355 of record NZ_JAOCLZ010000004.1, read on the forward strand.
GCCGTCGATGCCACGGTCGACGAGACCGGCGAGGTGTCGCTGCAGAAGGACGCCGCGGCCGGCGACGGCTCCCCTGCGGCTTCGAAGTCCGGTGCGTCCGCTCCCAAGCCGGGTAGCCGACCCAAGAACTCCAAGCGCAAGCGGCGCTGACCGAAGTAGAAGAGAGCTGAATATGGCCAGTGACCTGGACAAGGTGGAAGAGGACCTCGCGGTGGCACCCGAGGAGCGCGACACTGCGGCGGACGCCGATCTCGATGACGACTACCTCATCGAAGAAGGCGAGATCGCCGGCGACTACCTGGAGCAGTTGCTCGACGTTCTCGATTTCGACGGTGACATCGACCTCGACGTCGAGGGCGACCGCGCGGTCGTGAGCATCGACGGCGGTAAGGATCTGACCAAGCTGGTGGGTCGCAACGGTGAGGTTCTCGACGCTCTGCAGGAGCTCACCCGTCTCGCCGTGCAGCAGGCGACCGGCGAGCGCAGCAAGCTCATGCTCGACATCGCCGGGTGGCGTGCAGGCAAGCGTGCCGAGCTCTCCTCGCTCGGCGCGTCGGCCGCGAAGCGCGTGCTCGAGACCAGCAAGCGCGAAGAGCTCGAGCCGATGACGCCGTTCGAGCGCAAGATCGTGCACGACGCCGTCGCGAAGATCGACGGTGTGTCCAGCGAGAGCGAGGGTGCGGAACCGCACCGCCGTGTGGTGATCGTCAAGGATTGAGTCGGCCGTGCCGACCGAAGAGGGACTCTGCGTCGTCAGGGTCCCTCTTCGCCTTTTCGTAACTGATGCTGTGGGTCCCGATGTTGTTTCGGGTGAGCCGACAGGAAAGGATGTTTCACGTGGAACAGCACGAGGCGGAACTGTCGGCGGTCGCGCAGCGGGTCTTCGGGGATCGGACCGAACTTGCCGAGCGGTACCACCATTCGTTGTCGACGGCAGGTGTCGAGCGGGGGCTCATCGGGCCGCGTGAGGTGCCGCGCCTGTGGGAACGACACATTCTCAACTGCGCCGTGGTGGGCGAACTCATCCAGGAGGGTGAGACAGTCGTCGACGTGGGCAGCGGTGCCGGTCTGCCGGGTATTCCTCTCGCACTTGCCCGTCCCGACCTCCAGGTCACGCTCGTCGAGCCGCTTCTGCGCCGCACCGTCTATCTGGCGGAGTTCGTCGAATCCCACGGGATCGAGAACATTCTCGTGGTCCGTGGCCGTGCTGAGCAGCCGAGCGTCCTCCAGGAGGTGGGCGGCGCAGACGTCGTGACTTCCCGTGCCGTCGCACCTCTCGCCAAGCTCGCCAAGTGGTCGCTCCCCCTTGTCCACGAGGGAGGCCGGATGCTGGCGTTGAAGGGTTCGTCCGCTCGAGAAGAGATCGACCGCGATCACGACGAACTCGCTCGCCTCGGTGCCGGCAATCTCGAGGTGCTCGAGTGCGGAGGCAATCTCCTTCCGACACCCACGATCGTCGTGAAGGCCGAGCGGATTCCGCGGCCGGCGCGGCGTCGCAAGAAGCGCTGAGCGAATCGCCTGGCACGACGATCGCCCCGACACCCTCCCCTCCCCTACCGGGTCGGGAGGGTGTTGCCGTTTCCGAGACATTCTTTCCGACTCGAGGAATCTACTCGAGTACATTACCGGTGCAAAACGGTTGTTTCGGACGTTGTCACACCAGACCCGATCACCCCATGACGTTTCGTCACTGTGATGTTTCAGATTCTCTGAAATGTGTTTATCAAACGAATTATCTTCCTGTGCACTACGATTGAAACTCACTAATGTGAATAGCATTGCGGACCAGAGCATTTCAGTCTGGGTGTTCGCGGTTCTCGAGCCCACTCGTATGGGTCGGGATTGTTTCACGTGAAACAACGAGCCGCTCCTTCGCCTGTTTCACGTGAAACAACTCCGCTTCCCGTTTCACGTGAAACGTCACCCGGCCATGTCGCCGACGGAACCTAGAATGCGGATGGGATACTGAACCAACTGAGAATGCGTGCGCGTGGTCGGAAGGCCGGGGACAGCTCCGGGCCCGGGACTCGCATTCTCCCTTCGGCGCCTCGACCCGGTCTTCGAAGTCGCGACCGGGAAGCGACGAGGATGTAGCGTGCGAACCGAGCGGATCTACGTGTAAGGAGTGTTCTATGACGGGTGGATCTGAATCCGCTGTTTCACGTGAAACCGGAGGCGCCGAGGACGACTTCTCCCCCGTACCCTTCGACGGTTTCTCCACCGTCGACACCCCGATCGGCGCGGCTGCTCATCGCGCCACCCAGGTCCTGCATCCGAGCGACGCCAACGCACTGCCCAAGCCGCGCGAGCGTCGCGTCTTCACGATCGCCAATCAGAAGGGCGGGGTCGGTAAGACCACCACGGCGGTGAACATCGCTTCCGCGCTCGCCGTGCAAGGATTGTCGGTCCTCGTAGTCGACCTCGATCCGCAGGGCAACGCGAGCACCGCCCTGGGCGTGCCGCACTATTCCGGTGTGCCCTCGAGCTACGAGATCCTCCTCGGCGAGATCAATGCCGCCGAGGCCGTGCAGCAGAGCCCGCACAACGAACGCCTCTTCTGTATCCCCGCCACGATCGATCTCGCCGGTGCCGAGATCGAACTCGTCTCGATGGTCGCGCGCGAGAACCGCCTCCGGAACGCCCTCACCAAGGAGGCGCTAGGCGACCGCGAGTTCGACTACGTGATCATCGACTGCCCGCCGTCGCTCGGTCTGCTCACGGTCAACGCGCTCGTCGCGGCGAAGGAAGTTCTCATACCCATCCAATGCGAGTACTACGCACTCGAAGGTGTCGGGCAGCTCCTGCGCAACATCGAGCTCGTCCAGTCGCACCTCAACCCCGAACTGCACGTCTCCACCGTCCTCCTGACGATGTACGACGGTCGCACCAAGCTGGCCGATCAGGTCGCCGCAGAGGTGCGTGCGCACTTCGGCAGCGCGGTGCTGCGTTCGGTCATTCCCCGCAGCGTGAAGGTTTCCGAAGCTCCCGGTTACGGGATGACCGTTCTCGACTACGATCCTGGATCGCGCGGCGCGATGAGCTACCTCGACGCCGGGCGCGAGTTGGCGGCACGCGGGGTACACGAGAATCAGGGGAACGGATGAGCGCGACACGTAAAGGCGGGCTCGGTCGAGGTCTGGCAGCGCTCATCCCCACCGGTCCCCCGGTGGATGCAGAGCAGAAGCCCACGGCCGCCCCGAGTTCCACTGCCGCCGCCCCCACGGCCACCGCTCCCACCAATACCGCGGCTCCGGCCGTTCCTGCGCCGGCCAAGTCCGCACCGGCCGCGGGTGAACCGTCGAAGCCTGCTTCGGGCGGACAGTCCAAGTCGGCTGCGTCGCGTCGCCCCGGCTCGTCGGTCCTGAACCTCCCGTCCTCGGGTCTGGGCATGGCAGCCGCCGATCTCATCATCGGCGACGGCAGGACGCCGGCGCCCGCGTCCCCGGCGGAGCCTGTCGAGGACGACGCGGCACGGGCGTCCGGAGCGGCATCCGAAAGCGAACCCCTCCCCTCCCCCACCGGAGCGGTGTACCTCGAGATCCCGATCGACCGGATCGAGCCCAACCCGAAGCAGCCGCGGCAGGTCTTCGACGAGGAAGCGCTCGCCGAGCTCGTCCACTCCGTCCGCGAGTTCGGGCTCATGCAGCCGGTCGTGGTCCGCCGTCTCGAAGGCGACCGATTCCAGCTCGTGATGGGTGAGCGTCGGTGGCGTGCCGTCCAGGAGGCAGGCCTCGGCACGATCCCCGCGATCGTCCGCGACACCGAGGACGAATCGCTGTTGCGCGACGCGCTGCTCGAGAACATCCACCGGGTGCAGCTCAACCCCCTCGAAGAGGCCGCGGCCTATCAGCAGTTGCTCGAGGAGTTCGAGGTCACCCACGAGGAACTCGCGAGTCGGCTCGGACGGTCGCGGCCGGTCATCACGAACATGATCCGGCTGCTCAAATTGCCGGTCGCGGTGCAACGACGCGTGGCGGCCGGAGTGCTGTCGGCCGGGCACGCGCGTGCCTTGTTGGCGCTCGAGGCCGGTGCCGACGCTCAGGAGGCACTCGCCGCACGCATCGTCGCCGAGGGCCTGTCCGTGCGGGCGACGGAAGAAGCCGTCGTGCTCGCCAACCGCAACGAGACCCCCGACGCTCCGCAGCAGAAGCGTCGGAAGCCCATCCAGATGCCGGGGCTGCAGGACGTCGCGGAGCGCCTGTCGAACTCCTTCGACACGCGCGTGACCGTGAGCCTCGGCAAGCGCAAGGGCAAGATCGTGGTGGAGTTCGGTTCGGTCGACGACCTCGAACGCATCGTGAAGATGATGGAGTCTCAGACCGACCTTTCTTGACTCCTCGTCGGAGCAAGACAACAGTCTGTAGACGAAAGACGTGGAGGCGAGCTATCCCGTGTCGACCCGAGTATCACCGCTCACGTTGAGTGGGATCGAGCAGTTGCCTGCTCATGCGCGACGGTGCGTTTTCTGGGAGCTGGATCCCACCTCATCGCCCGACGTTCAGCAATTCGCCGACCCCGAATTCGAGAAGGAAGCATGGCTGTCCATGGTCCTTCTCGAATGGGGGTCGTGCGGCCAGATCGCGACGATCGGCGACAAGGCCGCCGGGTGCGCGCTCTACGCTCCGCCGGGCATGGTTCCCCGCGCGCAGGCCTTCCCTACCGCGCCCGTCAGCGCCGACGCGATCCTGCTGACATCCATGCGGACCGAACCGCACGCGGACGAGCCGGATGTCGGAGCCGACCTCATCCGCGGTGTCGTCGCCGATCTCGTCCGTCGTAACGTCCGTGCCATCGAGGCCTTCGGGATCCGACGTACCGCCGACGTAGAAGCGAGCGATGTGCCGCACGCGACGGCCACACTCGGGTGCTCCGACACGGAGTGCATGATCGACGCAGACTTCCTCGAGGACATGGGCTTCGAGGTCGTCGCCCCGCACTACCGCTACCCGCGGCTGCGTCTCGAGCTCGACCGCGACCACGAGTGGAAGTTCGCCGTGGAGGCCGCCCTCGATCGGCTCCTCGAGGAGTCCTCTCTCACCGTTGCGGATCTGACCGCAGGTTCGGCCGTCGGCGCCCACTGACGTACACCGGACACCGACGAAGAAGGACCGCCCCGCAGACTCTGCGGGGCGGTCCTTTTCTCGTCTACGGGCCTGCTAGCGACTGTCGGAGATGGACAACTCTTCGGCAAGCAACTCGGCGAAGGTGTACGTGCCGGTCGGCTGGTCGTCCTGGCCGAGCAGGTACAGCCGCTTCACCGCGATGAGGATCGCCTCGGCGATGATGTCGCGGCTGCGCGGATCGGCGAGCAGCGCGGCGTCCTGCTCGTTGGTGAGGTAACCGAGATCGATCTGCACCGTCGGCATGTTCGTCAGGCGCAGCAGATCCCAGGTGCGGCCGTGGCTGCGGCAGTCCTGCAGGCTCGTGCGGGCGACGATCTCGCGCTGGATGTAACCGGAGAGCACCTGTCCGATCATCGACTCGGACCCGTGCGAGTTGCCGTAGTGGAAGCTCGCGATGCCGTTCGCGGCGGGGCTGTGGCTCGCGTCGCACCGCAGCGAGATCATGAGGTCGGCACCGAACGCGTTGGACGTGCCCGCGCGTTCGACGTCGGTCGGATTCACGTGGTACGGCCGCGACAGGAAGGTCTCCATGCCCGTCGCCGCCATCCGGCCCTCGAGCCGACGCGCGAGATCCCACAGGATGTCGGCCTCGGAGATCGGGCCGTGGGGGCTCGGCACGATGATGCCGTGGGTGTTGCCGCCGAGACCCGGGTCGATGACGATGCGCTTGCCGCTGAGCTGCGGACCGGAGCGGCGCACGATCTCCTCCTCGGAGATCGCGTGGGGCGACCCGCCCGACACGCGCGTGCCGAGCAGTTCGAGCGAGCGCAGTGTCTCGGCACCGCAGATGCCGTCGGAGGCGAGTCCGATCTCGCGCTGGAAGGAGCACAGACCCTCGTGGGTCTTCGGACCGAAGTAGCCGTCCACGCGGTCGACGTAGAAGCCGAGATCCTGCAGACGGGTCTGCAGGGCCGCGACGTCGTCGCCGTAGAGCGGAGCGGAGAGCTGATACATCAGGGTGCGCGCACCGAGCTTGTACGACGCTTCCTTCAAGGAACGGTAGGTCGCGGGGCCTACGGTCCCGTCGACTAGCAGACCGCGCTGCTGCTGGAACGCGCGCACGGCTCCGTCGAGTTCACGATCGAAGGGGACGTCCGATCCCATCCAGTCGCCCGACTCCTCGGGCTCGTTGTGCAGGAAGCCCAGGCCGGCCAAGGTGCTCCGGATCTCGGCGACCGCCGGACCGTGGTCGCCGTGACGAAGAGGGCGCATGTATCGGGCCTTTCCGTGCTGACAGGATCGGTGCCCGGCGTGAGGGCTGGGCAGCATCGAACGGAGTGGGATGAAGGATGTGCCCGTGAAGACGGGCTCACGGGCACATCCGAGAGGTTGATCCTGGGACGGTACTACAGGACGTCCGCGAGATCCCGAAGCAACGCCGCCTTGCCCTTGGCCCCCACGATCGTCTTCGTCGGCTTGCCACCGGAGAAGAGGATCATCGTGGGAATCGACATGACCTGGTAGTCGCGTGCGGCCGACGGATTGGCGTCGATGTCGAGCTTGGCGACGGTCAGCTTGTCGCCGTGTTCGGCCGCGATCTCCTCGAGAACCGGAGCGACCATCTTGCACGGACCGCACCAGGTGGCCCAGAAGTCGACGAGGACGGGCTTCTCGGACTGCAGTACGTCCTCGACGAACGACGAGTCGGTGATGGTGACGGTGTTCTTGTCGGCCACGGATGTCTCCTGAATCTCGGGGTGGAATGTGGAACGGGGTGGTGGATCAGGCCTCGGCGAGCGTCGGCGCCTCGACCTCGCGGTTCGCGACGAGCCACCGCTCCGCGTCGATGGACGCCGAGCATCCGGTGCCGGCGGCGGTGATCGCCTGGCGGTAGGTGTGGTCGACGAGGTCGCCCGCGGCGAAGACACCCGGCACGGAGGTCGCGGTGGACGGCGCCGAGACCTTCACGTAGCCCTCGTCGTCGAGGTCGACTTGACCCTTGACGAGCGAGCTGCGCGGGTCGTGGCCGACGGCGACGAACAAGCCGGTGACCGGCAGGTCGCTGCGCTCGCCGGTGACGGTGTCCTCGAGGACGAGGTTGGTGACGCTGTTCTCGCCCTGCACCTCGGCGACCTTCGCGTTGGTGACGAAGCGGATCTTCTCGTTGGCGCGGGCGCGCTCGAGCATGATCTTCGAGGCGCGGAACTCCTCGCGGCGGTGGATGAGGGTGACGCTGCGCGCGAAGCGCGTCAGGAAGGTCGCTTCCTCCATCGCGGAGTCGCCACCGCCGACGACGGCGATGTCCTGGTCGCGGAAGAAGAAGCCGTCGCAGGTCGCGCAGGCGGAAACGCCGCGGCCGAGCAGCTGCGACTCCCCGGGCACACCGAGGTAACGCGGCTCGGCGCCCATCGCGAGGATGACGGCGTGGCTGCGGTAGGTCTCGCCATTGGCGACGACCGTCTTGACCGGGCCCGTGAGGTCCATCTCGTCGACGTCCTCGGTGCGCAGATCGGCGCCGAAACGCAGTGCCTGCTCGCGCATCTGGTCCATGAGCTCCGGGCCCATGATCCCGTCCTTGAAGCCCGGGAAGTTCTCGACCTCGGTGGTGGTCATGAGCTCGCCACCGAACTGCGTTCCCTCGAAGACGAGCGGGGTGAGTTCGGCGCGGGCCGCGTAGATGGCGGCGGTGTATCCGGCCGGTCCCGAACCGACGATGATGAGGTCGTGAATCGTGGGCGAGGTCGTCATGCGGCGGAGCCTTCCGGTTGGGTGAACGGGGGCGCGAGGACTGCGGGCGATCCGGCCGGAACCGGACGGCAGCCTACAGATACTGTCAACACCAGGGTAAACGGTGTTGTTCCCCTTCCGCCGTGCGTCCCGCCACAGACGCCCTGTACGGACCGGCCGGTGGCCCGACCGGCCCGCCCTCGATGCGAACCGGTACGGTCTCAGGCCGCGCCGGGCACGTCCCGCAGCGTCTCGCGGATCACGCAACGCGTGCCCGTATAGATGGTCGGCATGCACTTGTTGCAGTGGATGCACAGACCTTCGTGTGCCGTCTTCTCCTCGAACTTGCGGACGAGATACGGATCACGCAGCAGCGCGCGGCCCATGGCGACGAACTCGAAGCCTTCGTCGAGCGCCGTCTCGATAGTGTCGAGCCGGTTGATGCCGCCGAGCAGGATCAGCGGGATCTTCAGTTCCTCCCGGAACTGCCGGGCCATGGGCAGGAAGAATGCCTCCTCGAACGGGAGCTTCGGGAAGATCTTCGGCCCGTAGACCTTCAGTCCCCAGCCGACGACCTTCGGCTGCGACGCCTGGAACTCCTTCATGGGGACGTCGCCGCGGAAGAAGTACATCCCGTTCAACAGCGAGCTCCCGCCGGTGAGCTGCATGGCATGGATGGTGCCGTCGGACTCGATGAGCTTGGCCATGGGCAGGGACTCGTCGAGCCACAGACCCTGGGGCACGCCGTCGGTCATGTTGAACTTCGCGATGACGGCCACCCCCTCCCCCACTGCCGTGCGGACGGCCTCGAGCACGCGACGCGGGAAGGCGGTACGGCCCTCGATGCTGCCGCCGTACTTGTCGGAGCGCTTGTTGAGATTCGGGCTCATGAAGGAGCTGAGCAGGTAGTTGTGCCCGAGGTGGACCTCGACGGCGTCGAATCCGGCCTCGACGGCGAAGCGCGCGGCGCGTGCGTAGTCCTCGACCACCCGATCGAGCTGCTCGAGTGTCGCGCCGCGGACGAGCCCCATGGCGGGGGCGCTGATGCGCGTGGACGGCGCGAGCGTCTTCATCTTGTTGGAGATCTGGTTGGCGACGAGTCCGGCGTGGCCGATCTGCGCGGAGGCCAGACCCCCGGCGGCGTGCACGGCGTCGGTGAGCCGGGTCAGGCCGGGGACGGAGTCGGGGTCGAGCACGAGGGTGTCGCGGTGGACGCGGCCGTCGTGGGAGACCGAGCAGTAGGCGACGGTCGTGAGGGCGGTGCCGCCGCGGGCGACCTCGGCGTGGAATTCGACGAGTTCGTCGCTGACGGCTCCTCGAGGCATGACCCCTTCGAAGGTTGCCGCCTTGACGATGCGGTTGCGGAGGGTGAGCGGCCCGAGTCGGGCCGGTTCGAACACGGTGGGTCGCGGCGAAGACATGCCCCTACTTTCGATGCCAGTGGTATCGTAATTGCGCTTCGACTATAACGCTCGTCACACTCCGCGCCAGATCGATTCCCACTCGGTCCCGACATCACGGATCCCATGCCCAGCACCGCTCCGGGGCGCCCCCGCGACCCCCGAATAGACAACGACGTCCTCACCGCCACCCGCGAGATGCTCCGCTCCCACGGCTGGGACGGGCTGAGCCTGCGGGCGGTCGCCGCCCGCGCCGGCGTCGGCCGCGCCGCACTCACGCGTCGGTGGCCGACCAAGGCCCACCTGGTGCTCGACGCACTGCTCGGTTCCGCACCCGATCTGACGCCCTACGACGGCATCGATCGCAAGGGCTGGATCGAATGGGTGGTCACCGGGAGCATCGAATTGTTCTCCCGGCCGGAGGTCCGCGCTGCGCTCCCGGGGCTTCTCGCGGCACTGCGGGACCACGACGACCTCCGCAACACGCTCTGGCGCACGTTCAGCGGCCCCAGCACCGCCCTGTTCGCTGACGGCGACGGTTCGGACGTCGAGATCGACGCCAAGGCCGTGCTCGTGATGGCAGCGGGGTCGGCGTTGTTCGCCGGCCTCATCGCCGCGGAGGACGACACACCCGCGCTGCGCGCGCGGATCCTGGAACTGTTGTCGACCGTGGCGTAGCGCCGGACCCGAGCGCCGGACCCGAGCGCCGGACCCGAGCGCCGAAAGATCAGCCGATCGTCTTGCGGACCACTATCGCGGGATCATCTGCGTCGCAGTCGGTTCCGACCACCAGAGCGGTAAGCGCCGGTGCGTCCGGTCCGCTCAACAGGACGAGGACGGCATCGTCGCCGGCGTACCGCACCGCGCGTGAACCGATCGGTGACCGGCCTTCGAAACCGTTCGCGTCCAAGCATTCTCGGAGACGATCGGCTCCACCGAGGAGACCGGGATCGGTGTCGCCGATCATCGCCCGCAGGGTGGAGGGTTCGAACAGGGCCTCGTCTTCCGCTGCCGCGACGGGAACACCGGTCGGGTCGTCGCTACCGAAAGCCGTTTCGCGCACGACCACCACGAGCAACACCGCCACTGCAGCCGCGACCGCGGCACCGGCCACCGCCCACCGGCGACGCCGTGCGATGCGGGACGGTGTGGACCGGACATCGGACCGGTCGTCGGATCGATCCTCCGCGAGCGCGGCACCGATACGCGCGGCGATCTCGGGCGGAATCGATTCTTTCGGTGGAGCGCCGCGCAGGGCCGACAACCGCGCCTGCGTCGCGTCGAGCCGCGCCAGATACACGACGGCCCCGGGATCGCGGCGCACGCGCGGCCACAACCGGGCGGCGAGCTCCTCGTCGAGCACCCCGGCATGCAGATCGGCGAGCAACTCCGCGGAGTACGGCGGGCGCATCTCGGCGGAGTTCGACGGACGCATCTCGTCCTCGTTCATGCGCGACTCTCCTCCGCGGTTCGGCATCCCTCACCAGAGTAAGACGGAGGAGGATCACGATCGGTTCCCCTCGGAGCGAAGGTCGTCGAGAAGAATTGCGAGCCGGCTCCGCGCGCGGGCACAGCGGCTCTTGACCGTTCCCTCCGGAACACCGAGACGTTGCGCCGCCTCCCGGACGGAGAAACCTTCCACATCCACCGCGACGACGGCTGCCCGCTGGTCGGGTGGCAGTGCGAACAGGGCGGATTCGATGTCGAGTGCGATCTCGGTGTCGTGGATGGGATCGCGCGGGGTACGCAGGTCGTGCGAATCGTCTTCGAACAGTGGGACGGTCACGCGGACACGATTGCGGCGGATGCGATCGAGGCACGCGTTGACGACGATCGAGTGCAACCAGCTGCGGACCGCGGCGTCCTCCCGGAAACCCGAAGCCCTCCGGTGCGCCGAGAGCAGTGCCTCCTGAAGCGCGTCGGCCGCGTCCTCGTTCGAGTAACTCGTCCGCCGCGCGACCTGCCACAGATGGTCGTGATGTCGTGCCAGCAAGGCGGAGAAGGCATGCCGATCGCCTGCGACGTGTGCTGCGAGCAGCTCGGCATCCGACACTGCTCCATCGGACGCCACCCCGTCCGACACGCTTCCGCCGTCGTCGACACCCCCGTCGGGCACGGCGATTTTTGCGATCCCCCCGAAAATTCGCACGCGCGGATGGTAGCCGATCCGGACGATTCCGCCCGGCTGTCCGCGGTCAGCGTGCGGCTTCGAATTCCACTTCGGAGAGGGAACTCTTGTTGCTTCCGCCGCTCGAGCTCAGATCGGTGATCCACACCAGCACGTGCGAAGTCTGGCCGTCCGCCTCGACCGGGATCGTGGTCTCACCGGAAGCCAGTGTGCCCGAACCGATCACCTGCGTCTGATCGAGCGACGTCGACTCGGACGGTGCGCTGCGCACCTCGACGACCGTGCCCGGCGTGTCGGTGGTGACCTTCACCGCGGACAGTTCCGACGCGTCGGCGAGCGTGAACAGAAGTCCGACACCGTTCTTCAGCGACGGGAACGGATCGAAGTAGGCATCGGTGCTCCATGAGGTGGACGGATCACCGTCGATCGCCTGCGACGCGGTGGCGGGCGAATCGGGTGTGCCCTGAGGCGAGAACACCGACACGGAGGTCGCGGAGACCGGAGCGCTCGCCGCCGGTCGCGGCGGCGCGGCCTCGACCTGCTCGTCGCCCGCCCCCTCCTCGGCGGGTGCCTCGGCAGTGGGAGTCAGACCGAACTCCTGACTCGTCAGCGGAGCATCGTTGGCATCGCCGGCGAGCAGGTTCGCGATCCACCATCCGATGAGCGCGAGCAACAGCACCGTCGTGGCACCGAGCGCGGCCAGGGCGATGAGCATCCGCTGCGAATGTTTCTTCTTCTGTTCCAGCGCTTCGGGATCCGCGAGTGCATGCGTCTCCGCGGCGGCAGCGCGCTGCCCGATCCGCAGTGCCGGGATCATCTCGGTCTTCTGATCGACGACCGACGCCTGGTCGAGGATGTGCTGCACGGTCGCGGCGGTCCGGATACCGCCGTCCTCGGACAGGGCACGCACCGCGACCGCGGAGATCTCGAACGGCACATCGGGACGCAGGACGCGCGGCTCCACCGGCACACCGTCCTTGCGGTCGGGCTCCGGCATTCCGCCGACGGTGGCACCGCTGTGGTGCGGGACGGGAACGCCGCCCGGAGCCGACGGCTCACCGAGCGGCCACCGTCCGGTGATGAGTCCGTACAGGCTCGCGCCGAGACCGCGCACGTCGGACATCGCGTCGGAATCGGAGAAGGTCGCGGGGAAGGCCAGCACGGCGTCACCCGCCACGCTGATGCGGATGCGATCCGGGTGGTCGATCGACAGGGCGCTGCCCGCACGGTGCGACGCCTCGGCGGCGGCCGCGAGCGCGCGGATCGCGCGTGCCGCACCGATCGGCGACGGCTCGGTGGTGGACATCTCCTTCAGCGACCGGCCGGGAGTCCACTCCGAGATGACGATGCCGCCCGAGCTGCCGCGCACCACGTCGAGGACGCGGGCGAGTCCGGGCGAATTGATACGACCGAGGCGCAGGGTGCGCGAGAGCACGGCCTGCGGCGAGTCGGGGCCGGTGCCGTCGGCCGCGCGCTGTTCCGCGTCGACGAAGGTCAGCGCGACCTCGCGATCGAGCTTGACGTCGAGTGCCTGCCAGAAACGCAGACCGCGCGCGCCTCCGTGCGGGGCGAGCAGACGGTAGCGACCACCGGCGACCGAGGCACCGGCGATGAGATCGGGGCCGCGCATCGGACGGCGCGGCTGGGAGGCCGGGCCCGCGACACGCACCGGCGGGAGCTGCGGGGATCCGACGGGGATGACACCCGTGTCGAGGTTCGGATCGCGCGGCGGGCGCTTGCCGTCCTTGTCGGCAGACTTCTGCCGTGCGGCGGCATCGATGGTGGACTTGCCGGCAGCGTGGTCGTCGCTCACCCTCACTCCTTCGTTGTCGACTCGTCCACTTCCGGTGTGCAGACGCGGGTCGCCGCTGGGGGCCGCGAAGAACCGTGGTCGACGGCTCCCGGACCGTACCTGCTGCTGATCAGGGTACGGGAGTTGTCCGTGCGCATTGCTGCGACCGGGCACGTCCCTGATGGCGGGCATGACCTCTGTGATGGCGTCATAAGGTCCGACGCCGTACTCGCCGTAGTCGATACGCGGCAGGATGACGGTCTTCTCGGCATCCGATTCGGCGTAGCGCGGACGCGGGACGGGGGCGGGAGCCGGTGCCTCGTCGGAGGTGGTTCCGGTCTCGGGTCCGGAGGGGGCCTCCTCGACCGGGGCGGTGCCGCGCAGTGCCGCGACCTTCCGTCGCACGGCCGCTTCGATCGCGAGGATCTCGGGCACCTTGAGCAGGTACATCCCGACCAGCGCGACGAGCACCATGAGCACACCGTTGAGCCCGACCCGCACGAGCGAGCCGATGCCCCCGAAGCGGTCGGCAAGGACGTCGAGTTGCAGGAGACGGTCGGTGACGAGCACGACAATCGCCGCGGCGAGCGACGCGAGCACGACGTGCCAGACGGTGCGTCCGACGTTCGCCATCTGCAGGTCGCCGAGTGTGCGGTGCAGCAGATAGCCGCCGATGAACGCTCCGACGGTGAACGCGACGCCCGTGGCCGCGCCGAGGAGCAGCACCACCTGCTCGTCGTTCGCCGCGACGACGGGCGCCAGCGCGGACAGGCCGATCTTGACGGCGGTGATGCCGAGGATGATCCAGGTGGGGGTCCAGGCCTGTTCCCTGGCATAGAACACGCGCAGGTGGATGAGCACCAGCGCGTACGGGATGAGCGTGAACGCCGACCAGCTCACCGCCTGGCCGAGGCGTTCGGCGTTGCTGCCGCCGAAGTTGCCGTAGCCGTACAGCGCGGCGCCGACCTGCGAACCCGCGATCGTCAGGAAGGTGACAATCGGGATGAGCGAGATCATGGTGAGGCGGGTCGCGACGGACAGGTCGTCGACGACGGCCGGGGTGTCGTCCGCGGCGGCGTTGCGACTCAGGCGCGGCATGATCGCGGTGAGCACGGTGACCCCGAGGACGCCGTAGGGCAGCTGCAGCAGCAGCCACGCGTTGTTGTAGATCGCGGGACCTGCCTCGTCGGCGCCTGACGACACACGCGTGGCGAAGACCATCCCGGCCTGGCTGATCAGCACGTACAGCACGATCGCGGCGGCCATGCCACCGAACTGCCGGAGCCGGTCGTCGAGACCCCACAACGGCCTGAGATTGATGCCTTCGCGGCGCAGCGCGGGTACCAGGCACATCGCCTGCGTGATGACGCCGAGCAGCACGCCGATGCCGAGGACGAGCAGTTTCGGATCGCTCATCCGCACCGGATCGAGCGTGATCTCGCCCGGCATCAGGTAGTAGATCACCAGCACGGTGAGCACCACGAGGTTGTTGCACACCGGGGCCCAGGCGCCCGGCTTGAACACCTGCCGGGTGTTGAGGATGCCCGTGAACAGGCCCGACAACCCGTAGAACATGATCGCGGGCAGGAGCAGGTACGACAGCGCTGTGGTCAGCGACGTCGAGACCTTGCCGGACTCGTCGAGGAAGACGTGGGTGGTCAGGACCGGGGCCGCGGCCACCGCGAGAACGGTCGCCGTGCCGAGCAGCACCAGCGCCGCGGTGAACAGTCGCCGGACGAAGGCCTCACCGCCGTCGGGGTCCTCCCGCTCGGCCCGCACCAGCACCGGCACGACGATCGAGGTCAGGACGGCGCCGAGCACCAGCTCGGAGATCATGTTGGGGATCTGGTGCGCCACGGTGAAGGACGACGCGACGCTCGCACCGAGCAGGGTCAGGATGAGCAGCTGCTTGAGGAAGCCGGTGATGCGGCTGACCAGGGTCGCCACGGCGATGGAGCCGGTCGCCGCGAGCAGGCTCTGCGGCCTGCGGCGACCCGCACCGGCACCCGTGACGTCCGGTGAGGTGGTGGGAGAGTCCGACGGTCCCGGGTTCGGGTGTGTCTCCACGTCGTCCCGTGTGGAGTTCCCGGTCATTTCTCATACCCTTCGTCGGCTGGATCCGGCTCTCCCCGGAACCGGTGCAGAAGTCGCCTGCCCGCCAGGAACAGCAGGAGGGCTCCCGCACATCCCGTGACGACGGCGAGGATCTGGCCGTACGCATTGGAACGTACCGTCACCGTCGTCGAGCTGCCGAGAGGCAGGCCGGAGTCGGTGGTGAGTGCGAACTCCAACCGGAGGTTCCGCGAGTCGCTGATCTGAGCCGGCACCGTGAGGGTGCGGCTGCCGCGCGGCGGGAGCTGGGTCGGCCCGATATCGGTGATGTCCACCGCGTCGGGCGCGTCCACCTGCAGCCGCACGGTGATGCCCACGGGCAGGTCGTTGCGCGCGGTGAGCAGCAGCGGACTCTGTTCGGACGTCAGGGTGTACACACCGCCGGTCGAGATGACCGTCACGGCGTCGTAGATGTCGTCGACGGCCTCCCGCACCTCGGAGGCGCGGTGCTCGCCGGTCGCGTAGGCACCGTCGGCGTCGGCACCGCGACGACCGGCCAGGCTCATCGCGCGCAGCAGGTCCTCGCGCAGCGGGGCGGTGAACTGCTGCGGGGTGAGCTGGGCCTGCGGGTCCTCGACCAGCGCCGTCTGGATCGCGTCGAGGCGGCCGATCTGTTCCTCGGCCTCGGACACGACCGCCGCGGAGGCGCCGTCGGTGATCGCCTGCTCGGGATAGACCAGCATCGAGGCCGTCGGGTCGTTCGCGGTGTTCGCGGCCGCGTCGACGAGCGCGGCGAGCGGTCGCGGCGTGGTCAGGCCCGAGCGGACGAGCGTGGAGAGCATCGACAGCACGGAGGCGGCGTCGTCGGGCGATGCCGACCAGTTCTGCGGCGGCGCGAACAGCACCGATCGGCCCGCGGCCGGCAGGGCCGCCCCGGTGACCTCGCTGACCGTCGGCACCATGGCCGGCCAGGCCAGCGCGCCGAGGGCGTCCTGCAGGCGGGCCGTCGAGGAATCGCGGGAGAGGTCGTAGCGCGCCGAGGAGGGGACGAAGGACGGCGTCTGCGGGTCGGTGCCCATCCCGGCCAGTGCCGCGGACGCGGACGAGTCGAACAGGGCGGCGGTGAGGCCGGAGACACCGGAGATCCGGAAGCCGTTGCCGCCCGGCGCGGTGGACGGCGTCGACGACGTGCCCGCGAGCAGGGCGCGTCCGCCCTCGAGGGCGTTGTCGGACACCAGAGCGGTCACCGGGCCGTCGGCGGCGAGCATCGATCCGGTCTTCTCGGTGAGTACGCCGGAGTCGGGCCACATCACGCCCGGGGTGGAGGTGACGCCGAGGATGGAGTCGACGATGGCCGCCGGTGATTCGAGCGCGGAGTCGGTCAGGGACGAGTCGGCGAGGTCGCCGAGCGCGGTCAGGTCGACCTGTGCGAACGGCACGGCCAACGTGCAGGTCGTCGCCGCGAGGGCACGCAACCGCTCGAGCCAGGCGACCGCGGCATCCGTGCCCGAGCCCGGACGCGCATCGCCGGTCGGTTCGTTCGGATCCTCGACGACGAGATAATCGCGCGTCATGTTCGCGACGGTCACGAGCAGGTCCGGGTCCACGGCCAGACACAGTCCCTCGAGGACGCGGGGTTCGGTGCGGGCGGTGTCCTCGACGGCGCGCAGCAGACCGTCGAGCCTCCCGCCCTCGGTGAGCGAGGCCGCGAGGTCGTCGTCGACCAGGCGTACCGGCTCGGTGCCGGAACCGGCCACGCCGGCGGCGAGCCTCGGCCGATCGGCCAGTGGCCACAGCATCGTGACCGCGGCGGGGCGGGACACGTCGGGCGGTACGGCGGGGAACGCCTTCTCCTCGCGGTCGAGCCGGCCGTCGTCGGACGAGCGGGTCGTGCCCCGCGACCCGCCGTTCCCGGTTTCGGTCTCCTCGGTGACCTCGTCGCTCGCGGGAACCGCGAGCACGGGCAGCAGGAAGCGTGCGTCGTCGAGCCGGGCCGCCCCGCCGTATTCGGGGACCCCGTTGACGTTCACCAGCAGCGGGTAGACGCCGGGAGTGTCGATGTCGAGCGACGGCACGAGATCGGAGCGCAGCGGCAGTTCGAGTTCGAAGTCGGCACGTTCGCCCTGCCCCAGCCGGTCGGCGACCTCCTCGAACTCACCGACCGTGTCGAATCCGGCCTGGTCGAGGGACAGCGAGGTGCGCAGCGCTGCGGAGTCGGAGACCACCGGTGCGCGCTGCAGCCGCACCCAGACGTCCTCGACGTCCCGGTCGCCGATGTTCGCCACCGTGCCGCGGACCGTGACGACGGACTCGCTCGTGAGAGTCACCGTCTGCGGCGTCACCTCGTCGATACTCAACTCGAGGAAGCGCGGTTCGTCGGGGTCGGTCTGGGCTGCGGCCGGATTCGCCGAGGCCGTCGGGAGAAGAGTCGTCGGCAGAAGAGGCGTCACGCCTGCCGTTGTGAGGACGAGTACGAGCACGGCGAGCACCGCGGCGCCCGCCCGGGACACCACCACCGTCATCCGCGTGGGGCCCCCGGTTCGTCGGCATCGGGGAGTCGCGTGTGGTCCATCTCGGCGATGAGCTGATCGGCGATGTCGGCGAGCTTGCGTTCGTCGGCGTACGCCAGGCGGGTCCGCAGTTCGCGCAGCGGCACCCACGCCACCTCGGTGACCTCGACGTCCGCGTCGGAGAGTTCTCCGCCGAGATAACGCAGCAGATAGTGGTGCACGGTCTTGTGGACCCGGCGGCCCTCGGTGACGAACCAGTAATCGATGCTGCCCAGCTCGGCGAGCACCGAACTGCGCACGCCGGTCTCCTCGCGGACCTCGCGCATCGCGGTTTCCTCGGCGGTCTCACCCTGCTCGATGTGGCCCTTCGGCAACGACCACAGCAGGCGTCCCCTCCGGTCGGTGCGGCCGATCAGGGCTGCGCAGAGTTTCTCGGGCGGACCACCGAGTCCGTCGACCACCAGACCTCCCGCGGAAGTCTCGCGGACGGTCCGCATGCGAGGTCCGGGCGAAGCGGACGATCCGGGCGAAGCACCGTGTGCGGTCTTCTTTGCGCCCGCGCCACGCCGCCGCGAGCTGCGGCGGTTACGGTTGGCACGTTCGGCGGGCGACACCTCATAGATAGTAGATGGACCGACGTTGGTCCCGGCTCAACCACACGAACGCGCTGCTCGGTAAGGTGCAAAGACGTGAACTCCCCCACCGCAGACACCGACCGTCGTACCCGGCTGCTCGCCGGAGCCGAGGCCACTCTGCGCGATCTGTCCGACATCCTCGCCCCGCTGGGGGCGCGATTCGCCGAAGCCGGACACGAGCTGTATCTCGTGGGGGGCAGCGTGCGCGACGCGGTGCTCGGTCGCCTCGGCACCGACCTCGACTTCACCACCGATGCGCGTCCGGAGGTCGTGCAGGAGCTGCTGCGCGGATTCGTCGACCACCAGTGGGACACGGGTATCGACTTCGGGACCATCAGTGCGGTGAAGGGACTCGAGCAACTCGAGATCACCACCTTCCGCAGCGACGCCTACGACCGTGTCACGCGTCACCCCATCGTGAAGTACGGCACGAGTCTCGAGGAC
Source organism: Rhodococcus sp. PAE-6 (assembly GCF_025290685.1). Classification (NCBI taxonomy): domain Bacteria; kingdom Bacillati; phylum Actinomycetota; class Actinomycetes; order Mycobacteriales; family Nocardiaceae; genus Rhodococcus; species Rhodococcus sp. PAE-6. The sequence continues at coordinate 298,106 of NZ_JAOCLZ010000004.1, forward strand.
GATCTCGTGCGCCGCGACTTCACCGTCAATGCGATGGCCGTGCGGATCGGACCGGACGGTGCGGGTGAGTTCGTCGACCCGCTCGGCGGCATGGACTCCCTGCTCGCCGGCGTGCTCGACACCCCGGCGAAGCCCGAGGACTCCTTCCACGACGATCCGCTGCGCATGCTGCGCGCGGCGCGGTTCGTCTCCCAGCTCGGCTTCGCCCTCACCGAGCGCGTGCACACCGCGATCGTCTCGATGGCCGACGAGATCCTGCGGATCAGCGCCGAGCGGGTGCAGGCCGAGCTCGACAAGCTGATCCTCGGCGACTATCCGATCGAGGGCATCGACACGATGGTCGAGACCGGTCTGGCGCAGCGGGTGATCCCCGAGATCCCCGCGATGAAGCTCGAGATCGACGAGCACCACCAGCACAAGGACGTGTACTGGCACTCGCTGACCGTCCTGAAGCAGGCCATCGACCTCGAGGACGGCGATCCCGATCTCGTCCTGCGGTGGGCCGCGCTGCTGCACGACATCGGCAAGCCCGACACCAAACGCAACGAGCCGCAGGGCGGCGTCAGCTTCCACCACCACGAGGTGGTCGGAGCGAAGCTCGTGCGCAAGCGCATGCGCGCCCTCAAGTACTCGAAGCAGATGATCGAGGACGTCAGCCGTCTGGTCTTCCTGCACCTGCGCTTCCACGGCTACGGCAGGGGACAGTGGACGGATTCGGCCGTGCGCCGTTACGTGCACGACGCCGGGCCGCTGCTGCCGAAGCTCCACAAGCTGGTGCGCGCCGATTGCACGACCCGCAACAAGCGTCGGGCCGCCGCGCTGCAGGCCACCTACGACGGTCTCGAGGAACGGATCGAGCGCATCGCCGCCGAGGAGGATCTCGCCAAGGTCCGGCCCGACCTCGACGGCAACGCGATCATGGAACTGCTGGGTATCTCCGCAGGTCCGACGGTCGGCAAGGCGTGGAACTTCCTCAAGGAACTGCGGCTCGACCGCGGCCCGCTCGAGCGCGACGAGGCCGAGGCCGCGCTGCTCGAGTGGTGGGCACAGCAGCAGGAGGCCTGACTCCGAACGTCTGATCTCACATCGTCGTGACGGCGGCGTGAGCCAGATGTCACCGCGTGCTCACCGCGGGTGACGCCACCGCAACACCGCTTCTCCAGCATGGACACCGGCGTAGTCGAGACGGTGTCGAGGAGTTGCGGGATGCAGGACGAGATCACCACGGTGAAATCCACCTGCTCCTACTGCGGTGTGGGATGCGGGATGCTCCTCGACGTCGCCGTCGACCCGGAGACGGGTGACCGACGCGTGGTGAGGGCATACGGAGACAAGGATCACCCGACCAACAGGGGTCGGTTGTGCACGAAGGGCGCGACCAGCGCGGAGATGCTCGCGGCCGGGGGCCGGCTCGATACGGCGTGGATGCGTTCCGAGCGGGCGGCCGAGGTCGCCCCGCTCCCCTTCGACGATGCGATCGCCGAGACCGCGCGGCGCCTGAACGATATCGTCTCGGCCCACGGCTCCGACGCGGTGGCTCTCTACGTCTCGGGACAGATGTCGCTCGAGGCCCAGTATCTCGCGACGAAGCTCGCGAAGGGATACCTGCGCACCTCGCACATGGAATCGAACTCGAGACTGTGCATGGCCGGCGCCGCGACCGGGTACAAGCAGTCGCTCGGATCCGACGGCCCGCCCGGCTCGTACGAGGACTTCGACCGCGCCGACGTCTTCTTCGTGTCGGGTTCCAATATGGCCGACTGCCATCCCATTCTGTTCCTGCGCATGATGGATCGGGTCAAGGCGGGAGCGCGACTGATCGTCGTCGATCCGCGGCGCAGCGCGACCGCCGACAAGGCCGACCTGTTTCTGCAGATCGCGCCGGGCACCGACCTGGCGCTTCTCAACGGTCTGCTGCACCTGATCGTCGAGAACGGACACGTCGACCGCGACTTCGTCGAGAAGCACACCGACGGCTGGGACGCGATGGAGTCCTTCCTCGCCGACTACCCACCGCACGTCGTCGCCGAAGTCACCGGTCTGGCCGAGGCCGACATCCGCACCGCGGCGCAGTGGATCGGCGAGGCCGGGGAGTGGATGAGTTGCTGGACGATGGGTCTGAACCAGAGCACCCACGGCACGTGGAACACCAACGCGATCTGCAATCTGCACCTCGCGACCGGGGCGATCTCCCGCACCGGCAGCGGGCCGTTCTCCCTCACCGGCCAGCCCAACGCGATGGGCGGCCGCGAGATGGGATACATGGGACCGGGTCTGCCCGGTCAGCGCAGTGTCCTCTCCGACGACGACCGCGCGTTCGTCGAAGATCGCTGGTCGCTGCCGCGCGGCACGCTGCGCACCGAGGGCGGCGCCGGCACCGTCGACATGTTCGAGCGCATGGCCGCCGGAGAGATCAAGGCGTGCTGGATCATCTGCACCAATCCCGTGGCGTCGATCGCGAATCGGAGCACCGTTCTCGAGGCACTCGGGAAGGCCGAGCTGGTGATCGTGCAGGACGTCTATCGCGAGACCGAAACCGCTTCGTACGCAGACGTTCTCCTACCCGCAGCTCTGTGGGCCGAATCCGAGTATGTCACCGTCGGATCCGACCGTACCGTCAATCTTCTACAGCAGGCCGTCGAACCCGTCGGTGAGTCGCTGCCCGACTGGGAGATCATCGCGCGGGTCGCGCAGGAGATGGGTTTCGGCGACGCCTTCGACTATTCGAGTGCCGAGGAAATCTTCGAGGAGATCACCGGATTCGCGAATCCGCAGACCGGCTACGACCTGCGCGGCATGACCTACGACCGACTGCGGGAAGGGCCCGTGCAATGGCCGTGCCCGCCGGAGTCGGCCGCGACACGGCACCCCGTCCGCTATCTCAACGACGGGACGAGCCGGACCCCGGTGGTGCGCGAGGACGGTTCCCGTCCGCGACTGGCGTTCGCGACCCCCGACGGCCGCGCTCGTTTCTTCCCTCGCCCGCACATGCCCGCCGCGGAAATGCCGGACGACGACCACCCCTTCGTCCTGAACACCGGACGCGTCCCGCACCAGTGGCACACCCTCACCAAGACCGGGAAGGTCGAGAAACTCACCAAACTGAATCCCGGACCGTTCGTCGAGATCAATCCCGATGATGCACAGCGACTGTCGATCGTCGACGGCGACCGGGTCGAGATCGCATCGCGGCGCGGCCGGGCCGTGCTGCCGGCCGTCGTCACCGACCGGGTGCTGCCCGGGAACTGCTTCGCGCCCTTCCACTGGAACGACCTCTTCGGCGACGATCTCGCCATCAACGCCGTGACGAACGACGCCGTCGACCCGGCATCCCTGCAGCCCGAATTCAAGGTCTGCGCCGTGTCGGTGGAGAAGGTCGCGGGTGCGGTCGAACCGGTGCTCGAGAGCGGTTCGGTGCTCGACCGTCTCGAGTCTGCGCTGGGACTCGGGACGATTCCCGCACCCACCTTCGACGACGCCGAACGAGGTTATCTCGCAGGTCTTCTCGCCGGACTCAGGACGGCGGAGATCACTGCCGCGCCGACCCTTCCGCCGACCGCGCCGTTCCCGGCCGACAAGCGGGTATGGGTCGACGGACTGCTCGCCGGGATGTACGCGCACTCGGCCCCGGTTCCCGACGCGACGCCCACCGAGGCGGTGCCGGACGGGCCGGTCGTCGTGGTGGCCTGGGCGTCGCAGACGGGCAACGCCGAATCCTTCGCGGCGAGTTGCGCACAACGGCTCCGCGATGCCGGTCGGGCCGTGCGGCTGAGGGGGCTGAACGAACTCGACGTCGCCGCGCTGGCCGACATCGACGACCTCGTGGTCGTCACGAGCACCTTCGGCGACGGCGACCCACCCGACAACGGCGGGTCGTTCTGGCGGTCGCTCGCGGCGGACACCGCGCCCGAACTGAGCGGAACACGTTACGCAGTAATTGCTTTCGGCGATTCGAGCTACGACGATTTCTGCGGCTTCGGGCGCCGTGTCGATGACCGTCTGAGCACTCTCGGCGCGACCCGCCTGGCCGAGCGCGTCGACTGCGAACCCGGAGAGGACGAGCGCGCGCAGAACTGGCTCGACGCCCTCGTACCGCTGCTGGGAGGCTCGACGACCCCGGTCGCATCGGCTGCTCCCGCAGCCCCTGCCTATACCCGCAACTCGCCGCTCGTCACCCGGATCACCCGCAACATTGCACTGAGCGGTGCGGGTTCGGCGAAGGACGTACGTCAGTTCGGATTCGAGATCTTCGATCCAGCATTCGAATACGAGGCCGGCGACGCACTCGGGGTGATGCCGACGAACGGCCCGGAGGCCGTCGACGAATGGCTGCAGGTCACCGCCCTCGACCCGGAGACCGCCGTCGAACTCGGCGACCGTCCTACCGTGCCGCTGCGCGAGGCCGCGACCCGTCACCTCGACATCACCCGGGTGACACCGGAACTGCTCCGGTTCGTGCAGAAGCAGAGCGGCAGTGCCGAACTCGCGAAACTCCTGCGACCGGGCAACAAGATCGAGCTGCAGCAGTGGCTGTACGGGAGGCAGGCGATGGACGTCATTGCCGAGTACCCGTTCAAGGCGCCCTGGGACGAATGGAAGGACCTCCTCGGCCGTCTGCGTCCGCGCCTGTACTCGATCTCGTCGAGCCCGAAGACGAACCCGCGCGAGGTACAACTGACGGTGTCGGTGGTGCGCTACGAATTCGAGGGTCGATCCCGGGCGGGCGTGTGCTCGTCGTTCCTCGCGGATCACAGCAAGGGTGTGGACATCCCGATCTTCGTGCAGCGCAACGAGCACTTCCGGCCACCGGCACCCGAGACCGACATGATCATGGTCGGTCCCGGTACGGGCATCGCACCGTTCCGCGGTTTCCTCCACGACCGTCGCGAGGCCGGGCACACGGGCCGCAACTGGTTGTTCTTCGGCGACCAGCGATCCGAGACCGACTATCTCTACCGCGACGAGATCGAGTCGATGCACGCCGACGGTTTCCTCACCGAGCTGGGACTGTCCTTCTCCCGCGACCAGCGGCAGAAGATCTACGTGCAGGACCGGATGCGCGAGCATGGTGCGCAGGTGTGGAAGTGGCTGCAGAACGGTGCCCACTTCTATGTGTGCGGCGACGCCGGACGTATGGCGAAGGACGTCGACGCGGCCCTGCGCGAGGTGGTGCAGGCACACGGACGGCTCGACCGCGACGCCGCCGCGGCGTACGTCGAGCAGATGGCCGCCGACAAGCGGTACGTCCGCGATGTCTACTGATCTGCTTGCCGGTCCGCAGATGCGGATATAACGTAGCGTTCATGACGCATCTGCGGAGACACGCGTGACCTCCCTCCGGATCCGCGACGCCGCGTCGTTGCTGGGGGTCAGCGACGACACGGTCCGTCGCTGGATCGACCAGGGGCTGCTGCGCGCCGGCAAGGATTCCGCCGGACGCAAGACAGTCGACGGTCGCGAGCTGGCGGAGTTCGCCCGCGCTCAGGCCGATGCCGGTCCCGATCCGCTCGGGGTGGGCAGCTCCGCTCGCAATCGCTTCGTCGGGCTGGTTACGCGCGTCGTCTCCGACACCGTCATGTCGCAGGTGGAGATGCAGTGCGGTCCGCACCGCATCGTCTCGCTCATGAGCACCGAGGCCGTGAACGAACTCGGTCTCGAGCCGGGCAGCATCGGGGTGGCCGTCGTCAAGGCGACCACCGTCATCGTCGAGACACCCGGAGGGGACGGATGAGGCGCCGGGCGCTCGCCGCGTTCGCTGCCGGTCTCACCGCTGCGGCACTGACGTCGTGCGGCACCGGCGGTGGCTCGGATGTCCTCACCGTTTATGCGGCGGCCTCGCTCCGGGCGCCTTTCACCGAGATCGCCGAACGATTCGAGGAGGCGAACCCCGGAGTGTCGGTGGAATTCTCGTTCGCCGGCTCGTCCGATCTCGAGACCCAACTCGAGCAGGGGGCACCCGCCGACGTCTTCGCCTCCGCCGACACCCGGACGATGGACGCCGCCGTCGCGGCCGGACTCGTTGCCGGTGAGCCGATCCCGTTCGCGACCAACATGCTCACGATCGTCACCGAACCGGGGAACCCGAAGAACGTCACCTCGTTCGACGATCTCACCGGCGACGGTCTCTCGGTGGTCGTGTGTGCGCCCCAGGTACCGTGCGGGGCGGCGACCGAGCGACTCGAGGAGACCGGCGGTGTCGAGCTCGCGCCGGTGTCCGAGGAATCGTCGGTGACCGACGTGCTCGGCAAGGTCACCTCCGGTCAGGCCGACGCCGGTCTGGTCTACGTCACGGACGCGAGGGGGGCCGGCGAGAAGGTCACCGTTGTCCCCGTCCCGGAAGCTGCGGAGATCGTCAACATCTATCCCGTTGCACCACTGTCGAATTCCCGAAATCCCGGTCGCGCCGACGCCTTCGTGCACTTCGTCACCGGCACGGGCGGTCGTGCCGTCCTGGCCGACGCAGGATTCGGTGCACCGTGACCGCGACGGGACTGCCCCGGTGGTTGTTCGTTCCCGCGGCACTCGGGTTGCTGTTCGTCGTCGTGCCCCTGGTGTCGATGCTGCTCACCGTCGACTGGACGACCTTCCCCTCGCTGGTGACATCCCCGGCGTCCCTCGACGCGCTCGTCCTGAGCCTGCGCACCTCCGCGGCGGCCACGATCCTGTGCATCCTGCTCGGCGTGCCTCTCGCAATGGTTCTGGCGCGCAGTGGCTTCCGGTGGATATCGGTGATCCGTGGGTTCGTCCTGCTGCCGCTCGTGCTGCCCCCGGTCGTGGGCGGTATCGCCCTGCTCTACACCTTCGGTCGTCGCGGACTGATCGGTGAGCACCTCGATGCGCTCGGGATCCACATCGCCTTCACCACCACCGCGGTCGTGCTCGCGCAGACCTTCGTCGCACTGCCCTTCCTCGTCACGAGTCTCGAAGGTGCGCTGCGCAGTGCGGGTTCACGCTACGAGGACGTCGCGGCGACACTCGGTGCGCGTCCCACGACGGTCTTCCGGCGCATCACCCTGCCCCTCGTGCTGCCCGGCCTGGTCTCCGGTTCGGTACTCGCATTCGCCCGCGCACTGGGCGAATTCGGCGCGACCCTCACCTTCGCCGGCAGCCTCCAGGGTGTGACGCGCACGCTGCCGCTCGAGATCTATCTGCAGCGGGAAACCGATCCCGACGCCGCCGTCGCGCTGTCGCTCGTGTTGATCCTGGTGGCCGTCGTGATCGTCGTGGCCGTGTACTCGCGGCGGAAGGACCGCCCGCTGTGAGCCTGACGGTGCGGGCCCGGGTCGCCGCACGCGATGTCGACGTCGACCTCGAGGTCGCGCAGGGTGAGATCGTCGCGGTGCTCGGCCCCAACGGAGCCGGCAAGTCGACGCTGCTGGGAGTGGTCTCCGGTCTGCTGCGTCCCGATGCGGGTCGCGTGGAACTCGACGGTCGCGTCCTCACCGATACCGCGACCGGCGTCGCCGTCGCTCCGCACGACCGGTCGGTGGTGCTGCTCGCCCAGCAGGCGCTGCTCTTCCCGCACCTGACGGTCGCGGACAACGTCGAGTTCGCACCGCGCAGTGCGGGTGCGGGTCGGCGTGAGGCCCGTGTGCGCGCCGAGAGGTGGCTGCAGGAGGTCGATGCCGCAGCACTCGCCGATCGTCGTCCGCACGAGTTATCGGGTGGGCAGGCGCAACGGGTCGCACTCGCACGTGCCCTCGCGGCCGAACCGCACCTGCTGTTGCTCGACGAGCCGATGGCCGCGCTCGACGTCACCGCGACACCGGTGTTGCGGTCGTTGCTGCGACGCGTCCTGCGCGACAGTGGACGCACGGGCCTGCTCGTCACCCACGACCCGCTCGACGTGCTCGCCCTCGCCGATCGGGTGATCGTGATCGAGGCCGGGCGGATCGTCGAGGACGGGCCGGTACGCCGGGTGCTGACCCGGCCGCGCAGCGCCTTCGCCGCCCGCATCGCGGGGAGCAATCTCGTCACCGGCATCGTGCGAGCTGAGGCGCTGGAATCCGCGGACGGTCTCGTCCACGGCCGCGTCCACGACGACTGCGTCCCGGGTACGGCCGCCGTCGCCGTCTTCGCGCCGTCGGCGGTCGCCGTCTACACCGAGGCCCCGCACGGGAGCCCGCGCAACGCCCTGAGGGTGAGGATCGCGGAACTCGAGGCGCAGGGTTCGTCGGTGCTCGTGCGATCGGATACGGGTATCGCCGCGGAGATCACGACGGCGGCACTCGCCGACCTCGACGTCCATCCGGGTGACTCCGTATGGTTCGTCGTCAAGGCCACGGAGGTGGGGATCCATCCGGCCGCGCTGAGCGCGTGATCGCTACTGCCGCGTGCGGCGCACGACGAGCACGGCGACGAGCCCGATCAGGTAGACGACCCCACCTGCGACGGCCAGCTCGGGTGTGCGTCCGTCGGGGTCGATGACGAAGGCCGCCACGACGATCGCGCCGAGGAAGGCGATGTTGAAGACGGTGTCCTGCAGCGCGAAGACCTGACCTCGGCGCGCGTCGTCGATATCGATCTGCATCGCGGCGTCGCCGGTGAGTTTGATGGTCTGACCGGCGAGGCCGAGCAGGAAGGCCGCGACGAGCAACGGTCCGGCCGACACGGTGGTGACGAACGCGAACTGCACGATCGCGGCGGCGATCAACCCGACTGTGACGGTGCGCGGCCGGCCCAGCCGCGGGATCAGGATCGGTGCGAGCACCGCTGCGAGGAGCATGCCGGTGGCGGTGCAGGCGACCGCGACACCGAATCCGGAGAATCCCGCGAGCAGGTCGGAGCCATTCTCCTCGGCACGCAGGACGAGCACCATGATGAGCGTGTCGACGCCGAACACGATGCGGTGCGCGCCGATTCCGAGCATCGCGATCGTCACGCCAGGAGCTTCGAGGACGGCTCCTGCACCGGTCCGCAGACCCGACAGGACGGTGCGGATCACGGTCCGGGGACGTATTCCCTCGGGGCCGAGGGCATTCGCGGCGAATCCCGCTGCGGCGACCGCACCGACGAGCGAACCGCTCACTCCGAGGAGGACGGCCGTCCCGGAGCCAGTGTCGCCCGCGCCCACGAATCCTATGGTCGCGACCGCCGTGGCGGCCCCGACCGCCGAGACACCCGAACCGACCGTCGCCAGAACGGAATTGACCGGGACGAGCCACGACTGGGCGACCACGTGTGGGAGCGAGGCCGAGACGCCCGCCAGGACGAATCTGCTCACACCGATGGCGGCGAGCGCGAGCAGCATGAGTGGGGTCTGCGGTCCCCCGAGGAGCAACACGGCCGCCGCTGCCGCAATGAACACTCCGCGGAGCAGGTTGGCCCAGACGAGGACGAGGCGCCGGTCCCACCGGTCGAGCAGGGCGCCGGCGAACGGACCGATCACCGAGTACGGCAACAGCAGCACCGCGAAGCCTGCCGCGATCGTCACCGGGTCGGTGTGACGTTCGGGGTTGAACAGGATCGCCCCGCCGAGTGTGGCCTGGAACAGTCCGTCACCGAACTGGCTCGCGAACCGCACTCCGGTCAGTCGTACGAGACCCGGCGAGTTCCGCAGGGCGGTTGCGGTCGATCGCCACGCCCGCTGCCTGGACTGCTGCCCGGAGTCTCGCACAAGCACGACACTATCGGCTCCGCCACCATTCGGCGGTGCGGGCGGCCGCCTCGTCGAGCGGGGTGGGCGACAGGCCGAGTACCTGTTCGGTGCGGGTCGAGTCCATGACGAACGGGGCATCGAACTGGTAGAGCATCTCGGCGAGTTCCTTCATGTCCCGGTTCACGTGGCCGCCGGCCCGCACCAGCCAGGACGGGATCGTCCCCACCGCGGGCGCGGGCAGGCCGGCCGTCCGCGTGAAGGCGGTGGCGATCTCGCGCTGTGCCACGGCCGGTCCGGTGGGTGCGTGGATCACGGTGTTCCACACGGTCGGCTCCCCCGCTGCCGCGATCATCGCCGCGGCCAGGTCGGGAACGTAGGTGAACGAATGCGGGACGTCGGCCGAGCCGAGCACCCGCACCTTCTTCCCGGCGAGCACGGTGGGCACCATGCGTTCGCCGGCCATCGCGTTCAGTACCCGCGGACCGAAGAAGTCCGACGCGACCACGCTCACCGTCGGTGCGCGATGCGCTGCCCGGGCGGCGAGGAGCTGCCGTCGGACCCCGCGCTTGCCGGTGTCGGCCTCGCGGGGCGAGTCCTCGGTCATGACCCGGTCGGGTTCGCTGTACGAGTAGAGGCTCTCGGGGAAGACGACGACCGTCTTCTCCGACAGGTTCGCGGCGGCGTCGAGAACGACCCGCTCGGCGACGGGGAGTTCGCGTGCCCACACGTCGGCGCGGTAGGCCGACCCGTGGACGCACATGTACACCGCGTCGGCAACAAGTCCGTCTTCGTCGACGAGTGCTGCGGCCACGGCCTCGGGATCCGTGACGTCGACACGCAGGCGTTCGATGCCCGCGCCTTCCGGTCCACTGCCCGATCGGGTGAGAAGGCGCACGCGATGTCCTTGTGCGGCAATCTGTTCGGCGACGGTCCAGCCGACGGGTCCGGCTCCTGCGACCACCTGGAGATGCGACATGATTCCTCGCTTCGGAAAAGTGTGAGCACTGCTCTCTGATGACGTCGACGATCCTCCGTGCAGCCGTGCTTGTCAAGAGCAGTGCTCTCATTTGTTGACGGTGCTCTCTGTTCGACGGCAGAATGGTCCGGTGACGACACCACGGGCGCGCGCACGCGCACAGACGATGGCCGACATCCTCCGGATCGGCCGCGAGCATCTCGGCACCCACGGAGCGGCGGCGCTGTCGCTGCGTGCCGTCGCCCGAGACCTGGGCGTCGTCTCCTCCGCCGTCTACCGCTACGTCTCGAGCCGCGACGAGCTGCTCACCCTGCTCGTCGTCGACGCCTACGACGAACTCGGCGACAGTGTCGACCGTGCCGTCGACGCAGTCGACCCCTCCGATCACCGCGAACGGTTTCTCACCCTCGGCCGGGCGGTGCGCTCGTGGGCGCTGGCCGAACCGGCCCGCTACGGGTTGCTGTTCGGCAGTCCGGTGCCCGGTTACGCTGCCCCGGCCGAGCGCACCACCGCACCCGGTATCCGCGTGGTCCTGCGACTGGCCCGGATCGTGGACGAGGCCCACGCCGCGGGTGTATTGGACGACACGGCCGCTGCCCCACCTCCGGAGAGCCTGGGGGAACCGCTGGGCCGGATCCGGGACGAGTTCTCCCTCACGGCCCCGGATTCCGTACTGGCACGCGGTCTCTGGGTGTGGCCGTCGTTGTTCGGGTCCGTGAGCTTCGAGGTCTTCGGTCAGTACGGCCCCGACACTTTTCCGGACCGCGAGGTCCTGTTCGAACATCATCTCGCCCTGTTGGCACAGACCGTCGGGTTCCACCCCACGCGCCGGTGACGGCGGTGACAGAATGGCTGACGTGGCGCAGCATCAGGACGAACCCGAGGACCGCACCGCACCCTCGACACCCAGGGTGCGGGCCGGAAGCCTGCTCGTCTCCGCCACCGATCTCACCGAGCCGACCTTCCGCCGCACCGTCGTCTACATCATCGAGCACACCGATGCCGGCAGCTTCGGTGTCGTCCTGAACCGCATCAGCGACACCTCCGTCGACGCCATGCTGCCGCAATGGTCGTGGCTCGCCGCCGAACCGAAGACCCTGTTCGTAGGCGGTCCCGTCCACCGCAGTTCGGCGCTGTGCCTCGGCACGCTGCGGGTGGGGGCCGACATCACCGACGTCCCCGGCATCCGCCACGTCGACGGCCGAGTGGTGATGATCGACCTCGATGTCGATCCCGGGCACATCGCCCACTACGTCGAGGGTGTGCGGATCTTCGCGGGATACGCGGGGTGGAGCGCAGGTCAGCTCGACGGCGAACTACGCAACGACGACTGGATGGTGGTCTCGGCACTGCCCACCGATGTGCTCGCCCCCGCGCACCTCGACGTGTGGGCGAGGGTGCTGCGCCGGCAGCCGCTGCCGATGGCGTTGCTCGCGACGCACCCCATCGAGGTCGAGCGCAACTGAGCCCCCTCGGGCGACCGGGACCGGTCAGCGGGCGTCGGCGAGAGTGTTGAGCGCGCCGGCCATCTCCTCGGCCCTCGTTGCGGTCACGGTGAATTCGTGTCCCGAGGCCGTGGTCACCACGACGGCAGGCCCGGTGCGAGTGACCAGGCCGTACCGCTTGCCGCCCTTGACCCGCAGGCCCCAGCCGCCCCAGTCCTGGAACGGGCGGGTCTCGGTGACCTTCGCCCCGACGATCTCGTCGAGGTCGTATCCGAGCGCGTCGGTGGCCAGATTCGACACCCGGATCCCGTCCGCGTCGACCACCACGGTGTAGCGGAGCAGACCCAGCACGAGCAGAGCGACGGGCGCGATCAAACCCAGCGGCCACCAGCTCTGCGTCGCACCGCACACGACGAGCGCGGGGATCAGGACGAGCAGCGACAGTCCCGCCGTCGTGCCCACACCGGTGCCCACCTGCTCGACGATCGGCAGTTCGGCACGACCGCGCGGCAGCGCCGGATCCGGAGCGGCGGTCGCCGCCTTCCGCTCCCGACCGTCGCGCAGGAGCCGTCCCCCGAACCAGCCCACCGCGATACCCACCCACATGCCGAGCACCGCCGGCCAGCCCTCCAACGCGGCCTGCGTGGCGTCGGTCGTGTCGAGCTGCCCCGCGAGACCGGCCAGGAACAGTGCGGTGATCGTGCCGGTGACCCCGAGACCGATCGCGAGCATGTAGCGACGCATGAGCAGTTGCGCCTGCGCGATCGCGGCGATCGCGCAGCACCCTCCCCCGACGAGCACGATCAGCAGGGCGGCGGTCCACGCCGAGGTCATCGGTGACCCGAACGAATCGGGTGTCGTGCCCGACCAGTGCGTGGCGATCTCCTCGGGCAATCGTGGGATCCACGAGCGGGTGAGCACGAGTACGGCCACGGCACACAGCAACGGAACGGCCAGTCCGAGCAGCGCACCGACGGGGTCGACCTGACGCGTCGTCATGGGGTCAGCCTAGGGTGCGGGCCTCCACCGGCGCCGTCCTCGTTCCGCTCTCGTCGAACCATCCGTCGGGTCGCAGGTCGCCACCGAACCGGGGCATGTACTCGGTACACGCGAGTCGCGAGACGAGGCTGCGCCGGCTGTTCACACCGGTCTTGGTGAAGATGTTCTTCAGGTGGTCCTGCACGGTGTACGGGCTGATGAACAACCGACTCGCGATCTCGTTGCGAGACCGTCCGGCGAGCACTTCGACGAGTACTTCCGATTCGCGTGGCGTCAGACCGTACGCGGCGGTGACCAGGGCGACGATCTCGGGCAGGCGTGCCCGCTCGAGGGTCATGACGACGCGACCGGTCTCGTCGAAGATCGCGGCGCGCAACACCACCCATTCACCGTCGAGGGTGCGCAGGCGCACCGTCGCAGGGGCGGGTCGTGTCCTGCGGACCTGGCGGGCGATCACGTGCGCCGGCCCGGGACGGCCCCGGACGGGACTGCCCCAGCCGAGACGCTCGAACCAGACCGCCGCCGAGGCGGTCACGGAATCGAAGTCGTCGTCCGCCCCGATCACGACCACGGCCGGACCCGGACACCCGGCCGCAATCTCCGTGTGTCGCACCCGCGCCGATGCGTCCCGGATGAGTGTGCTGCGGAAACCGTTCGCGATGTCGCCGAGCACGTCGTCGAGCATCGCGAGTTCGGCATCGGTGAAGCCGCGACCCGGTTCGCGCATCAACTCCCCCACACCCCAGCATCGACGGTCGCCGTCCCGGAAGACCAACTGCAGTTCGTGTCCCATGCCCAGCTGCGACACGAGTTCGAGATAGCGACGGTGTCCGTCTCGAGTCCCGTCGTCCGCCGGTTCGCCGATGCGGCGCAGTCCGGTCGGACGCCGGAGGAGCACGTAGAGACTGTCCGGATCAGGGTCCGGGCCGTACTCGATCTCGATCGACAACCGGAGGGCCTCGACCGGATCGTCGAGACCTCGGGTGGTGAAGCCGGTGGGGACCACGACGGCAGGGTCGACGGGCGCCAGGCAACCACCGTCGTACGGAATGAAAGCGCCGAGCACATCCATCACGAACTCGCGGAACTGCGCCCCGTCCGCAGCCGCGGATGCTGCGTCCTGGATGCCTGCCCTCAACCGCTGTGCAGAGCGCATATCCCGAAGTATCCCCCTCGAATGTGGGATTGAGAACACCTCACGCGGCGACGAGGCTCCATGGACACGGGGACATTCATACGGAAGTCGAGGTACCCGCCATGACCACCACTCACGCCACGCCGTTGTCCGCCGAGGATCTGGAGGTCGTGCATCTGATCCACTCCGCTCTACGCCGGGACACCGAACGTCTCGCCGACTTCGCGCAGAAGTGGCGGACCGCCGATCCCGGCACGCACGATGCGCTGCTCCTCGGCTGGCACGGATTCAGCACCGAACTGCACACGCACCACTCCGTCGAGGACGTCTACGTCTGGCCGTTCATGCGGCCACGCCTCGCACACGATGCGGGGGCGATGGAGGTGCTCGATGCGATGGAGGCCGAACATTCCGTGATCGACCCGGCGTTGGCGGAGATCGAGGCTGCGCTCGACGACCGGGAGACGGCGACCGAGCGGCTCGGCGGTCTGCTCGACGGTCTCGTCACGTCGCTGGGTGCTCACCTCGCGCACGAGGAACGGGACGCCTTCCCGCTGATCGAACAATCCATCACCAAGGAGGAATGGCACGACATCTCGATGCGGGCGTTCGCGCAACTGGACAAGCGCGAGGTCTCCGAAATGCTGCCCTACCTCTTCGAGGGAGCACCGAAGGACCGCGTGGCCGTCGTGCTGAAGAGTCTCCCGGTACCGGTGCGGGTGCTCAACCGGTTCTGGTGGACACCGCGCTACGCACGGGAGCGCCGCTGGGCGTGAGGACTGCCGGTGGGAGGACCGTCAGGCGGTCGGCTCGCACGCCCCGCGCAGGCTGCACGCCCCGCACGAGGTACCGCAGCCGGATGTCTCCTCCGGCTTCGTCGCCGCAGCGACCCGCGCTGCGACGGATCCGCCGGCTCCGGCGGTGATCAGGGCGGCCACCACGGTGACGACGACTGCAATGATCCCGGCGACGGTGGGCAGCGTCAGCGACGCGACACCACCGAGGGCGAGGAGCACCGCGGACCCGAGCATGCTGGGTGCGGCAACCTTGTTGGCCAGGGCGAACGCCTCGTCGTCACGCAGCGCGTCGGGGGTGCGCACACCGGCCCAGCGGTTGCGCGGGAGCTTGCCGGTCAGTGCCGCGACACCCACCGCGCCGACGACGAGAGCGAGCACGAAGAGCAGGACAGCGACGATGAGCACCCGACCAGGATACGCGGCCGGTGGTGCCACCGGTCTGCGCGGGTGCGGGCACGTTCTACCCTGGTGGGAGCACTCACACGCCCGGCCGAGTAGATAGTGATCACCGTGACCCGTCCCGAACAGACCTCCCAGCACGAACCCGGCAGCACTCCGCAGCATCGGTACACCGCCGAGCTCGCGGGGCGGATCGAGCAGCGCTGGCAGGAGCTCTGGCGCGAGCGCGGCACCTTCCACGCCCCCAATCCGGTGGGCGATCTCGCCGGCGAGGTGCCCTCCGACAAGCTGTTCGTGCAGGACATGTTCCCGTACCCCTCGGGCTCGGGCCTGCACGTGGGGCACCCGCTCGGGTACATCGCCACCGACGTGTATGCGCGCTTCAACCGCATGCAGGGCCGCAACGTGCTGCACACCCTCGGTTACGACGCCTTCGGTCTGCCGGCCGAGCAGTACGCCGTGCAGACGGGCACGCACCCGCGCACGACCACCGAGGCCAACATCGGGAACATGAAGCGGCAGCTCTCCCGGCTCGGTCTCGGGCACGACGAGCGTCGCTCGGTCGCGACGACCGACGTCGACTTCTACCGCTGGACGCAGTGGATCTTCCTGACGATCTACAACGCCTGGTACGACCGCGAGGCCGGCCGGGCGCGTCGCATCTCCGAACTCGAGGCCGAATTCGCCGACGGCACGCGTCGTCTCGAGGACGGACGCGACTGGGCGTCGCTGTCGGAGGGTGAGCGCGCCGACGTCATCGACTCGTACCGCTTGGTCTACCGGTCGGATTCGCTCGTCAACTGGTGCCCGGGTCTGGGCACGGTGCTCGCCAACGAGGAGGTCACGGCCGACGGCCGCTCCGAGCGCGGCAACTTCCCGGTCTTCCGGAAGAACCTGCGCCAGTGGATGATGCGGATCACCGCCTACTCCGACCGCCTGATCGACGATCTCGAGCATCTGGACTGGACCGACAAGGTCAAGTCCATGCAGCGCAAATGGATCGGGCGCTCGCACGGCGCCCAGGTGAAGTTCGCCGTCGCCGACCACGATTCGGCGATCGAGGTGTTCACCACCCGGCCCGACACCCTGTTCGGTGCCAGCTACGTGACCCTCGCTCCCGAGCACGAACTCGTCGACCGGATCGTCGCCGCGTCCTGGCCCGAGGGCGTCGACCAGCGCTGGACCGGTGGCGCCGCCGATCCGGCTGCCGCGGTCGCGGCCTACCGCGCGTCGATCGCCGCGAAGTCCGATCTCGAGCGGCAGGAGTCGAAGGAGAAGACCGGTGTCTTCCTCGGCGCCTACGCCGTGAACCCGGTCAACGGCGAGCGACTGCCGATCTTCATCGCCGACTACGTCCTCACCGGCTACGGTACCGGCGCGATCATGGCCGTTCCCGGCCACGACCAGCGCGACTGGGAGTTCGCGACCGCCTTCGGTCTGCCCATCCGCGAGGTCATCTCCGGCGGCGACGTCACCGCCGAGGCGTACACCGGCGACGGTGTGCTGGTGAACTCCGGCCTGCTCGACGGTCTCGACGTCGCCGAGGCGAAGAAGACGATCGTCGCGAAGCTCGAGGCGGCCGGCGCCGGACGCGGCACCATCCAGTACAAGCTGCGCGACTGGCTGTTCGCGCGGCAGCGGTACTGGGGCGAGCCCTTCCCGATCGTCTACGACGAGCAGGGACGCGCCCATGCTCTGCCCGAATCCGCTCTGCCCGTGGAACTTCCCGAGGTGGAGGATTACGCGCCGGTCTCCTTCGATCCGGACGACGCCGATTCCGAACCGTCCCCGCCGCTCGCGAAGGCGGTGGATTGGATGAACGTCGAGCTCGATCTCGGCGACGGCCTGAAGCGCTACACGCGCGACACCAACGTGATGCCGCAGTGGGCCGGCAGCTCGTGGTACCAGCTGCGCTACATCGACCCCACCAACTCGGAAGCCTTCTGTGACAAGGAGAACGAGGCGTACTGGACCGGCCCGCGGCCGGAACTGCACGGCCCGAACGACCCGGGTGGCGTCGATCTCTACGTCGGCGGTGTCGAGCACGCGGTGCTGCACCTGCTGTACGCGCGGTTCTGGCACAAGGTGCTCTTCGACCTCGGGTACGTCACCTCCTCGGAGCCGTACCGTCGCCTGTTCAACCAGGGTTACATCCAGGCCTACGCCTACACCGACTCGCGCGGCGTGTACGTGCCGGCCGAGGAGGTCGTCGAGCGCGACGGCACGTTCTACTGGACCGGCCCGGACGGTGAGCAGGAGGTCGCTCGCGAGTACGGGAAGATGGGCAAGTCGCTCAAGAACTCCGTCAGCCCCGACCAGATCTTCGACGAGTACGGCGCCGACACCCTGCGCGTCTACGAGATGTCGATGGGCCCGCTCGACCAGTCGCGTCCGTGGGCGACCAAGGACGTCGTCGGCGCGCACCGCTTCCTGCAGCGCGTGTGGCGTCTCGTCGTCGAGGAGGAGGGTGGCGCGCTGCGCGTCACCGACGACACCCCCGGCGACGACACGCTGCGGGCGCTCAACAAGACGGTCGCGGGTGTGTCGGACGACTTCACCCACCTGCGCGACAACACGGCGATCGCCAAGCTCATCGAGTACACGAACCACCTGACGAAGCAGTACCCGTCGGGTGCGCCGCGCAGCGCCGTCGAACCGCTCGTGCTCATGCTCGGCCCGGTCGCCCCGCACCTCGCCGAGGAGATGTGGTCGCGTCTCGGACACACCGAATCGCTTGCGCACGGCCCGTTCCCGGTCGCCGACGAGAAGTGGCTCGTCGAGGACAGCGTCGAGTACCCGATCCAGGTCAACGGCAAGGTGCGCAGCCGCATCACCGTCCCGGCCGACGCCGCACCCGACGCGATCGAGGCCGCCGCGCTCGTGGACGAGAAGATCGCCGACCTGCTCGGCGGTGCCGCACCGCGCAAGGTGATCGTGGTTCCCGGCAAGATGGTCAATGTCGTGAAGTAGCAACCGCTTACGACGGACGAGACCCCGGTGCACAGGATGCACCGGGGTCTCGTCGACTACAACCGGGATCAGGGGTGATTGTGTTCGATCTTCTCGAACTCGGCGACCTCGCCCGCATCGTGCGCGCGCTCCTCCGCTTCCTTCGCCTCGAGCTGCTTGGCGACGGCATCCTTGAGGGAGACCTTGGCGGGCTCGGCGGCCTCCTGCTCGGCCTTGCGGATGCGCTCCTCGTCCTTCTTCTTCGCGGTCTCGGCGGCCTGGCGCTTCGCGGCGGCCTCCTGGTCGGCCTTCGCGGTCTCGGCGGCCTTCTTCTGCTCGGCCTCCTTCTCCGCCTGCTTCGCGCGTTCCTGCGCACGCTCCCGGGCCTGCTCGACTTCGTTCTCGCGGTCGCGTCGCGCGGCTTCCTGCTGGGCAGCGGCACGTTCACGCGTTCGACGGAGTTCGGCGTCTGCCGCGCGCTTCTCGGCCGCGGCCTGCGCGTCGAGTTTCTCCGCGCGCTTCACCGCCTCGGCGCGTTCGGTGGCGAGCGCCCCGCGGGTGGCGATCTCCTGGTCGTCGAGCACGCTGCCGACGATGCCGTCCAGCATGCCCAGCCCCCGCTCGTACATCAGGCGCGGTGGGGCGTCGGTGGGCAGGAACCGCAACTGCTGCTCGATCAATCCCAGCGGGAAGCGGGCGATCTTGTACTGCAGTCGCAGAACGCTCTTGGGCAGAGTGGCGAGGTTCATGGGCGCATCTCCAACTTCGATGGGGGTACAGCTCCGGTAGGGAATGTCG
Source organism: Rhodococcus sp. PAE-6 (assembly GCF_025290685.1). Classification (NCBI taxonomy): domain Bacteria; kingdom Bacillati; phylum Actinomycetota; class Actinomycetes; order Mycobacteriales; family Nocardiaceae; genus Rhodococcus; species Rhodococcus sp. PAE-6. The sequence continues at coordinate 317,202 of NZ_JAOCLZ010000004.1, forward strand.
GTGGTGTTCGTCAGCGATCCGGCTCGTCGGTCAGCGTGCGTTCGAGGGCGTCGGCCTTGCGGCGTTCCTCCTCGGCCTGGAGGCGTGCACGTTCGGCGTCGTGGGAGGCTCGTCGGTGGTCCTCGTCGGCGGCCGCGACCTCTGCGGCGGCATCCGTGACCTGCTCGTTCTCCTCGCGACGTGCCTGTTGTTCGGCGGCTGTGGCCTCACGGGCGGCGTCGGATCGCCCTCGGACGATGTTCTCCTGATGTTCGAGGTCGGCGGCCTGTTTGCGGACCCGTGCCTCCCGCTCGGCCTGCGACTCGACGGCGTCGGTCCGCTGCTGCACGGCCTCGCGTTCCTGCTGTCCGGCCTCGCGGACGGCGTCGAGCTGTTCGACCGCCTCGTCGCTCTCGGCCTCGGCCATGTGCGAGAGGGTGTCGGCCTTCCTGGTCTGCCGGGCCTGCTCCTGCTCGAGACGGCCTTCGGTGGTGAGGGAGTCGTTGCCGGTCAGAGCGCCGGCGACCTCCTTCGCCTTACCGACCACGGTCTGCTTCAACCCGAGGCGTGCCTTGTCGGCCGGACCAGGGCGAGCCCTGTCGGATGTGTTGTCTTCGACCACGGTCATCTCCTTCCGTACGGGACACGAAGGGGACGGCCCCCATGGCTTGGGGTAGCCAGACGCGGTCGGCTTCAATCCTCGAGAGTCTCGAGAGGGTGGATGTGCGCGCCGACGAAGTCGACGACATCGCCCAGGACCTCGTCCCGATTCGTCTCGTTGAAGATCTCGTGCCGCGCTTCGGGATAGGTCTTCGACGACGCCCCGCGACCTGCCAGCGACGACCATCCGGTGGCGGTGCCGTCGAGGGGAACCAGTCGATCGTCCTCGCCGTGCAACCACAGCACGGGCACGTCGTCGACGGCACCGGCGGCGGTGATCGTGTCGATGCAGGTCTTCAGCGCCTGCACGGTGGTGCGCTTGAACGGGCCGTGCCAGACGAGCGGGTCGGCCACGTAGGCGCGACCCACCTCGGGATCACGGGAGAGGGTGGACGGATCGATGGGGGTATCGGGGATCTCCTCGGCCGTGAGCAGGGCGTCGACGGCCGCCCACCTGCCGAGGACCGGGCCGGACAGGACGACCGCGGCCAGTTCCGAGCCGTATCGCTGCGCGTACCGGGCGGCGATCATGCCGCCCATCGAGTGTCCGACGAGCACGACCGGCAGGTCGGGATGCTCGCGTCGCGCCGTGAGATCGAGCAGACGGAAATCGTCGACCACCTTCTCGAAGTCGTCGATCAGGACGCGTTCGCCGTCGCTGAGACCGTGACCGATGTGGTCCACCGCGTAGACGGCGGCGCCGTCGGCGACGAGACGCGCGGCCACATACTCGTAGCGTCCGCAGTGCTCGCCGTAACCGTGGCACAACAACGCCACGTAGCGCGGGGCCTCGCCGACCCACGTGCGGGCTGCGAGAGCACCGGCGTGTCCGTCGAGGGTGAAGGCGACAGCGTCGATCATCGGGTCTCCGATCGTTCCGGGTGATGGCGATGTCATCGTCCTCCGGCGCGGGGTCTTCCGAGTGGGAATCGCGAGTGCATCCGCGGATCCGGCCCATTACCGTCGAATTGAAACGTGTTCCCGATTCGAACGAAGGAGACCCCATGGCACCGAGTCGGGACGCGATCCGCACCACCGTCGAGAACTACGTGAAGTCCGTGGCCTCCGGCACCGTCGACGATGTCCTCGCGCTGTACGCACCGGGCGCGACGGTCGAGGATCCGGTCGGCACGCCGGTCCGCGCCACCGAGGCCGAGATCCGCGAGTTCTACGGAGTGGTCGAACCGCTCGCGCAGACCGGTGAGGTGATAACTCTCAAGGTCGCGGAGAACAACGCCGCTTTCGTGTTCCGCCTGGTCACGCACCTGGGTGAGCAGGATCTGGTCATGGAGGTCGTCGACGTGATGACCTTCGACGACGACGCGAGGATCACGAGCATGAGGGCGTTCTGGAGCCAGGAGGACATGCAGACCGTCCCCGCCTCCTGATGGACAGCCTCATCGTCGAGGTCGATGGTTTCACGTGGAACATCGACGATCGGGGCGACGGACCCGCGGTCGTCATGTGCCACGGCTTCCCCGGCCTGAGGTATAGCTACCGGCACCAGTTCGCGCCGCTCGTCGACGCCGGATACCGTGCCGTCGCCCCCGACATGCCCGGCTACGGCCGAACCGACCGGCCCCGGGAGGCCGAGGAGTACACGAACGTCGCGATTTCCAAGCGCCTCGTCCGACTGCTCGACGTCCTCGGGACGATGTCGGGGTCGTCGGCGCTCGAACGGATGCGTGCCTTCGTCCCCGATCTGCGCGGTGTCCACCTGCTCGAGGGCGCGGGGCATTTCGTGCAGATGGAACGTCGCGACGAGGTGAACAACCTCCTCCTGCGTTTCCTCTCCGGATCCGGATACCGACGAGAACCGCCGAACAGCACTTTCACCGGCGATCATCGACCTAGCATGACGGCGTGGCCAGCGACACGGTTCGTGGATTCGGTCTGGCACTCGCCCTGACGGCACTGGTGGCGGGTGCCTGCTCGTCGGGCGGTTCGGTCGAGACGACGACGCCCGTGCAACTGCATGTCGCCACCGCGCAGGACGACCCGTGGACGCCGCGTCTCGTGCCGCCGCAGGTGCCGGTCGCGGTGCCGCCAGCTCCCCCCGAAGTCGTCGAGGAAGGCGGTGATCCGGTCACCGCGACCGCCGGGACCCCGGCCGTTTCCGGTGATCGGCCGGCGCTCTACGGGGGCAGTCTCGACCGGCCCCTGTGCGACCGCGAAGGGCTCATCCTTCATCTGGAGGAGGATCCCGCCAAGGCCGAAGCGTGGCGCGGTGTCCTCGGCGTGCCCGACATCCGCGGCTACACCGACACCCTCACGGCGGTCCTGTTGCGCGCCGACACCCGGGTGACCATGCACGAGTACCGCGACGGTGCGGCGAGGCCCGTGCAGTCGCTGCTCGAACGCGGCACGATCGTCCTCGTCGACGAACTCGGTGTTCCGCGCGTGCGGTGCGTGCGCGGCAATCCGCTGTCCGCGCCGGTGCTCACCGGAAACGACGAACTCGAAGGTCCGAAATGGCCCGGACTGAACGCCGAGCGGATGTTCGTCGTCCAGCCCGCCGCGACTGCCGTGCGGGAGTTGGAGGTCATCGACATCACGACCGGCGCGATGGTCCCCGTGCCGGTCGGTGAGGCCCTGCCGAAAACCATGGCTCCGGCCGCACCGGAGACCACGGAGGAAACCCGCCCGGAGACCGAGGCGCTGCAGGTACCCGTTCCTGCACCGCGTCGCGATCCGGTGCCGGAAGCCGCGGCACCACCACCGCCTCCTCCCCCGGAACCGCCGCCTCCGCCGCCCCCCGCTCCGGAACCGCCGCCACCGCCACCGCCGCCGGCTCCGGAACCCGCTCCGGCACCGGCACCCCCGCCGGCGCCGCGGGCTCCCGCGCCGCCGCCTCCGCAGATCCAGATCCAAATTCCGGGCGCTCCCCCGGTCGTGATCCCCCTGCCGTTCTGAGCCGTCAGCCGTTCTGAGCCGTCAGCTCTTTCGAGTCATCAGCGAGGACGCAGAACGACCTCGGTGGGGTGGGCGTCGACCGGCGCCTCGACGACCTGCCGCACCGCACGCGCCACCGTGCCGGGGCTGAGGAACTGCGACGGGTCGTACTCGCGGCCCTCCGACGCGACGATCGCGCGCTGCATGTCCGTGTCGATCCGGCCCGGGTGGATCGAGGTGACCCGCAGCGCGGGTTCCTCCTCGCGCAGCGCGTCGCCGAACGCCCGCAGTGCGAACTTGCTCGCGGCGTAGGCACCCCACCCGGGGCGAACGCGCAGACCCGCCCCCGAGTTGATGAGCACCACGTGGCCGTTCGCGGCCCGCAGGGCCGGTAGCAACACCTGCGTCAGGGCGACGACGGCGACGACGTTCGCCTCGAACGTCTCGCGCCACTGCCGGGGCTCGCTGTCGGCGATCGTGCCCAGTTCGGCGACGCCCGCGTTGTGGACGAGCACGTCGAGCCGATCGATGTCGGCGGCGGCCGCGGCGACGGCGACGTGATCGAGCAGGTCCACGGGCCACGGCGTGGCGTCGGGCAGTTCCTCGAGGATCGCATCGAGCGACTCGCGACGTCGTCCGCCGAGGAGCAGATCGTGGGTGGGAGCGAGTTCCTGGGCGATCGCGGCGCCGAGACCGCGACCTCCTCCGGTGACGAGAGCTGTGGGGCGCATGATCACGAGCCTAGGAAGCAGACGGTGGGGCGGCCACCGCACCGTGCTCGAGACCGGCCAGGATCTCGGCGAGCCGGTCGTCCGGAGGGGTCTCCACCGCCGGGTCGCGCGGGAACCGGAGTTCGAGGAACGCCTTGGGTCGCGACAGCACGTACTCGCGCGCCAGATTCCTCAGCCGCGTGCGCAGTCGCACGTCGTTCGCGGCGCGGACTCCGGCGATGTCGATGCCCGCCCGCCGGCACAACGCCACTGCACGCGGAAGGTGGAAGGCCTGGGTCGTGATCAGCGCCTGCCGCACGCCGTAGGTGGCCACCGCACGCCGGGCGGTGTCGTAGGTGTCGAGACCGTACGGGTCGGCGACGATCCGTTCCCGGTTCACACCCTGCTCGACGAGATACGCGATCATCGCCTCGATCTCGTCGCCCGAGGTTCCGGCCCCGTCGCCCGAGACGAGCACGGCTTGCACCCGTCCCCGTGCCATCAACGCGACCGCGACGTCGAGGCGGCTGCGGAGCACCCGCATCGGACGGCCCTCGTGCACCCGCGCGCCCGGCACGATCACCACCGGGGCGGGCGGCGCGCCGTCCACCTCGTACATGAGGTCCTTCGCTTCGGACGCCACGCGGGCGGAGACGAGTGTCAGCGCGGACACCGCACCGACGACCAGTGCGGAGACCGCACCGAGGGGGGACGACGACCGGACGGATTCGAGCATGCGTCCCAGATTACGGACGCCCGGCGGCCACAATAAAGGGGTGGACCCCGTCGACGCACTCCGCGAAGTCGCCTTCTGGCTCGAACGCGAACACGCCGACACCTACCGTGTGCAGGCCTATCGGCGCGCGGCGGAGGTGCTCGCCGAGGTGAGCGACCACAAGCGGGAGGTTCTGCGGAAGACCGACTCGTGGACCGATCTGCCGGGCGTCGGGAAGAAGACCGCGACGGTCGTCCGGGAGTCGTTCGACAAAGTGCCCGCCTATCTCGAGCAGTTACGCGAGGAGGCCGACCCGATCGGGCGCGGCGGCCGCGACCTGCTCGAGTCCCTGCGCGGCGACCTGCACACCCACTCGAACTGGTCCGACGGCGGCAGCCCGATCGACGAGATGCACCGCGTCGCGTCGACGATGATCGGGCACGAGTACTTTGCCCTCACCGACCACTCCCCTCGCCTGAAGGTCGCGAACGGGCTCACCGCGGAGCGGTTGCGCTCGCAGCTCGCCGTCGTCGCGGAGATCAACGAGAATGGCAGTGGTGCAAGGATTCTCACGGGTATCGAGGTCGATATCCTCGACGACGGGTCGCTCGACCAGGACGAGGGGCTGCTCGCCGAACTCGACGTCGTCGTCGCGAGCGTGCACTCGAACTTGCGGGCCGACCGGTCGGCGATGACGAAACGCATGCTGCGTGCGGCGGCGAATCCCCACGTCGACGTCCTCGGGCACTGCACCGGCCGGCTCGTCGCCGGGGGGCGCGGAAACCGTCCCGAGTCGAAGTTCGACGCCGAGAAGGTCTTCGCCGCGTGTCGCGACCACGACACCGCCGTCGAGATCAACTGCCGGCCCGAACGCCGCGACCCGCCGTCGCGTCTCATCGACCTCGCGCTCGAGACGGGCTGCCTGTTCTCCATCGACACCGATGCGCACGCACCCGGGCAGCTCGACTGGCTCGGGTACGGTTGCGAACGTGCCGTCGAGCGGGGTGTCGAACCCGAACAGGTGATCAACACCTGGGAGATCGACGACCTGCTGGCGTGGGCCGACAGGTAGGAGATGCGCGTGGAACACGTCGACGTACTGATCGTGGGAGCCGGATTGTCCGGCATCGATGCCGGTTACCGGTTGCAGACACAGTGCCCGGATCTCGGGTACGCCATCCTCGAGAGTCGCGACGCGATCGGTGGTACGTGGGATCTGTTCCGCTATCCGGGGATCCGATCGGACAGCGACATGTACACGCTCGGCTTCCCGTTCCGCCCGTGGCGGGGCGAGAAGTCCATCGCCGACGGCCCCGACATCCTGCAGTACATCCGCGACACCGCCGCCGAATTCGGCATCGACCGACGGATCCGGTTCGGCCACAGGGTGATCGATGCATCCTGGTCGTCGGAGGACGCCCGGTGGACGGTGCGTGCCTCGACCGGGCAGGGAACCGTCGAGATGTCCTGTTCCTTCCTCTATCTCTGCAGCGGCTACTACAGCTACGAGTCGGGTTACCTGCCCGACATCCCCGGTCTGCAGGACTTCGCGGGCACGGTCGTGCATCCGCAGTTCTGGCCCGAGAACCTCGACTACGAGGGGAAGAGGATCGTGGTGATCGGCAGTGGCGCCACGGCCGTCACGCTCGTGCCCGCCCTGGCGGAGAAGGCCGAGCACGTGACGATGCTGCAGCGCTCCCCCACCTACGTGATGTCGCTGCCCGCGCGCGACCCGATCGCGACGCGGATTCGACGCCTGTTGCCGGACAGGGTGGCCCACCGCGCAGTGCGGACCAAGAACGTCGTGGCCAATCTCGGCTTCTACCAGTTCTGCCAGCGGTTCCCCTCGGCCGCGAAACGCATGTTGCGCACCCTCACCGAACGTCGCCTACGCGGCAGGATCCCGGTCGATCCCCACTTCTCGCCGCGCTACGACCCGTGGGATCAGCGACTGTGCGTGGTCCCCGACTCCGACCTGTTCCGCACCTTGCGCGCGGGGGAGGCGGAGATCGTCACCGACCGGATCGACACCGTCACCGAGAAAAGTGTCCGCCTCGAGTCCGGTCGCGAACTCGAGGCCGAGATCCTGATCCCCGCAACGGGTCTGCAACTGGTGCCTGCGGGCGGAATCGAGTTCGTCGTCGACGGGGAGAAGATCGACCTCTCGGCCCGGTTCATCTACCGTGGCATGATGCTCGACGGCCTGCCCAATGCCGCGATGTGTCTCGGCTACACCAACGCGTCGTGGACCCTGCGTGCCGATCTCGCGTCCCTCTACGTGTGCCGGTTGCTGCGGTATATGCGACGCAACGGTTACCGTTCGGCGGTTCCGAGGTATTCGGGCGACGGGCGTACCCGCCCGCTGCTCGGTCTCGACGCCGGGTACATCCACCGCGCGGAAGGTGCTCTGCCCAAGCAGGGTTCGCGCAGCCCGTGGCTGATGCGGCAGAACTATCTCCTCGACCTGCCCACCATGCGGCTCGGGCGTGTCGACGAATCGATGCAGTTCACGCCCTGACCCGTCAGCGTCGGCGCGCCGCCAGGTGGACGTCGGGGAAGCGATGGTCGGCGTCGGGGCGGCCGACCGTCCGCCACACCTCGTCGAATCCGGCGTCGGACAGGGCCGCGGCGAGACGATCCGGGTGCCACCGCCACGCCGGCGCCACCGCGTGATCGAACTCCACCACTTCGCCGGGGGTGTCGGTGGTCTGGCCCGCGATGAGCACCACGCCGCCGGACGGAACCCGCTCCGACCACGCGTCGAGGATCCTGGGGATCTCGGACGGCGGAACATGGATGAGGCTGCACCGTGCGATGATCGCGCTCGGAACCACTCCGCGGAGTTCGTCGGACCCGAGTCGCGCGTCGTCCCGCACGAATCGCAGCGCGGGGTAGGCGCCCCGCGCGATGCGCAGCATCTCGGTGCTGGGATCGAGGCCGATCACGTCGAGTCCGCGGTCGGCGAGATCCGCGGCCACGTATCCGGGCCCGCAGCCCACGTCCAGCACGACACCCTGCACCTGGCTCTGGCACACCATCTCGGCGAAGGCGGCGACGGTGTGGCGTTCGAGCGGAGTCAGGTACGGATCGGGAAACAGCTCGACGTACAGATCCGCGAGGGCATCGTATCCGGGCTGGGTCACTCCGGCATGGTACGACGGGCCGCGATGAGTTCGACCCCGTTCGCAGGTCCTATCCACGACGAGGCAGTGACCACGGGAGGGAATTCATGATCATCGTCGCAGGACATCTCACCGTCGACGCCGACAGGCGTGAGTTCTATCTGGCGACCTGCAGGTCCGTCGTCGAGGCCGCCCGTAGAGCGCCGGGCTGCCTCGACTTCGCTGTCACCGCCGACCTGATCGAGCCCGACCGCGTCTGCATCTACGAACGGTGGGAGTCACAGGCACACCTCGACGACTTCCGCGGCAGCGGACCCGACGACGATCAGGCGCGGGAGATCCGGTCGATGGAGGTCTCCGAGTACCTCGTCCCGGATGTGCAGCCGTCGAACGAGTAGTTCTCGTCGCAGATCCCGCCGGAAATCGACAGGATCTGCGCACGCCGTCAGCGTTGCTCGAGCTTCTCGTCGGGATACCGCGCGAACCGGCCGGCGTCACGTTCGTGCACGGGACCGTCGCTGTCCCAGGGCCATCCGCCGAATCCGGTGCGGCGGTAGTCCTCGAACGCCTGGCGGACACCCGCCTCGTCGTTGAGCACGAACGGGCCGTACGAGACGACGGGTTCGCCGATCGGGCGACCCTGCAGCATCAGGATCTGCGTGCCCTCGTCGCCGCCGGTGAGGTGCACCGGCACCGACGCGTCGACGACGACCCCGTGCCCGGACTCGATCGTCCGGTCACCGATCCGCACGGGGGAACCGTTGTACACGTACAGGACCCGTTGCGTCTGCTCACCGCGCGCGGCCGGCAGTTCCCAGCGCGCACCGGACGACAGGTCGATGTTCCAGATCGCCACGTCGGTGCCGGGTCGGGACGCCCACGAATTCGGCGGGGGCGGCGGCGGAGTCGCGCCGTCGAGCTCACCGGCGATGACGCGGACGGAGACGGTGCGTCCGTCCTCGTCCGAGACGGTCACGGTGGGGGTCTCCTCGTTCCACAGCATCGAGAAGTGCGGATCGACGGTCTTCGACTCGGCGGGCAGGTTCAGCCAGATCTGGAACAACTCGAGCGGATTGTCCGAATCCTTGTTCAGCAGAGGGAACATCTCGCTGTGGACGACCCCGTTACCGGCGGTGAGCCACTGCGTGTCGCCCTCACCGAAACGCGCCGCCGCGCCCACCGAATCGGAGTGGTCGACGAAACCCGAGCGCACGAAGGTCACCGTCTCGAAGCCGCGGTGCGGGTGGCCGGGGAATCCTGGGACGGTGGTGCCGTGGTACATGCTCCAGCCCGCAGGGTTGCCGAAGTCCTGGCCGAGCGGGCGGCCGTCGAGCGACGCGTCGGGCCCGAGCTCGTCGTTGCCCGCCGGATACGCGTCGACGTGGTGTGCGACGAACAGGAAGGGATCGATCGTCTGCCAGGGCATACCGAGCCGGAAGACCTGGAGTACCGGAGTAGGGGCTGCTGACGTCATGACCCGTGCAACTACGTGCCCGCGCTCTTTGTTCCGGGCGGTGTGGTGGCCTCGCTGTCGTCGAGCACGCGCGCCCCGGCGGCGAACTTCTCGACCTGGTCACCCAGCCGGATCTGCGCGGGGACGGCTCCGCCGAGCAGGTCGCGGGCCAGGGCCGGGGAGTCACCGAGCGGCAGGTCGCTGCCGGCGATGACGACGTTGCCGTAGCGGCGTCCCTTGAGCATCGCGGGGTCGGCGACGATCACGGTGTGCTCGAAGACCTCACCGATCGTCGCGGCCTCACGTTTCGCGACGGTCAGGTCGCGGAAGTCGCCGCAGTTGACGACGTAGACACCGCCGGGCGCGAGCACGCGTCGGGCGTGCTGTGTGAACTGGAGGGTGGTGAGTGCGACGGGAGTGCGGTTGTAGGCGAAGACATCCCGCACGATCACGTCGCGGCTCGCGTCGGAGAGCGAGGTGAGGACCTGACGGGCCTCCCCCACCCGGATACGCAGCAACGGAGCGCGGGGCAGATCGAACCAGTGGCGGACGAGTTCGGCGAGGCGACCGTCGATCTCGACGACGACCTGCCGAGCGTCGGGGTAGACCGCGGCGAAGTAGCGCGCCATCGTGCACGCACCCCCACCGAGGTGCAGCACGCGCAATCTCGAATCGTGTTCGAACCTGCTCTCGACGAGCATCGCGATCCACCGCATGTACTCGAACTCGAGCAGGGCCGGGTCGCTCAGGTCGATGTGCGAGCTGGGCACCCCGTTGATCTCGAGGACCCATCCGTCGGCGAGATAGCGATCCTTGACGAGCTCGCACGTACCCGTGTCGATGTCGTACAACCCCTCGGCCGGGCCGCCCGGTGCACCCGTCTTCTCCTTGCACGGCGACGATGCGGCGCGGCCACCTCGTTGCCTGCTCATACGACGAGCCTAGTACCGGCTCGTTTGCCTCGGATCAGAGGCATCGTGCCGACGAACGAACTCTGGTCGGGGAAGAACAGCTGGTTGAACACCAGGCTCGCAGCCGTCGCGTAGAGGAAGAAGTCGTACCACTCCACCGTGGTGCCGAGCAGGCTCGCCGCGACCACGGTGCGTAGTCTCCTGCGACGATCGAGATCGGACTCGGGTGCGGAACTGGGCTGTGACAGCGTGGTCACGGACTCGATTCCCGGTGGTGGACAGCGTGCAACCCGGCGACGCCAACCACGTCCGACACATTCACACACGGGCGGGCAACGGCCCGGTCGACTTCAAGGGCGAGTACATCCGGGTCGAGAACGCCCAGCTCCAGCGCATCCCCCGATCCGGTGCCGCCGCTCTTCTTCGGCGGGTCCTCTCCCGCCGCCGGCACCGTCGCATCGCAGTTCTGCGACACCTATCTCACGTGGGGTGAGCCGCCGGCCGCCGTCGCCGACAAGATCGCGTGGATCCGCGGCCTTGCCGACATCCAGGGACGCACCCTCGACTACGGCATCCGCCTGCACGTCATCAGCCGGGACACCTCCGACGAGGCCTGGGCCGAGGCCGACCGCCTGCTCTCCGCGCTCGACCCCGCGACCATCGAGAAGACCCAGCAGAGCCTGGCCCGCTCCGGTTCCGAGGGGCAGCGCCGGATGGTCGAGCTGCACGGCGGGGCAGCGCTTACGCCGCGAGCAAGGACGCCCACAGCCTCGAGGTCTCCCCCAACCTGTGGGCGGGAGTCGGACTCGTCCGCGGTGGCGCGGGCACCGCGCTCGTGGGTTCCCACGAGGAGGTCGCCGACCGCATCGCCGAGTACGCCGAGATCGGACTCGACCACTTCGTGCTGTCGGGCTACCCGCATCTCGAGGAGGCCTACCGCTTCGGAGAGGGCGTGCGCCCGATCCTCGAGCGTCGCGGCCTGCTCGCCCCGGCCTCCCACCGCCCGGGCGACCTGTCGGGCTCGACGGCCTTCCTGCCCTCCGCGCACTGACCATCCCCTGACACATCGATACAGCACAGCTCGACCAGCGCCGGCACGAAATGTGTCGGCGCTGTTACAGCTGCGGCCCTCGTCGTGCGGATCCGTCCGCAGCACAGAGAATGGGGGCCATGCCGGACCGAGGATTCACCTCCACACAGCTCGCCGCACGCGCGGCGTACCTGCTGCGTGGGAACGACCTGGGCGCCATGACGAGTGCCGCTCCCAAGCTTTATCCACACATGTGGAGTTGGGATGCGGCGTTCGTCGCCGTGGGGCTCGCGCCGCTCAGTGTCGAACGGGCGGTGGTCGAACTCGACACCCTGCTCTCGGCACAGTGGAAGAACGGGATGATCCCACACATCGTCTTCGCCAACGGTGTCGACGGCTACTTCCCGGGCCCGGCGCGCTGGGCGGTCTCCGAACTGGCCGCGCACGCACCGGCGCAGGTGCAGACCTCGGGTATCACACAGCCTCCCGTGCACGCCATCGCCGTACAGCGCATCCTCGAGCATTCACGACGGCACGGCCGCTCGACACGTGCTGTCGCCGAGGAGTTCCTGGATCGCCGGTGGGCGGATCTCGTGCGGTGGCACCGCTGGCTCGCGCACGCACGCGATCTCGACGGCAACGGCCGCATCGCGCTGTACCACGGGTGGGAGTCGGGCATGGACAACTCCCCGCGCTGGGATACGGCGTACGCCAACGTTATCGCCGGTCCGGTGCCGCCCTTCCATCGCGAGGATCTCGAGCACGTCGCCGACGCCACCCAGCGACCCACCGACCGTGAATACGCGCGTTATCTGTGGTTGCTCGAGGAGATGAAGACGGCGCGTTACGAGGACAGCGTGCTCGCGAAGGCCATGAGCTTCGCGGTCGAGGACGTCTTCGTCAGCGCGGTGTTCTCGCTGTCGTGCGAGGTGCTTGCAACCATCGGTGAGGAGCATTCCCGTCCCAACGCGGATGTGCGCGAGCTGTATCAGTGGGCCGAGCGGTTCCGGAAGGGCGTGATCACCACGACCGACTCCCGCACGGGCGCGGCGAAGGATTTCGATCTACGCAGCGGGAAGTGGGTCGCCACCGACACTCTCGCGATGTTCGCGCCACTGCTGTGCGGCGGTCTCGACCGGCAGGCCGAGAGGGCGCTGCTGCGCACCTTCGAAGGGCCGAAGTTCTGCGGGCATCCGGATCTTCGCTATGCGGTACCGCCGTCGACGTCCCCCGTCTCGGGCGACTTCCGTCCCCGCGAGTACTGGCGCGGACCGGTGTGGCCCGTGATGACGTGGTTGTTCTCGTGGGCGTTCGCCCGTCGTGGTTGGGCCGAACGGGCCAACGTGCTTCGCGCGGAAGGACTCCGGCAGGCGAGCGACGGCACCTTCGCCGAGTACTACGAACCGTTCACCGGCGACCCGCTCGGCAGCATGCAGCAGTCGTGGACCGCCGCAGCGGTATTGGACTGGCTCGGATGACCCGTGCGTGGTTCCGGGAGCGAGCGCGACCGGAACCACGCACGAGGTGTCAGACCCCGATACGTCCGCCGTCGGACTTCCACGCCGCGACCACGGCGGGACGCGGCTGGGAGTCGCCTCCGTCGGGCCAGTGCGAGGCCGGCGACGCCCACGACGCGTCGTCGGTCTCCCCGGGATGCTGGACGCACACCACGACCCGGCCGTCCTGCACGATCGGCCCGCACGTCTCGGCGCCGATCGGCACGGTGAGGAACTGCTTCGTCTCACCGCGGCGCGGTCCGTCGAGGACGACGCTGAACAATCCGTCGTTGGAGCCGAGTGCGTTGCCGTCGGTCGAGATCCACAGGTTGCCGTACGAATCGAAGGCCAGGTTGTCCGGGCACGAGATCGGACTGACCTGCGACTTGTCGAAGCCGCCGAAGTAAGTGTCGGCCTCGTTCGGGTCGCCGCACACGAGCAGCAGCGTCCACGTGAAGGACGTACCCGCGTGGTCGTCGTCGATCTCGAGGACCTGACCGTTCTTGTTGTTCTCGCGCGGATTCGCCTCGTCGGCCGGCGCGGCGCCGTCGACACCGCGCTTGGTGTTGTTGGTGAGTGCGACGTAGACCTTGCCGGTGACCGGGTTCGGTTCGAAGTCCTCGGGACGATCCATCTTCGTCGCGCCCACCCGGTCGCCGGCGAGGCGGGTGAACACCGCGACCTCTTCGGCGCTCATGCCGTCGACCAGCGACTCGGCGCTGCCGTCCTCGTTCGCGCGCAGCAGCGGGATCCACTCGCCGCTGCCGCGGAACTCGCCGGCCTCGGGAAGTGTTCCGGATCCGTCGATCTCGTCCGGATGGTCACCGCTGAGCTTCGCGACGTAGAGCGTGCCGGCGTCGAGCAGGGTCATGTTGTGCCGCATCGCAGCTCGCGAGTTTCCGGGCTGCATCTTCCGCGACGAGACGAACTTGTACATGTAGTCGAAGCGTTCGTCGTCACCGCTGTACGACACGACGGTGCCGTCGTCGGTGATGTGGACGGTGGCCGCCTCGTGCTTGAACCGTCCCAGTGCGGTGTGCTTGACGGGCACCGAATTCGGATCCCACGGATCGATCTCGACGATCCACCCGAACCGGTTGACCTCGTTGGGGTCCGCGGCGATGTCGAAGCGCCGGTCGAATCGTTCCCACTTCCGTTCGGTTTCCGCGCCCTCGAGTCCGTACCGGGCGAGACGTTCGGCAACGACCGGGTCGGTGACGCTCTCGGCGTTGGCGAAGTACTGGTTGAAGTTCTCCTCGCCCGACAGCACGGTGCCCCACGGCGTGAGCCCGCCGGCGCAGTTGTTGAACGTCCCCGCGACCCGCGTGCCCGTCGGGTCGGCGGTGGTCTTCAGCAGGCCGCTGCCCGCGGCCGGTCCGGTGAGAAGGAACTCGGTTGTTCCGGTGATACGACGGTTGTATTCGCCGAATTCCGGTGTCAGGCGCCCGGTCCCGGGCTCGCCCTTCACCTGGACGACGGACAGCCCGTGACCGGCGATGCCGATGCGTACCTGTTCCTCGGTCGGGTCGTCCGCGTCGTAGTCGGCGAACATGAAGGGCTCGGTGGTGTATTCGTGATTGACGACGAGCAGGTAGGTGTCGGGTCGGCCGTCCACCGGGAGCAGACCGGCGAAGTCGTTGTTGAACCCGAACTGCTTCTCCTGTGCGGTCGCCGTCTGGTTGCCGATGTCGAAGGCCGGTGCATCGGGCAGCACCGGATCCCCCCATCGGATGACGACGTCGTTCTCGTATCCTTCCGGAACCGTCACCGCGTCATCGGTGTTCGGCGCGACCGCCGTGAAGTTCGTGCCGTCGGGCACCGGCCCGAGATCGCCTGCCGCCCCAGCGTCACTACCGGCGGCGGCAGTGGAATCGTCCGCACAGGCCGTCAGAACGCCACCGGCGCCGACGGCGAGCACGGCCATGGCCCCGCCCCGCAGAACCCCGCGACGCGAGACGGCCGCGCGCACGATGTCGCCGAAGTATTCACCGCGGGAGGTGTTCGGGACGGCGTGCGAACAGGCATCCCCGCACTTGTACTTGCACGTGATGTTCGAGCGCGACGATATGCCGTCGTGCGTGACGAACAAGGGCAGGACTCTACGGGCCACAACGTTCTCCTCGTAAATCGGTTCGACGCCGGAACCGTAGGAGCGTCAGGCGAGTCGGACGGAACGAGAAGGTGAACACCCGATGAGCATTCGGCGGCCGTGAGACGGCGGTCACAGAACGGGCCGAGGTCCGCCCGGGGTGATGCGGTCGGGATCCACGATCGGCCGGACACCGGGACGGTCGTCATCGAAGAACGCGCCATCCGGCGACTCCTCCTCGTCGTCCTCGACCTCGCCGGGCCTGCCGTCGACGAAGGGCACCACCCGGTTCGTGATCGCGGTGTTGTATTCCGCGGGAGCCTGGATCGGATTGGCGTGTCCGGTGCGGTCGAGTTTCGACACCAGCAGCGTGCCGTCGACACCGCCGGACTGGTCGATCAGGATCCGGTGACTGTACTCGACGTCGACGACGTTGTCGTTCACGGCGTTCCGTGGCCGGAGGAACGCTATGGCGGGACGGATCTTGTCGTCGCGTTCGTCGGCGAGTGCCCTCAGGTTGTCGATTGCACCGGAGGCGACGATCGCCCGGAACTGCGATTCGATCAGTCCGTTGCTCGCGGCGTCGGTCGAGAAGATCTTGTCGTGGAGCACCTCGACCGCGACGTCGTGCAACTCTTCGGTGTCGATACGGCGGTACCACCGGTCCGAGGGGAGCACGAAACGGTCCATGCGGGCGGCGACCTCGACGAGCATGCGCATGCTGCGGCTCTCCCGTGCGCCGGGCAGCCAGCCGATCCAGCGCAACAGGTCCTCACCGGCGTCGCGCGCGTCGGCCCGCACGGCGTGCAGGTCGAGCGGCGTGCAGTCCAGGATCACGCCGGTCACCTCGAGATCGGTGTCCTGATACAGGTGCTGGGCGACCTCGAGGGCGATGATCCCACCCATGCTGTGCCCGGTGAGCACGATGTTCTCGATCCCGGACCACGCGGCACGCTCGTGGATCAGGCGGCTGACGACGGCGGTGTCGAGACCGCTGTTGTCGTACTCGACCGCCCACACCTGCCCGAGTTCGCTCAGTGCGGGCAGTGCCGTGGCGGTCTCGGTCGCGTCGAGGTTGCCCAGGCCCACCAGGTCGACGACCGCCGTGTCGCGGTCCTCCCGCGTCGCCGCGTCGTGGATCGGATGTAGCTGTGGCTGCGTGAGAGCGAGTCGCTCACGGACCGGCGCGACGTCCCATGCCCAGTACTGGGTGAACAGGGCGACGAGCGGGAGCGCCGCGACGGCGGTGCGCGCGAGGGCTCGTCGAAGCCGGCCGAACCGTACCCAGTGATGACCGGCGCGGGTATCGCGGAGACGTCGCCGCCGCCGACCGTCGTCCCAGTCGTCGGCGGTGCAGGGCGGTAGCCATGGTGCGTTCGACATGCACCACCGATGCTACCGACGTACTGTGCTCGGCTCAGGGTCCGTCGGCACGGGCCGGGATCAGCTCAGCCCCGTCAGCGGGGGTGCGGAGTTGTCGTCTCGCCACGCGATGGCTTCGCGCAGTTCGGTGAGGTCGTAGTCGGGACCACCGACACCCACCGTGAACTGCGTGATCCCGAGCTCCACATAGGACGGGGCCGCGTCGGCGCCGGGCCACGAGGTGGACCGTTCGATGTCCTCGGGTCGACGACCGGCCTCGGCGCAGCGCTGCGCGAGGATCTCGGATTTCTCGGCGTGGGTCTCCATCTCGCCGAAGCTGTGCCAGATGTCCGCGTACTTCGCGACCATCGGAAGCGTCTTCTTCGGGCCGCCGCCACCGATGAGGATGGGAATGTGCCGGGTGGGCTGCGGGTTCAGCTTGCCGAGGCGATTCACGATGCGGGGCATGTACTCGGCGAGCAGGTCGAGGCGGGAGCCCTTGGTGCCGAACTCGTAGCCGTACTCGTCGTAATCTCGTTCGAACCAGCCCGAGCCGATGCCGAGGATGAGACGACCGCCGCTGATGTGGTCGACGGTGCGGGCCATGTCGGCGAGCAGGTCGGGGTTGCGGTAGCCGCCACCGGTGACCAGTGCGCCGATCTCCACACGCTCGGTCTGCTCCGCCCAGGCGCCGAGCATCGTCCAGCACTCGAAGTGGGCGCCGTCGGGGTTGCCGTAGAGCGGGTAGAAGTGGTCCCAGTTGAACACGATGTCGGCGCCTGCGTCCTCGGCGCGGAGCACGGTGTCGCGGATGACGCCGTAATCGGGTTGCTGCTGGGGCTGTAGTTGGAGTCCGATGCGAATGGGGCGCGTCATGGAGTCCAGGTTAAGAGAGTGTGTCTCATGTGGACGGCTTCTTGAAGCAAGTGAGTGCAGCACCGAGATGGAGGAACCCGACGAAATGTTCCCCGCAGGGCTCGATAGCGATCGGCGGACGAGGGGAACGCGCACGACGATGACCTCCAGCTCGGGCGCAGCCGGACGGCGGGCCGGGTCCGGGGCCATGTCGGCAGTTTCCCGCGCGTCCTTCTCCAGAGTCGCTGCGGTCTCGGCGAACTGGTCGAGGGCGGGATTCACGCCGACGAGTGTGAATCGCGTCCGATCACGGTGACGTCGCCACCCCACAGGTCGCCGAGGATTCGGACGAGGAACGCGGTGCTGTGATCCCAGCCGTCGCGCGGGGCGCCGGCGCCGTAAGAGCCGCCGCGGGTGATGAGTAGAACGACGGGCTTACCGTCGAGGAATCGATCGCTGGCGACGCCACCGGCAATGACAAGGTCGATCAGAGGTACTGCAGTCGGGACCGGCGGGGGATGTCGCCGAATTTACCGGCGTGAAAGTCCTCGAATGCATTGGTGATTTCCACCTTGGTGTTCATGACGAACGGTCCGCCGAGCACCACGGGTTCGCCGATCGGCGGTCCGCTGAAGGTATGGATTCGTGCGGGGGTGTCGCCGTCGGTGGTGTCGATGTCGATGGTGGACGAGCCAGCGTGCGTGCACCCGGAGCGCAGCGCCGGCAGATGGACGAGCAGAGGGAACGAAAGCCGCACCTCGCGCCTTTTGGTACCGAATGCCGTACCGAAGTGGTACCGTTTAATGTACCGGTTCAAGAGCTGGGCCGAGAGACTTCGGGGAAGGAGTACCTATGGCTGCCATCACTGCTACCGAAGCGAGAAAAAACTTCTTTCCGCTGCTCGAACAGGTCAACAAGGACCACACCCCTGTGGAAATCGTATCCAAGCGGGGCAATGCCGTCCTGATGTCGAAGGATGACTACGACGCCATGCTCGAGACCTCGTACCTGATGCAGTCTCCGGCCAACGCCCGACGACTGCTCGCCAGCATGCAGAGAGCTCGCGGAGGTGAATACACCGAAAGGGAACTCATCGAGTGAACATCACCTTCACCGACGAAGCCTGGGACGACTACCAGTTCTGGATCTCGACCGACAGAAAACAGCTCAAGCGTGTCAACGAGCTGATCAGGGATTGCCAACGAGACCCGTACTCGGGGATCGGCAAACCCGAACGGCTCAGACATGCCCTGTCAGGACTGTGGTCTCGACGTATCGACAAAGAACACCGCCTGGTCTAC
This sequence comes from Rhodococcus sp. PAE-6, assembly GCF_025290685.1. NCBI lineage: Bacteria > Bacillati > Actinomycetota > Actinomycetes > Mycobacteriales > Nocardiaceae > Rhodococcus > Rhodococcus sp. PAE-6. The sequence goes on from NZ_JAOCLZ010000004.1 coordinate 335,777, forward strand.
GAGGTCATCGACGGTGCCCTGGTCATCATCGCCGCCCGCTACCACTACTGACCCGATCCACGGTCCGACGACCGAATCCGGGCAGGATTATCACTTCTGACTGAGCAACCGCAGACACATCCTCGCCGATGGTCGGGGGGGTACTTGCAGGTCAGCGACAGTCGACATGCACCGAGACATACACCCGGCCACTGTGCTCGCCGCTCCACTGGTCCGGACCTTCGACGGCCGCGGCGATGTCGAACTGGTCGGGTTCGGACCAGTCCACCGGCTCGGGTGCCGCGATCAATGCGGTGGTGTCGAGCTCGGCGGACGGGAACTGCTGGTCGGTGTTGCCCACCGTCAGTACCGGCGACCCGCACGCAGCGCGGAGCAGATGGTCGATGTCCGATGTGCGCCACGCGGTCGCCGAGAACCGGATCGTGTCCTGAGCGAGTAAGTCCACTGCCTGCCCGACACCGACGGCGTGCGCCGCGGCCATCTCCACCCCGGTGCTTATGCCGCTGTCGAGCAGCCACGCATGGAATATGGGTATGAGCCGCTGGTACTCGTCGACCGCGGTTCGGCGAGAGCGATCTGCGAGCGAGACCATCGTCCCCTGGTTCTTCTGCGCTCGCTTCTTGGCTTTCGCGGCGCGCTTCTGCCCGGCCGAACCTCTGCTCTTGTCGGACATGTGGCAGGACCTTTCATCGACGACCGGTTTCTGTCGCGCCCACCCGATGCATTCCTGCCTCGCACACGCGTGTCCGGCAGGCTTGTCGGCGGGCGATCGGTATCGGACACTGCTCGGTATGTATCGCCGAGCGAAAGGCCGCCGAACTTCGTGGACATGGTGATCGCCCGCAACCCGGACCCGGAATCACGGCTGCCGTTCCTGCTGCGCCTGCCCCTGTCGGACGGACTGGTGTTTCGCACCTCCGACACCTGGCCGCGTACCAAAGCCCTGTTCTGCTATCCCGTTCCGGCCGACGAGTGGCCTGAGGACCCCGAGATCGTCGAGCAGGTTCGGTTGCGTTCGTGTGTGCGTCGCGGTGCCGCGATCGACGTGGTCCTGGACCGGGGACGGGAGAACCGGTCGCAGATCGTGTTCACCCAAGCTCGGGGGCGCGATGCCGTGTTCTGGCAATCCCCGCGCACTCGGAAGCAGGCACGTCCGAATGTGCGCACCCCCACCGCCCGAGCCGCCGGCATCGCCGAACTGACGATCGTCGTCGATTCCCACGAGCGTTACCCCTACAAATTCCCCGGGCAGCAGGTCGACACCGTCCGCCGTGCGCTGGCGTGCGGAGACTACGGTCTGCTCGTCGACGACCGGTTGGTCGCCTCGGTCGAACGCAAGTCGTTGGCCGACCTGGTAGGCAGCCTGACCAGCGGGAGGCTGCGTTTCGCGATGGCCGAGCTCGCTGCCCTGCCCCGCGCCGCAGTGGTGGTCGAAGACCGTTACTCGGCGGTGTTCAAGTTCGAACGGGTCCGGCCGGCGATGATCGCGGACGGTCTCGCCGAGCTGCAGGTCCGCTACCCCGGTGTGCCGATCGTGTTCTGCGAGACTCGTCAGCTCGCCGAGGAGTGGACCTACCGCTATCTCGCCGCCGCGCACGAGTGGACCGGCGTCGAGGACGCGGCGTGTGACCGCATCACACCGCAGCACAAGGACGCTCCCACCGCGGAACCGTCCACCGCCGACGTACGCGCGTGGGCCCGCGGCGAGGGCATGAAGGTCCCCGATCGTGGCCGGCTCCGTCCCCAGGTGTGGGCGGCCTGGCGCAACGCTCACGCCTCGGGGTGAGGCTGAACGCCGCAGCAGCCGATGCCACGTCCTACCGTTTCGTGCGGAAGGCGCGGCGACTGCCACGCGCGCTCGATAGACCGCGCCCCATCCAGCGGTTCGACGCCACGCCGTGCTGAGCACGGCGATCACGTCATCGTCGAGCATGATTACTGAATCGTCCCTGATTTCATCGAGGGTGAGCCAGACATCCCGGAAGGATCACCCCAGACTCATCATGGCGAACTACAAATACCCTCAGGAATTGGCGTGAGCGAGCGACCCGACTCGCCGTCGAAGCCCGCCGTGACCCCGACACCCGCACCGGCGCGCCATCAACCGGATCGCCGAGCAGACCGGCGTCCACAAGGAAGCCCTGCGGACCTGGGTGCGCAAAGCCGAAGACGACGAGCTCCCGACCGAGCCGGTCGATGCCGAAGCGCGCATCCGCCGTCCGGAGAAAGAGAACCGCGAACTACGGCAGTTGATGGAGATACTTCGCTCTGCCACAGTGTTTTTCGCGAAGGCGGAGTTCGTCCCCGCAAGTGGGAGGTGGCCCCACGCCGACTGAAGTAATCGCCTGTGTTCATCGACGAACACAAACACCGCTGGGGGATCGAGCCGATCTGTCGCGTTCTGTCGGAGAACACCGGCCGGGAAGACGTCGAAGCGGCCACCGTGCAATGGGTGCATTGGTTCGATACCGAACGGGTCCACGGCATACTCGACTACCGCACCCCGACCGAGATCGAGACCGCCTGCTACGCACAACCACCGGCCGCACCTGCGGCCTGAGGACTGAACACACGCTCAGCCTCAACAAGACTCGGGACTTGACGATCCAGTGGAACAACCCGACCCGAGTGGTCGGACGATCAGCCATGCCAGCAGAGCGATCGTTACCGCACAACCATATTCACAGCAACGCGCTCAGCTGATCGGTGCATTCGGGCTAAGAGCATGTCTCATTTGGTCAGTGTCTTGAAGGGGGTCAACGCGGCAGCGAGTTGGAGAAGGGAAGCGAGGTTCTCACCGTGACGTTCGTAGCGCATCGTCAGCCGGCGATAGCCGCTCAGCCACGCCAGGGTGCGTTCGATCTTCCACGGTAACGGCCGAGGCGCTCGCTGCTGTCGACGCCGCGGCGGGCGATGCGTGGGACGATGCCCCGTGCCCGCAGCCTCCGGCGGTGTACGGGATAGTCGTAACCCTTGTCCGCCCGCACCCGGCCGGGCCGGCGACGACACGGACCACGACGCGAACGCACCGCCGGAATCGCAGCAACCATCGGCTGCAACATGACACTGTCATGGGTGTTCGCCGAGGTCACCGCCGTGACTAGGGGGAA
>NZ_JAOCLZ010000050.1:0-4272 GCF_025290685.1 Rhodococcus sp. PAE-6
ACACGTATTCGATCACGAAGTAGGAGGCACTGACATCGAAACGGGAATCGCTACTGACATCCCACTGGGAAGTCTCATGGACAAACTGAGACTCTGCACGAGAATTTCAGTGGTGCGACCTGGGGATTCGTCAGTGCATGTCAGTGGTTCTTGTCACCAGAATGTCAGTGGACACAACAGCCGAGTACGGGCGCTGACCTGGGCAGTGTGACCGAGGACGCTGTCGACGTTCCTGACATTCTTCGTGACGAGAACCTACTGACATTTTCTTGCAGAGTCTCATGTAGGTAGGTTCCACGATTCGATGTCGGTTTCCACGTCTCGTGTCGGTAGGACACCCCATCTCAGCGTTCCCCCAGTTCAGGAGTGGTTCTGTCGAGTATCCGAACCATCGGCGGGCTCCACACGATCCAGACCGCTGGCCGCCCAACACATTCGTGTACACGTACCTCCAGCGATCGAAAGTCGAGAGGGAGTCGAGTAGTTCCGATGTGCCGACTTCGCCTTCCAGAAGTGGACGCGAACCATTGCTCGAACGTCGCAAGGAAACCTTCCAGCATATGCGGTCTATCTCCAGGTGACAGTGCGTGAGACGCGATGGTGATTCACCAGCCTCCTGGCGAGCCTGGAGATGTTCATTGTCGGGACGCAAAAATGAGTCTGTCCCAATTTGGGACAGCCTGGGCCGTGCTATCGGCTGATAATCGACCTGGCAAGACGGAAATTCGAGAACTGGTTATAGCCATTGCGGCAAGTGCTTGCTAGGCGTCCTTCCTGGGTGAAGGATTAATTTTCGGGAAGACGGCCAGGACCCGGAATGATTTATCAACGAGAGGAATGAAACGTGCGATTGCAAGGAAGATCAGCTGTTATCACGGGTGCTGCAGGAGGTCTCGGGGCGGCGATATCCGAGCGATTCTCGGAGGAAGGCGCTGTCGTTGCATTGCTCGACCGCGACGAGGAACGTGTCTCAGCGATCGCGGACCAGATCGGCTCCTCCGCGATTGCGGTTGCCTGTGACGTCGCCGACGAAACAAGTGTCGAGCGGGCCATCGCAAAGGTTATTGATAAGCACGGGCACATTGACACTCTCGTGAATAATGCAGGAATCGAGGGTGCGAACAAGCCGACCGACGAGTTGGATCTTTCCGAGTGGGAACGGGTCATGGCAGTAAATGCCACAGGCGTATTCCTCTGTACAAAGCATGCGATCCCGCATATTCGGAAGGCGGGCGCGGGCAGCATCATCAACATCTCATCGGTATACGGATTAGTCGGCGGTGGTGATATCCCTCCTTATCACGCGTCGAAGGGGGCTGTTCGATTGATGAGCAAGAACGATGCCCTCTATTACGCACCGGATCGTATACGAGTGAACTCTATTCATCCTGGGTTTATCTTCACAAAAATGGTCGATCGGTTCGTTGAGTCGACCGGCGCCGATCCGGCGGAGGCGCGCCCGGCGATTGAAGCACTACATCCGCTCGGTACTGGCGATCCAAGCGACATCGCTTGGGGCGCAGTCTACCTCGCGTCCGATGAAGCACGTTGGGTAACTGGTAGCGAACTCGTAATTGACGGCGGGTTCACGGCACGCTGAGTTCAGGGAGGGGGGACTGCTGCACCCCGAGCGCGTACGTCGCCGGCACTCGGAGTCGCCCCGCCGGCGACGTCCCCTGCGCGCGGGTGGCGGTGGCCTCGGTCGACCAGTGCGTCGGCCACCGCGACGGTCAACGCGGTACCAGGGCGCCGCACTCGCCGGCGGCGTCCTCCATCGACAGGCAGTGCAGGGTCGGCGCGTCCTCGCGGTGAACGCGGTCGGGTCGAATTCCGACCGCGTGTCCCGCTCCCCCGGCTGATCCACGGCTGGATCTCGGCGTAGGCGAGGGCGCCGAGCATGTTCGCCGCGGTGGCGGACACTCCCCCTCGTTACTTGTCAGGGGCGTTGTACTGGGCGATCATCGACTCCGCCCACCACCCGAACGCGTGCGCCCGGAGCAGCCGCACTGGCTCCGTTCTCCGGGGTCGTGGCCCAGGTGTAGACGATCGGCAACGGCAGTTGCTCCAGCACTCGCCGCGGTGACCGAGCGTTGGCCCATGGGATCGAAGAATATCGCCAACATCGGGTCGATGCCGGCGTTGGGGCTCTTGGCGCCTTTGCCTGTGCTCAGGCGATGACTCCTTCTCTCGGGTGGGACTGCGCGGCGCCGACGAGCTCGGCGATGAGGCGTTGGGCTTCGGCGAGCTCGATTCATAGACGGGCGATCTCGCCGTTCTGTTCACTGGGCAGCAGCGGACGCTCGTCGGTGACGCCCTGGCCTGTCGGTACCACCAGCGAGCGGTGTTCGGGTGCAGACTCAGGTGCGCTGCGACCGCCTCGATGGCCGCCCACGTCGCGAGTGGATCTCCGCCGGATACGGCTTGCCCCTCACCGGGCTGCCCCCCGATGTGCGCGAAGCGGGCATTGGTGTCGTGGTAGTTCAACCGGCGCTCAGTGTCGGTGATGACGGTCTCGAACTCGGAGGTCATTCGTGAGAGGCGGACCACGCGGATGAGGTGCCCCACCGCTGCACACCCACCGATCGAAGCAGTGCCGAGCACCGAATGTCGCGGTCGCACCCGCGGTGATCTCGCGTGACGGACGAATGCCCGACGCCTCCATGCGACGTGGTGATCGACGAAGTTGAACCGCTGGTCAGGCGTGTCGTGGTCGCCATCGCATCGCAACGACACCAGTCCTTCCTCGAGTGCGCCACTGGCCGGTACAACTGCCGAGCAGTGGTGCACAACTGCACCAACCCGATGCAGGATTCATTTTTTTCCGGCGTGGGGGACGTGCCCCAGACTTCGACGCGGACGTCACGGTCGAATGCGACTCTGTGTCATGCCGTTTCGCGCCGCCGCCTTCGCCGGATGTCGTGCAGTTGTATGCAATGGCGAAGCGTTTCGCCACGGACACCGGATTCGACGTCGCGAACGCCCTGCAACTCCACGGTGGCTACGGATACCTCGCCGAGTACGGCGTGGAGAAGATCGTGCGGGATCTCCGTGTGCATCAGATCCTCGAGGGAACGAACGAGATCATGCGGTTGATCGACGGCCGTGACATGGCGAAAAGACGATGAGATGACTGTCGGCAACGTGCTGGGGCTGGGGATCACCCCATCGCCGGCGGAGGCCCACATCATCACTGTCCCTGTCGAAGTGACCCGCCGACGACTGTTTTGTGAACTCAGATTGTCCCAAGGTGGGACAGTCGTCCCCCGGGGTTGCGTCCATCAGAGTGGTGTAGAAGCCGGAGCCCAATGAGCTGACCGGCGTGTCGCAACCGGACGAAAGACGGTCACCGCGTGATTCTTCGAGAGAGCTACCAACTCGACTCGACGAAAGAGCACGCGATGACCACTGCCCACGATATCGACCTGCACCAGCTCCTTGAAGACCGACTCACCGGCGCCAGCCCCGACCTGCTGCGCGAACTACTCTCGACATTCATCCACGCCCTGATGAGTGCCGAAGCCGACGCACTGTGCGGGGCCGGCTACGGCCAGCGCTCCGGCGACCGAGTCAACAATCGCAACGGCTACCGGCACCGCGACTTCGACACCCGCATCGGCACTGTGGACGTGGCGATTCCCAAACTGCGGCAGGGTTCCTACTTTCCCGATTGGTTGCTGCAACGCCGGAAGCGAGCCGAACGGGCCCTCACGTCCGTGGTCGCGACCTGCTATCTGCTGGGCGTCTCCACCCGACGGATGGAAAAACTCGTCGACACGTTGGGCATCACGTCCCTGTCGAAATCGCAGGTCAGCGTCATGGCGAAGGACCTCGACGAACAGGTCGAGGCCTTCCGGAACCGGCCCCTGGAGCAAGGCCCGTACACGTTCGTCGCCGCCGACGCGCTCGTGCTCAAGGTCCGGGAAAACGGCCGCGTGGTCAATGTCCACACTCTGGTGGCGGTCGGGGTCAACGCCGACGGGTACCGCGAGATCCTGGGCGTGGACGTGACCTCGTCCGAGGACGGGGCCGGCTGGCTGACGTTCTTCCGCGGATTGGTGGCCCGCGGCCTGACCGGGGTGCAGCTGGTGACCTCCGATGCGCATGCCGGGCTGGTGGCGGCGATCGGTGCGACCTTGCCGGGTGCCTCTTGGCAGAGATGCCGAACGCACTATTCGACGAACCTGATGGCGGTGACACGGCTCTGTTGCAAAGATTGGCGGCAGTCAGAGGTAGGCTGTCGCTCTGCGCCGATCAGGCGGCTGCTGCGAAATG
>NZ_JAOCLZ010000051.1:0-4061 GCF_025290685.1 Rhodococcus sp. PAE-6
TGAGACTTCCCAGTGGGATGTCAGTAGCGATTCCCGTTTCGATGTCAGTGCCTCCTACTTCGTGATCGAATACGTGTGTTCGAGTACCCAGCGCGAGGTTGGGGAGGTCGGCTGGTGGTCGATGCGGGCGCGCGGGCGCTACGGCAGGCTGCGGCGGACCGGCTGGCGGCTTTGGACGAGCGTGGTGAGCTGACAAGCGATCATGTCCGGTTGAGCGCGCAGACGTTGGCCGTCGCTGAGCGGACGGTGTGGCGGTGGTTGGCGGCGCGTCGGGACGGGGTGGGGCCGGTGCCGCGGCGCCGGTTCCGGCTCGATGATGCACTGCGGGTGCGCCTGGCGTATTGGCGCGGCAACGTGATGGCGCTGCATCGGGAGCTGGTGGCGGCCGAGAAGGCGGGTGGCGCACCGGCACCGAGCAAGTCCGCGTTGTATCGGGCGGTGGTGGCCGATGTCAGCGCGGGCGATCGGGCCGGGTTGCGCGCCGGGGAGCGGGCGCGCAGGAGGTTCGACGTGTTCCTGCAGCGACCCCCGTCGCACCGGAACGCGGTGTGGGAGGCCGACCATGTCGAGGCTCCGGTCCAGGTCGAGGCGGACGGGCGGCTGGTCAAGCCGTGGGTGACCTGGTTCGTCGATGCCGCCCATGACGTGATCCTCGGTGTGGCGGTGACACCGCGGATTCCGAACCGGGAGAGCGTGCTGGCGGCGCTGCGGGCGGCGGTGATGCGGCGGGAGCCGTACGGGCCGGCCGGCGGTCTGCCCGCGGTGGTGCGCATCGACCGGGGCAAGGACTTTTTGTCCCACACCGTCGCCGACGCGCTGGGCGCGTTCGCGGTGCGGGTGGACGACCTGCCCGCCTACGGTGCGCACCTGAAGGGCACGGTGGAGACGATCAACGGTGCGGCCGAGAAGATGCTGTTCGCGGGCCTGCCGCGCTACACACACCGGCAGAGGCAGGTCAGCGGCGGCCCGGTCGATCCCGACCAGCCGCCGCTGTCGTTCGAGGCGTTCACCGCCGAGGTGTTGGGCTGGGTGCGGTGGTGGAACACCGAGCACGCGATCACCGAACTGGGGGAGCGGACGCCGATGCAGTCCTGGGCCGACGATCCGACCCCGATCCACGACGCCGACGAGACCCGGTTGTGGATGTTCACTCTCGAAGACGACCGCCGCCGTCGCACGATCACCACCAAGGGGGTCGCCTTCGGTCGCGGCCGCCACTACGTCGCCGACTGGATGGTCGGACTGGTCGGGGCGGGGGTGCGGATCCGGTACATGCCGCACCACACCGGCGAGATCGAGGTGTTCGACGCCGGCACCGGCGCGCATCTGGGCACCGCGGTACTCGCCGATGCCGCACCGCCGCAGACCCGTGCCCGGGTGCAGCAGGCCCGCGCCCGCAAGGCGCGCCGATTGCGGTCGGATCTGGCCGCGGCCGAACGGGAGCGACGGGTCCGGTATGCGGCGTCGACGGTGCCGGAGCCGGCGAAACGACTCGATGCGATGACGACGGCCGAGGCTGCCGCGGTCCTGGCCGCCGAACGCGATACCGACCTGGCGCGGTGGGCGCGCCCGGATCTGATTCCCTTCGACCCGCCGCCGGCGACCTGGCGGTTGCCGGTCGACCCGAATAAGCAGGCACAACCCGACCGAAACGAGGACCGCCGGTGACGAGGACACCCCGCAACCCGGGCCCGGATGTCGACGGCGCCCAGGCCGATCACTTCCTCGGGCTGCCCGGGGCGCACATCGTGGCCACCGACGCGCTGATGTTGACCCGCGACAACCTCGCCGACGTCATCGAGGCCAAGGCGATGATGTGCGTGCACGGCGATGCGGGTGTGGGAAAGACGTTGTCGGTCAATGCCTCGCTCCGCGAGCTTGCGGCGGACACGGTGTGCCGGGTGCAGTTCCGGGCGCGGCCCACCCCACGCGATATCCGGCACACGCTCTTCGACGCGCTCGGTGTCGCCGGAGTGCCGCCGCTGCGGCCGATCGAGTTCGACCAGACACTCAAGAACGTGCTGTCCGAGCGATTCCGGGTCCTGGTCTGCGACGAGGCGCAGTGGATGTCGCGGGAATGCTTCGAATACTGGCGGCACCTGTGGGACGACCGGCGCACCGACATCGCGATCGTGTTCGTCGGAGGCGGCGACTGCTACCACGTGCTCTCCCGCGAACCGATGCTGTCGAGTCGGGTGTACGTGTGGCAGGAATTCCGGCGCATGACCCCCGAGCAGGTGCTGCGGGTGATCCCGGCGTTCCACCCGGTGTGGGAGCACACCGACGCGGACGTCATCGCTTTTGCCGACGCGCACGCCGGGCACGGCAACTTCCGGTCCTGGGCCAAGCTCACCGCGCACACCGTCCGCGCGCTCGAGCGTCTCGACCGCGATCGGATCGACCGCGAGGTGCTGGGCTCGGTGTTCGCGAAGATGTCCGGCCGGAGCGGGTGAGGCGCGACGACCTCGCCCACCGGCCGAGATACGGCCGCCGATGACACCCTCGCCCCGGTCACCGTGCTGCTCGACCGCGAGGACGACGCGCACCTCACCCACACCCTGCTGCGGGCCCACGCTCCCGCGTCCGCAGTGGTGACCGTGCACCCCACCCCCGGCGCATCGACCGCGCCCGCGCTGGCCGAAGACCTGCTGCTCGCCCTCGGGCACTCGCTCGATGGGGCCGGAGCACAAGGAGCGACCGGCTCGGACTCGGTGTGGCGGGCGGTGACCGCGTGGATCCACGGCGACGACATCCGGCACCTGATCGTGCTGCGCGCCCACCGTCTTTCGGCCGCTCAGCACACCTGTCTGCTCCGGCTCCGTCATGACACCGGCGTACACCTGGTACTCGTCTGGCACTCCCGCGACCCGCTCTCACCCCGCCTCGAGATGCCGGCCGGGGTCCGCCACCACGTCACCGACGACCTGGCCGCCCTCACCGGTCGTCTCCCTTCCTCGCGCCGCGACACCCACACGCCGACGGCCGCGTCGGAACTGCCCGCAGTGCCCGACAGCGGCTGCGCCACCTTTCTCGTCGACGCGGCCGCCGCCCTCTCGCGCGCGGACTACGCCCGCGTCGCCGCCATCTACCACCAGGCTGCCGAGACGACCAGTCGACGGCTCACCGCCTGCGGCCGGGCTCCCGATCTGGCCCAGCGGATGCTCGCCTACCTGCCCGCGCCGCGGTCCCACCTGCGCACGCTCTACGGCACGATCCCGCCCGGTCGGATCCGTCGATGGCACGCCACCGTCGGCCTGTACAGGTTTCTCGGGGACCTCGTCGCCGATAGCCCCGGCCGCAACCACACTCTCACCCGGCTCCGTGGCGCCCAGACCGCGTTCGAGCGGCATGGTCTGCCGCTGGCGTTGCCGCCGAATCTGCACTACATGGTCGGGGTGGGGCTGACCACCACCCCGATCGCCGAACACGTCATCGCCCGGATCCGGGCCTGCGTCGCCAACCCGGCACACGCCGCCGCGCTGGCCACCCTGTTGTTCACCGGCGCCACCTACCGTGAGCTGACCGTTCTGCCGCGGCGGGCCCTCACCGGGGACACAGTGATCCTCCCCGGGACCTGCGGTGTCACCCACCCCGCCGACCTGCGAGTCTGGGTGATCCCACCACCGGCGCGACCCCTGCTGCACGCCGCCGCGCTCTTCCAGGAAACACGCACCGTACCCACTGATCGGTTGTTCGCCGACGTGATCGGCAGGACTGGCAGACTGCACCGCACCGCACGCGCCTGCGGGCTGAGGATCCCGGCCCTGCACCCCTGGCGTGACGGCTGGCTCCGCAGCACCGGCATCCTCAACCTCGCCCGGATGTTCCCTGATGCCGTGCCCTGACCCGCCCGTTCGGGCCCGATCGGACCGGCCGCCGCGGACAGCAACCGGAGACGTACTGCTGGGCCAGGACGAAATACATCCTGTTCGCTCGCAAAGCCCCAGGTCCGCCTACCTTCCGGATCAGACCGGGACCTCGCTGACATCGAGTGGGAACACCTACTGACATGGATGGGAAAACCCCAGCTCACGGCACTGACATCCCGATGGGAAGTCTCA
>NZ_JAOCLZ010000052.1:0-3825 GCF_025290685.1 Rhodococcus sp. PAE-6
GGCTTGCGTTGCAGGCGTGCCGTGCGTGGCGTGCCGACAGTGCAATCCTTGCGTTCCTCGCGTGGCTTGCGTTGCAGGCGTGCCGTGCGTGGCGTGCCGACAGTGCAATCCTTGCGTTCCTCGCGTGGCTTGCGTTGCAGACACGCCGTGCAACATACGCAACATATGCATTGCGTGCACGCAATGCACGCAATGCGCGCGAGACATGCAATGCACGCAATGATCGCTCTGCACGCGCAGCCTACTTGCGTGACGTACACGCATTGCACGCAGTGCATGCACGAGACGCGGAATGCTTATCTGAAAGGGCCTGATCACCCGCTCCTCCCGATCCTTCATGGGAGAGGGTCGATGGCATTGCCGACAAGGCCGGCCAACAGAAGAAACGAAAAGGTAGGCCAGCATTGCTGACCTTCTCCGGGATGGATGGGTAGGGCCGCTTACTACGACGGGTGGCGGGGGAGGGGCGATCGTCGTGCGCGCATCTGCATACGTGGTGCCACATATCACATGTTGAACCCGTAGAACTCGGTACGATGCCCACGGTCGAATCTCCGGATTCGCCGATGTTCCGTCGGGGGGATGTCGGCTGTCGACGCGATCGCTGCGACCCCTCGACTTGTTGTGTGCCGAGTTCTTATAGAGCGATGTGAGGCGCCGAGGAGTGGGAGGGCGTCTATGGACCCGGTAGTGGGTGCAGTGAGCGAACTACTTGCACATGCGCGGGGACATGAAGCAGCGTCCGTCTTCGGGCTGATTCCGACGATCGAGCGGCTCCGTGACCGTCCCTTGCAGGTGGTCCGTAGTGACCATCTCGCCCCTGGCGTCTTCGGGGTCTGGCGCAGTTATCCGGAACGGGACGAGATTCACTACGCCCCGTGGGTCGCGACTCCCGATCGGACCGTTGCTCATGAATTCGGGCACATGCTGCTGGGGCACAGGGGGGTGCCCGCGTTGGAGACTGCAAAACGGACGCTTCCCCCGGAGTGGCATGACATGGCCAGTTTGATGCTGCGCGAGTGTGGCCAGCTCGACGGTCTCGACGAGCCTCGGCGACGCCTCGAGGTGGAGGCGGAGGCGTTCGCGTCGGAGTTGTGTCGGCGGATTGCCGGGGCAGGTGGGGCTCGGTCGGCTCGGATTCGATCGTTGCTGAACGAGGCGTTGTAGCGGTGTTCGCTTCGATCGTCGTGTCGGTCTTGTTGTGGTGGGTGGCTCTCACTCGGTTGTGGCGTTGGCGCACTTCGCGCTCGGTTCTGACGCTCGGTACCGCTGTGGTGTTCATCTTTATGGCGCTGCACACGACGGTAAATATCGGTGCGGTCGATCGGCTCATCAGCGAGGCAGTGGGGGTTGCGAACGCGACGTCGGCGGTCAAGCACGGGATCTTCTTCGGAATCTGTCTCGGCGCGTCGATCATCATCGTGGCGCTTCGGGTGCCCGACGTGGATCGCCAGCGGCGGTGGATCGCGCCCCTGTCGGCAGGGGCGACGGCTGCAACCGCGGTGGCGGTCGCATTGTTCTTCTCGGCGGAGGACGCTCCTCAGGCGACCGATGGCTACCAGTTCGACGAGCTCTACGTGCATCTGCCGGGCTATGCAGAATCCGCCGCCTTCGTGATGGGGGTGGCAGCGGTTCTGTGCACCGTCATCACTGTGGTCGTGTTGCTGGGTTGGGACCTGGGCACGCCCTCCGGGCGGGGGCTGGCGATCCTGGCCTGTGGGGTTGCTGTGCTGGCATCGTATGCGTGGATACGGGGCGGATACATCGTCGCGGCGCGCCTCGGGTGGGTCGAGACCTCGACGTATGCGCTGGATCTGACAACCCAGCTGGCTCTGATCGGAGCGGTTCTGACGACGCTCGGTCTGCTGTGGTCCTCTATCGAGGGGGTCTTCCGAAGTCAGAAGCAGCGTCGGGACTTCGCGGAGCTGTACATGATGGTGGTGAAGGAACGCTGGCCCGGCGTGGTTCGGGACTCGTGGACGTCATTCGATCCATCGCGTCGCACCGTGGACCGGGCGAGTGAGGTGCTCGATGCGCTGTCGATGCAGGCCGATGCGGACAAGTTGCCCGAACATGGGGTGCCGGCGACTCCGGAGTCGATCGCGCGGTGGGTGGACACCGGCGAGTCCGGGGGCATCGGGGTCGATGGGTTGCGGCCCCCGGTGGGGTTCGATGCGGTGAAGTGGGTGCGCGCCGTCGGTAGGGCGTTCCAGGATATTCACCTCTGCGATAAGGCGGAGATACGGAAGTGAAAGACCTGGTGGCCAGGGCGCTGACCGAGATCGCTGCGCCGTGGACAGTCAATATCGCGTCGTGTCTGATCCTCGGTTTCGCGATCGGTCATTCGGGCTGGGGTGCGTTCGTTGCGCTGTTCGCCGGTGTGCTGCCGATGGCTTTGATCGTGTGGGGGATGGTCCGTGACCGGATCGGGGACCATCACGTGACGGAGCATTCGGAGCGTCATGGGTTGATCGGGGCGATTCTCGGTCTGGTGCTCGTGGCCCTGGTCGTGCAGCTCGTGGCGCAGGGGCCGACGGAGATGATCGCCCTGACGTGTGCAGGCTTGGTGACCCTGGTGGGGATCGGAGTCTGGACCAGTGGGGTCGGCGTCAAAGCGTCGGTGCACATGGGGGTGTGGTGCGGCGTTGTCGCTGTCCTCGCGGTCGCACTGTCTGCTTGGTGGTGGACCGGATTGGTTCTCGCGCCGGCGATCGCCTGGTCCCGGATGCGGCTGAAGCATCACACGAGGAAAGAAATCGCGGTCGGTGCCGGCACCGGCCTGGTCATCGCGCCGCTGACGTACCTCGCGATCGTCAACTTCCCCTATTAGGGCCGGGTGGGTTCGTCGTCGTAGGGATTGTAGGTGCGAGCAGCCGCTTCGACGTCCTCGGTTCGCAGGGATTGCACCCACGAGATGTACCGCACAGCTTTTTCGAACGAGTCGTCGTCGGCGAAATACTGCAGCGGGACGCGGAAGAAGTCGGCAAGGTCCTGGGCGACTTTCAGGCCCGGATTAGGGCGTTGACCGTTGAGCAGCATGGAGATGTAGCCCTGGGTGATGGATCCGCCGTTGCTGCGGATGCCATCGACGATCTCGTTCATGGTGAACGGGCCCCGGTCCTTGGGGTGGACGTTGTCGATCAGGTAGCGGAGCTTGTCGGCGAACGTCGCCACGGTGGACCTCCTCGTGAATCTCGACAACGGCCAGGTGAACCGGGCTCGTCAAATCTACAACCACCCCCAATGCGTGAATCGACTCGCCGCTGTGGGGGCTCCACCACGTCCATCGCCTATCACCACGGTAATATTACGATCGTGATTTTGACCTTCGGGGGGTTTCCGATCGGATGGTCGACGAAACGCAGGAGTGCGGGTGAATGTGCCGGCGGGGTCACCGCGTCGATCTGCCCGACCGTCGGTGAGCACGCATCCACAGCGCTCTCACCTGTTCCTCGGTCGTGTCGAAGATGCGTGCCAACTTCAGGCATTCGGCATCGGTCAACGGGCGCTCGCCCCGTTCGAGGCGGGAGTAGGTGGACTTCGACAACCCCAGTTCATGAGCAATGTCGGCCTGCGCCATGCCCTGTCGGGTCCGCCAGCTCGCCAGGGTTTGTACCCCGTCCGGCACGACGGCAAGTTCGCTCACTGCGACGTCGAGGACTGAGGCCACGCGTTCGAGTGCGCTCGGGCTCGGTGCTCCCTCGCCGGTCTCCCAGCTTCGGATGGTGTTGTACGTGACCCCGGACAAGCGTCCGAGATCGGAGCGGGACAGGCCCCGTTCGCGGCGCACCTCGGTGAGCCGGGTGGGATCGAACCCGTACAGGG
>NZ_JAOCLZ010000053.1:0-3166 GCF_025290685.1 Rhodococcus sp. PAE-6
TTATCCGGCCCTCAGGGATGAGATCAACCCTGATCTCACATCGAATCAGCGATCGAGACGCTGCAAGTGGTCGGTCAACGCCTCAGCGACACGATGATGCCGGGCAGCTTCATCGGGCCATCCACGGTCACGAGCATCGACCTCGAGAGCCTGGATGTCGGTGCGTTGCGCCTCGAGCGCGCCGCGGAACTCAGGTCCGGTGACGAAGTTGTCGCAGGTCTCGCAGATGTTGGCATAGGGACACGCACCCGCGCTCTCGTGACGGGAACAGTAACCGTGGGCAACACGCGTTTTGAGCATCTCACTGCCGAGCCAACTCACCGCGTCGGGGACGATCGGTTTGCCGACCGGAGTGAGCGTGAACCGCCGCCGCATCTTGCCCATCGCCTGGTCATAGGCATCCCGCAACGTCGGTGAAGCCAAAGTGGCGTAACGCAAAGTCATCTGCGGAGTGACATGCCCGAGCAACGCCATCAACGCCTGCAGGCTCATCCCGGCGTTGGCGAGTTCGGTGGCCCAAGTATGCCGCAGCTGATGCGGGGTCACCACCAACGGCGCACCCCCGGCCCCACGCAGTCCGCAAGCCTCGACGGCAGCGAGCAGACCGTTGCGCAGCCGGGTCTGGCTGAGACGGCGGCCGTGTGCGACGAACAGGAAATCGGTCAACTCTCCGGTGCGGGGATGCGGCAATGGCCGACAGATACCACGCCCGCCGGTCCACTCGTCCAACGCGGCGATAGTGGTCGCCGAGAGCGGGACCATGCGTTCGGTGGCGAGCTTGCCCAACGGAACCTTGAGCCAGGTCCCGGCCGGGCCGTAATCGATGACGCTGCCGAGCTCGAGATCCAGTAGCTCCCCGACCCGCAGACCGGCTCCGCGCAGCACCGTCAACCCGATACGAGCGAACGAATCATCCAGCTGGGAAACCGCATTCATCACCGCAGCATCGATGTCGGGCGGCAATGCCCGCGGAAGCGGTTGGTCGAGTTTCGGGACGTCGGCGGCGAAGACCAGACGGCGCGGTGGGGCCTGCTCCCAGCCCCATTCGGTGATGTCCTCGAGCAGGTTGCGCACGCTCAGTACCGTCGATTGGATCACGGCCTTGGAGATGATGCGCCCGGCCCCGGCAGCGGCGCGTTGCCCACGCCAGGTGCGGGTGCGATTCCAGACGAGGAAGCCCTCGATGTGACTGCGGTCGAGATCCTCGAGGGAGGTGACCTCGGGATGGTTGGTGGTGAGGTAGTCCGCGAACGGCAGCAGGTCGTTGATCAGCGATTCGGCCGATTTCGGGCGGAGCACCGATGCCCGGACGGTGACGTAACGCAACAGGGCCTCGCGGATCGGATCGGCCATCGGGGCGTCGGCGAAGCGTTGGGCGTAGGTGCGGGCCCACGGTCGGCGCCGTGGTGGGGTGTCGACGATGCGGGCCTGAAACAGCATTTGTCGCAGTCCCGCGATACGGTTGCGGTAGGCGCGTTTCGATGTATCCGGGATTGACTGTGTGGCAGCCAATGCGGCGTCGAACTCGCCGACGGTCTCGGCGCTCACACCGCTGACGGAACCGCCGTGCCAGGCGAGCAGCACCGCCAGGCACTCGCCGAGGACGGTCTCGACCCATTGCGGTGTCCACCCCAAAACCAGGCCGGCGGCCCGGACCGCGGCGAACCCGTCCGGGTCGCGGTCCTCGACGGCCCGGCCGAGTCCGGTGAGGTTCTTGACGGCCGCGAGTTCGAGGTCGAGCCGCAGGTTGCCGCGTCCGATGAGGTGACACAGCAGTGGCCAGGCCCCGGTGCGGCGTAGTTCGGCCAGCCGGTCGGCAGCGGGTCGGGTCATCCAGTCCCGCAAGTCCGGATGCGTGGTGAGGAAGGTGGTCGCGATGAGGGTGCGAGCGCGCACCGACCTGTCGCTGAGCCCGAGGCTGGCGACGTGCTCGAGGTAGTCGGTGAGCACCGCACCCGGTCCGGCCGGCAGGACGACCGTCGCAACCACCGCGGTGCTCATTGTCGTGTTCCGGCGAGACTGGCGCGGGCCGCGCCGTATTCGGCGGCGAGCTGCTCGACCGACAAATGCACATATTCGGCAGTGGTGTCCGGAGACACATGCCCCATCAATTCTCGCAGCACCATCAGATCGATTCCGGCGGCAGCGAGTTCGGTGCCGTAGGTGTGGCGCAATCGGTGCGGACGCACCCTCGTCGCACCGGAGAGGTCCCGGTGCCGCCGGAACAGCGACCGCAGTCCCGCCTCGGTCACCGGCGCCCCCGCGGTGGGGCCGCGCAGCACCACGAAACACTCCTCGGTCGCCAACCCCGGTGGCCGTTCGAGGCGCAGATAGGCCGACAGTTCGGTGAAGAACACCGCATCGACCGGCACCACCCGTTCCTTGCAGCCTTTGCCGAGCACCCGGAGTCGTCGCTGGCCGAAATCGACGTCTGCCAACCGCAGGGATCGCACCTCGGCGTTGCGCAGCCCGCCGAACAGCATCGCCCACAACATCGCTCGATCCCGATGGGTGCGCAGCGACGCCGCAAACTGCTCGATCGCGTCGGCGTCGAGGGACTCGGGCAGTAGCCGCGGTTGGCGTACCAGCCTGCCTCCGGCTCGGGGTCGGCCCGGCCCGAGGTGTCCGAGCAGTCCTCGCGCTGGTGGTCGCAGTCCCTGTCCGCGCCGCGGTGAGGGCACCGGATTTTCGGTGCGTATCCCGGTCATCACCAGGTATTCGAACAATGCGCGTATCGCCGCGACTCGTCGGTTGATCGTCGATGCCGCAGTGCCCCGATCACCTCGTGTCGCCATGCCTGGGCGGGGTTTGCGGTGCACGTTCTGCCAGTCGACCCACTCGAACACCGTCACCGGCGTCACCGCAGCCACCGTGAGGTCGCGATCGAGCAGGAATCGGGCCAGATTGAGCACGTCGAACGCATATGCCCGCACCGTTGCCGAACTGAATCCGCGTCCGGCCAGATGCGTCAGGAACGCGTTTGCTGCTGCGCATCCTTCCCATTGGCCGTCGATCACATGCCCGTTGCTGCTGATGCGCACCCGAACGGTCATTGTCCGCCGCCTTTCGATCGGAGCCGACACCGCCAGCATGCGCCTCAACCGGTCGTCGGCTCAGGACCTCACGCTGCAACCGTGATCGTGTCGTGGGAGGGCCGGTTAACCGA
>NZ_JAOCLZ010000054.1:0-3121 GCF_025290685.1 Rhodococcus sp. PAE-6
CTGCTGCCGCGATTCCTGCTGCATAGTCAGGACAGGAGAAGGGATCACCGTCCTACACCACCTTCTGGGGCTTGACCTACGCGCCTCCGCATCGACTGTCAATAGAAAGCGCTGTGGAAGCCGCGAAAGGACTGGACTTCCTTGCACCAACGGGCGTGCCCTCTACGTTTGTCGACGGCGGGTGAATACTGACCCCCGGGTGACGGGTGAATCTTGACCCCTCCCGACCCTGGGAGGGTGATTGGTGGAGCAGTGGGCCGAGATACGCCGGTTGCATAACAGCGAGGGTGTGCCGATCAAGGAGATCTCCAGGAGGCTGGGGATAGCGAGGAATACGGTGCGATCAGCGTTGGCCTCATCCGAGCCGCCGAAGTACAAGCGAGCCCCGAAGGGATCGCTGGCCGATGCGTTCGAACCGGAGATCCGCAAGCTTCTGGCGGAGTATCCGACGATGCCGGCCACGGTGATCGCCGAGCGGATCGCCTGGCCGCACTCGATGACCGTGCTTAAGGACCGCGTGCGAGCGATCCGCCCCGAGTACCGCGGGGTTGACCCGGCGGACCGTATCGAGCACAAGTGAATATTCGTCTCACTGGGGTCCACCGGTATTGCCTCCGGGGGCCAGTGGCCGGGATCGCGAATATTGCGCTTGGGGGCCAGCAGTAGCGCCCGTGGGGGCCACCCGCTTCTAGGCTCCTTCCGCCGCGTGTATAGGGCACGCGGCGGAAGGAGCAATCCGTGACTGTACGGAAGATCAGGGCGAAGCTCGTGTTGCAGCTTCGCGCCGAAGGCCTGTCCGGGGGGCAATTGCCGCCTCGCAGGGCATGTCCCGCAAGAGCATCACCGCGGTGCTGGAGGCCGCCGATGCGACCGAGACGAGCTGGGACGACGTCGCCGAGCTGACCGATGAGCGGGTGTACGCCCGCCTGTTCCCGGGGCGCGGTGAGCACGAGAGCGTGTTCGCCCAGCCGGACTGGGAGCAGGTCCACCGCGAGATGGCCCGGGTCGGGGTCACGCTCAAGCTGCTGCACGGCGAGTACACCGACCGCTGCGCCCACGCGAAAGCGCCGGCGATGGGATATGACCGGTGGTGCAAGACCTACCAGCGACACGTGATGGTGACCGGCGCCGCCTCCCGCGTGGGGCACAAGGCCGGCCAGACGGTCGAGGTCGACTGGTCCGGCCCCACGATGGAGGTGACTGACCCGGTCACCGGGGCGACGCGGAAGGTGTATCTGTTCGTGGCGTGCCTGCCGTTCAGCCGGTACGCGTTCGTCTGGCCCAGCACCGACATGCAGCAGGACGCGTGGCTTCGGGCTCACGTGGCGATGTTCGACGCCATCGGCGGGTCGGTACCGCGGATCGTGTGCGACAACCTCAAGACCGGCGTGGTCAAGCACCCCCGCGACGGCGAGATCGTCCTCAACGACGCCTACCGGGAGATGGCCGCCCACTACTCCGCAGCCGTTCTGCCAGGCCGGATACGGCGCCCGAAGGACAAGGCGAGCACCGAGAACACCGTGGCGCACGTGGCGACCTGGGTGATCGCCGGCCTGCGGGACCGGACGTTTCACACGGTGCCCGAACTGGCCGAGGCGATCGGTGAGCGGATGGACGCCTAAAACCGCGAACCATTCCAGAAACGCCCCGGCTCGAGACTGAGCGTGTTCACCGCCGAGGAGCGGCCGCTACTCACGCCGCTGCCCGCGGTGGCGTTCGAGATCAGCCGGTGGCTCTACGGCCGCCGGGTCGGCCGCAACGGGCACGTGGTGTTCGAGCGCAACTTCTACTCCGCCCCGCTGGCCCACATCGGTACCAAGGTCGATGTGCGGATCACCGCCCGCACGCTGGAGATCTACCGCGGCACCGAGCGGATCTCCAGCCACCTGCTGCTCCCAGCTGGAGCCGCCGGGCAGTACCGCACCAACGACGCCGACCTGCCGGCCGGCCGCCAGTACCAACAGTGGGATGCACCCCGGGTACGGGAGTGGGCCGAGCGGGTGGGGCCAGCGGCGGTCATCGTGATCAACCGGATCTTCGAATCCGTACCCGTCGACGAACAGGGCCTCGACGCCGCCCTGGCGGTGCTGCGCCTTTCGCGGCGGTTCTCAGCCGAGCGCGTCGAAGCCGCCTGCGCCCTGGCGCTGACCGGGCCCGTGCGCTCGCCCCGCTACGCGCATATCCACCCGATCCTGGCCACCGGCCAAGACAAGACCGCCGCCCTACAGCCACGCACGAAGCCCGAACAGGCCGGCGGGTACGTCCGCGGCGCCGACTACTACGCCAGGAGCACCCGATGAGCAGCATCGATAGCGAGACCAAGCGCAAGCTCCGCGAGATGGGCGCCCAGCCACTGCTCGAGGCGATCGAAGCGCAACACGACGACCACGTGGTCGGCATGAACTTCGGCGAGCGCCTGCAGCTGGTCGTCGACCACGCCCACGAGAGCTTCAACCACTCCAAGATCGACGGACTCATCCGCCGGGCCAACCTGCGCTACCCAGCAGCCGATCTGCGGCGCGTGGACCTGGTCGAGGAACGCGGCCTGGACCGCGCCGTCCTCGCGCAGCTGGCCACCTGCTCGTTCATCCAGCGCCAACAGAACGTCGTCTTCCAGGGCTTCACCGGCTCGGGCAAGTCCTACCTCGGCTGTGCCCTGGCCAAGCAGGCATGCCAGCACCGCTTCCGGGCGCACTACATCCGAATGCCCGACCTCGAAGAAGCCTGGGCCCTGGCCAAAGGCCGACCCCAAGGCCAGAACAAATTCCTCAAAAAGTACGCCGCGTTCTCCCTGCTGGTGATCGACGAATGGCTCCTAGACCACCCCGACGAGACGATCAGCAGAATGCTCCTCGAGCTCCTTGAACGACGCTACGACACCGGGTCGACCGTGTTCTGCACCCAGTATTCCAAGAAGGACTGGCACCAGCGCCTGGGCTCCGGAGTACACGCCGACGCCGTCATGGACCGCATCGTGCACAACACCATCTGGATCGACACCGGCACCCACAACATGCGCGAGCATGCGGCCGCTGCCGGGAGGTCTGATCCCTCCCGGGATTTCCGGAGGGCTCCTCTCAAGGGAGGATGAAACCTATGGCAGCAGGATCGAAGCGGTACT
>NZ_JAOCLZ010000055.1:0-3063 GCF_025290685.1 Rhodococcus sp. PAE-6
GTACCGCTTCGATCCTGCTGCCATAGGTTTCATCCTCCCTTGAGAGGAGCCCTCCGGAAATCCCGGGAGGGATCAGATCGAGCGTTGCGGCGAGTTCCTCCGAACCTGAGGGGGCGACTGCCCAGACTTCACCAGTGACAGTCACGGCGATGATCTGGTCGCCGATGATCAGGGGCTCGGTCGCTATTCCGATTCCGGTAGACCGGTATGGCCCCCACCCTTGGTGTCCCTGCTGCGGTATGTGCGTGGGGTCGGCCGTTGGCGCACCCGTTGCCAGGTTCAGACGGTAAATTGTGCCATCGCCGGTGATCGCGACGACGCGGTCACCTATACACACCGGCGGTGTGGTTGTGAAGCCGCCGGCGATGGGTGTTGACCACAGGGTGCTGCCCGTGGTCAAGGCGATGCGGTCGAGGGTTTGGGTATCGGTGCGGACCACCAGTGCATCGCCTGTTCCGGGGATCGCGCTCACGGTGCTCGGCGCTGCTGGGGGAGTGAACTGACTCCACACCACTGTGCCATCACGAGCGTCGAGGGCGGTCAACCCTCGGTAGGGGCCGCCGAAGGGAAACACGACATGATGTCCGTGTGTGAGCCCGCGACCGTAGGTCATGAGGGTGTCGACGGGGGCGAGATCTGATGTGCTCCATAGTACTTGGCCAGTGTCGGCGCATAGTGCAGACAGTCGGTCGAGGGTGCCGGTGATCAGTGTCCCGTCTGTGGTCAGTTCAGGTGCGTTGAGCAGGCGAATCTGGTCTGCGGCGGGCAGTGCGTGCGTCCATCGGATTGTTCCGTCAGTGGTGTCGAGGCACGTGAGGGTGCCGGAGAAGGCCGTGGCGATCAGTGTGTCACCCCACGCCGTCAGCGATGTGACGGCATCACCATCGACGGGGACCGTCCACTTAGCGTGCCCGTCTCGGCCACTGACAAGGGTCACGTGCGCTTGTCCTTGCCGTGTGGTGGGTACCGCCACGTGGTGCTGTCCCACGCGAGAGAGATTGCCGCCGTGCTGATTATGTCCGTCGGGTGCCGACCACAGCATCGAGTGCACCGTCGGCGCGGGTGTGGACTGGTGACGGGTCCAGGTGTGCTGGGTTTGGCGACGCAGTGAGTGGTCCTGGGTGACGTCGAGGAGGTGCCAGGAGGGGGCCGACCAATCAAAGCCGCCGAAGCTGGTCGGTGGTGCGGTGAGGTAGTGGATCTGTCCGATGTGTCGATCGACGCTCACGTGCCAATGACCGGAGAGGATCGAAATGCGGGTCGTCGGGCCTGCATAGCTGGTAATAAGGTCCTGCAGCCCAGGGTCGGGCACGTCGTGCGTGAGGACTAGTAGCGGGCGCTCGCTGGCATCCAGATCATGTCGGATGAACTCCTTCTGGGCATTGCAGTCGATGCCGCAGGTGTAGCTGAACCAGTCCAGGGCCAGTACATGGAACGTTCCGATGTCTGCAGACCACCACCGGGGACCGAAGGCGTGTTCGTAGCGCCAGGTGGTGGCGGTTCCGAGGAAGCCGCCACCGACCGGTTGGTCTGCGTTCGCGGGTTCGTGGCGGTGTCCGTAGTGGTCGTGATTGCCAGGGATGACTTCGACCTGGATCGGTGAGCCTGCCAGCACGGCTTGCAACAGTTCGTACTCGTCGGGCGTCCCGTGATCGGTGAGATCACCGGTGATCACCGCGAGCTGGGCACCGGCCTGCTGCGCCGCAGACAAGGCGGCACGCAAGCCCTCTGCGCCGTTGGTGTTGTCACCGAACCTGTTTGCTAACTCCACTCCGTCAGCCGTGTTGCCATTCGACAACGACAGGTGGGGATCGGAGAGGTGGAGTAGTGCCCCATAGAGTGGTGTAACTCGGTGGGCACTGTCACGTTAATCGAAAAGTATAGCGGCACAGCTAGTTTGGGACGAACTGCTACGGAACATCTTCGGGCCGTTCACTTCAGGCGGCGTCGGTCACGGTGACTTCCTCCCAGACCGCGAATCGGTCGGCCATCTCGGTGCGCCACTCGGTCGCGGTTAGTCGATGCCGGCGGGGCCGGAAGTGAGGTGAGATGCTGCTGAACGCTGACAGGAATCGTTGCGCGTGCCCAGGTGAGGTGAAGCGTTTCATCGCACGTTCGCGTTGTCGGGTCGGTTGGTGCGAGTTCTCGGCGCGATTATTCAAGTACTTCGACTGGCGATGCTCGACCGATCCCAGCAGTTCGCGGTGGGCGACCTGGTAGCTGCCGAGTTTGTCGGTGACGATCACCCGCGGCACATACTCCAGACTTTTGAGCAGCTTGCGGAAGAACCGTTTGGCCGCCAACGCGTTTCGGCGGGACTGGACCAGCACGTCGAGCACGTTTCCATCCTGGTCGACCGCCCGCCATAAGTAATGCAGTGTGCCGTTGATTTTAATGAAGACCTCGTCGAGGTACCACTTGTCACCGGGCCGGGCCCGCCGTCGGCGCAGCGCGTTGGCGTAGGACTGCCCGAACTTGGCGCACCACCGGCGGATCGTCTCGTAACTCACCACGACACCGCGTTCGAGCATCATCTCCTCGACTTCACGGAAGCTGAGCGGAAACCGGAAGTACAACCACACGCAGTGGTTGATGATCTCGGCCGGGTATCTGTGGCCTTTGTACGACAGTAGTGCGGTGCTCACCCCACCGATTCTCCCAGTTCGCCGACTTCAACAACGTGACAGTGCCCTTGGGCGGGCGTGGGGCGTTCAGGTCGTTCCATGCGGCTTTGAGCACCGACCGCAGTGGGCGGTCGGCGTTGACGTATTTCGTGACCTTCGAGGTGAGCACGACACCGAGCGCGAGGATGATCAGGATCGACTGGAAGTTGATCGGGACGTGCACGATCGCGCGGGCGATGATGAAGATCGCCACGGGGATGACGAAGCCGATTCCGACCGCTCCGTAGCGCACTCGGAACGGCAGTGTGAAGCCGGTCGGGCCGAGATAGTGCCGGTCCACGCGGTGCAGCATGTCGTCGTTGTCGATCACGGTCGTGCCCTTCAGTCGTCGGCCGGTGGTTGCAGGTAGCGGTCAGACCTGGATGCCGACCAGACCGAG
>NZ_JAOCLZ010000056.1:0-2961 GCF_025290685.1 Rhodococcus sp. PAE-6
ACACGTATTCGATCACGAAGTAGGAGGCACTGACATCGAAACGGGAATCGCTACTGACATCCCACTGGGAAGTCTCACGAAGACGAGCGAGATCGGCGAGGCAGATTAACTGGGCCGGCAGCAGCTTATAAGGGCTCTGAGCTGCGGTTTCCCGGAATGACGCCTTGACCAGCGCTCTCGTCTCACCGAGCCTCTGTCAATCTGTAGCGGCGTGTCCTGTCAAACTTCACTGCATCTCGACAGTTGTTGTCGAGATGCAGTGAAGATGTCTTCGGGTGTGCCATATCCGCCGGTCAGACAGTCAGCGAAGGCATCCAGATTGCGACCAAAATACCCACCGAGCCCCGATACTGCTTCGCCCACAACAGAGAGAAAATCCTCGAGCGACCGAATGCGACGGCCGTCGATGAAGTACACGGCATCTCCTTTCGGCATTCCAGCTCCATCCTCATCGTCACCGTCCCGACCTTCCGCACAATCTGCCGGTCGCAGTGCATAGGCGGCGGACAGCGTTCTCCGCCGCCGCTTGAGGCAAGGTTCCGATACGGAGGTCTAGACGAGGGAGGGCTCTTTCACCGGATCAGCGGTCTCGATTGCAGGCAATGGCGGGACCAGGAACCCTTCGGTTTCGGCCGCCTGACAGAACTGCCGCCACCGCCGGCTGACGGTGGACTTGTCGATCTGCAATCGGTGAGCAACATCGATCTGCCGCAGTTGCGGGGACTTGATCATCATCGATGCCACGACTTGCACGGTCTCGTGGAACTCGGAGTCGGCGAGGAATCGAAGCAATCCCTCCTGGGTCTGCGCATATCCGTTGCGCGTGACGGACACCGCAGGTTGTCCCATTGTTGTCGGCTCGACAACCGAGTTGCAGGCGAAGGTGGGTGTTCCCGAAGCAGTTGCATCGCTCTGTTCGGTCACGGGCCCGCCCTGCAACGGTGCGTGCGCGGCGCTGTGAGGGGTTGCCAGACCGCCGTCAGCGGTTGCGCCGTCTCCGGGAGCATGAGGCTCGGGACGCACCGCGATCCGAGGCGCGGTGGCAGAGACAGTCGAAGCGGGTGTCACGGTGTTGGTAAGCGCCGGAGTACCGGGAGAGGGTTGGTTGCGCTGGATCATCATCACGAACAAGTGGAACAACGCAAGCCACAGCAGCGGGAAAATCGCGGCAAACAGCGCTCCGATCCAGGGGGCCTGCGGAACGAACCCGAGGTCCTCCCCTGCTGCAACTCGGGCAAGGTTGCGCTCAGCTGTCTGCCAGGCATGGAAGGCGTTGCCGACCACACTCAACAACACCGTCACCACGGCCAACGTGGCGCAGTACGCAAGGGTGTATCGGCCGCGGCCGGAGATGCGGAAGATGACATAGCCGGCGGTTGCAGCAGCTTGGGCAACGTCGATGGCAACCGGCGCCATCCATGCTCGTCCCGGTTGCACACCGACCTCGATCGCCAGGGCTCGAAGTGCATCGAACGACAGGATGAAGGACAGCGCTGCGATGAACAGGGTCATGGCGGCCACGGTCACCAACGACAGTGTCATCTGTCGGCTCACGGGCAACTCAGTTCGCAACGCGGTTGCGGGCGGGGTTGTATCGTCGGGCATGACCGGATGGTGTCCTTCCTGACGGGTGGTAGTCCTGGTCAACGGTCCCCTTGCAGTTGCAGCCGCGTAGGGGACCTGCACTGCGTGCGTCGCGGGCCTGCAACGCACGCAGTGCTGGGGGTCGTAGTGCTACGTCAGAGTCCGTGCTTGTCGAGGTACTCCTGCAGCGCCTTGTCGGTAATCGACGCCTCGCTGATGGTTCGGTCTCCCGTCTCGTAGCGAAGTTTGTCCACTCCCCTACGCAGCCGCGCCTTGATGCTCGGACGGATTCGCGTGTTGTGCGTCGCCGACAGGCCCTCTGCCGGATCGGTGTCGCTTCCCGTCACTGACGGCGTGACCGAACGTGCAGGTACTGGGGTCGGCGCGGGCGTTGATTGCTCGATGCGCGTGGGGCGTTCGGGCAGTTCTTCGGCGGGGTGGGTCTTGCGGATCGCCGGCTGACGTTGTGCGGTCACGATGCACCTCCAGTGGTGAGAGACAGTTCGGCAAGAAGATCGCTGTAGGCGGTTTGAAGAGAAATCGCGCGACCACCTCGGAATTGATGGATCGGTGTCCGTGCGCTGTGCGCGTCCTGACGAGTCGCCAGTTCCGGAATGATCGTGCGGGCTACGAGATCGCCATAGACCTCCCGCAGCTCGGTCTCCCGGAAGTTGTGCTCGGCGGTGCCGCGGCGGCGGCTGAGAACGATCTTGTCGAAGTTGAGGCGAGGGTTGGCACGTTTGCGCACCGTACGGATGGTTTCGTCGAGGCGTTCGACGCCATGCACACTGTCGATCGTCGGTTCGGTGACAGCTACCACCCCGTCACAAGCGATGAGGACGGCGAACAGGACCTTGCCCAAGCTTGGTGGACAGTCGAACAGCACGACGTCGTAGGGACTCAGATCCAGGCCTTCGAAGGCGACATCGAGGCGGAAAACCAGGTCGTTTGAGCCATCGGACTCGATTTTGCCGAGCTCCTCGTCTGCGGGAATCAGGTCGACTCCGCCCCAGTCGGTCGCTATGACGGCATTTGCCGCGCCACCTTCGACGGTCTGGTTCATCAGGTGGTAGGTGGTGAGCATGTCGCCTTCGACGGTCACACCGAGGCCGTTGGTGGCATTGCCCTGAGAGTCGGCATCGACGACAAGGACCTTGCCCCCTTTCGCTGACACAGCACTGGCCAGGCCGAGTGCTGTTGCAGTCTTGCCCACGCCGCCCTTCTGATTGGCAATGGCGATCTTGCGTGGTTGCATTGCGCACCTTTCAGTCGATGATCCGAGTCCGTGTTGCATCACGGCGCGTTCCTCGCGTGGCTTGCGTTGCAGGCGTGCCGTGCGTGGCGTGCCGACAGTGCAATCCTTGCGTTCCTCGCGTG
>NZ_JAOCLZ010000057.1:0-2900 GCF_025290685.1 Rhodococcus sp. PAE-6
TCGAAGCGGTTGAGGAACCACATGCGCTGCTGCGCGAGCGACAGTGGGACCCGCTCGGGACGTTCCTGTGCGACGAGCGGCGTGCGGCCCTGGGCCTCGCTCTGCTCGACGCGGGCGGCGAGAGCGGCTACGCCGGGCGCCTCGAACAGGACACGAACGGGCACAACGGTTCCCAGTTCGGAACCGAGGCGCGCGACGACCTGCGTCGCGATGAGCGAGTTGCCGCCGAGGGCGAAGAAGTCGTCGTCGAGCCCGACACGGTCGACACCGAGGACGTCGGCGAACACGCCGGCGACGACCTCTTCGACCGGGGTCGTGGGTGCACGGAAGCCGCGAGCCTCGAAGACCGGGTCGGGCAGCGCCTTCCGGTCGACCTTGCCCGAGCTGCCGAGCGGCATCTCGTCGAGGACCACGAACTGCGACGGCACCATGTAGGCCGGGAGCACCGCGCTCAGCGCGGCCTGCGCGGCGTCGCGGTCGAAGGTCGTGTTCGGGGCCGGGACCACGTAAGCGACGAGCTGATCGCGGCGCACCTGCGCGGCGGCCTGCGACACCCCGGTGTGGTCGAGCAGCGCGGTCTCGATCTCCCCGAGCTCGATACGCAGACCGCGGAGCTTGACCTGGAAGTCGGTGCGGCCGAGGTACTCGAGATCGCCGCTGCGGTCGTTGCTCCAGCGCACGAGGTCGCCCGTGCGGTACAGACGTTCACCCTCGCCGAAGGGCGAGGCGACGAAACGCTCGGCGGTCAGATCGGGGCGGCCGACGTAACCGCGCGCCACCTGCACGCCCGCGAGATACAACTCTCCCACGACACCGGCGGGAACCGGCGACAGCCGCGAGTCGAGCACGTAGGCGCGGGTGTTCCACACCGGAGCGCCCATCGCGACGGAACCACCCGTCGTTCCTGCGACCGGGCGGGCGGTGGCGTGCACCGTGGCCTCGGTGGGGCCGTAGAGGTTGTGGAGCTCGGCGTCGCTGATCCGGGAGAACTGCTCGGCCACCGACAGCGGGAAGGCTTCACCTGCGACGAGCACGGTGCGCAGCGACGCGCAGTCGTCGGGCGACACCGACGCGGCGAACACCGCGAGCATCGACGGGACGAAGGAGGTCGCCGTCACCGCGCGCTCGCGGATGACGGTGCCGAGATAGGCGGTGTCGCGGTGACCGTCCGGGACCGCGATCACCATGCGCGCACCGACGGCGAGGGTGCCGAACAGTTCCCACACCGACACGTCGAAGGTGAACGGGGTCTTCTGCAGCACCACATCGTCGGGGCCGATCCCGTATTCGGTGGTGATCCACCGAATCTGGTTGACGACCGAGGCATGGGCGACCGCCACACCCTTCGGGCGTCCCGTCGAACCCGAGGTGAAGATCGAGTACGCGGTGTTCGACGGCCGCAACGGCGCGAGGCGGTCGGCGTCGGTGACCGGCCCGGCCGGTGTCGCGGACAGGTCGAGGCCGTCGATCGCGAGCGACGGCACCGATGCCGTGGCCGGCACGGAGAATCCGTCGCGTTCGGTGCTCAGCACAACCACGGGCGCGGCGGTGTCGAGGATGTACCCGTTGCGATCCTCGGGCTGATTCGGATCGATCGGCACGTAGGCACCACCGGCCGTGACGACCGCGTACATACCGACGAGCAGATCCAGCGAGCGGCGCATCGCCAGACCCACCGACGTCTCCGGTCGGACACCGAGCGAGATCAGATGCCGCGCAAGACGATTCACACGCTCGGAGAACTCGCCGTAGGTCAGCGTCTCGCCCTCGAACTCCACCGCGACCGCGTCCGGCGACCGCCGGACCTGCTCGGCGAACAGATCGACGAGGGTCCCGGCGTCGCCGAGCGCGTGCTCGGTGGCGTTCCACGTGGCGAGCACATCGGTGCGCTCGGCATCGTCGAGCAGCGCGACATCACCGACCGGGAGTGCGGGTTCGGTCACGACCGCGATGAGGATCCGGGTCAGGCGCTCGGCGAAGGACTCCATCGTCCGGGCGTCGAACAGATCGGTGGCATAAGTCAATTCGACGAGATAACCCTCGGCGGTGGCGTCGTCCGAGACGGTGACCTGCAGGTCGAACTTCGCGAGTGCCACGTCGACATCGAGCGCCGAGACGGTCAGGCCGGGCAGCTCGAGGGAGCCGGCATCGAGGTTCTGGAACGCGAGGAGCACCTGGAACAGCGGGTGCCGTGCCGTCGACCGTTCGGGGTCGATGATCTCGACGAGCCGCTCGAACGGCAGGTCGGCGTGCCCGAACGCTTCGAGGTCGGCGCCGCGCACCCGGCCGAGCACCTGCTCGAACGACTCGCCGCCCTCCACCCGGGTGCGCAGCACGAGGGTGTTGACGAACATGCCCACCAGATCGTCGAGCGCCGCGTCGCCACGACCGGCCACCGGGGTGCCGATCGCGATGTCGTCGGTGCCCGACAGACGCGCCAGCAGCACCGCCAGTGCCGCGTGCACGACCATGAACTCGGTGGTGGAGGTGCGCCGGGCGAGATCGCGGACGGCGGAACGGAGTTCGGAGTCCAGGACGAACCGGTGCGAGGCACCGCGGTAGCTCGCGACCGCCGGTCGCGGACGGTCCGCCGGCAGGTCGAGCTGCTCGGGCAGACCCGCGAGGGTCTCCCGCCAGAACGCGACCTGCGAGGAGATGATCGACTCCGGATCGTCCTCCGAACCGAGCACCTCCCGCTGCCAGATGGCGAAGTCGGCGTACTGCACCGGCAGCGGCTCCCACTGCGGGGCGTCACCCGAGACGCGGGCCGCGTAGGCCGTCACGACGTCGCGGGTCAGCGGACCCATCGAGAAACCGTCGGACGCGATGTGGTGCACGACCAGCACCAGCACGTGCTCGGCCGCGGTCCCGGTCTCGGTGACGGCGAACAGCCGGGCCCG
>NZ_JAOCLZ010000058.1:0-2798 GCF_025290685.1 Rhodococcus sp. PAE-6
TGGCCATCCTTGGATTCTCGCTTCCCCCAGCAGTGTGCTGGATTCCACGTGTCCAAGATCAGGGGTCAAGCTCCGAGCGCGCGGTAGGGCTGGTTCGGTTGGACAGCGCGGACGGGACCATCAGATCCACGGGAATGCCGTGGCGGTTGAGCCAGGCTCCGGGTTGCCTGTTGGTGTTGAGGTAGAACCCGGCGCTGGTCATGGCTTCTTCGAGATGGGGGTCGTCGTCGAGATCGCGCGGGTTGACCGCCAAATCGCTGTCTTTCGTCGACTCCGCCAGGGCGACGACCGCGGCGCCGCTGCGCAGATACACCGCCTGTGCGCCGATCACGATCAGGGCGCCGTGGTGCGCTTGGAGAGCGTCCAGTGCATCGAGCAGGGCGCTGCGTGCGTCGGCAAGGAGGTTATCGCCGCCAGGCGGATTCATGGGCCTGCATCCATTCTATGAGTTCTTCACCTTCGGCCGGGTTGCGTCCCGGGCCGGAGAGCAGGTCGACGGCGACCTGCTCGATCGCCGCGATCGTGTATCCGGCCTCGGCTTGAGAGGTGTTGTCGAAGACGACCGGATAGTCCGGCTCGCCGAGTACCACATTCGCTGCCTCGGCGGTGCTGGGGTCTGCGGGATACAGCCGCCATTTCTGTGCGGCCTCGTCCAGATTGTCGGTGTAGATGAATGCTGCGCGTGCCGGTGCATACGGTGCCCATTCAGCTGCGGCAACGGATCCGGTGACCGCGTACCGGAAACCGGGGTCGTTCTCTGCCCCGAGCTTGTTCAGCAGTGAGGGAACACCGCGGGGTGCGATGAACTGATACGTCTGAGCGTTGTCGACGAAGCTGTAGTCCCGGCTCCACCGCCGCAACAGGCGCGCCCAATCGGTGACCTCGAATCGCTTGTCGGCGGTTCTGGCGATCAGTTCCTCTTCCTGCAGGTACTCCAGCACCCGGTAGGTCGCCCCGGTCGAGACCTGCGAAGCAGCGACGAGTTCGCGAGCCGACCACGCCCGTTTCTCCCGGACGAGGGTGCGCACGAGTTTGGCAGCAGGTTCACCTTTGAGCGTGGCCCGGGGACGGCCCGGCCCCCGGTACGGGTCGTGGCTCAAGCCCCGATCACGCAGCACCAACGCCGGTCGCCGTGCGGTGACCATGACATTGCCGGTCGTATCGACGTACGACAGGTTCAGGTCCTGCAGGAGTTCCTGCAGGGGAGGGGAGATATAGCGAGCCATCACCAACCCCTGAGCAGGGAGGGCGTCGGTGGCTTCGCCGAGTCGGCGCGCAACCACCCCGATGTCACGCCGGTTCAACACGCGTTTGACCTCGATGAGGAACTCGGCGACCTCTCCGTTCGGGGTCACGACCTGCACTCGGCCATCGACCCCGATATCGCCCGAACCGAGATCGGTGAATGTTTCCGCATGCGTGTCCCAGTCATCCGGCAACAAGTCGCGCAACAGCGTGGTGCATCGGCGAAGGACAGCGCCTTCGCTCGGGTTCGCCTCCATCGTTCGTCACCTCCTGTTCGTCATAATACATTGTTCCGATGTAAGCCGGAGTTGCCTCATTTCGCGAACCCACGTGACTCCTCGGTCCCCGGCCTCGGCGTGACGATTCTGAGGGGGGTGAGAACGCAATCGACTTTGGACACCGCCGCAAATTGCGCGTGGAGTCGAGGTTGCCGAGTGCTCGGCGCTGTTCGGGTCCGTGGTCAGAATTCGGTGTCTCGTGCGTACCTGTCTTCGATGTTCTTCACCTCGTGATGCAGCGATTCGATCCGGTGCGCATAGATCGCGGCGAGTCGTGGCTCCGGTTCGGCTTCGGCGGCTCGGGTGGCGAGGGTAAGTGCGTGGTTTACCTCGTCGGAAACGCCATTGGTCCAGGAGACGCCGCGCAGCCTGGTTGCACCTTCGATGGCTTCCAGCACGTGTCGAGTTATGTTGTGCCCGAGTTGATCGGCACGTTGGAGGAAGGATCTGGCAAGAGATGGCTGCTGCAGAGGCCAGATTTCAACGAAGCGAAGAAGTTCGAGCACCGCGACCAAGGTTTCCGCGTCCACGACGTCGAGAAGTGACGCAATAGATCGTGCTTGGTGCTCGGAGACGCCACCGGCAAGGGCGAGCCCGACCACCTGTTCTGCTCGAGCCACCTCCGGTGTCTTGGCTCGGTCGAACATCCAGGAGGCAAGGTCATCGGCGTGATCCGATAGGGCCTCTGAGAGTCCGGGCAACTCGTACGGCAGCTGAGCATCGGGAGTGCGCTCGTCAACGAGTTGGTTCAAGACCAATCGCGGATGTGAGGCTGCGATGCCCGCGATGATCTCCTGTTCCGCCCATGACTCGAGTCCGGCTCGCCACCCCAGCTTCAACACGGCGGTGGCGTCGGGTTCGTCGAGCGCGGCTCCCCATGAGGCACCGTCGGTTCGGCACACCCGTTCCAGTACGAAAACTGCCGAAGCAGGTGTAATGCCGGCAGCGAGCAACCGTGGGACCTCTTGAGCTGCGTCGCTCCGAACCAACACGTGTGACGATTCCAAATACACTCGCCCGATGTCGCCGTCGGAATCTGTCCAACCGGACCGGTAGAGAGCGAGGTAGTCTCCGCCGCGTTCGGCCCACCCGTACTGGCGGAACGCAGACGCGATTGCCAGTCGAACGGCGGGGCGTCGTGTTCTCGAGTGCGTGAGCCAATCCAGCAGCGCGGGTTCGTCGTGCTGGCACCAGCAACTTAGTACTGCAACGACAGTTTGTGACCGAGGTTGTGCCTATGGTACTTGATCTTGGTGCAGTCGGAGGTATTGGAAT
>NZ_JAOCLZ010000059.1:0-2661 GCF_025290685.1 Rhodococcus sp. PAE-6
TCAGATTGCCATCGCCGCACGGACGGTGGAGGCGGCGTCGACACCACCGTCACCCGTCGAGGTGATGCGCCCGGATTCGAGGACGTAGTAGTGCAGGGCGTTGTCGAGGGCGAAACCGATGTGCTGTTCGACGAGCAGCACCCCGAGGTCGCCGCTGCGGCCGAGTTCGACGATGGTGTTCTCGATCTCGGTGACCACCGACGGCTGGATGCCTTCGGTGGGCTCGTCGAGGATGAGCATGCGCGGCTCGGTGATCAGCGCGCGGGCGATGGCGAGTTGCTGGCGCTGACCGCCGGAGAGCAGGCCGGCGCGGCGGTCGAGTAGCGGGACGAGGGCGGGGAACAGGTCGAGCATGTCGGTGACCAACTGACGGCCGTTGCGGCGCGTGTCGGCGACGACCTGCAGGTTTTCCCGGCAGGTGAGCTGACCGAAGGACTGTTGCCCCTGGGGGACGTAGGCCAGGCCGCGGGCGACGCGGGCAGATGGTCGCAGCGAGGTGATGTCGTCACCGTCGAAGAGGATCTTTCCCTTGGTGACGGGCAGCAGGCCGACGGCGGCGCGCAGCAGTGTGGTCTTGCCGGCACCGTTGTGGCCCATGACCGCGACGGTCTTGCCGGTCGGCACGGTCAGGGAGATGCCGTGCAGGATCTCGGTGCGACCGTAACCGGCGCGGACGTCGACGAGTTCGAGCATCATGCCTCCTGAGCAGCGGTGGCGGTCCCGAGGTAGACCTGCTGGACCTGCGGGTCGTTCTGGACCTGGTCGACGGTGCCGTCGGCGATGACCTTGCCGCGGGCGAGGACGGTGACGGAGGTGGCGAAGGCGCGCATGAAGTCCATGTCGTGCTCGACGACGACCACCGTGCGCTGCGCGCCGATGCGGCGCAGCAGCTGCCCGGTCTCCTCGCGTTCGTCGCCGCTCATTCCGGCGACGGGTTCGTCGAGGAGCAGCACGTCGGCGTTCTGCACGAGCAGCATGCCGATCTCGAGCCATTGCTTCTGCCCGTGGGCGAGGATGCCCGCGGGGGTGTCGCGGTGGGCGGTCAGGCCGATCGTCTCGAGTGTTTCCTCGATCTCGGGCAGAACGTTGTTGCGGCGGCGCAGCAACTGCCACGGGGAGCGGCTCGCGCCGGCGGCGATGTCGAGGTTCTGCAGAACGGACAGTTCCTCGAAGACCGAGGCGGTCTGGAAGGTGCGGCCGACACCGAGGCGTGCGATCTTGTGGGTCTTCTTGCCGAGCAGTTCGACGCCGGATTTGGTGATCGAGCCGGTCGCTGGGACCAGGCCGGTGACGGCGTCGACGAGGGTGGTCTTGCCGGCGCCGTTGGGGCCGATGAGGAACCGCAGGTCGCCTTGGAGGAGGGTGAGGTCGACGCCGTCGACGGCGGTGAAGCCGTCGAAGGTGACACGCAGGTCGCGGATCTCGAGGTAGTCGCTGCTCATTCCGGCGTTGCCGCCGTAGACGGGTTTGCTCATCGCACGGGCTCCATCTCGGGAAGGTCGGCGGGCTCGGGTTCGGTCGGGGGTGTGGGTTCGGTCGGGGTGGTGCGGCGGCGCCGGCGGAGCAGGGTGATGACTCCGGCGAGGCCGGCGGGGAAGAAGCCGACGACGACGATGAACAGCAGGCCCTGCGCGTAGGTCCAGGCCGACGGGAAGTTCTCCGACAGGGTGGTCTGTGCCCACGCCACGCCCACCGCGCCGAGGACCGGGCCGAGCAGGGTGGTGCGTCCGCCGATGGCGACACCGATGAGGAACGCAATCGACGGGACGATGCCGACGTCGGCGGGGGAGATGATGCCGACGATGGGCACGAACATCGCCCCGGCGATGCCGGCGAAGAAGGCCGCGACGGTGTAGGCGGCCACCTTGATCAGGGCGGGGTCGTAGCCCAGGAAGCGGACCCGCTCCTCCTGGTCGCGCACGGCGACGAGCAGTTCGCCGTAGCGGGACTGCATGAGCTGGCGGGTCGCGGCGACGACGAGCAGCAGGATCGCGGCGACGATGAAGAACAGCATCCGCTTGTTGACCGGATCGGACAGGTCGTAGCCGAAGAAGGTGCGGAAACGGTTGAGGCCGTTGGATCCTCCGGTGGACTGCTGGCCGATGAGCAGGATCGCGAAGGCGGCGGCCAGTGCCTGGGAGAGGATGGCGAAGTAGGCGCCCTTGACGCGGCGGGCGAACACACCGAAGCCGAGCAGGGCGGCGAGCAGGGCCGGCACGATCAGGATCGCCAGCAGCGTGACGGCGGGGGAGGCGAACGGGGTCCAGTAGGCGGGTAGTTCCCGGATGCCCGCGATCTGCATGAAGTCCGGGACGGTGTCGCCGCGGAGCTGCGCGTCGGAGATCTTCAAGTGCATGGCCATGATGTAGGCGCCGAGGCCGAAGAAGACACCCTGGCCGAGGGTGAGCATGCCACCGCGACCCCAGGCCAGGCCGATGCCGACGGCGACGATCGCGAAGCACAGGAACTTGCCGAGCAGGCCGAGCCGGAAATCGGAGAGGACGGCGGGGGCGAGACCGAACAGGACGATCGCGGCGATCGCGAATCCGCCTGCTGTGCGTACGGGTCCGGGTCGGGTGAAGGTGCGGGTCGAGAAGGTCGCGGACATCAGACCAGGCTCCTCGTCTTGACGGCGAACAGGCCCTGCGGACGGACCTGCAG
>NZ_JAOCLZ010000005.1:0-289068 GCF_025290685.1 Rhodococcus sp. PAE-6
CAACCGCTACAGTGAACACCGCTCACGGGTGGGGATTTTCGTTGAGCACAGCTGGGGAGTTTCCCTGAGCCTCGTCACATCACCGGTGACACGGACTTCGGTGGGACCCCGCCCACTCGGACACGTCTCGCGTCTCCGTGTTGTCACGGGCGGTATCGGCTCTTATGTCGTGTGCCGGTCCTGCCTGGGACATAGACCGGATACATCCAGGTCGTCCCCGAGTTTGTCGGTGGGCGGCCATAGCTTGATGCGCGATCAACTCGAGCAGGAGGCTGCGATGGAGCTGTACCGCGAACTCACCCATGACGATCCCCACCGGCGGTCGGCGCGGGGCAGAGGCGCGAGTCCGACCAAAGACGAGGGAGATCTGTTTACGCTCCGCCCGAGCCCCCGAAAACTCCGCATCCTCATCGATATTGAGGCATGGACCGCTGACCATCCATTTATCGATGAGCTGCTGCATGGGTTCATGAGATACGAGAACATCGAGGTCCTCCAGGTTCGGATGAGCCAGGTCAAGTTGACCGATCACGAAGACTCTCATGAAGTCGGGTTCGTTCGGGTCCGAGACGTCACCGAACACAAGGGCTCCTTCTCATACCCCGGCTCCTGCTACGGCTGGAGCATCGACACCGAACGTCCGAAATTCGACGGATCGAAAACTCTTGGGCAGCGCGGCAGCATCTCTCCCCAACCCGAACTCTTCCGTTCACTGGCTGCGTACAACAGCTTCTCTGATGAACAACGTGAAGGCATCACAGCCGACGACATCGAACGAGCGGTTCTCCTGACCGAGATTGCCCGCGCGATCGACTACGACCTGATCATCTCGGAGACGAAGACGACTGGCCGTCGAGACGTTCCCGCCAACGACCGATCCAATGTGGTCACGCGTGCCGATGCGCTGCCGATCATTGCCCACTACATGCGCCGACAGCAGATCTACGTCATCAATCCTATAGGCCGCGGGACGATCAATCGCAAGGGCTACTACATGGAGACCGTGGCAGCGCTCGCGCCCGGTATCTGGCACTGGCTCGCAAAGTGCCGACGTTCCGCGCTGTTTGTGCCATCCAGCCGTCGGTTTGTCGCAGACTGCGAATCACTGATCGATCGGTTGGCGCGCGCGCTCAGGGCTCGAGACGAACTCATTGCCTCAGTGGGTGCTCTACAAACCGATGACGTCATTGATGATGGTGCTGACGCGCTCGATCACGTGCTCGTATCCCTGTGCGGAGCAGTGGACGTGCTTGGACGCTCACTTCATACGGCACTACAGATCTCGGGGCACGAACGTAACGCGAAACTTCACCGCCTCGACGGCTACAGGAAGCTGATGTCCTTTTACGCCGATGTTGCAAATAAGGATCTGCTTGATGCCCTCCAGAAGCATCTCGCTGTGGTCTTCAGCCTTCGGAACTCGATCCATAGTCGGACTCTTGCAGCGATCGCGTCCTTGACTGTGAGCGAACATGGGCTTTCCGCACTCAGTGCCAGTCGTCTCGACTTGGTAATCCCTCCCGAAACAGTCGATTCAGTGAGGGACGAATCTGGTGGGGGACTTGAGTACTGGCATGCACGAGAACTCGGCGGTTCAGGTCATCTGGTCGCTGACCTGAGCCGTCTCCTCGATACATGTTTCAGCAGCGTGTTGAGGTTCCTGGACCAACTTTGCCGGATCATTGCTGCAGAATGGACGCTTGATAAGGATCCGGTGCTCCGGGAAGACATCATCGGTGCAGACTCGACTCTGAGCGGGTACGGCCGGGAACTGAGGATTTTTATAGGCATGCCCCAGAATGGAGACCTCGACGGGGCCAGCACGGAGGCATCTGAAACTGATATTGCGAGCGGTGCATCACCGAGTCGTTGAGCAGGCGCGATCCCACGGATCCTCTGGACGAGTACATCCGGGACTGGTCGCTTGCGCAGGCGCTGGCCCACGATGCGGTCGCAGCAGCGTTCTTCGCAGAGGGAGCCGGTGCCGATGAGGACCAGGTCGAAACACTGGTGCGGGGTCTGCAGATCGTCCAGGCACCGGAGAGATTCGATCGAGACGGCTCGCTGACCCGCACGGTGCAACCGGGCGAGAACCTGTCTCCCGAAGACGCCGAACTGCTCGACGCGGAAGAGCCCTTCCTCGAAGATGAATGACCCTGCCCGGAGCGCACCGCATGGACGATGCCGGCTGCGCTCAGTGGTGCAGGCGGTCAAGGTAGTCGGTGAGTTCCCCGATCGGCGCGACGACCTCCCCTGTGTACCGTCCCCACACAGCTCGACCGTCGACGATTCTGGGTGTCAGATGCCGGCCGTCGGGCAGCGTGGGCCATTGCAGCCATTCGTCGACGTCTTGGAAGTAGGAGGCGATCTCGACTGTGGTTGCGACGTCCTCCACCGCGCTGGAGATACCGAAACCGCTGTGCGGCGTGCCGCCGACGACGAGGGAGCACACCAACCCCGGCACGGGGACGACCTCGAGTCGGATGTCGATGCGCCACACCCCGGGATCGAACGTGTTCATCGCCTCGAAGCGCAGCGTGTCGCGGGAGAGCCGGGCGAACGCGGAGACGAGTACGTCCCGAATGTGATCGGTGGGTTCGAAGGTGAACTCGATGTCCCACCGCGAACCGATCTCCGAGCCGGGTATGCGCATGCTGCGACATTATTCGATGCTCGTTCCGGCAGGTGGACGGAGAGCATCGGTGTCCACCGGCTGTCGGGACCGCGACTCTTCTAGGCTGACGAGGTGTCCGAGAGGCGTGGCGAATACCGATTGGCGTTGCTGTGGTGGAGTGCCTTCGCCGGGATCCTCGTCTGCGCATTGAGCTACTGGCCGGCGGTGATGGCCATGCAGCGCGCGTTCGACGTGCCGTCTTTTCCACCCGGCGGCGTCGACTACTGGCTGTGCTGGGCCGCTCCGCTTGTCGCAGTGGCGACAGTGGGCGCGGTCGCGTTCCTGGTGTGGCGGCGTGCCCGGTTGGCCCTCGCGGGCTTTCTCGTGGCATTTCTGCTGACCGGCCTGTGCATGGGCATGTTCGGCTATTCGGTCGACAGCATGCCGTACTACATGTGACCCAGGCACGGCCGGTGGATCATCGACACAGTGCTACCGAGCCCGTCGATCGACCTTCATCACCGGGGTCGGCGGTCTCGGCGCGGTTTCGGGCCATAGCTGCATGAGATAGCGTTCGACGAGATCCTCGCCGGCTTCCTGCAGTTCAACTGCGCAGTCGCGACCTGTGGCGTAGAGGCGGGCTCGGTACCGACCCGGTAGGGAAACAAGGCTTGCGTCGAGGAGTACGGTGTCGGCGTCGAGATCCCGAAGTCGGACATCGCCGCTGTCGAACTGGACCGATACCTCCTGCCATTCGTCCCATCCGGCACCGTCTATCGCAGGCTCGACAGTCACTATCTCGGAGCGAAATGCGACCGCCCCCAACGAGGACGCCGTCGCTACGACCAGGAGTCGTTGGGCGCCATCCCACGTGAGGATGTCGCCGGTCGCGGCAGGAAGATCCGGCATCGGCATGCCGACCTGCTGAAAGGGCAAGGTGGATCCGTATTGGACATAGAGTTCGGCTTCGATCACCATGATGCTCTTCCGATCTCACGCCACCTCAACGGGAAGTCCGTACGGTCCACCTCGCTGATCGTCGCTGCAGACGGATCGGTGAGCGGCAGGTCACCGACAATCGTCGACCTCGGTCGCGGCTTCACGATCCGTCCGTCACCGAGCCGCCGGATTCGTGCGTCGAGGACGGGGTGTTCTCCGGGATGCCGTAGCCGGGCATCTCCCACAGTTGTGCGGGTTCGAGGACGCTGTCGTCGTCGGGCCACAGCCGCAGGCGCCACACATCCCCCGGGGTGGTCGAACCGGGCCAGCCGTAGTTGACGAAACCACGCCCGGACACCTGCACCACGTACTGCCCGGGCGGCACCGCGACGGTGACCGGCTCGGTGGTCGGGGACGACAGGCTCAGCACCCCGGGCGCGTCGACTTCGAGGCGGTCTTCGCTGACCTGCTGCCACTCCGAGCGATCGGCGGCGGGACGGCGGTCGAAGACCTGCACGTCCACGCTCATCTCGAAGTTGTTCTGATGCGGGCACACCACCACAATCATCGTGCCGTCGCCGGCGCTGGGCTGCTCCGCTTGGGCCTGCTCGAGCAGCTCGATCTCGTTGTCGATGTCCCCGAGTCCGCCGTCGAGGCAGAACTGCCCGTAATCCATCGCCAGCACCACCGTCGATTCCAGGATCGGGCTCGTTTGTGCGTTCATGCCGGTGATCTTGACACGCCTACCCGACAACCATGCGGGTCCACGCCGATGATCGCAGCTGTATCGAAGCAGCGATCTCGATCCGGTGCATCCGGAAGCAGCGGGGCGATCGACAGGCTACTTCGACAGAAAGTAGATCTCGCTGGCTGCTCTTCGTGCGAACAAGCACAGGTACGGGCGGTCGGTCCGAGTGATCGTCGTCGATCCCGGCGGTCAGGCTTGTCGATCTTTGCCGCATCTCACCAACCAGCTGGAGGGATCACCGCACGTTCCCCCTCCGGCCGGCGCCGTTGATGAGCGGCGCACTGCCGGTGTCACACCGCCACCCGGCACCCACGACACGGCGGACACCGCCCTTATTCGGGTGCGTGGCCGAAATGTAACGCTAGAGGCGAAAGTCCATATGTGTTTGTCGGTGGTCCCTGCTTTTTCTCCCTCCTCGGAGCGGTGGGGCCGCTGGGTCCGCGCATTCCTCCCCGTTGTGCGTGGGCCGGCGGGAAGTCCGGTGGTGCACACCCGGGCTTTCCGCACCGCAGTCGTCGCCAGTGTCAGGATGCGGCGATCACCGAGGCGGAAGGAGACGTGGTGCGCACAGCGGTACGGGCCGCCACTGCCGCCGCGGTGGTCCTCACTGCGGCAGTGGCCGTGGGGGTATGGACCGTCGGTGCCGTATCCGGCCCGGATGCTGCCGTTGCCGGCGATAGTGTCGCCGTGACCGGGACGGGAGATCACGGCGCGGTGCCGAGTCGAGGTGTGGTCCGCAGCTGGGACCTCGAGCACATGCAGGGTGTGATCGACGGCGATGAGGTTCCCGGTGGATGCCATGTCAGCTTCGCAGCCGTTGCGGTGGAGGGGTTTCCCGCTCTCACACCGGGCCACGAGGTGGAGTTCGAATGGATCCGCCTCGAGAACCCGGCAGCGGGTGTCGAATTCGAATTCGAGTGTGTACGGGCATGGCCGGCCGGGCAACAACCCGTCCGTCGTCCTGCCGGATTCGGGGCGCGCGCATGGTCGGTCCATCCCGACGGCCGCATCGAGGAAGAGCACTTCGTAGGCGAACCCTCCGCACCCGTACCGGTCCCACCTCGGGTGACCGGCCAAACCGTCGGCACGGTCCGGCAGTGGAACGACGAACAGGGCTGGGGAGTGATCGAGTCCGACCGGACCCCCGGCGGATGCTGGGCGCACTACAGCACCATCGTCGGTGAGGGTTTTCGCACCGTAGCGGTGGGAGCCACCGTGGTCCTCGATTGGGAACAGGTCGCCGATCAGGACGGCTACCGGTACCGCGCCACCCGAGTCGAGCAGCAGTCCGGCTGACACCCCACCTCACCTCACCGCATGGTTTGCAGGTCGTCAGGCTCCGAACGGCCCGGACCGTTCCGAGGACGGCGCACCAGGTGGACGAGTCCTCGACCAAGGACTACAGGGCTGTGCTCGATTGACGTTCCGCCGCGGTGACCACACCCAACCGCGCATCCGCGCAGCGTCCGGTCGATGCTGCGGCGATCTTCGCGGACGACGTCAGCCGGTTGAGGATGACGGCACCGCCGGTCCCGAACGCGATCGAGACCACGGACTTGTCCTCGATCGCTGAGCTCGGCGTGACGCGGTCGCACGTTCCGCGGTGCTGCCACGCCCCCGCTGCGCGGCGACGTGCCCTCCGACGACCGAGGTCGGGTGGGTCTACGAGACCGGCGTGCAGGGTGGTCGAACAGGACGGTTCGGCGGCTGGCTCCCGCAGGATGCGATCGGCGCCCGGGCCGACTTCGGGTGTGCTGTGTGAGGGTCGAATCGTTCACAGGCGCGGATCGACGGGTTCGGATTCCATAGCGAGCACACCGAACACACACTGGTGGATACGCCAGACGGGCTCGCCGCCGACAGCACGGCGCAGAGCCTCGAGGCCGAGAGCGTACTCACGCAATGCCATCGATCGTTTCGTGCCGAGGTTGCGCTGCTTGAGCCGGGACAATGTCGACGGGTCGGTGTAATCGGCGCCGTAGATGATCCGCAGATATTCACGCCCGCGCACCTTCAGACCCGGCTGCACGAGCCCCTTTCGTCCACGGACCAGATTGTCGAATGGCTTGACCACCATGCCCTCACCACCGCCGGCGGTGAGGTCCTCCCACCACCTCACCCCCGCGGCACGAGACGCCTCGTCGGCTGTCTCGACGACGAGTCTGCGGGTGGGCCGGAACAGT
This sequence comes from Rhodococcus sp. PAE-6, assembly GCF_025290685.1. Classification (NCBI taxonomy): domain Bacteria; kingdom Bacillati; phylum Actinomycetota; class Actinomycetes; order Mycobacteriales; family Nocardiaceae; genus Rhodococcus; species Rhodococcus sp. PAE-6. The sequence continues at coordinate 6,485 of NZ_JAOCLZ010000005.1, forward strand.
TCTGGATCTGCGGCGACGAGCCGGTCGGCCAGATCCAGGTGCCACTGATGGTTACGTCTTTCGTAGGTAGCACTGTCGCTGGCCAGAATCTGGAAGGGTGCCACCTGGATGCCCAGCGTGTTGTCGATCGGTTGCACGTAGTGGCGATAGGAGTCCACGAAAAGTTCGGCGTTGGCGGCCCGCGAATGTGTTCTGGTGAGCAGGTCGGCGACATCGGCGCCTCGCGCTGCGGCTGCCTCGATCACCGCGACGGTTGCCGGCAGGGAGGTTGTGGCCGCAGCCCCGACTTTCGCGTACTGGTCGCGGATCATCGCCTCGGCTTTCGCGGTCCACGGCACTATCTCGGTATCGAGCAGTAACCAGTGCGCATCGAGGTCCGCCCACACACCTGCCGCGGCGAGAGCATCGGCGATGTGAGAGAGCACAGCCGACTGCTGATCTGCCTCGAAGAACGCACGGCCCGTGCGGGAATGGATGACACCGGTCCCGTCGACGGTCACCCGCACGATCGCCCGCGATCCCATATGCTTTTCCTCGCACATCACCTGAGCGACGGAGTGTTTGGCGTAATGGTCGAATGCCTCGTCGGGGTGTTCGAGCAGTCCGTCTCGTGGTGAGCTGTCGACCGGCGACATCGTCGGCGGCAGGTAGAGCAGGTCGGCCGGCGCGATGGCGAACCTGCTCATCACCTCCAGCGCCCCGGCCGCGTTCTCCTCCCGCAACGAGATCCGACCCATGTGTTCGGTCTCGATCACGCGGTGACCGAGCACATCGGACAGCTTCAAGACCTGCGGATCACGCTCGGGCGGAGCCAACGGGCGGATCGGCTCGTAGTACATCCGCAGGGACGGCACCGAGACGATCTCACGTTCGGGATAGCGCAACGCGGTCAGGCTGCCACCGAACACACAGCCGGTGTCCAGGCACATCGTGTTGTTGATCCATTCGACCTCCGGTACCGGGGTGTGCCCATACAGAACCGTGGCCGACCCGCGGTAGTCCTCGGCCCACGGATATCGAACCGGAAGGCCGAAGTCATCGGTCTCCCCACTGGTGTCGCCGTAGAGGGCGAACGCACGGACCCGGCCCGAGGCCCGACCGTGGTACTTCTCTTTCAGACCTGCGTGTGCGACCACAAGTTTGCCGTCGTCGAGGACGTAGTGCGCCACCAGCGCGTCACAGAACTGCCGTGTCTCGATGACGAACGCCTCGTCTTCGCGCGAGAGCTGCTCAAGCGTCTCCTGCAGGCCGTGCGTGGCCTTGACGTCCCCCCGCCCCAGGGCCCGGGCCAGCTTGGCCTCGTGATTGCCGGACACACACAAGGCATTCGCGTTTGCCACCATGCCCATCACCAGACGCAACACACCCGGCGAGTCCGGGCCACGGTCGATCACATCACCCACGAACACCGCCCGCCGGCCGTCCGGATGCGCGGCGTCGACCGCTCGACCTTCGCCATCACGCACGAGCACATATCCCAACCGGTCGAGCAGCATCTCCAGCTCTTCCCGACACCCGTGAACGTCACCGATCACGTCGAACGGTCCATGCTCGTCCCGCCGGTCGTTGAACAGGCGGGTGCGCACAATCGAGGCCTGCTCCACGGCCTCGATCGAGTCCAGGACATGGATGGCGCGGAACCCTTCGCGCTTGAGACCGCGCATCGACCGACGCAACTGGTCGTGCTGGCGTTTGATGACATGAGCCTCGAAATTGCGATCCGGACGTGAGGCGTTGCGCTCACCAGCAAGTCCTACCGGTAGATCCAGCACTATCGCCACGGGCAGCACATCGTGTGCCTTGGCCAACGCCAGCAGCGACCGGCGCGCTGACGCCTGCACGTTGGTCGCGTCGATGACGGTCAGCCGGCCGCGAGAAAGACGCTTACCGGCAATGAACTCGAGCACCTCGAAGGCATCGGTCGTCGCACCCTGATCGTTCGAGTCATCCGAGACCATCGCCCGGCATGCATCACTGGAGACGATTTCGGTCGCAGCGAAATGCGTCGCCGCAAACGTCGACTTGCCCGATCCACTGACACCGATCAGCACGACCAGCGACAGCTCGGGAATGCTCAACTCGCTCACGCTGCGTCCTCCGATTGTCCGCGCAGACTGAACACTGCCATCTGAGTGGGTGATCCGACCTGCGGGTCGCAGTCTCCCACCGGCTGCAGGACGACCTCGTAGTCGTGTGCTTCACCCACGGCGCGGGTCCACGCCGCGAACTGCTCGCGTGTCCACTCGAAGCGGTGATCCGGATGTCGGAAGCCGCCACGGGCCAGCGCGGGGTACCGCACGTTGTACTCGCTGTTCGGTGTGGTGACCACGACATGACGCGGTCGCATCGTCCCGAAGACGTTTCCCACGACCGCCGGCAACCGATCCGGGTCGATGTGCTCGATGACCTCCATGAGAATCACCAGGTCGAGATCACTCAAGCGGTCGTCCTCGTACTGCAACGACGACAGCAACAACGTCAACCGGTCGGACTGCCGTTCGGTCATCCGAGCGACATGCAGACGCTTGGCGGCCTTCGACAACGACGCATCGGAGACCTCGGTGCCGATCACCCGAGCCACACCGTGCACCTCGAGCAGCGATGCCAGGAGGGCACCGGACCCGCACCCCAGATCGGCGATCGAGGTGGGGCGAAGGGTGCGCACGACCTCGAGCACAGCATCGTGACGTCGACGGACCAGCGGCCGGGCACGGACGGGTTCCTCATCGTCGACCGCGTCGTCGACCGGTCGATCATCGAGCTCGGCGAGTCGTTGTAGTGCGGCAGCCTTCAGGCCACCTTGGTGAGCCAGATATCGCTGTGTCACCACGTCCCGCTCAGGGTGGGTACCCAGCCAGCCCGCGCCGGCCCGTATGAGCTTGTCGACCTCGTCGTCTCCGACCCAGTAGTGCTTGGTGTCGTCGAGCACCGGCAGCAACACGTAAAGATGGTTCAGCGCGTCGACCAGACGCAGCGACCCGACGAGGGTCAACGACACCAATGGTGCATCGCCCCAATCCGGCCGGGTGGCATCCAGCCTGATCGGTGTCGCAACCACGTCCCATCCCATAGGTGAGAACAACCGTCGCACCAGGTCGGGATCGCCGGGCACGGCGGGCAGCGAAATCGTCAGGTCCAGCGCCGAATCAACGAGTTCTTGATGGCCGGCACACCGCCCGTTCAGCGCCGACCGGAACACCTTGCCCAGTGCCACCGACATCAAAGACGACGCAACATAGGGTCGATCGTTGACGTACTGACCCAACGCGAAACCGTCGTTCGAACCGGACCGCCCACGAACCAACGCGACCGGATCAACCTCGAGGACCAGTGCGACCGTGCACCTCTCGCTGCTGACCTCCGGGTAGAACACGTGCGCTGTCCCCCCGTACACGCTGAACGACTGGACCCGATCGGGGTGCTTGTGCAGCAGATAGCCCAAGTCACTCGGCATGTCGAGTGCCGGTGAGCGTTCAGCGGAGATGGTCAACAGCATTCGGACAGTCTGCCGCAACGCCAGTGGTTTTCGGGTCAGGGGTGATCAGGTGAGTCCGATACCGAACCGCACCGTCCCCGACGATCCGTTACGCATCATCTCTTCCGAATACCGAGGTGATCGCGATTCTGTGTTCCGTAACGGCATCGGATTTCTTTTGGGTGCTCCGCGACTACCCGTGGATCGAGAACGAACTTGTCGGAATCCTCAGAAATTCCGACCCCGTCTCGCTGCGCTCACCCCCTGAACTGGGGAAAACGCGGAGATGAGGGGCCCCTACTGAAACGGAATCTAGAAATGACAACGTTCCGACGGAACCTACACAGCTGTAGAGATGCAGCGAAGACTGACCGGACACACCGCTGAACATTGACAGATCCCGGGGGTGTCGGCAGTACTCGTGCAAATGCACGGCTCGACCGGGCGCATCGCCGATCGTGCGCGGTGGCAGCGTGTCGGGCACGCTGGCAGGGTGACAGAGCCTGACCAGGTGTGGCGTCCGCAGACTCAGCTGCCGGTGTTGGTGACCGCCGTGTCGATCGAAGACGGGGAGACACCGCCCCCGGAAGTCGGTGCCATCGCGGTGTTTCCGCTGTTGTTCGAGGAGACGCCCGCCGATCCGGCCGATCCGTCGATCGTCACGCTTCGCGCTATGGCCGAGCCCCTGCACTCGGGAAAGCCCGCGCTGCAGCGGCCCCGGGGACGGACGGCAATGGTGGGACTGGACCGTGCTGCTGCGCGGTGTGGGGTGGACGGCCACCTGGTACACCCGTCGTCCGGTGCTCGGTCAGGTCGAGGTCACCGGCCGGCTGATCGGTGATCTGTCCTACGCCACCACCGGGCGGATCCGCGGCCGGGTCAGGCGCATCCACGTCGCATCCGATCGGTACCGGCGCGAGGTCGATCAGCCGCACTCGCCGTTCAGGCCGGTGCCCGGCACCCGTCGCTATCGGCAGGTCACCACCTCTCCACGATCGTTCGCCCAGGTTCCCCGGCCCACCGGCCCCGACCCGCAGATCGAACGCACTCACGAGGTGGGCGTGCTGGTGGATCTCGACCTGACCGATGTGCCACCACCGCCGCTGCGGCCGAGCGTGATCCCCGCCGCGATATCCGCGCACGACTGCGACCTGTGGATCGCCGACCGTGAACTGCCCCTGGTCGTGCATCTCGACGCCGACCGGCGCGTGCGCGAATACATCGTGCCCGGGCAGATCTTCGATGCTCCGCCGGCCGATCGCACCCGCTCGGTATGGGCACACGCCGACGGCTGCTGGGTGGGCGGCTGGGACGGAATCTTCCACTGCCCCCGTGGCGGCACCGTCGAGGCGATCACCGACACACCGATTCGAGACGGCGCAGCCCATGCCCAGACGCTGCTCGCCGTGGCGGTCCCGGACCGCGGCACCGCCGAGCTGATCCTCGCTCGCCCGGGACAGGACCTGGTAAGGCATGGACCCGAGCAGTGGGGCGACCTCGAATCGATGACCACCTGCGAAGGTGGGTTTGTCCTGCTGTTTCGCTGGCGTGACCCGAGCACCGGCGCGCTCGGAGCGGCGCGCCTGGTCCGGGTCGATCTGCACGCCGCCGTGACCGTCGGTCCGCCGCTGGAGACCGCGGTGATGTCCTATCGGCCGTTTCTGACCGGCCTTCCACCGACGATCGTCGACGGCACCTCCGCATACCGGATACTCGACGATCTCACCCTCGCCCAGCTGGATCCCTTGCCTGATCATGTCCTCTGCGGCGGACAGATCGAAGACCTGCTCTGGATCGTCGGCCATCCCCCGGACGGTTCCGGCCGTGGGCGGTGGTGGCCACTGCCGGGACCTGCCGTGTATCCCGCCGATCACCACCAATACTGGCTGTTCACCCGCCTCGATCTGGTCACCTGGGAGCCGATCTCGAGCACCCCGATCCGCAGTCCCCACCCAGACGTCACCATCGACGGAGCCGGCACCGTGTGGGTCACCGCTGCGGGGGTGCACGCCTTGCCGCGCCAGCACATGAACCCACCGGAACTGCTCGATGTCGCCGAACTCCTCGACCGCTCCCGCCTCCGGTAGCCGAACACCCACGCGGCGCAGGTCCGTGTACGCACGCAGCCAGACACTGATCCGGCCGCGTCCGTAGAATCCTTCACACCGTGCCGCGCACGGCAGACCAGTCGTTCGGCGGGCCTCCGCTCCTACGCCAAGCCGTGGCCTATTTGCAACACCCGGGAAAGCGCAGGTCGGCCGCGTATAAGCCTCGGGGGCGTAGTTAATCCGCCCGGCCTATCTCGTCAATCTTCGCTACATCTCGACAACCTACAAAACGGTTGAATCGGACAGCCAAGCGCTCCGGGCCATGGTCACTCATGGTTGATGCGGGGTGATAGGCGTAAATTGCCGGAGGAAATGCGGCGTCGGTGGCCGAGTGGGCGGTCGCCGCCGCCGCGAACCTGTGCCGGTCGATCGGCTGGGCGGACGCCGAGATGCGCCGTGGGCGGTGGCCGCAGACGTCGGTCCGACAGCGGGACTGCCGGGATCTCGGCGATCGTCGGATCGGTCTGGTCGGGTTCGGTGACATCAATCGCCGCTGTGCAGAACTGTTCACGGCGTTCGGGTGCGAGGTCGCCTACCACTCGCGCCGGCCGCGCCGGTGCCACACCTGCCGCTCGACGACCTTCTGGCGGCGTCGGACGTCGTGGTGGTCGCGGTCCCGTTGACCGCGGACACCCGAGGGTTGATCTCGGCACGCGAGCTCGAACTGCTGCCTCGCGAGACGCTCGTGGTGAACGTGGCCCGCGGACCGGTCGTGGACGAGACGGCGCTCGCCGACGCGATCCGGTCCGGCACGGTGGCCGGTGCGGCACTCGACGTCTTCGCGCGGGAGCCCATCGAGACCGACAGCCCGCTGTTCGACCTCGACAACGTGCTGCTCAGCCCGCACATCGCGGGAGGCAGTTCGACGGCGCTGGCCCGGATGTACGCGATGACCGCGGAGAACGTCGCGCGGGCGTGCCGCGGGGACGATCCGCTGTGGACGATCGGCTGAGAATCCCGTCGGCCTTCCGGCGCCACCGGCATCGAAACAAGCGTTCGACGGATTCTCGGTAGGCTCTGCGCACCGGCCCCGCTGGGTGGGACGGCGATCGTAGGAGGCACCGGATGATGACATCGCTGCTGGGCAAGGTGCGCCTACTTCTCGAGTCCTTCGACGCCGAGTCGGGTTCGTTGTCGCTCACGGAACTGTCGCGGCGCAGTGGCGTCGCGAAGGCGACGGTGCACCGACTCGCGGCCGAGATGGTCGAACTGGGACTGCTCGAGCGCATCGGAACCGACTACCGGCTGGGCCTGCGGCTATTCGAACTGGGGCAGCTCGTCCCGACACAGCGGATTCTGCGCGAGGCCGCGCTGCCGTTCCTGCAGGAGTTGCACGCGATCACCCGAGAGACCGTGCACCTGGCGATCCGCGACGGCCTCGACGTGCTGTACATCGACAAGATCTCCGGCCACGGGTCGGTGGAGGTGCCGTCCCGCGTCGCCGGCCGACTGCCGGTCGAGGTCACCGCCACCGGCAAGGTCATGCTCGCCTTCTCGTCGCCGGCGGTGTTCGAGCAGGTCGTCGCCCGCGGGCTCGCGAAATTCACGCATCGCTCGGTGGCGTCGGCGGCGATGCTGCGGCGGCAACTCGAACGCGCTCGCAGCGAGGCGATGATGGTCGAGGCGGAGGAAGTCCGCCTCGGGACGGCCAGCGCGGCGGTCCCGATCTTTTCGGGAGGTTCGACCGTGGTCGGCGCCGTCAGTGTCTCCACCAGCACGGCCCGGATGAACCTCGCCCGGATCTCGGGCCCGCTGCGGACCGCGGGACAGGGCGTTAGTCGAGCGCTGCACGAGATCGCGCGGACGGCCTGACGACCGTCCCCAGCGCGAGCAGCGCCAGGACCGCGGATCCGGTCATGGCGACGGCGATCGCCAGCGACGTGTTGCCGAGCAGTCCGACGATCGGGGAGATAACCGCCGCCGCCCCGAACTGTGCGAATCCCACCATCGCCGCCGCGGTCCCGGCGGCCTCGCCGTGCCGGGACAGCGCGAGCGCCGGCGCGTTCGGCATCACGAAGCCGGTCGCGCACAGCAGTGCCAGGACCGGGAGCGCGAAGCCGAGGAAGCCCCCGGTGGCGGTCGCCGCCAACGCGATCGCGACGGCGCCGAGCACGGTGCTCACCGCAAGCGATGTCACGCAGATGCCCAACGGCGTCAAGCGTCCCAGCAACACGACGTTGAGCTGGGAGGCGCCGATCAGCACGACAGCTCCGGCCGCGAACGCGATGCCGTAGACCTCGGGTGCCAGCTCGAACTGGTCCTGCATCACGAACGACGATCCGGCGATGTACGCCCACAGCACCGCCCGGCCCAGTCCGCACACCAGTACGAGCACCATGAAGTGTCCGTCGCGGGTCAACGTCGCGTACGTGCGGAGCACCGGCCCGAGGCCGCGCCCGACGCGCGCGGACGGTGGCAGCGTCTCGGGCATCGCGACCCCGCCGAGGACGATCATCACCAGCCCGAGGCCGGCGAGGACGAGGAACACACCGTGCCACGAGACCGCCGTCAGCAGCACGCCCCCGATCGAGGGAGCCAGGATCGGGGCGACGCCCATCACGAGCATCAGTCGCGACATCACGACGGCAGCGTCCCTGCCCTCGAACAGATCTCGGACGACGGCCATCGCGATCACCCCGGTCGCGGCCGCGCCGAGCCCTTGCAGTGCGCGCAGCGCGCCGAGGACCGCGATCGACGGAGCGAACCAGCAGGCCACCGACGCTGCGACGTGCAGCGACGTGCCGAGGACGAGTGGCTGTCGACGTCCGAAGACGTCGGAGAGCGGCCCGATCACCAACTGGCCCAGGGCCAGGCCGAGTAGTGTCCCGGTGAGTGTCAGCTGCACGGCGGCGTCCGACGTCAGGAAGTCCTCGGTGATCGCGGGCAGTGCCGGCAGGTACATGTCCACCGTGAACGGCCCGAGGGCGGTGAGCAGGCCGAGGATCACGACCAGCCGGATCCGGCTCCAGCCCTCGGGCTCAGCGACGCGGGCACCGTCCCGGACCGCGTCGGTCGTCGCGTCGGCTGTCACGGATGCTGCTGGTTCAGGAACCCGGTCACCACGGTGTAGTAGTCGTGCGGCCGCTCCTCCTGGAGGTGATGCGACGCCTTGTCCATCACGTAGAGGTGGCCGTGCTCGATCATCCGGGCGAGCATCAGCGGGTAGTCGGGGGTGAGGAAGGCGTCGTGCATGCCCCACGCGAAAAGTACCGGTGCCTTGATCATTCCGAGTTCCGTGGTGAGGTCCTGCCAGTCGCCGCGGGGGTTGTCAGAGGCCGCTGCCAGCGCCATCTCGTCGGGGTCGAGGCTCTGCTGGTATCGCATGTCGAGGGTCTCGTCGGGCAGGCGGTCGCCGTCGAACCACTCGAGCTTGGTGATGAGCTGCCGCATCTTCTCCCGCGTCGGGCCCTCCCCGCCGTAGTAGATGTCCCGCGCGTTCCGTCCCCGGCGGCCGTCCTCGGGGAGCGGTGCGAGCGGCCCGTAGAACACCGGCATACTGCCCGTGATCACCAGCGAACGCACCCGCTCCGGGTACTTGGCCGCGAGGTTCAGTGCGATGGTGCCGCCCCACGAGTTGCACACGAAGTCGGCGCGGTCGATGCCGAGTTCGTCGAGGAGGGCCACCACTTTTGCCGCGTGGAAGTCCCACATCGGGCCGGTGATCGTGCACTTGTCCGAGAGACCGTACTGCAGGATGTCGACGAGGATCGCGCGCCGGTCCTGCGCGAACAGTGGTGCGACGGGGCTGAAGTCGGACCACGCCGTGCATCCCGGGCCGCCACCGTGCAGGAAGATGGTGGGCGAACCCTCACCGAGGTCGTGGTAATGGAACTTCACACCGGCTGCGGTGGCGTACAAGCTGTTCGGTCGATTCGTCATGCGCATACCTGACCCGATCTCCGCGCGCGGGCAAAGGATCGCGGTCCGTCAGGCGGTCCCGGTCTGTGGCAATGCAGGTGGTGCTGCCCCTAGCGTCGCCGCATGAGAACTCCACTGGACATCGTCCACGAGCGGGTGTCGGCGACGATCGGCACCCGCGAGCATCGCGACCTCGGATCGGTCCGCCCCGCCGAGGCGGTCGCCTTCGCGCGCGCATGCGCGGAGGACGACCCCCGCTATCTGGAACCGAACCGTCCGGACTTCGCTGTGCACCCCATGTACGTGCCCAGCCTGCTCCGGGGGCCGAGCGACGCGCGGGACGAGGACTATCGACCCGACGGAATGTTCGCGGACGAGGTGCCCGGGACGTCGGGCCTGGACGTCCGACTCATGGCCGGCGGGCAGGACGTCGACTTCCATCGGCCGACGCCGCTGGGCGAGCGGATCGGCGCCGATCGGGTCGTCGACCGGATCGAGTGGAAGGGGGGCGGCGACGCCCGGTTCCTGTTGATCACCGTCGTCAAGACCTACCGCGCCGCCGCGGCCGGTGCGCTGGCGACCGTCACAGAGAGGTTCATCGTCCGATGATCGGCGATGCCGGCCCAGTCGTCGGAGCAACAATCGAACCTGTTGTGCTGCAAACCGATCCGAACCGCGTGCAGCGCTTCGGCGCGGCCACGCACAACGCCCACCGGATCCACTACGACACCGCATACGCGCGATCGGAGGGGCTGGCCGACCGGGTCGTGATGGCGCAGCTGCACGGCATCCTGTTCTTCCGTGCCGCCACCCGGTACGTCGGCGATCCGGATGCGGTGCTGTCCGTCGGGTGGCGGAACCGTGCGCCCGCATACGTCGGGACGACGCTCACGGTCACAGGAACCGTGCGCGAGGTCCACGACGACCGGATCGTTCTGGACCTCGCGGAGCGCGACTCCGACGGGACGCTGTGCGCCGCCGGTGAGGCCGTCGTGGCCCGGCGGTGAACCGGGTCTGCTGAGCGAACCGGATCCGTTGGAAGAGCGACGGAATCGTAGGAAGATCTGCGTACCAAAGATCTCGTGTCGAGAGGACTTCACATGACTGGTGTCGAGGCGCTGGACGCCGCACAGGCGCTCCCGGGGAGGCCGCGTGCGGCCGGTCGGCAGGACTGGACGGCGTGGCCCCGATACAACGAGGCCGGCAGCGGCTACCGGGGCTACTGGTACCCGGTGACGTGGTCCAGCCACATCACCAAGGACCCCAAGAGCTACACGATCTGCGGCGAGAAGCTCGCGATCATCCGTGACAGCGGCAAAGTGTATGCGCTGCACGATCGTTGCCCGCATCGCGGCGTTCCGCTGTCGGAGGGTGATCAGCAGTTCCCGGGCACCGTCAGCTGCCCGTACCACGGCTGGACGTTCCGGTTGAACGACGGCAAGCTCGCCGCGGTCATCACCGACGGACCCGACTCGAAGATCTGCGGGAAGCTCTCCGTCCGGACGTACTCCGTCGAGGAGCGGCTCGGTCTGGTGTGGGTCTACATTCCGATCGCGGAGGAGCCCGCGCCGCCGATCGACGAGCAGCTGCCCCGCGAACTCGTCGAGAACGAGGGCATCGTCGGTGGCCGCATCCAACCGCGCGGCGGCAACTGGCGATTCGCGTGTGAGAACGGCTTCGACGAGGGCCACGCCAAGTACCTGCACCGCACCGCGCTGTGGCGGCTGTTCAAGCCGATGCCCACGTGGAACATCACGAGCATCGTGCCCGAGGGGCGGTGGCTCTTCCGGGTGCAGGAGGAGGTGTACTGGGAGGCGGACTTCCCCGGCGTCGGCAAGTGGACCAACAAGCGCTGGTGGAAGAAGAAGCCCGACGAGAGCCAGATCTCGCAGATCGGCAACGTCGGCGCCGGCCTGAAGGTGAATCCGGTGATCGAGGCCCAGAAGTTCCCGGGCTTCGCGTCGCTGTCCATGCCCGGGGTGCTGCGCATCGCATACCCCAACTTCATCCACTACGAGTTCTACGTCCCCGTCGACGAGGACAACCACCAGTACGTGGGTCTCATGGTCAACTTCGTCACCGGCGCGGCGAAGCTCGGCTTCTACGCCAAGTACCTGGGCGCGATCCGCTGGCTGTTCCACGGCCAGTTCTCCGGTCAGGACGAGTGGATGGTCCGGGTGACGGACGCGCCGCCGGAGAAGCTCTACCGCCCCGACATCTCGCTCACCGCGTGGCGCAACCTCGCCGAGGAGGAGTACGCCGAGAAGATCGCCGCCGCGGTGGCACACACCCCGCAGCCACCGGCGCGCCCGGCACGGGAGCGACGCCGTGCCACCCCTGCCACCCCTGCCGCCGAGTCGAACGGCGCCGAACCGGCGCCGCGGACCCCGGCCGCTTCGGACTAGAGGAGAAGACGATGTTCAAGACTCTCGTGAGCGTGACGGTCGGAGTCCTGCTCGCCGTGGGTGCGCGGCCGGCTTGGCGCTTCGTCGCGGCCCGCAGCAATACCCAGGTACACCAGGTCAACTCGTGACCTCCGGGACCGCCGACCCTCTCGCCGGTCTCGACGAACAGCGCCGCCGCTGGGTCGAGAGGGCATGGGGCGAGGTGGATCGCGAGCGATTGCGCGAGCTGACGGTCGGGCTGGTGGACATCGCGAGCCCGACCGGCGACGAGGCACCGCTCGCCCGACACATCACGGACACGTTGGCGACTGGCGGGGTCGAGGCGCACACGATGTACCTCGACGACCGGCAGGCGAACTCGTGGGCCCGGGTGCGCGGCACCGGCACCGGTCCGGACCTGATGTTGTACGCGCCGATCGACACGGTCACGAGCGGGGACGCCGCCGAGGACGTGCCGTGGGCCGCGGAGACGCTGCGACCGGATCTGCGCGCCGAGGCCGCCGTCGACGGCGACTACGTCATCGGTCTGGGGGCGTCGAATCCGAAGGGGCACGCGGCCTGCGTCATAGCCGCTGTGGAGGCGATCCGGGCCGCGGAGATCCCGCTGGCAGGCGACCTACTGGCCGGCTTCGGCGCCGGCGGCATGCCGACCAACGCTCGGCCGGGCGTGGGTAATCCGCGCACGAACACCGGCCAGGGAGTCGGTTGCTCGTTCCTGCTCGAGCAGGGCGTGTGGCCGGATTTCGCACTCATCGCGAAGCCGGGCTGGACGGTGTCGTGGGAGGAGGTGGGGCTCGCGTGGTTCGAGATCACCGTGCACGGCACCCACACCTACGTCGGTTCGCGGCACCGGTTGCCCTACCGGAATCCGGTCGCGCTGGCCGGTGCGGTGGCGCTGCAGCTCGAGGAGTGGTTCCCGCAGTACTCGCACCGGCACGGGGACGGGCTGGTGCTGCCGCAGGGGATGGTCGCGAACATCCGAGGTGGTTGGGAGCGCACCGCGTCCTTCACGCCGGGACAGGTGCGGATGACGGTGGATCTGCGGCTGAGCCCGCGGACCACACCGTCGGCGGCCGGGCGCGAACTGACGGAAGCGGTACGGACCATCGCCGCCGATCTGGACGCGCGGATCGATGTCGAACGAATCCTGGCGATCCCGGGAGAGTCGTCAGACGAGCAGATGTGGCTGTGTCGCAGCGCGATCCAGGCATGGGAGGCGTTCGAGGGCGGTCCGCACGACGGGGTGCACGACGCCAGTGGCGCGACCGACGCGAACATCCTGCGCGGCCGCGGAATTCCGACCGTGCGGGTCGGTATGCCGAAGGTGGTCGACGCCCCGTTCGAGGTCGACTTCGCGATGGGCATGAACACCGTGGACCTGCGCGAGGCGGAACGCCTCACGCGCTACCTGATCCGGGTTGCCGTCGACACCGTGACCCGGTCTCTCGAGGAAGTGGGGATCGACTGATGGCGAAACTGGTGCTGGGGGTGGGTGCATCGCACAGCACCCTCATGAACACGCACTGGGAGGAGACGACGCACAAGGCGGAGGCCGAGCGGTTCCGCGCCGCGCTGGGGGCGGCGCGCGACCGCATCGCCGCCGCGCGACCCGACGTCGTCGTCCTGCTAGGATCCAACCACTTTCGCGGTTTCTGGCTCGACCTGATCCCCCCGTTCACGCTCGGGGTCGGGGAGTGCATCGCGAGCGGGGAGTCGGGCACGCCGAAAGGCCCGCAGAACGTCGATGTCGACCTCGCCCGCCACCTCGCCGACGAGGTGGTGGAGGGCGGAAGGTTCGATCTGGCGTTCTCGGCGCGTCTGCAGATCGATCACGGACAGTCGCACGCGATCCAGTACCTGCTGGCCGGGCTCGACGTCCCGATCGTCCCGCTCGTGGTCAACGTGTTCGCGCCTCCTCTGCCGACGTTCGGGCGGTGCGAAGGGCTCGCCCTGGCACTGCGCGACGCGATCGCGTCGTACCCCGGCGATACGCGGGTGGCCGTCATCGCCTCGGGCGGGCTGTCACACCGGCTGCCGTGGCCGGACTGGCGGGATCCGCACGGCGAGGACGAGGACTTCATGGTCCAGGCCTGGCTCGACGGTCGCGAGAACTGGTCCGACTACGACGTCCGCCGGCGCCAGATCATCCGGGCCGCCGAGGCTGCGATCTCACCCGAGTTCGACGACCGGATTCTCGACCTGTTCGCCGTCGGCAAGGCCGGTGAACTCGCGGGCTACACGAGCGCGGCCATCGAAGCCGAGGCGGGCAACGGTGCCCAGGAACTGCGCACCTGGCTGATGATGGCCGCGATGATGGACTACATCCCCGCCGAACGGCTTGCCTACGAGTCGGTTCCGGAATGGCTGACCGGTATGGGCGTCGTCGTCCTGGATCCCGCGGCGGCACCGGCGGCGCACTGACTTCCCCTCCCATCTCTTCTGCAAAGGACACACTCATGACAATCTGGAACGAACTGGCCGGCATCGACTTCGCGGTCAAGACCGTCGACGCCGCGGGCATCCCCACCCGATCGCTGCAGGCCGGCTCCGGTGACGAGGCCGTGGTGTTCCTGCACGGCACCAGCGGCCACCTCGAGGCGTTCGCGCGGAACATCGCGGTACACGCCGCGCACTACGAGTGCCACGCCATCGACATGCTCGGCCACGGTTACACCGGAAAGCCGGACTACGCGTACGAGATCCCCCGATACGTCGAGCATCTCGTGAACTACCTCGACGCCGTCGGACTCGACAAGGTTCATCTGGTGGGCGAGTCACTCGGCGGATGGGTCGCTGCCCACCTGGCCAGCGAACAGCCGGAGAGGGTGCTGTCGCTGCAGCTGCTCGCGGCCGGTGGCACCGTCGCCAACCCGGAGATCATGGAGCGCATCCGCACCTCGACGACCAAGGCGGTGCAGAGCGACAACGTCGAGTTGACCCGGGCACGCCTGCGGCTGCTCATGCACGATCCCGTCGATGCCACCGAGGAACTCGTCGAGGCGCGGCACCGGATCTACCACCAGCCGGATTTCGTCGCGAACATCCACAACCTGCTGTCTCTGCAGGACATGGAGACCCGTCAGCGAAACCTGCTGCGTCCCGATCGTCTCGCCCGTATCCAGGCCCCCACCCTGGTGGTGTGGGGGCACGAGAATCCGTTCGGTGACGTGCCGGAGGCCAAGAAGATGGCGGAGGACATCCCCGGCGCGCAGCTGCAGCTCTACCCCGAGTGCGGCCACTGGCCGCAGCACGAGCAGGCGGCACTGTACAACCCGCTGAGCCTCGAGTTCCTGGCGAAGGCGTCCGCGCACGCGCGCAGCGTCGCCTGAGTCGACTTCCCGCAACACAGTTCGTGGAACCGGCCGCGCATCGTGCGGCGGGCTCCACGCATCGAGAGGACGGTGTGCGATGCGGACACTGCTGTTGGCGCCGGACGAGCGTGACCTCCTCGGTGGTCTGCTGCGCGGTGCCGCCCCCGGTGTCGAGGTGATCCGACCGGTCACCCGATCCCGGGACGAGCTGCGTGCCCTGCTGCCCGACGTCGACATCGTGGTCGGGGATTGGAGCGGTCGATTGCCCTTGGGCGCAGCGGAAGCCGAGATCGGTGGGCATCTGCGGCTGCTTCAGCAACCGGGCGTCGGTGTGAACTGGATCGACGTGGACGCGTGGCGGCAGGCGGGGGTGCCGGTCGCCAACACCCCCGGCGCCAACGCGGCCTCGGTGGCGGAGTGGGCCGTCGTCGCGACCGCGAGCCTGAGTCGGTCGATGGGATGGGCGCACGACCGGCTCCGCGCCGGGGACTGGCCGCAGGAGCGGATCCTGGACCACGACTGTCGCGACCTCGGTGAGCGCCGGGTGGGGATCGTCGGGTTCGGGGACATCGGCCGTCGGTGCGTAGGTCTGTTCGCGGCGTTCGGCTGCGAGGTCGCGTACACCGCACGCCGCCCGAGGTCCGACGCGTCGGCGCGGCATCTCCCGTTCGACGACCTGCTCGCGGTGTCGGACGTCCTCGTGCTCGCGGTGCCGTTGACGCCGTCGACCCGCGGACTGATCGGTGCGTCCGAGCTGGCCCGGCTGCCGGAGGGAGCGATCGTCGTGAACGTCGCCCGCGGCCCGGTCGTCCGGACGGATGCGTTGGTGGCCGGGTTGCGCTCCGGACGTCTGGGCGGGGCGGCGCTGGACGTCTTCGATCGCGAACCGCTGGCAGCGGACAGCGAGCTGCGCCGGCTCGACCGGGTCCTGCTCAGTCCGCACGTCGCGGGTGGTAGCGCCACCGCGCGGCGCCGGATCTACGAGATGACGGCGGCCAACGTCGCCCGCGTGTGCCACGGCGGCGCCCCCGAATGGACGCTGTGACCACGTCGAGTTTGTTTCCTTCGTATTTCGAACAATCCTCTCGGACCAGGTGCGATGTTGCGCGCCGGTAAGTTATCCGGCCCCGGTCCGCACGATGGACCGCGTTGGTTTTCGCCGCTGCCCCCCGCCGTTAGGTTTCTTCACCACGACCCCGCAAATGCGGCGCAGATCACGGAACGAAGGTGTGCACACATGGCCTGGCGATCGACATTCGGCAAGGTGACCCTTGCATCAGCAGCACTTGTTCTCACGGTTGCCGCGGGGGCGTGCAGCCGGCCCGCAACGCAGAGCACGGCCGACAGCGGCGGTGGCCCGCTCCGGATCGCGGTGGGCATCGACGCGTCCTACGCGCCGTTCTTTGTGGCCGATCAGGAGGGGATGTTCGCGGACGAGGGTCTCGACGTCCAACTGGTCCAGTTCGGCCGTGGCGGCGAGGCTGTCGATGCACTGGCCACCGGTCAGGTCCAGGTGGCGGGCAGCTCCGACACCACGACCATCGCCCAGCTGCGACAGAATCCGTCGCTGCGGGCCATGTACTCGTACGAGGTCTCCGGCGACTACATCAAGGTCGTCCTGCGCAACGGAGTCGACACTGCGGCCGGTATCGAGAAGATGGGTATCGTTCCCGGGCTGAGCCAGATCTCGACGGACAAGTACCTCGAGGCGAACGGAATCGCCCCGGGCGCGGTCGAGATGGTCTCGGCCACACCGACAGACATGCCCGCGCTCCTCAGTCGCGGCGACATCGACGGCTACGTGCTGTGGGAGCCGTGGCCGGCCACCGCGCTGTCGCAGGGCAGCGGGCACGTCGTTGCCGTCACCGGTGACTACGACTGGCTCTACCACCACTGGGCCATCACGACGGCCCCCTGGCTGGAGCAGAACGAGGACACCGCCCGCAAGATCGCCAAGGTGCTCGCCCAGGCGAGCGAACGGGTCGAGTCCGACCCGCAGACGGCGGCAGCCGCGACCAAGAAGGCCGTCAACGTGGCCGAGGACCAGACCGTCACGGCAGTTAGCGAAATCGATTTCGGTGTCGAGAATCTCACCGACAAGGACGTGGAGTCCGCACAGTCGATCGTCGACTTCTACAAGAAGATCGGCGTTCTCTCCGAGCAGCCCGACCTCACCTCGACGATGCTGCTCGATTGGTACCAGGAGGACAAGCAGTGACAGCGACAACCACCACCAAGGGCGTCCCGATCGACGTCCGCGATCTCGGCATCAGTTTCGGTGCCGCCGAGATCGTCTCGGGCATCGGCCTCGACGTTCGACCGGGCGAGTTCGTGTGCCTGCTCGGTCCGAGCGGATGCGGCAAGTCGACCTTGCTCTCGGCGATGGCGGGATTCGTGAAGCCGTCCGCCGGCGAGATCGTGTGCGACGGTGACGAGGTCTACGGGAGCAACCCGCACGCGGGCATGGTCTTCCAGAGCTCGGAGGCCCTCTTCGAGTGGATGACCGTGAGCCAGAACGTGGCGTACGGACCGCGTATGCACGGCGCGGACAAGGCGGCCCAGGCGCGGATCGCCGCCGAGTATCTCGCGATGGTCGGCCTGCCGCACGCCGGTGACAAGTTCCCGGCCCAGCTCTCGGGCGGTATGCGTCAGCGCGTGCAGATCGCGCGCGTCCTCGCGAACCAGCCGTCGCTCGTGCTGATGGACGAGCCGTTCGGTGCGCTCGACGCCCAGACCCGTCAGGTCCTGCAGACCGAACTCGACAAGATCTGGCGGCACACCGGCTGCACCGTCGTCTTCGTCACGCACGACATTGACGAGGCGCTCACCCTGGCGGATCGCGTGGTCGTCATGTCGGCCGGACCGAAAGCGCGCATCAAGAGCATCTACGAGGTGGATGCGCCGCGACCGCGCGATCGTGCCCACCCCGAGGTGATCGATCTATACGAGCAACTGCGGGACGACATCCGCGCCGAGGTCGTGGCGTCGCTGCGCAACCAGGGCATCGAGGAGGACCAGCTGTGACCGCCGTAGCCGACACCCCCACCACCGTGCGCGCCGCGCGCACATCCCGCACCCGCCGTCGCGGTGCCGGCGCATCCACCGTCGCCGCTCGCACCGCACTCCTGGGGATCGCGTCCGCCGCGATCGGTCTGGCGGTGTGGTCGTTCCTGGCCTGGTGGTACGGACCCACCACCATCGCCTCCCCGGTCGAGGTATGGGCGGCGGCAAAGGAACTGGCCGAGAGCGGCGTGCTGTGGACGTCGATCTGGGCGTCCGCGCAGCGCATCCTCATCGGCTGGAGCCTCGGTGTCGTGATCGGTGCGCCGATCGGCATCCTGATGGGTCGCGTGAACATCGTGCGACAGCTGCTCGACCCGTACATCGAGTTCTTCCGCTTCATCCCGCCGATCGCATTCGTGACGCTGGCGGTGGTGTGGTTCGGCATCGGTGAGACGTCCAAGGTCGTACTGATCTTCTACACCTCGGTCTTCATCGTCACCGTCAGCACGATCGCCGCCACGGTCTCGATCAGCGACAACAAACTGCAGGCCGCGACGAACCTGGGGGCGGGCAAGCTGCAGCTCATGAAGACGGTGGTGCTGCCGTCGTCGGTGCCCGGCATCATCACCGGTGCCCGCCTCGCGATGGGCAACAGCTTCCTGACGATCGTCTCCGCCGAGATCGTCGCCGCCGACCACGGCATCGGATCGATGATCTGGCAGGCGCGCAACTACGGCCGCATCGACTGGACCTTCGTAGGCATCATCGTGCTGGGCATCATGGGCTTCGTGTTCGACCGGATCCTGCGCCTGCTCTCGACGCGGTACCTCGCCCGCTACGGCGTCAAGTAGACCACGCCATCCGTCGAACCAGAAGGGACACAATGACTCACGCACCCACCATCGCAGAGTTGGCCGGGATCCCCGGACGACCCGAGTCGGACGACGTCGAGAGCGAACGACGACGCCGCAAGATCGCCGTGATCGGCGGCTACCGGATCCTCTCGCGCTTCGGTCTGGACGAGGGCATCTCGGGGCACATTACGGCCCGCGACCCGGAGCGTCCCGACACGTTCTGGACGGCGCCGTTCGGCCGGCACTTCTCCCAGGTCCGGCCGGACGAGTTGCTGCACGTCGATTCCGAGGGCACCATCCTGTCGGGCGACGGGCCGCTCAACCGGGCCGCGTTCGTCATCCACTCCAAGGTGCACGCGGCGCGACCCGACGTCGTCGGTGCCGTGCACGCGCACGGGCTCCAGGGCAAGGCGTTCTCGTCGCTGCACCGTCTGCTGAGCCCGATCACGCAGGACGCCTGCGCCTTCTACGACGACCACTCGATCTACGACGAGTACCACGGTGTCGCGCTCGACGAGGAGGAAGGACTGCGCATCGCGGCCGCGCTGGGGTCTGGCAAGGCGGTCGTCCTGAGCAATCACGGGCACCTCACGGTCGGCACATCGGTCGAGAGTGCCGTGTGGTGGTACGTGTCGATGGAGCGATCGATGCAGGCCGAGCTCGCGGCTCGTGCCGCGGGGGATCCTGTTGCGCTGCAACACGACGTCGCCCTGCAGACGTACGAGGCCGTCGGCACCGAGAAGGTGGGCTGGTTCGCGTACTCGACCATCATCCAGAAGATCGCCGTCGAGGAACCCCACATCTTCGGCTGACCTCGCGGCGCCCCGTGCGGCGGGCTCACCGGCAGACCTCCCCTTCGCCGGTGGGCCCGCCTTTCGGCGTGTGTGCGCACCGGTGATTCGGACCGAACACAGTCTGCTGACCGGACCGGTTTCATATGCCAAGGGCACCAACGTCATTAGCGTTGCCGACATGAACGCTTCGTCCAACGTCCCGACCGAACTCGAGGTCGACATCCTGATCATCGGCGCCGGCCCGGCGGGTCTCTACGGCGCGTACTACGCCGGCTTCCGTGGCCTCCGGGTGGCCGTGCTGGACGCGCTGTCCGAGCCCGGCGGTCAGGTGAGCGCGATGTACCCGGAGAAGGCCATCCTCGACATCGCCGGATTTCCGTCCGTGAAGGGGCGCGATCTGATCGACGGGCTGCTCGAGCAGGCCGCGCCGTACGATCCGCTGTACCTGCTCGGGGAGCAGGCGCAGACCCTGGCGCACCTCGCGGACGGTCGCGCCGTCGTCGGAACGAGCAAGGGCCGCGAGGTCACTGCGGGAGCCGTGATCGTCACCGGCGGCATCGGCACCTTCACACCCCGCCCGCTCGCCGAGGGACTCGACTTCCTCGATCGCGGGCTCAGCTACTTCGTCCCGGATTTGTCGGCCCACGCCGGCAAGGACGTCGTGATCGTCGGGGGCGGCGACAGCGCCTTCGACTGGGCGGTTCACCTCGAGCCCATCGCGTCGTCGGTGACGCTCGTGCACCGCCGCGACAAGTTCCGTGCTCACGCGGCGACGGTCACGAAGGTTCGGCAGAGCAGTGTGCGGATGATCGTCAACGCCGACGTGTCCGCGGTCCGCGGCAACGGCTGGATCTCCGAGGTCGACGTCGTACACAAGCTCGAGAAGAGCACCAGCACCTTGCCCGCACAGTCCATCATCGCCGCGCTCGGCTTCACCGCGGATCTGGGACCACTCACCGAGTGGGGACTCGAGATCGACTCGCGCCACATCGTCGTGAACACCCGCATGGAGACCACCGTCCCGCGCGTGTACGCCGCCGGCGACATCACCGACTACCCCGGCAAGGTCCGACTCATCGCGGTCGGCTTCGGAGAGGCCGCGACGGCGGTCAACAACGCGGCCGCGGTGATCGACCCCGACGCGGAGATCTTCCCCGGACATTCCACCGAACAGGAGGGCTGAACAATGGCATTCGTCATCGGCGAGGCATGCATCGACTACATGGACCGGTCCTGCATGGAGGAGTGCCCGGTCGACTGCATCTACGAGGGGGAGCGCAAGCTCTACATCAATCCGAACGAGTGCATCGACTGCGGTGCATGCGAACTCGCGTGCCCGGTCGAGGCGATCACTGTGGATCGCAAGGCCGATCCCGAGTTCAAGGAGGACGCCAAGCGGTTCTTCCTGGAGATCCTGCCGACCCGGGCCGAGCCCGTCGGCAATCCGGGTGGCGCCGCCAAGATCGATGTGATCGGCGTCGACACCCCGATGGTGGCGGCGTACTGATGGGCGTGCGGTTCGGTTACGCGGACACCTCGTTCGGCCAGTTGCACTACGCCGAGCAGGGGCGGGGGCCGGTGATACTGCTGCTGCACCAGACTCCGCGCTCGTGGGACGAGTTCCGGGAGCTGATTCCGTTGCTGGCGAGCAACTTCCGGGTGATCGCGATGGACATGGTGGGCTTCGGTGCGAGCGCGTCGCTTCCCGCCCCGCAGACCATCGAGGACTTCGCGAAGGGGGCGTGGGAGCTGCTCGACGCCCTGGGCGTCGACCGGGCCACCGTGCTGGGGCACCACACTGGTGCGGCCGTGGCGCTCGAGATGGCGGCGGCGGACGGTGGACGACTCGACGCGGTCGTGCTGTCGTCGTGCCCGTGGGCGGACGCCGAGTACCGCGCCGGTCACACGGGCGCGGGCGGGGTGGACTGCGCCGAGCGCGTCCCGGACGGCGCCCACCTGCGGGTGCTGTGGGATCTGCGTCGTCCGTACTATCCGGACCCCGTCACCGACCTGCTGGACCGGTTCGTTCACGACGCTCTCTCGTTCGGGGTGGACCCGGCCGAGGGACACCGTGCGTGCGGTCGGTACCGGATGGAGGATCGGATCGGCTCCGTCACGGTGCCGGTTCTGCTGATCGGTGCGGGTGCCGACCCCTTCTCGATGCCGGCCCTCCCGAAGTTGCGAACCGGTCTGACGGCCGCACCGTCGGTGACGCAGGTCGTGATCGAGGACGGCACCGTGGCCCTCGTCGAACGGCACGCGGATCGGGTCGCGACAGCGGTGTGCGAGTTTCTGGCGAATGTGAACACCACCGCCCCGCCGGTGACGGCGGACACCCTGGTCGCGCGGCATTTGTAAACTCTGTGAAACCGGTCCGCTGGACGGAACGTGTGACGTGCGTCTCGGGACTTCGGTCCCTAGCGTCAGTGGCACCGACAGGGTTACACCGCTCGGGCCTCCGAGTCGGAGAGAACCCCAGAGTGTTAGGAGGCCGCAGTGACGACAGCGATGCAGCGATCGGTCGATCTCGGTTCGGTGGTGCCGATCCAGGCGGCGCGAGGACAGGGCGGTGAGATGTCGTCGGTGCTGGGAAAGACCCGCTCGATCCTCGACGCCTTCGACAGCGACCACAGCGATCTCTCGCTCACCGAACTGACGCGCCGCAGTCGGGTCGCGAAGGCCACGGTGCACCGTCTCGCGGGGGAATTGGTCGAGTGGGGTCTGCTCGAGCGGGCCGGCACGAAGTACCGCCTGGGGTTGCGTCTGTTCGAGCTGGGGCAGCTGGTGCCCCGGCAACGGATCCTCCGTGACGCGGCGCTCCCGTACATGGAGGACCTGCTGCTCGCGACACAGGAAACCGTGCACTTCGCGGTGCGCGACGGCATCGACGTCCTCTACATCGAGAAGATCATCGGCCACCGCGGGCTCAACCAGCAGTCCCGCGTCGCGGGCCGACTCCCGTTGTACTGCACGGCCACCGGGAAGATGATCCTGGCGTTCTCGCCGCAGTCGGTGTTCGACGAGGTGGTCGAGCAGGGCTTCACCGCGCTCACCGCGCGGACGACGATGTCGGTGTCGGTCCTGCGTCAGCAGCTCGACCGGATGCGCAAGGAACAGCTAGCGGTCGAGGTCGAGGAGACACGCCTCGGCTACATGAGCGTCGCGGTCCCGGTCTTCAGTGGTCCCACCACGATCGCCGGGGCGCTGTCGGTGACAGGTCCGACGGTCCGGCTCAACGTCAGCCGGGTGACCGGTGCGCTGCGTACGGCGGGGATGGGTATCAGCCGCGCCCTGCACGCGATGAAGTGCACGCATTCGCCTGCCGACCAGGCGATGGCCTGCAGCCCCACGATGTGTTCGTTCAACGGTTGCGGTAAGTAGGTGACGCGGTCAGCGGCCGGGAGCGATCCCGGCCGCTTCCGCGTCCCACGTGTTCGGCCCGACGCCGCGTTCCCGCAGTGCCGCCTTGCGTACCTTGCCCGTCTCCGTGAGCGGTAGCGCCTCCACGACGTCGATGTACCGGGGAAGGGCGAAGTACGCGAGAAGGGGCTCGGCGAACCGGCACAGCTCGGCGGGTTCGACGCGGTGCCCGGGCCGGACGACGACCGCCGCCATCACCTCGTCCTCGGCCAACTGCGACGGCACCGGGAACACCGCCACCTGCGCAACCGCAGGATGCTGCGCGAGCACGTCCTCGACCTCGGTCGACGAAATGTTCTCCCCGCGCCGCCGGATCACGTCCTTGATCCGGTCGACGAACCGGAACCAGCCGTCGGCCTCCCGCACCACGCGGTCGCCCGTGGCCAGCCATGCTCCGGGCGCAGCGGGCGGGTCACCGAGGTAGCCGAGTGCGAAGGCGCCGTCGAGTTCGGTGCGCACCAGCAGTTCGCCGGCGATGCCGTCCGGGACGGGGCCCCCGGCCGGGTCGACGACGAGCGCGTCGTATCCCGGCATGACCGTGCCGAGGTAGCCCGCGCGCCGGTCACCGGGAACGGTCCCGAGCACCAGATTGGTCTCGGTGGTTCCGAATCCGTCGATCAGCTCGACACCGAACCGTTCCCGGAACGGCCGCCACAGCCGCTCGGGTGTCGCGGGGGAGAGCGCACGGGTCGCCCGATGTGCGCGATCGTGTGGGGACGGCGGACGACCGGCGAGCATGGCGACCATCGCGCCGAGCAGATACACGACGGTCGCGTCGGCGTCGGCGACGCGGCGCCAGTACTCCCGCACCGAGAAGTGCCGGCCGAGAACGAAGGTGCCGCCCGTCACCACGGCCTGGAAGAACGCATTGATGGCGTTGGTGTGGAACAGCGGCAACCCGTTGTAGAGCACGTCGTCCGGGCCGAGGCCGAGTGAAGCGCCCACACCCTTTCCCCACCACAGGAACTGTGCGTGCGGGCACTCCACGCCTTTCGGCATCCCCGTGGTGCCGGAGGTGAACAGCACTGCCGCGGGGGTGAGGGCCGACAGCCCTTCGGCCGGTGGCAACGGCCGCGAATTCGGTTGCGGCGCCCGTTCGGTGCCGACGATCCACAGCTCGCCTCGGAAGCCCGCTCCCTCGACGCGGGCGACGTACTCGGGTTCAACCAGTACGTGCCGGGCACCCGACACCGCGAGGACATGACGCAGCGCGTCGCCGCGGAAGGCGGTGTTCAGCGGCACCGCGACGGCGCCGAGCCAGGCGCACCCGAGGATCAGATCGATCGCCTCGACGCGGTTCGTGGTCATCGCGGCGACGGGATCACCACGCCGGATCCCGCGACGTGCGAGCGACCCGGCCATGGCGCCCGCGCGGTCCACCAGTTCGCGGTAGGTCACTCGCACGTCGCCCGCCCGCAGCGCGGTGTGGCCTCCGCGCCGGGCGGCACGGTCGAGGAGCAGCGCCGGGATCGTCATCGGGCCCGGCAGCGGCAGTGCCCCGGTCACATGGTCACGGGACGACGACGGCACGGCCGGCGACCTTGCCCTCGCGCATCAGATGCAACGCGTCGGCGATGTCGTCGAGCGGGAACTGCTGGACCGCGAGGCGGATGTCGCCGGCCACGAGGCGGGCGATCATGTCGGGGGCGAGCTCGGCTTGGCGGGCGGTCTTGCGAATCATGTTGACGGGCAGGATCGCAACGTCACTGAGCAGCCAGTTCGGCAGGTCGATCGTGAGCTGCGTGCCGAGGGTGTAGCCGATCAGTGCGGCTCGCCCGCCCGGCACGACACGGGCGAGAAGGTGCGGCAACGCGTCCCCGCCGAGCGTGTCGATCAGGACGTCCGCGACCGGATCCGGACCGAGCGCATCAGCCACCTCCGCGCCGCGCCCGACGACCGGCCGGACGCCCTCCGGCAGCAGCGCGACCTGATCCTCGCGGGGCACCACCCCGATCACTTCGGACGCCCCCGCCAGCTGTGCGAACTGGGCGGCCATCGCCCCCACCGCACCGGAGGCTCCCGCGACGATCACGCGTTCGCCCACTCGGACGTCGGCAACATCGTGAACGGCGACGTAGCCGGTGGTGCTCGGCAGCAGGAAGGTCGCCGCGACCGCGGGGTCGAGTCCCGAATCGAACGGCGTGAACGCCTTGTCCGAGGCCACCACGAACTCGGCCCAGCAGCCGTTCTTGAACAAACCGACGCCGCCGCCGCGCACCAGGACCGGGGTCCCGGGCTCGAAGGTGTCGGACTCGACGACGGTGCCGGCACCGTCCGTGCCACCGATGTGCGGCAGTCGAGGACGGACGTCGAAGTTGCCGCTCGCGACCGTCATGTCGAGGTGACCGAGTGCGGCCGCATCGATCCGGACGAGGGTCTGGCCGGCTTCCCGGGCGGGCACGTCGACGTCGTCGACCACGGGGGCCTGTCCGAAACTGTGGAGCCGGGCGGCGCGCATGGTTCTCCCTAAGTTTGTAGGTGTCTGGGGTTGGTGCCCTGGATGCCCAGAGCGGTGGGGTGTAGTTGATGGTTTTCTGCTTCGGTCGAGGCTCGGAAGGACTGGCTGCCCCGCCGCGCTGGACGCCTCCGGCTGCTGATTGAGAGCTTGTTGCGGATCGTCGCTGTTTAGGGATCTGTCGGCGGGGTTGTCCACGGGCACGAACTGCGAGGTCAGGAGCACGCAGATGACAACTCGGCCAGAGATATGGGTCGGGATCGACGTCGGCAAGACAGCGCATCACGCGTGCGCCGTCGACAATGCAGGCACGACGGTCTTCAGCCAGAAGGTCGACAACGACCAGGCCGCGATCGAAGCGGTGATCGCCCGCGCCGGCCGGATCGGCGATCAGGTGCGGTGGGCGATCGATCTGACCAGCCCGATGGCACTGCTGCTGATCAGCGTGTTGCTCGCCGCCGACCAGACGGTGACCTATGTGCCCGGCCGGGTGGTCAACACGATGACCCACGGATTCCGCGGCGAAGCGAAAACCGATGCCAAGGACGCGAAGGTGATCGCCGAGACCGCCCGCCTGCGCCGAGACCTGAACCAGGTCACCATGCCCGACGAACTGGTGGTCGGACTGACCCAACTGACCGGCTACCGCACCGACCTGATAGCCGACTGGGTCGCCGGAATCAACCGGCTGCGGTCGCTGCTCGGATCGATCTTCCCGGCACTGGAAGCCGCGTTCGACTACTCGACCCGCACTCCACTGATCCTGGTCGCCGGTATGTGCACCCCCACCGAGATCCGCGATGCCGGAACGGTAGGGGTCACAACACATCTTGCTGACCACGGCGCCTGGAAGCCGGCCATCGCGAAAACCGCGGCCACGGCGGTCGAGGCGGCGCAGCGGCAGACGCTGACCCTGCCGGGCGAAGCCGACACCGCGATGCTGATCAAGCGCATCGCCCGCAAGCTCCTCGATCTCGATCGCGAGATCAAGGACACCGACAAGCTCATCACCACCCGATTCCGACAGCACCCGGGGGCGCGGATCATCGAATCCCTGCCCGGCATGGGACCGGGACTGGGCGCCGAGTTTGTTGTCGGCACCGGGGGCGATCTGGCCGGCTTCGCCAGCGCTGGACGCTTGGCGTCCTACGCCGGGCTGGTACCCGTTCCCCGTGATTCCGGTCGGGTCGCCGGGAACCTGCGCCGCCCGAAACGCTACAACCGGCGCATGCGCAGGGTGTTCTACATGGCAGCCCTGTTCAGTCTGCGGTACGAGAACGGGCCGTCGCGGCGGTTCTACGACCGTAAACGCGGCGAACGGCAGATTCATACCCAAGCCCTACTGGCCCTGGCTCGGCGCCTGGTCGATGTCCTGTGGGCACTGCTGCGTGACGGCCGAGAATTCAGCGTCGACCATCCCGCTGTGGCTTGACACCATCATTGAGAGTCCTTCTTGGATCTTTCGAGCAGTGAACCGGTCGGCGGACCGGGTGGATCGGACGTCGGGTCAGGTCAGCACGCCGTCGGCGCGCAGGCGGGCGATGGTCTCCGGCGGGTACCCGGCGACGTCGCGCAGCACGTCGTCGGTGTCCGCGCCGAGCAGGGGCGCCGCACGGCGGACGGTCACCGCGGCGCCCACCCGCACCGGTGCGCCCTCGTGCAGGAAGCGACCGACCTTGGGATGGTCGCCGGGAACGTAGTACCCGCGTGCCCGCAGGTGTGGGTCGCTGTCGACCAGGTCGCGGCCGTTCTGGACGACACCGGCGGGAACTCCGGCGGACTGGAGGCCGTCGGCGACCGTCTCGGCGGGCAGGGGTGCCGTCCACGCCGCGATCGCGTCGGCGATCTCGGTTCCATGTTCGCGGCGTCCCGCCGCGGTGCGGAACCTGTCGTCGTCGGCCCAGTCGGGACGTCCGAGCACGTCGCACAGGTGTCGCCAGTCGGTGTCGTCGCGAATGGCGATTGCGCACCAGCGGTCCGGGCCGAGACATCGGAAGACCCCGTGCGGCGACATCGTGGGGTGCGAGTTGCCGATCGGGACCGGGAATCGTCCGGTGCCGGTCGCCTGCACGACGCTGGTGCCCATGTGCGAGGCCATGGCCTCCAACTGCGACAGGTCGACGTGCTGGCCCCGGCCTGTGCGGTCCCGGTGCTCGAGTGCGGCGAGGACGGCGGTCGCGGCCTGCAGTCCCGCCACGATGTCGCCGTGCCCGTAGATCACGCCCACCACCTGGTCGCTGTTCCAGCCGGTGAGGGCAGTCAAGCCCGTTGCGGCGGAGACGATGTCGGCGTACGACACCCAGCCGCTGCGCGGTCCGGTGTGGCCCATGCCGGACATCGAGACGTACACGATGTCGGGGCGCAGTTCGCGCAGTCGCTCGTACCCGAAGCCCATCTTCTCCATGACGGTGGAACTGAAGTTCTCCACGACGACGTCGCTCTGCGCGATCAGGTCGGCGAGGACCTCGAGGCCGGCGGGGGAGCGGGTGTCGAGGGTGATGCTGCGCTTGTTGCGGTTGACGTCATTGAAGTACCCGCTCGTGTCCGGGTCGTCGTGCGGTCCGCGGGACAGGTGCATGAACGGCGCGAACCGCGTCGGATCCGGCCGGCCGAGCGACTCGACCTTGACGACGTCGGCGCCGTGATCGGCGAGGATGCGGGTGCAATATGGCCCGGCGAGCACCCAGGTCAGGTCGAGCACTCTGATGCCGTCGAGCGGCAGGGTGCTCGAATTCTGCTCGGGCGCCGAATCTTCTGGTACCCGACAGTCGTCGAGCAGGGCTTGGTGCTCACCCGGCTCCGCCACCACGAGATCCCGGGCGCGCGCCCCCTCGGGGAACGCGAACCCGAAGCCGAGATCGCGGGTCACGCCGTCGGGTGAGACCACGTCGACGAAGAAGTCTCGGTCGTTCAGCTGCGGGTTGACGAGCAACTCGTCCGGCCGGTCGACGGCCGACCACGGCAGCTTGCGCGACTGTGCCGCGACCGCGAACTCCTCCTTCGTCCACTTGTCGAGGAAACGCTGTACCACCTCGAAGACGTGTTCCTGGTGACGCTTTCGCTCCACCGGATCGCCCCAGCGGGGGTCGGTGAGGTCGTCGGCCGCGCCTTCCTCGACGAGCCACGCCAGCAGCGCGTCCCACATGCGGGGGCTGCCGCCCAGCCCGCCGCCCAGGAAGCCGTCGGCGGCACGGAACAACCCGTGCGGCACCAGCGGGTGCACCCGTCCGGGGCGCGGCGGCACCCGGTCCTCGTGCAGATACGCGAGCGTCCCCGCCTCGAGGCTCGCGGCGACGCACTCCTGAGCGGAGACGTCGATCGCCGGTACCGGGCCGAGTCGACGCGCGCGCAGACCGAGCAGTGCGCCGATCGCGGCGTTCACGCCCGCCAGCTGCTCGGCCTGTCCCTCGGGAAGCAGCAGAGGAGGGCCTTCCGGGTCGCCCACCTGGGCCAGCATGCCACCGAGTGCGGCGACGGTGAGATCCGTTGCCGCCCAACTCTTGCGCGGTCCGTCGACGCCGAACGGGGTCACCCGCACATGGACGGTCGAATCGGCGGGCACCGAGACCGGTTCGGCGCCCGGGGCGCTGCCGTCGAGGAAGACGTCCGATGCGGCGACCAACCGTGCGAGATCACCGCGTCCGGCGTCCGACCCGAGATCGAGTACGACGGATTTCTTGCCGGCGTGCCAGTGGCCGTACGCGTGCCCACCGAACTCGTGCCGGCTGGGATCGCCGTCGGCCGGTTCGACGAGCACGATGTCGTAGCCGAGGCCGACGAGGATCCGTCCGGCGAAGCGGGTGAAGGGGCTCGAGAGTTCGACCACCCGGATTGCGGATTCGACCACGGCTGCTCCAATCGGTGACGCGGGTTCTTCGGTGAGTGCGCCGACACTATGGCGATGCCGGGCCCCGGGAAACGATTCCGTTCTGCTGACCGAACCGGGCGCGATCCGGCCGGCAGAACGGATCGATCATTCGGTGTCGGTGTGCTCGGACACCCAGCCGTGCAGCATCACGGTGTCGGTGTCGACAGAACCGGTGATCTTGCCCTGGCCGCGGAAGAAGGTGACCAGGTCGTCGGCGCGGGCCGTGTCGTCGGCGGTGAAGTCGCGTCCGACGAAGTCGATCTGGGTCACTGTGCGCTTCGCCTCCGCCGGGTCCATCTGGATCACCGACGAGATCGCCGCGGCCGCGCGGTCGGGATCCGAGTTCACGATCGCGGCCGCGTCGGCGACCACCGCAAAGACTCGAGCCGCCAGATCCTCGTTCGCGGCCAGCCACGACTCCGAGGTGAGCAGCCACTGCGAGTACCGGGCGCCGAAGTCGCCGCTGGTGCCGACGACGCGGCCCCCGGTGGCGACGGCCTGCGCGACCCACGGATCGAACGAGATGAAGCCATCGATATCACCGCGGGCGAGCAGTGCCGGCTGTTCCGGCGGGCTGGTGCTCACCAGTTTCACGGCCGCCGGGTCGAGGCCCACACTGCCCAGGTACGCGTCGGTGAAGTACAGGCCGATACCGGGGAACACGCCCATCGTCTTGATCGACTGCGGCGTGACGCCGGGGCGGAGCACCACTTGGAAGTAGCGGTCGGATTCCTCGTAGACACCGAGTGCGCGCAGGGACGGGTTGGCGGCCATCACCGTCAACGCGGTCGAGTCGGCGTTGCCGGACATCTCGGAGGTGCCGGCCACGACATTCTGGGCGCTCGCGGCGCCGCCCTCGGTCTGGATGATCTGCACGTTCAGGCCGGCGGCCTCGAACAGGCCTTCCTTCTCGGCGACGAAGAACGGTGCGTACGACGGATCGACGCCGACCGAGATGCGGACCAGCCCGTCGGGAGCGGACGCCGCCGACTCGGACGCCGGCCGGGAACATGCGGTGGCGACGACGGTGACTGCGGCGAGTGCCGCGACGGCGGCCAGTGCGCGGCGCCGGAATCTGGATGTCATGGGTTTCCTTCGTGGTGGGGGGATCGGTGCGCGCTCAGCGGCCCGTGAACGACGGTGCCCGCTTGTCGAGGAAGGCCTGCAGTCCTTCGGCGGTGTCGCGGGTGCGGATCAGTTCGAGAACGGCGGCGAATTCGACATCGAGCGCTTCGTCGAGCGGAAGCGTGCGGCCCGCTTCGACGATGTGCTTGAGCATCCCGATCGTGCGCGTCGGTTTCGCGGCCAACTCGGTCGCGAGTTCGTCTATGCGGGAATCGAATCGGTCGTCCGGAACGACCTCGTCGACCAGGCCGATACCCAGGGCCTCGGTGGCGGAGAGCCGTGCCCCCTGGATCATGAGGAGCTTCGCGCGATGCGCTCCGAGGAGCCGGGGTAGTCGCTGGCTACCACCGGCACCGGGGAAGAGCCCGAGTCCTATTTCGGGGAAGCCGATGGTCGCCGACTGCGCCATCACCCGGACGTCGCACGCGAGCGAGAGTTCCGCACCGCCGCCGAGCGCATGTCCGTTCAGTGCTGCGACAACGGGTTTCGGTGCGGCCTCGAGGAGCTTCTGCACGTCGGTCCACGGCCGCATCGCGCGCTGCGTCTCCTCGGTGAGCTCACGCATGACGCGGATGTCGGCACCGGCGACGAAGAATCGACCCGTCCCGCGCACGACGATGCAGCGCACGTCGGGATCGGTGACGAGCGGAGGAAGGACGGAGAGCAATTCGGCGATCAACGCGGGATCGAACGCGTTGGCGGGAGGCCGATCGATCGTGACGGTGGCGACGCCGTTCGCGGAGGTCACGGCGAGACACTCGGGGGTGGGTGGGCTTTCTGTCGTCATGGCGGCTCCAGGTCTCGGTGAGTCGGGTGCGGTGAACCCGTTGAGAGGAGCCGAGTATCGACGGGAGGTGGCGTGCTGGGCACGACCGTCGGTCCGGTGGGCGAACCGGAAATGTCACCGTAACGAGCGGCGGCGCGTCTCGGTCACGTCAGGCGGGCTCGGGTGAATGTACTCGGCCCGCCGCGGGACGGCAATCGACCCGGAAGACGCGAATGCGCGGTGCGCGGGACCTCCCCCTGCTCGCACACCGCGCACTCGCGCCGTGACCCTGCCCGTCAGAGTAGGTGGACCTTCTTGTACAGCACCTTGGACGGCCCGCCGACCAGACCGACGCTGTCGAGGAAGCTCATGAGCTTCGAGCCCGACGTGCGGATCTTGTCGTGGTGGTGCTTGTTGGTGCGCGCGACCTCGGGCGCCCGGTCCTTGTCGAGACCGGCGTTCACGCACACGTCGGGGTGAATCATGCTCTTCATGACGAAGTAGACGGTCGCGGCGGTGCTGACGCGCTCGAACGCGCGGCGGGCACGGGAAGCGCCCTGCAGGCGGCGTGTGACCTCTTCACGGGCGAAGCGGATGTGCCGCGCCTCCTCGAGAACGTGAATCTTGCTGACGGTGCGTGTAATCGGTTGGACGCGTTCGTCTTCATGAAGTCGCGCTGCATCATGTCGAGGATCTCCTCGGCCGCCATGACGCTCGCGTACGCGTTGGCACCACGGAACAGGCCACCCCACAGTCGGCCGGCCCGGTGGATGAACGTGATCGGGCCGTAGTTGGGCATCCCGAACTTCTCGCCGTGAACAAACGAGCCGAACCGATCTGGAACCCGACTCGGGACACCACCTCGTGGCGAGCGATCTGGCAGTACACCCGCAAACGTGCCGTCCGCGACAACCAGACATTGAACGCGCAGGAAGCACGGGCGCGGGCGGTGGTTGACGGCACTCACAGGGCAAAGGCCACCCGATTCGTCAGGACCACCACCGCCGGGCAGCAACTCGAGGACGCCGCTCTGGCCCGGGCCCGGTCCCTGGTCGGGCTCAAAGGCTATGTCACCAACATCCCGGCCACGCTCATGGAACCCGGTGAGGTGATTGGCAAATACCACGACCTATGGCATGTCGAGCAGTCGTTTCGGATGTCGAAGACCGATTTGCGGGCACGGCCGATGTTCCACCGCCCCCGCGACGCAATCGAAGCGCACCTGACCATCGTCTTCGCTGCTCTTGCGGTCGCTCGCTGTGTCCAGGACCAGACCGGCATCGCGATTGCAAGGCTGGTCAAACAACTCCGGCCGCTACGCACCTCCACCATCGCCATCAACGGCGCCGTCCAGGACTTCCCACCGCAGATCTCGGCCGCTGAACAGGAGATTCTCACCCGTCTCGGGTTCGAATCGGGACACTAAGCCAAATGTCCTAACTCGGGTGGGATATCTCGTGCACCGCATCGACGCGCACCCGTGGACCTCGACCGGCGACATGTACGACGCTCTCGCTGAGACCTTGTCCTACCGCCGTTCTTATGGCGGGAGCCTCGACGCGCTCGCGGATGTGTTCGCCGATGTGGGCACCTATCTGTTCGGCAGCGACCCCGCCACCACCGGCACGGTCCTGGCGATCGCCGGATTCGACACTCTGCTCGGCCTCGATCCTCGCACCGCGCACGTGCTTCTCGACAATTTCGCCCGACAGGCACGCCTGGCCGGCTTGTACGGCCATCCCATGCTGTGTCTGATCGAAACCCGTGCCACCGACCTTCCGCCGGTCGGCGGAATCGGCATCTACCGTGGCAGCGTCTGGGATGCCGAACCGGATCCCCCACGCCCGTTCCACCCCGACGACCTGCTCGAGTACACCCTGCACGTTGTCACCGCCGATGTAGTCGGCTACCTCGTCGCCCTCCGAACGGTGTTGACCGACCTTCTTGCACCTATCGGACGCTGGCAGATCAGCGACCCCCACCGGATCACCGATCCCAGGGTGATGGGCGATGCCCGAGTCAACGCCCAGCACCGACCGCAACCACTCGCCCCGGACGACGAGTTGTGGCACATCCGCATCGGGATCCGCGGCTCAGGCGATGAAAATCAACTCGGCGACCACCTCGTCCACGCCCACCACGACGCGGGGCTGCATTTCGAGGGACTCTTCTCGCACCTCTACGCCGCCGGCACCACCGAGCACGCGCAGGCATCGAGCAGGTATCCGAACCTGCACGACTGAACCCGCAGAAAGAAGGGGCTCGAGATACCGGTCGCGACCAGAGCAGACGACCCTCAACGGATCCGGGCATCCGGACGCCCCGCGCCGATCGAGGTCCACACCCTGCTCCGACCCGAGAACCTCGCACCGGGGCTTGTTCGCCCGGGCAGACGGGTGCGCCCTGACAGACGGGTGCCACACGACGCGCTCCGCGGACTCGGGTGGGTTTGTGAACTGGCGTGTCCGTCGCGGTTAGAGTGTGCACGGTGACTCCGTGCCCGAGAGCGTCGCCTCTCGGATTTGCCGAGTGCACGGAGATAGTCATGTCGTTCGACAACGAACACTCCCGCCCCCAGGATCTGGAGACTTCCTCGGTTGTGCCTACGCCGCGGCGTCTGTTGACGGTGGTGGTCGACGGGTGGGTGGTCGAAGACCGATCGATCGTGCCCCCGAAGGTGGGGAACACGGTGTCGGTGGCGTTGCAGTTCCACCGGTACACACCGGA
This sequence comes from Rhodococcus sp. PAE-6, assembly GCF_025290685.1. NCBI lineage: Bacteria > Bacillati > Actinomycetota > Actinomycetes > Mycobacteriales > Nocardiaceae > Rhodococcus > Rhodococcus sp. PAE-6. The sequence continues at coordinate 40,654 of NZ_JAOCLZ010000005.1, forward strand.
TCCGGCCGATCCGCGGACCTGCACGGTGCGAGCCTGGGCGCAACCGCTCGAGGCGGACGCGCCGCCGATCGTCGACAGTGACGGGCGGTGGTGGTGGACGATGATGCTGCGCGGGGACGGGTGGAGCGCCGTGTGCCAATCGGAACGGCCGCTGATCGAGCATGTCGAGGTCACCGGGATGTTCTTCGCCCATACCGAGCGCGGCAGCGGCACCGCCCGCGGGTTGGTGCGGCGGGTGCAGTTGATGACCGGCGAGACCACCTTCGATCCCCACACCCGCAGTTGGGCAGCGGTGGCGGACGAGGACATCCGGTACACCGACATCGACGCCTCGCCGCGGTGGTTCGAGCGCCCCGACCCACCGGACCCCCCCTCCCGCTGGCCATGGTGTCGTGCATCAGCTGGGGGTGCTGATCGAGCTGGATCTCGATGCCGCCGAACCCGCCTCATTGCGGCCGCGGGTGCGTCCCGGTGTCATCAGCAGCCACGGCGGGATGTTGTGGGTGCTCGACCGGCAACTGCCGGTCCTGCTGCAGATCGACGACCCCGCCGGCACCGCGGCAGTGACCGAGCATCTTCTGCCCCTCTCGATCGCCGCCACGGCCGGCTCACCGCCCCGGGGGCAGGTGGTTGCCGACGCGTCGGGCTGCTGGATCGTCGCCGAGCAGACGGTACTGCGCTGCACCCTCGACATGGCCGGCGCCCTCGAAGTGCACCGAATCGATCTGGGCCACCGCATGGCAGCGGCCGCGGCCTGTGGCTCGGTGCTGCTCACCGCCGGCGCGGGCGTGTTCCTGCTGCACCCCGATATCGAACCGCTGAGGGTGGAGTTGCCGACCGCACGATGGATGGCGGCTACCGCGGAAGGGTTCATCGCGGTGGTGCCGACCGTGCCCGAGGGCGGGGCGGCGGCGTTCCCACGGACCTATCGCATGGTGCGCATCGATGTCGACGGCACGGTCACCGACGGACCGCAGATGCCGTTGTCGTTTCCTGTTCGTGTCGGCTCCACCGGTGACCGGATGGCCATCTACGATCGCCGCAGTGTGGCGGTATCGATCGGTGCGGATCTGACGAGCACGCCTGTGCCCGCTCTCCCAGCTCGGCCGCTGATGCTCGGCGGAGCCGGGGACTATCTGTGGATGACCACCCACCGTCCCGACGGCACCGGAAAAACAGGATGGTGGCCGTTCAACAGCCCGCACGAGCTTCCGGCCCGCGAGCACGGGCGGTGGCTGCTGGTGCTGCTCGATCCCGCCACGCACAGGGTCGTCGCGGCGGCGGCGATCGACGATCCGGAGCCAGCAGTGACGATCGACGAACAGAAAAGGGTGTGGGTGGCCACCGCTCGGGGCGTGTACCTGCTCGATCCTGCCGGCACACTCGTCGAACTCGATATTGCTGCACCGCTGCGCACCGAGTAGATCTGCCCCGCCCGTCGGGTGTGGGGTCGAGATCCTGTCTCCCCGCCGCACCCGGACCGATGCTCGTCGGCGCGCAATGGCCGTCGAGAGACGTGGACAGGTTGCGTACGACGACGTCGGTGAGATCATCGCAGTGAACGGTCAGCAACGGCCGGGCGCGTCGTCAGCGGAAGTGTCTGTGGCGTCGATGAACAACTGCATCATCTCGAAGGACCGGTCGGCAGCATCATCGATGGTGAAGATGCGGTCGAGGAGCTCTTCCACAGGGAGGGGTTTGGGTATTTCCCGGTACTGACTGTCGACGCGACCGATGCGGAGACGAGTGCTGGTGTCGATACACTCCAGAACCGGTCGGACAGCCTCCCGCCCAGCCACCCAGGATGATGTTCCTAGTAGGTGCAGCACGCCCGCGATGGACACCCAGTCACGCATCTCACGGAGTTCAGCCAACAGTTGTTTCTCGAGACTGGCTTGATCAGGCATTACTGCTCGTTTCAGAATGAGGACGGCATCGTTCAGGGCACCGGTTCCCATACCAGCCGATCGTCTTCGATGTACGGCTGATATCTCGCCCATTCGGACATGCGCATCGCCATCGGAGCATTGCGTTCGAGGCAGGATGCGAGATTATCGAGCATCGCGCTGAGCGATCGCCACAGCGGCAGCCGGTGAACCCAGTCCTGGTCCGGCCAGAGGTTGACGCTTGCGTGCAGCGGGCCGTACCGGGTGTCGACGAACAGGGTGTCGGCATCCCTGCGGGCGAACGGAATGAACCCGGGCAGCATGATCGCCGTGGGTGAACCCGCCGGTTGTGCCATCTCCTCGGCGATGCCATCTCCCGCCTCGTGCATCTGCTCCCTGGCCAGGCGTTGCCACAGTGCGTGTACCCGCACCACTCGCTCGAGCGACAGCAGCTCGAAACCGGGCGGGAGCAGCAGCATTCCTCGTCGATCATCGGCGGCGGCCACGTGTCGGTACAGCTCACGGACCTCCGCCGGCCACGGGCACGTCGCGTCCTCGGCAACGGCAACGTCCTCGGCTGAGGCACCGACATACTCCACCCGCAGATTTGTCGTCAGTAGCGGGCGCAGTCGATTCCACTGACGCTCTATGGAGGTGGGTGGAGTCGAGGTCGCCAGCCGATGCACGTCGTCGCTGTCCGCGGCCAGCAGGATCTGCCGGATCGTGTGCGAGTCGAGGTCGTGGTGGCTCACGACGAGCAGCCTATGGTGTGGGTCGGCGATGTATGCACTATCTACGTCGGGCAGAGTGCCCATGTGGCTGATGATCTTGTTGCTGACGATGTGGGAGCGAATGCACCTTTGTTGCCGCCTCATCCCGCCATGTATCGGGTCGTCGTGGTGGCGGCGATCGACGATCCGGAACCAGCAGTGACGATCGACGAACAGGAAAGGGTGTGGGTGGCTACCAAGAAAGACGTGCTTCTCCTCGATCCTGCCGGCACACTCGTCGAACTCGACATCGCTGCACGGCTGCGCACCGAGTAGATCTGTCACGAGCCGTGACTCGCCCGGCAGCAGGGCACGCCGGGGATACGTCCCCCTCGCCGGTCGAGTGCGCAGTCGAGATCCTGGAACCTCCGCATGCAGGGTTAGCGCAGTTCGGTGTGCAGTGGTCGCCGAAATTCACTGGGGACGTGGTGGATCTGCCTGGTGATGGGTGAGGAGTTCGGCGAGGGTGATGGGTGGCGGGAGGGTGCCGGTGGGGGTGTGCACGGCGATGATGGCGTGGTTGTCGGTGATCCACACGGTGCCGTGACCGTCGAGGGTGACATCGGGTGTGGGGGTGTGGATTTCGGTGCGGGAGATAACTTTTCCGGTGGAGTCGGTGAGGCTGAGCAGCCAGTACCGGCGGTTGTCGTGGAGGTCGCGGTCGGGGTCGTGGTGTTCGACCCAGATGTGGGTGCCGACGGTGCCGCCGGACAGACCGGGCAGCGGCCAGCGCGCCGGGGGTTCGGTGTGCAGGTCGGGGTGGAGGGTGCGGATGGTGCCGCGTAGGTCGATGATGGCGGCCGGCTCGGGGGTGAGGACGGCGTAGTCGTCTATCTCGTCGAGAGGGGGACCGACGGTGACGTGTCCGTCGAGGTAGGCGGCGACGACGACGGTGGTGATCGGCCACGTGTCGCGCTGGCGCATGAGAATGCGGAAGCCGTCGTCATAGGCGGTGACCGCGCTGATGGTCCCGGCCGGGACGGTGGTGTCGTCGTGGTGGGACTGCCCGTCGGGGTGCCACAGGCCGATGCGTGTGGCGGTCTTCTCGTGAGTGCAGGTCAGCAGGGTTCCCTCGTGTGCGGCCGAGGCATCGACGCGGCGGTCGTCGCGGCGCTGCACCGCACCGGTGGTGCTGATCCGGAAGATGCCGTACCAGCCGGCGATCCAGCATCCTTCCGGGTCGGCATGCAGCCGCCAGGGGGTACTACCGGGTTGCGGGGCGATCGGGGCGGGCAGCACGAACGGGCGCGCCTCGGTGGGATGGTCGAGGTCGATGCGCGCGATCAGGGGGAGTTGTTCGTCGGCGGCCCACAGCATGAGCCCGGCGGCGGAGATAGCCCGCGGGATGATCGAGGGGCGGATCGGGAGCGGTGGCACATCGTCGAGGTCGAGGTCGGCGAGGATGCCGGGTTCGTGCCGCCCGGCACTGGCCGCCTCGTTCATGTTCCGTGCCGAGGTGACGCGGCCGCGGACCGAGCCGGTGGTGGCGTAGGCGAAGTCGCCGACGAACCGACCGGTGAGGCGGACACAGCCGGTGGCGGGACGTCGGCTGTACCAGGTCGCCGACCAGCCGTCGCCGCGCAGCAGGATCCGCCAGACCCACGAGCGCGGCATCGTGGCGGGCGCGTCGACGGCGGGTTCGAGGCGCGGGGGTGCGAGCGGTTCGGCGTCGGCGTCGATCGTCGACAGCGTCGGATCGTGAGGGTCAGCGGGTACTTCGTCGAACAGCAGCCAGAACACCCCGACCTGCCCGACGGTAGGCCGGGGGATCTGGCCGTCGAGGATGGCGTCCTGGCCTGCGAGCAGCCGCACCTGCCGGTGCGGACGCATCTGCGTGGGGTGGTCGGTCATCGGCATAGCTCCCGGGTACTCCGCCCGCCAGTGTGACGAAGAGAGCCAGCCTACACATCCCCCCGCACGCTGGGTTGTGGATGGTCGGAGTGCAGTGGCCAGCGATGACCGTAGGAAATAATGAGCCAGTGACGAGCCGAGGAGTGGTCCGCAGCTGGGACCTCGAACGCATGCACGGAGTGATCGACGGGGACGACGTGCCCGGCGGCTGCCTCGTACGCTTCGCTGCGGTCGCAGTCGACGGATTTCCCGCACTGAACCCCGGCGAGCCGGTCGACTTCGAGTGGCATCGGCTCGAGCACCCGACCTCGGGTTACGCCTACGAATGCACCCGAGCCTGGCCCGCAGAACAACAACCCGCCACCCGCGACCGGCACGTGTTCCGCACCGGACTGTGGACGATCCGCGCCGACGGCACCGCCGACACGCTCACCGTCGCCGCACCCGAACAGGATTCGCCCGCAGCGGCATTCGATGGGCAGACGACCGGCGTCGTGCGCCTGTGGAACGACGACGAAGGGTGGGGTGTGATCGACTCGCCGCACACCCCCGGCGGATGCTGGGCGCACTTCAGCCACCTCGCCGTCGACGGATTCCAGACCCTAGAGCCAGGGGCCACGGTGATCGTGTCCTGGAGGCAGGTCACCGACCAGGACGGCTACCGCTACTGCGCCACCCGCGTCGAACCCCACCAGCCCTGACCGACGAACCAGTGCTGGTCGCGGCAGCTACACGGATCCCACGGGTCGACCATCGATGCGGATGACGGGCAGCCACGTCGCCAAGGTCCGGCCCAGTGACCCGACGAGACGTTCACCGAATACGCACAGGCTCTGCTCCCACGGCTGCCCGACGATGCCGTCACTGAAGTCCTCACGCAGAAAAATCGAGTAGTCCCCCTGGGGGTACGCCGATACTCGCCAGTCGGGGTGACGGGTGGCCGCGTGCACGGCCGCATCGAGCCGATAACAAAAGTCCTGCCGGACCAACACCACCCACATCGGATCCTCGGCGAACTCGGCGACGAAACACCGCAACGCCTCGGCGTTGACCGCATCGACGCGGCTGCGCCACACCCCCACCCGATCGTCGGGGACGGTGAGATCGACGGTGATCGACGGCGCCGGCTCGACGATCACCGGCCGCGTCGGCTCCCGCCCACCGGGCCGGAAACCGAACGCCTCGGTGAACCGCTCCCAGAGGAGCTGCTGATCGTCGAGCACCGCCCGTGCGGCGAGACGATCGCTGAGAGGCCGTGAGGACCGCGAGGCGCTCCCCATGCCCCCCGATACTACGCCCGGGGGACCTACACCTAACGGTCGGGCAGTCCGACGAGCCGTGCGCTCTCGCGCCACGACCGTTCGGCCTGCTCGTCGCTGCGAGCGAGCACCGACGGTTCGCCGCGGCGCAGTGCGAGATAACCCCCGGCCGTCCGGAACGTCGATGTCACCGAGAACGAGGTCTGCGAGCGTGTTCCCGGCTTCGGTCTGCGTGTTGAAGGTGTCCTGCACGATGCGGAGGAACATGCCGGCCCGCGTCCCGAGGCCGCGCCACGCCAGTCGCATCGGAGTGGGGAGTGCTCGTGCCAGACCGGTTCCGAAGACCTGGCCGGGATCGAAGGCGACCGCGGTGATCCGTCCGGCTCGAACTGCGTCGTCCGAGGCGTGCCCCGTTCGCACCCGAGATCCGTTCGGCGGTGATCGTCCCGAAACCCGACGTGCCTCCGGTCATGACCGTCGTGGACATGCTTTCCCCCTACGAGCGCGAGAGCCCTGCGGCTCGGCCTGCGAGTGCGCACGGCGATGAGAATCCGGGCCGGACAGGGTCTGCCTTCGTGACAGTGGAACACTTTCGACGACACGAGGAGTCACGATGCCCAGGATCACTCCGTGGTTGTGGTTCGACATGAACGCCGAGGAGGCCGCGAACTTCTACATCGGCATCTTCCCCAACTCCAAGATCGGTGAGATCACCCGCTACACCGAAGAGTCCACCGGAGGCGACATCCCGGTCCCGCCGGGGACTCCGATGACGGTCGAGTTCTTCCTCGACGGTCAGGTCTTCTACGGACTCAACGGGGGACCGCAGTTCCGGTTCTCCGAAGCGGTGTCCTTCCAGATCGACTGCGCCGATCAGGAGGAGGCCGACCACTACTGGTACGCGCTGACCGTCGACGGCGGCGAGGAATCCGCCTGCGGATGGTTGAAGGACAAGTACGGCCTGTCGTGGCAGGTGGTACCGAAACGGCTGAACGAACTGCTCGCCGACCCCGATCCGGAGGTCGCGAAGCGCGTGACCGCCGCGATGATGAAGATGCGCCGGATCGACGTGTCGGTGCTGGAGGCCGCCGCGCGCGGCTGATCGGCGCCCGAGCGCTGCGGTACGTTTCGGTGCATGACCACTCGCACCCAGCGGCTCGACGACCTGCCGTTCACCGGCAGACATCGCCGCCTGCTGACCGGCTCCGGCGTGGGCTGGGCCCTCGACGCCATGGACGTCGGGTTGATCTCGTTCGTCATGGCAGCCCTGGCCGTGCAGTGGGATCTGTCGTCGACGCAGCTCTCGTGGATCGGATCCATCGGCTTCGTCGGCATGGCGATCGGTGCCTCCCTCGGTGGTCTGCTCGCCGACCGCATCGGACGCCGGCAGGTCTTCGCCGCGACGCTGCTCGTCTACGGTCTCGCGACCGGCGCGGCGGCGCTGTCGACCTCGGTGGCGATGCTCATCGTCCTGCGGTTCGTCGTCGGACTCGGTCTCGGCGCCGAACTGCCGGTCGCGTCGACGCTGGTCAGTGAGTTCGCGCCCCGCAAGGTGCGAGGACGCGTGGTCGTGGCCCTCGAGGCGTTCTGGGCGGTCGGCTGGCTCCTGGCCGCTCTCGTCGGTTATCTCGTCGTTCCTGCCGGCGACAACGGGTGGCGGTGGGCGCTCGCCGTCGGGCTCGTCCCGGCTGCCTACGCCCTCGTCGTCCGGTTCGGCCTACCCGAATCGGTGCGCTATCTCGAGAGTCGCGGACGGCACGCGGAAGCCGAGGCGATCGTGCGCGACTACGAGCGTTCGGCCGGGGTCACCTCCGTGCCGGACGATGACGAACAACCCGGCCGACCTGTCGCCGAAGTCGAGCGTGTACCCCGGGGATCGGTATGGGCGCCGAACCTACGCCGCCGCACCGCGGCGCTGTGGATCGTGTGGTTCGGCATCAACTTCTCGTACTACGGCGCGTTCATCTGGCTGCCGAGCCTGCTCGTCGCGCAGGGCTTCGACCTGGTCACCTCGTTCGGCTACACGCTGCTCATCACGCTCGCCCAGCTACCGGGCTACGGCGTCGCGGCGTGGCTGATCGAGGTGTGGGGACGTCGCCTGACTCTGGGGGTCTTCCTCGCCGGATCGGCAGTCTCGGCGGGGCTGTTCGGGCTCGCCGAGACTCCGTCGACGATCGTCGCGGCGGGCATGGCGCTGTCGTTCTTCAACCTGGGCGCGTGGGGTGCCCTGTACGCGATCGGACCCGAGCTGTATCCCACGCCGGTGCGGGGCGCGGGCACCGGTTCGGCGGCGGCCTTCGGGCGGCTCGCGTCGATCATCGCGCCGCTGCTGGTGCCGGTGCTGCTGGGCGCCGGCGGCAACGGTCTCGTCTTCGGTGCGTTCGCGGCATCGTTCGTCGTCGCCGCGGTCGCGGCATTCACGCTGCCCGAGCGGGCCGGGACGGTTCTCGACGAGAGGTGACGTCGGGAACCGCCCCGGCCGGTGCTCAGAGACGCTCGCGCAGTTCGACCTTGCGGATCTTGCCCGAGGCGGTCTTCGGCAGGGCACCGAAGACGATGCTGTCGGGAACCTTGAAACCGGCGAGCTGCGAACGCACATGCGCGCGCAGTTCCGCTTCGTCGGCACTCGCGCCGCTGCGCAGTGCCACGTAGGCGACGGGACGTTCGCCCCACTTCTCGCTCGGCGCCGCGACGACGGCGGCCTCGAGAACGGCCGGATGGCTGATGAGCGCCGCTTCGACCTCGACGGACGAGATGTTCTCGCCACCGGAGATGATGACGTCCTTCGCGCGGTCGCGGATCTCGATGTAGCCGTCCGGATGCATGACGCCGATGTCGCCGGTGCGGAACCAGCCGTCCGGCACGGCGCGGGCGGTCGCGTCCGGGTTGTTGTAGTAACCGAGCATCACGTTGTTGCCGCGCAGCGCGATCTCACCGGTCGTCTCACCGTCGGCGGGAACGTCGGATCCCATCGGGTCGACGATGCGGAGTTCGCCGGCCACGACGTTGCCCACGCCCTGCCGCGAGCGCAGCCGTGCCTTCTCGTCCTCGGGGAGGACGTCCCATTCCGAACGCCACTCGCAGATCGCCGCCGGGCCGTACGTCTCGGTGAGCCCGTACAGGTGCGTGATGTCGAGTCCGAGCGCGGTGCACCGCTCGATGAGGGCGGGCGCCGGCGGTGCGCCACCGATCGCCGCGACGACACGATGGTCGATGCCGCCCGCATTCGGGGCGTCGACCAGCGACGCGAGAACGGTCGGCGCGCCGCACAGGTGCGTGACGTTCTCGGTGCGCACGAGATCCCAGATCCGCTCGGGGTCGACCTTGGGCAGGCACACGTGCGTGCCACCGGCCGCTGTGACGGCCCAGGTGAACGTCCAGCCGTTGCAGTGGAACATAGGCAGCGTCCACAGATAGGTGGATCCGCTGTCGAGCCCGAAGTGCGCGACCATCGCCAGGGCCTGCAGGTAGGCGCCGCGCGCGTGGTACATCACGCCCTTCGGATCACCCGTCGTGCCGGACGTGTAGTTCAGGGCGATCATGGTGCGCTCGTCGGCGAGCGGCACGCACCGATGACGGGCGGCGGCGAGCTTGTCCTCGTAGTCGTCGCCGACGACCGTGATCGACGGCAGATCGGCCGTGGCCTCGCGGGCCAGGTCGGCCAGCGACTCCTCGACGAGCAGGACCCGGCTGCCCGAGTGCTCGAGAATGAACCGCAGTTCCGGCGCGGTGAGGCGCGTGTTGAGCGAGACGAGCACGGCGCCCGCGTAGAGCACACCGTAGTGCGCCTCGAGCATCAGCGAGGTGTTCGGCGCGAGTACTGCGACACGGTCGCCGGGCTCGACACCGAGAGCGTGCAGCATGCCCGACTGTCGCAGGCACCGATCGCGCAATTCGGCATAGGTGCGACGGATGTCGCCGTCCACCACTGCGAGGTCGTCACGGAAGACCCGGGCCGAGCGGTCGAGAAATGCCGTGGGCGTGAGTGTTTCGAAACTGAATTGCTCGGTCACGTCTGTCGGTGCTCCTTCGGATTACGTCGCGCGCGCACTCCCCATCGCGAACGATGATGCGCACACCTCCCCGTGTGCTGTGAGGGCGATGACCATTCTTCCAAGAGCCGTTACCGATCTTGAACAGGGTCCACCCCTTTTCCGTACCGGCTGAACGCTCCGTCTGCCGTTGACCGGACCCGGAATCCGGCGTTCACTGAGAGGCACCGTGCTCGTCCACGAGAGAAGGCGAGTGGTATGAGTGCTCGGCAGAACGAAGCCCGCCGAACCTCCCGTCCGGCGCGGCGGCCGACCGCGACGCGCGCGAGGGCCACGGAGACGGAGACTCCCGTCGAGCCTGTGCGGACGCGCAGCCGTCGACCTCGCGAGCCCGAGCCCACCGCGCGGCGTCGCACCCGCGAACCCGAACCCGCTGCACGGCGTCGGGACCGCGACCCCGGAACCGGCTCGCGGCGCACCTCGACCCGAACCTCATCCCGATCGACCACTCGGACATCGACCCGTTCGGACGCCACGCCCCGCTCTCGTGTGAAGCCGGCGCCTCCGAAGGAGAGACGACGACCGCGTCCGCCGGCGAACGACGCCCGGGCAGGGAAACCCACCCGCCCCGGACGTGAGCGGACACGATCCGAGCAGACCCGACCCGAGCAGGCACAGCCGGAACCCACATCGCTCCTCGAGAGGTTGAAGGATGCGCTGCGGGCCGGTGTCCGCAGCGCACTGGCCGAACTCCGGGGACTCGGGGCGAGACTGATCCGGAAGATCCGCGGATGGGTGGACTCGCTCCTCGGCGAGGTCACCAGCGGCGGCGTGGGATTGCAGGCGGTCCTCGCCGGCATCCGAGCCGCGCTGGAGGGTCGCAATCCGGCCCTCGCCGCGCTGGGCGGGCTGATTTCCGGACTCAGCACCAAGGCGAAGATCGGCCTGGCCGTCGTGATCACGCTGGTGCTGCTGCTCGGGCCGGTCCTGCTCGTGCTCCTTCTGCTGGCCGTCCTCGTCGCAGCGGTGATCAGCGCCTTCCGGTCCGCGGGGGACTGATCTGCCGGAACGACCGGTCCGTCTGCCGTGAGCAGACGAACCGCCGGTTCGTGCCCGCCGGGGGTCAGGCTGGCTGCATGACGACCACCGAACCACTCTCGTACCGGGACCAACTGGCCGACAGACTCTTCCGTCAGCGCATCCTGCGACTGACCGGAGAGGTGGACGACGAGATGGCCGAGCGCGTCTGCTCGGAACTCGTCCTGCTCGCCTCCGCCGACGACCGGCGCGACATCGTCCTGCACATCAACTCACCCGGCGGATCCGTCTTCGCCGGCCTCGCCATCTACGACACGATGCAACTCGTTCCCAACGACATCGTCACCGTGGCAGCGGGATTCGCCGCCAGTATGGGGCAGGTCTTGCTCGCGGCGGGCACCAAGGGCAAACGCGCGAGCCTTGCCCACAGCCGGATCATGATGCACCAACCGTCGGCCGGATTCTCGGGGACGGCCGTCGACATCGCGATCCAGGCCGAGAATCTCGAATACATGAAACTGCAGTCGCAGCAGATCCTCTCGGACGCCACCGGGCATTCACTCGAGGAGATCGAACGCGACAGCGACCGCGACCGGTGGTTCACCGCCGAACAGGCGCGCGAGTACGGCATCGTCGACACCGTCGTCGGGTCGCTCGCCGAACTGGCGCCGTTCGCCGCAGGACGGCAGATGGGACTGGGACGATGAGCACCTACACGATCCCCAACGTCATCGAACGCACACCGGCGGGGGAGCGGTCGTTCGACGTCTTCAGCCGGTTGCTCAACGAACGCATCGTCTTCCTCGGCACCGAGATCGACGACGGGGTCGCCAACGTCGTCATGGCTCAGATGTTGCACCTCGAGGCCGAATCCCCCGATCGGGAGATCGGGCTCTACATCAACTCGCCCGGCGGATCGTCCACCGCGATGCTCGCGATCTACGACACCATGCAATTCCTGCGCCCGAAGGTCGCGACCTACTGCATGGGGCAGGCCGCGTCGGCGGCTGCCGTGCTGCTCGCGGCCGGAGCCCCCGGTCGCCGGCACGTGCTCGCCCATTCGCGGGTGCTGCTGCACCAGCCGTCGGCGCAGGGGCAGGGCACCATCTCGGATCTGGCCCTGCAGGCGGCGGAGGTGATGAGGGTACGGGCCCAGACCGAGGAGATCCTGGCCGCGCACACCGGACGCAACATCGAACAACTGCGTCGCGACACCGACCGGGACCGGATCTTCTCGCCGACCGAGGCGGTGGCCTACGGCCTCGCCGATCACGTCGTCGTCGACCGGGACGGATGACCTGTCACGCTGTCATGTGGTCGCACCGTCATGCCGCGCACAACTCGACGCCCGCGTGACCCGTGGTTCGGAGTGTGCGGTGCGCGGTCATCCGGCGGATCCCGCGCGCGAGCAGTTGATCCATCGGAAGTTCCAGCGCATCGCACACGGACCGCAGCATCTCGGAGGAGGCCTCCTTGCGCCCACGTTCGACCTCCGACAGGTACTGCTTCGACATCCCGACCGTGCGGGCGACGTCCTCGAGGCTTCGGTCCTGATCGCGACGCTCGTCGCGCAGGATCTCGCCGTAGATCTGACGGAGCAGACGGGGCTCGGTGCTGTCGGCTCCCCGCCCGGGAGTCCGTGCCGCGTTCGCGGCGGTCGCACGTGCCGCGTTCGCGGCAGTCACACGTGCCGCCTTCGCGGCAGTGGCGAAATCGATCACGCGACCCTGCTCCGGCTCCATGCCGACCATTGTGCCGTCGATCCGGCGGCATCGGACCGGGTTCAGCCGAGGACGAACACCGCCCCGGCAGATGTGTAACGGGCCCGTAACCGCAGTTAACCGAACACATGACCTGGCGCCGATAACGTCGGCGCACCGCGACGTATACAGCCGTGGATACAGGACAGGAGTTCGGGTGCCGACAGGATTGCACAGGCTTGCGGCTGCGCTCGACGCGCAGCTCGCGGACACCGACGCGGCCTACGCCGCGACCTATCCCGGGACCGACGGTGCCCGCCAACCGGTACACACCGTCTACGTCCCGGCCGACTGCTACGATGCCGGGATCGTGGCGGGGTGGGGAGCCGACGCGCTCGACGTCCTCGACACCCACATCGACGGTCCCGCGGACCTCGCCGCGGTCACCGGCATCGAACCCGAACTGGCCGAGACGGTCCTCCCGCTCGTGGAGGCCAAACTGCACACCGAACCGATCGAGGATCTGCGCATCGACTTCGAGGACGGGTTCACCCGCCCCGGCATTCCGGAGCACGAACGTGACGCCGACGAGGACGCCCACGTCGCCCGCGCCGCCGCCGCGCTCGCGACCGATCCCACCGCGACACCCTTCGTCGGCATCCGGTTCAAGTCCTTCGAGGCCGCCACCCGGCGCCGCGGACTGCGCACGCTCGACTCCTTCGTCGCCGAACTGACCGGAAAGTGCTCTCTCCCCGACGGATTCGTCGTCACGCTGCCCAAGGTCACCGCGCCCGAACAGGTCGCCGCTATGGTGACCGTCTGCGAGCATCTCGAGTCCACCTACCCGCTCGCCGCGCCCCTGCGGTTCGAGATCCAGATCGAGACGCCGCAGGCGATCTGCGGACCCGATGGCACCGCTGCCGTCGCCACCATGATCCGAGCGGCCCGGGGCCGCTGTTCGGGACTGCACTACGGCACCTACGACTACTCGGCCGCGTGCGACATCGCCGCCGAGTACCAGGCGATGGACCACCCCGTCGCCGACCACGCCAAGGCCACGATGCAGGTTGCGGCAGCGGGCACGGGGGTGCGGTTGTCCGACGGCTCCACCAACCGCCTTCCCGTCGGCACCCGCGACGAGATCCGCGCGGCATGGGGGCTGCACGCCCACCTGATCGACCGGTCGCTGCGCCGCGGCTTCTACCAGGGATGGGACCTGCATCCGGCGCAACTGCCCACCCGCTACGCCGCGACCTTCGCGTTCTACCGCCGGTCGCTGTCCACCGCCGCGGGACGCATCGCGGCCTACATCGACCCGGCCCTGTCGTCGGGATATCTCGACGAACCCGCCACCGCCCGTGCTCTCGCCGCCTTCCTCCTGCGGGGAGCGAGTTGCGGAGCCCTCACCGAGAAGGAAGTATGCGATCGCACCGGCACGAATCTCGACCACCTGGCCCGGCTTGCGGGTCGACCGACGGCGGTGACGCGATGACCACCGTGATCCGCGCGCGACGCGCCGTGGTGGGGGACGAGGAACGCAGCTGCGCCGTCCATGTGCGCGACGGCCGCATCGTCACGATCGAGGAGTACGACGGTGCCGCTCCGGCCGGTGCGCGGGAGATCGTCCTCGCCGACGACGAGGTGCTGCTCCCCGGCCTGGTGGACACGCACGTCCACGTCAACGAACCTGGCCGCACCGAATGGGAGGGCTTCGCGACGGCCACTCGTGCCGCCGCGGCCGGGGGAGTGACGACGATCGTCGACATGCCCCTCAACTCCATCCCGTCCACCGTCGACGTGGCGGCCCTCGAGGTGAAGCAGAAGGTCGCGGCCGAGCAGGTCACCGTCGACGTCGGATTCTGGGGCGGCGCGATCCCCGGAAACCTCGCCGAGCTCGAACCGCTGTGGGACGCAGGGGTGTACGGCTTCAAGTGCTTCCTCGCGTATTCGGGTCTCGACGAGTACCCACCGCTGGACCGGGAGCAGATGATCGAGGCGATGCGCGTGATCGCCGGCTTCGGCGGCCTGCTCATCGTGCACGCCGAGGACGAGCCGACCCTCGACGCTCAGGACCCGCCGGCCGGACGCCGGTACGACGACTTCCTGTACTCGCGACCACCGGTCGCCGAGTCCCGCGCTGTCGCCCAGGTGATCGACGGCGCGCGGCAGACCGGATGCCGCGTGCACATCCTGCACCTGTCGGATGCGGGAAGCCTTCCGCTCGTCGCCGCGGCGAAGGCCGAGGGGCTACACGTCACCGCGGAGACCTGCCCACACTATCTGTCGTTGTTCAGCGAGGAGATACTCGACGGCTCCACACATTTCAAGTGCTGCCCGCCGATCCGCGAGGCCCGTAACCGGGAAGCGCTGTGGCGCGGCCTGGCCGACGGCACACTCGACTGCATCGTCTCCGATCACTCGCCGTGCCTGCCGGAGTTGAAGAAGTTCGTCACCGGCGACTTCGGCGAGGCGTGGGGCGGAATCTCGTCGCTGCAACTCGGACTGCCCATCGTGTGGTCGGAGGCGCGCAAGCGCGGGCACACACTCGTCGACGTGGTGCGCTGGATGGCCGGTCGCAGCGCAGATCTCGTGGAACTGGCCGACCGCGGTGCCATCGCCGTGGGCAACAGTGCCGACCTGTGTGTCTTCGCACCCGACGACGCGTTCGTGGTCTTCCCGGAGCGGCTGCACCACCGCAACGCGGTGACGCCCTACGCCGAACGCGCGCTCGCCGGGGTCGTGCGGCAGACCTGGCTCGCCGGTGAACCGCTCACGGTCACCCTCGGCGCCACCGACCCCGCACCGCGTGGTGCGCTGCTCTCCCGAAAGGAAAACCGTTGACCGAAGCAGATTTCCTGCAACTGCCCGATCTCGCCGCGCGATCGCTGGGCGGGGCCGTCGTCTATGCGAACGACGAGTTCTTCGCGAGTCGCGAGAACCTGATCTCGCCGGGCGTACCCGATTTCGATCCGTCCGAGTTCGGGCACAAGGGAAAGGTCTACGACGGGTGGGAGACCCGGCGTCGCCGCGAACCCGGGCACGACTTCGCGGTGGTCCGGCTAGGCGTTCCCGGTGTCGTCGAGGGTGTCGTGATCGACACCGCCTGGTTCACGGGCAACTACCCGCCCTTCGCGTCCGTCGACGGGGTGAACCTCGACGGCTACCCGACCGATCAGGAGTTGCTGGACGCGCCGTGGGAACCGGTCCTCGAGCGCGTGGCCCTGAAGGGCGACACCGCGAACGCCTTCGCGGTGGAAGACGACCGGCGCTGGACGCACCTGCGCCTGAACATCTTTCCTGACGGCGGTGTGGCCCGCTTCCGGGTGCACGGATATGCACGCCCGGACCCGGCCTTCCTCACGGGCACGATCGATCTCGCGGCCCTCGAGAACGGTGGCGACGTCGTCGCGTGCTCGAACCGCTTCTATTCGTCGCCGCGCAACATCATCGGCCTCGGTCGCTCGCGGCACATGGGGGAGGGCTGGGAGAACGCCCGGCGCCGCGACGACGGCAACGACTACGTGGTGATCCGTCTCACCGGGCAGGGATGCGTCGACCACGTCGAGGTCGACACCTCCTATTTCGTCGGCAACGCACCGGGAGCGGCGCGCCTGAGCGGAATCCCCAGCGGGGACGCGATGTCCGACGAATCGTCCTGGGTCGAACTCGTCCCGCGGACCGCACTGCTGCCGGACTGCCGGCACCGTTTCCGCGTCGATTCGCCGACGCCGGTGGAGTTCGTGCGGCTCGACGTCTATCCCGACGGTGGCATCGCCCGTCTGCGCGTGAACGGACGACTGACCTAGCTCCGATGCGGGTGCGGTGAGCGGTTTCTTACCCGCGCGAAACACGATGACTCGAGCCCGAAAACTTCGGCCCCCAAGCTGTATCCGGCACCGTATACAGCACTGCATCCGAAATGGGAGCGATCACATGACCTCACCGCACCCCGTCGACGCGCGACTACCGTTCCTCCGGCAGTTCGCGTTCGGCCTCCAGCATGTCCTGATCATGTACACCGGATGCATCACCGTCCCGTTGGTCTTCGGCGCGGCCGTCGGACTCGACCGCGACACCATCGCGATGCTCATCAGCGCCGACCTGCTGATCGCCGGCCTGATCACCATCGTCCAGAGCCTCGGCGTCGGCAAACTCGTCGGCGTCCGCCTGCCCATCGTCTGCGGTGCGACCTTCGCCGGCCTGACGCCGATGATCCTCATCGCGAAGGAATACGGCCTGCAGGCCGTCTACGGCTCCATGCTGATCGGCGGCATCGTCGGTCTCGCCCTGGCCTGGCCCTTCGCCAGGATCATCCGGTTCTTCCCGCCGCTCGTCACCGGTGCC
Organism: Rhodococcus sp. PAE-6; assembly: GCF_025290685.1. NCBI lineage: Bacteria > Bacillati > Actinomycetota > Actinomycetes > Mycobacteriales > Nocardiaceae > Rhodococcus > Rhodococcus sp. PAE-6. Next base: position 57,494 of record NZ_JAOCLZ010000005.1, read on the forward strand.
GTCCTCACCGTCGTCGGGATCTCACTCATCGGCGTGGCAGGCGGGCTGATCGTCGGCACCGACCCGTCGTCGCCCACCTTCGCCTCGCCCACCAACATCGCCCTGGCCGTGCTCGTGATCGTCGTCGCCGTCGCCTTCCTGTGCCTCGGTCGCGGCATCTGGGCGCAGCTCGGGGTGTTGATCGCCCTTGCCATCGGCACGGTCGTCGCGGTTCCGCTCGGCCTGATCGACCTCGGCGGCGTGGCCGGCTCGTCGTGGGTGGGTCTGCCCGCCCCCTTCCACTTCGGTGCACCGGAATTCCCCATCACCGCAGTCGTCGCCATGAGCATCGTCATGGCCGTGGTCTTCGCCGAATCCACCGCGAGCATGCTCGCCGTCGCCGAGATCACCGGTAAGCGCGTCAGCAAGGGCGACATCGCCCGCGGACTCGCCGGCGACGGAGCGTCCGCTGTGCTCGCGGGTGTCTTCAACGCCTTCGTCGACACCGTCTTCACCCAGAACGTCGGTGCGGTCGCCACCACCCGGGTCTACAGCCGCTACGTCACCGCCACGTCGGGTGCGATCCTCGTGGTCCTCGGGGCGTTGCCCAAGGTGAGCTCGGTGGTCGCGGCGCTACCGAAGCCGGTGGTCGGCGGTGTCGGCCTGATCCTGTTCGCCACCGTCGCCCTGGTGGGCATCAACACGCTGCGCTCGGTGGACCTGTCCGACCGCATCAACTCCACGATCGCCGCCGTCGCGGTGGGTGTGGGTCTGCTGCCCGAACTCGCCGAGGGCATGTTCGAGCGCTTCCCGTCCGCGGCGCAGATCCTGCTCGGCAGCGGCATCACCCTCGCCGCGATCGCGGCGTTCTCGTTGAACCTGCTGTTCAACCACACTCGTCTCGGGACACTGGCTCGCGCGTCCCGGTCCGGCACACCGGCCCCCGTCACCTCGGCCGGCACCACCTCTCCCCACGGAGTTGCCCATGAACCAGTCGCCGTCTGACGCCTTCGTCGTTCCTGCCGTCGACATCGGCCCGTACGTCCGGGCCGGCGACAATGCCGAACGCGCTCGTGTCGCCCGTGAGATCGACGAAGCCTGCAGCCGTGTGGGATTCGTTCAGATTCTCGGACACGGCATCCCCGATCCGGTGGTCGACGGTCTCGCCGGTGCCCTCGACGACTTCTTCGGTCTGCCGATGGACGACAAGCAGCAGTACCGGGTGGTCGGCGCGAACCGCGGGTACAGCCCGCCGAAGAGCGAGTCGCTGAGCCTGAGCCTCGGCGTCGAATCCGCCAGCCGTATGAACGATTTCTTCGAGGCCTACAACGTCGGCGTGGAGGCCCGGTCGTTCCCCCACCTGGACCTGTCGGAGGACGACTACGGAATCAACGTCTGGCCCGACGTCCCCGGCTTCGAGGGCCGCGTGCAGACCTATTTCACCGAGGCCTCGCGGGTCGCGCGGACCCTCACCCGGATCTTCGCCGACGCACTCGGGCAGGCCCCCGACTACTTCGAACGGCTCACCGACCACTCGATCGACGTGCTGCGTATGAACAACTACGCGCTGCCCGAGGGCACCGTCGACCTCGACGGCGACCTCACCGGCATGGGCGAGCACACCGATTTCGGGATCGTCACCGTGCTGTGGGCAGACCGGGTTGCGGGCCTGCAGGTGCTCGGTTCCGACGGCATCTGGCACGACGTCGAACCGCTGCCCGGCGCCCTGCTGGTCAATCTCGGCGATCTCACCGCCCGCATCACCGACGACCGGTGGATGTCGACGCTGCACCGCGTCAAGCCGCCGATCGTCGACGGCAGGATCCGGCGCCGTCGTTCGGTGGCGTTCTTCCACGACGGCAACGTCGACGCGGTGGTCTCCACGTTGCCCGAATATGCGGGCCCGGAACCCTATGAACCCATCCTGATCCGCGATCACATCAAAGCGAAGCTCGCCGGGTCGCGGCACGGCAAGGCCAACACCGCTGCTGTGCGGGAAGCCGCCCGGGTGCTGGCGGCGACGGGGGAGAACCGCGAGTGAGTCATGTCGTGCTCGTGCACGGCGCGTGGGCCGGAAGTTGGGTGTGGGACACACTGCTCGAACCGCTCCGTCGGGCCGGGCACGTCCCACATCCGCTCGAGCTTCCCGGTGTCGGATCGTGGGGTGCCGACGACGTGACGCTCGACGACGTCGCCGCGGTCGTGGCCGACCACGTTGCCGGACTCGACGGTCCGGTGATCCTCGTCGGCCATTCCGGTGGCGGCATCGTCGTCACGCAGGTCGCGGAGATGCTACCCGAGCGTGTCACCGGGGTCGCCTATGTGGCGGGGATGATGCTTCCGTCCGGGGTCGACTTCGGGATGCTCTGCGACGGAATCGGTCTCGAATCGCCGGTGGGCATCTCGCGATGGCTCGAACCCACCGAGGACGGTCGCGGGACGATCGTGCCCCCGGAGGCCGGTGCGGCGGTGTTCTTCCACGAGGCGGATTCGGCCGACGCGATCGGTGCCGCGCGCCGACTCGTGCCGCAACTCGAGACCACCCGGCTCATGGCGCCCAGCTGGACACCGGAACGATTCGGGCGCCTGCCACGCCTGTACGTCGAAGCGACACTGGATCGTTCGGTTCCCCTCGTCACCCAACGGGGGATGCAACGCCTCACCCCGGGTGCGCAGGTCGTGTCGCTCGAGTCCGACCATGCGCCACAGCTGTCCGCCCGCGACGACCTCGCGGCGGCGCTGGTGGAGTGGTGCGCGGAGCGCGTCCGAACATAGGTCGGATCTTCACAAAGGCCGAAGCTACGGAACGAGACCGACGTTGTGTGCGAAGTCCGGTGGGAAATCGCGCACAAGGTCGGTCTCGTTCGTTCTACAGGAGGTGCTCCGGGTCAGTCGCCGCCCTTGTACTCGACCTCGAACTCGCCGGCCATGATCCTCTCGCGGTACTCCTCGAACAGCGCCATCGCCTCGGGCGAGATCTTGTCGACGAAGGCCGGATTGATGACGACGTCCAGACCGCCCTCGGTGATGTCCACCTCGTAGTACTTCGCCGGGTCGACGTTGCCGGCCTCGACGTCGGCGATCATCGCGCGGAGAACCTCGTCGAGATTCCACACGACGGAGGAGACGACGTTCTCGGGTGCCAGCGGGGTCTGATCCATCGTGTAGCCGGCGACGCCGACACCGCGCTGCTTGGCGCCCTCGATGGTGGCCGCGTCGACACCGCATGTGGAGAACTGGTCGGCGCCCTGGTCGACGAGGGCGTTGACGGCCTCGAGGGTCTGGGCCGCCGCGTCGGACCATCCGCCGATGTAGGACGGACGCAACTGGATCTCACCGGGGCCCTTGTAGGTCAGGCGCGCGCCGTCGGCGAACGCCTCGATCTGGGCCTTGCACACCGGGATCTCGAAACCGGCGGTGCCGGCGAGGATGCCGGTCTCCGTCAGGTCGCCGGCGAGGATGCCGGTGAGGAACGAACCCTGATAGAACGGCTGGCTGTAGTCGGCGAGGTTGGCGGTGATGTCGCCGAAGCCGCCGGGATAGGCGAACAGCACGTCGGGGTAGTCGGCGATGATGCCCTTGATGGGTTCGCCGTAGTTGAACGAGTGGCCGACGATGAGCTGGTTGCCGTCCTCCGCGAGGTCGGTGACGATCTGGGCGATCTGCTCCGAGGTCGCGCCCGAATCCTGCTGCACCACGGTCAGGTCGATAAGACCTTCCGCTTCGAGTTTCTCGGCGCCCTCGACCATGCCCTGGTTCCAGCCGACGTCGTTGACCGGACCCGAGGTGATGATCGCGGCCTTGACGACCCCGTCGGCCGAGCCGCTCCCACCGGGGTCGGAACTCGAACACCCGGTCACGGCGGCTCCGACGACGGCGGCGGCCGCCACAGCGGTACCCAGTTTCTTCACGTGGTTCTCCTCGGGGAAGGGAGGGCTCGCGACTGCGAACCCCAGGACTGACGGGAAAGCTGACGGAAAGCTATTTCGCGGGCACGAACGGGATGCCGAGCGCCTTCGGGGAATTGCTGCGCGAGAACCACACGGTGGTGGCGATGACCGCGAGCAACGTCACCGCGTACGGCATGGCCTGGAACAGCTCGTACGGTACCGACGTGGCCTGTCCACCGGACGCGGCCTGTACACGCAGCTGGAAGGCGTCGACGAGACCGAACATGAAGCCACCGACGATGGCGCCGAGCGGATTCCACCGGGCGAGGATGACGACACCGAGCGCGATCCAGCCGCGACCACCGGTGATGCCGTCCTGGAAGAAGCCCAGGCTGTCGATGACGAGCGCGCCGGCCATACCTGCTGCGGCGCCGGAGATCAGAAGCGTGCTCCATCGGGTGCGGGGGACGGAGACGCCCACCGAGTCGGCGGCCTCGGGGCTTTCCCCGGCCGCGCGGATCGACAGGCCGAAGGCCGTGCGGGTGAGCACCCACCACAGGGCGACGACGAGTGCGAGCGCGAGGTAGACGAGCGGGGACTGCGAGAACACGATCGGGCCGAGCACCGGCAGGTCGGACAGCACCGGAAGGTCGAGGGGAATGGTGCCCTGGATGCGCGGCGGTGTACCGGTCATGCCGAACACCTGCAGGTACAGGAAGGACGCGAGTCCGGTCCCGAGGATCACCACCGAGATCCCCGTGATGATCTGGTCGACGGCCATCGTGATCGTCAGGTAGCCGACGATCGCGGCGATCACGAGGCCCGCGGCGGCGCCGGTGGCGGCGCCGAGCATCGGTTGCCCGGTGTAGTACACCGTCACGAACGCGATGATCGCGCCGACCATCATCTGTCCCTCGATACCGAGGTTCATCAGCCCCGAGCGCTCGGCGAGGCACGCGCCGGCGGCGGCGAGGATGATCGGCACCGCCAGCCGCAGCGCAGCGGTGAACAGCGGGACGAGCGCACCGGCGCCCAGGACATCGGACCAGTTCATCGAGCACGCTCCACGATTCGGTTGGCGAGCAGCACCGTCAGGATCATCACTGCCTGGACGACGGTGCCGATGGACGCGGGGATCTCCTGGGTACGCTGCACCGCCTGACTGCCGAGGGTCAGCCCGGAGACCAATGCTGCTGCGAGCACGATGCCGAACGGATTGCGACGCCCGAGCAGTGCTACCACGATCGCGGTGAACCCGATCCCGGAGGAGATCGCCAGCGACAGTCGGAACTCGCTGCCCAGCAACATGATCGCGCCGGCGATACCGCCGAGTGCGCCGCTGATCAGAGCGGAGGTGACCACGGTGCGGGCGACGGAGATGCCATTGGCCTCGGCGACGCTCGGGCTCCCACCGACGATCTGCGACGCGAAACCGAACCGGGTCGAACGCATGAGCCACCACACCAGCGGCACCGCCGCGATCGCGACGAACACACCGATGTGGATGCGGGTGCCGGGAATCGTCGCGAGTGCGGCCCAGTCGGGAATGCGTTCGGACTCGGGGGTGAAACCGTTGGGATTGGCGAGGGGTTTGCGCACCGCCCACGCCAATGTGTAGAAGACGAGGTAGTTGAGCATGAGCGACGAGATGATCTCGTTTACCCCGAGCCGCGCCTTCAGCACGCCTGCGATGCCGCCGATGCACGCACCTGCGGCCGCGGCGGTGACGGCGACGATCGGGATCGCGATCCAGCTCGTCCCCAACGGCATGCTCAGCACCACGGCCGTCGCGGTGATCGCGCCGACGTCGTAATGGCCCTGCGCGCCGATGGTGATGAAGCCGGTGCGGTACGCGATCGCGTAGCCGAGACCCATGAGGACGAGCGGCGTCATACCCGTGAGCAGGCGGCCGAGCTGCGTATCGCCGCCGAGAGCGGCGTCGAGCATCGTCGCGTAGGCCTGCCCCGGATCACCGCCCGCGAGGACGATGAGGATCCCGCCCGCCGCGAGACCGACGGCGACGGCGAGTAGCGGCACCCCGATAGTGGTCGTGAGACTCCGGATCCGCGACGCGGTGGGCGGCTCGGGTGGCGTCGTCACCGGTGGGCTGAGCGTGGCGGTCATGCTGCGGCCTCCTGGAATCCGCCCATGGCCGAGCCGAGGGCTTCGCGGTCGAACGGGCCTTCGTCGAACTCGGCGACGATCCGTCCGCGGTAGAGCACGACGATCCTGTCGGCGAGGCTGCAGATCTCGTCGAGATCGGACGAGATGAGCAGGATCGCGGCGCCCCGGGAGCGATGGTCGACGAGCGTGTCCCAGACGAACTCGGTGGCGCCGATGTCGAGACCGCGGGTGGGCTGGGCGACGACGAGGACGTCCGGCTCACCGTCGAGGACCCGGCCGAGCACCACGCGCTGGGCGTGCCCACCGGACAGGGTGCCGGCGAGCGTGCGCGGGCTCTGGGCCTTGACCGACAGGGCGGCGATGATGCGCTCGGCGCGTTCGCGGACGGCTGCCCGCGACAGGCGGCCCCAGCGACGGGCGAGCGGGGGATCGGTGTAGCTGTCGATCGCGAGATTGGTGTCGATTCCCAGCGACTTGATCAGTCCCCGGGTGTAGCGGTCGGCGGGGACGATGCCGACACCGGCCTCGCGCATCGCGCGGGGGGACGAGGCGTCGATCTCTCGTTCGGCGACGACCACCGCGCCGGTGGAGTCGGGGGCGAGTCCGGACAGGACGTCCTCGAGGGCGGACTGGCCGTTGCCCTCGACTCCGGCGACGGCGACGAGCTGCCCGGATGCGACCCGCAGGGTCACGTCGTGCAACTGACCGGGGACGGACACACCGACCAATTCGAGCATTCGACTCCCGGCCGGTTCGGTGGCCGCACGGCGGATACCGAGCCCGACCTCGCGGCCGACCATGTCGCGGGCGAGTTCGGCGGTGGTGACGCTCTCGGCGCCGTCCCCGCGGATGGGGCGTTCGGCGACGAGTCGTCCTCCTCGCAGTACACCGACCCGGTCGGCGGCCTCGAGGACCTCCTCCAGATGGTGGGTGATGAGCACGATCCCGACGCCGCGTTCGGCGGCGAGTCGGCGGACCTGTGCGAGCAGTGAATGCACTTCGGCCGGCGCCAGATTCGCGGTCGGTTCGTCGAGCAGCAGGTAGCCGGCGCCCAGGTGCAGGGCGCGCAGGATCTCGACGCGCTGTTGCTCGCCGACCGACAGGTTCTCCACGCGTGCGGTGGGGTCGCAGGCGAGGCCGGTGTCCTCCGCGAGGGCGGTGATCTCGGCTTCGGTGCGCCGCAGACGTTTCCGGCCGACCACTCCGCGGGACCGGCCGAGCAGGAAGTTCTCGGCGACCGTCATGCTCGGCACGAGCATGAAGTGCTGGTGGACCATGGCGATCCGCTCCCGTCCTCCGTCGGCGAGCGACTTTCCGTCCACTGCAATGGAACCGGAGTCCGGCGGGAGCAACCCGGTGAGGATGCGCATCAGGGTCGACTTGCCGGCGCCGTTCTCCCCGAGCAGCGCGTAGACCTCGCCGGGCCGCACATGCAACGACACGTCGCGCAGGACGGTGTTCTCACCGAAGGACCGGTGGATACCGCGCATCAGGACGCCCTCGGCGGGAACCGATTCTGTCGCTCCCGCAGCGGTGGTGATGCTCGCGGGCGAAGTTGCTGTCACCATACGGTGGGACCTTCCGAGTAATCGCTCTGTGTTAAGTCGAGACGATCCAGGTTTGTAATTGAGCGGCCGTGTCCGATTCATGACGATTGTGTTTCGGGCGGCGGGAGGGGATGAAATTCGTGATGCCGACGGAGAGTGCAGGGCCGGAACAGGATCGCGTCGCCCGGGTGGGCAGCGTCATCCGCGCCGTTCGCAGACAGGAGGGACTCACCGCGCGGGTGCTGGCCTCGCGCGCCGGGGTCAGCCAGGCGTTCCTCAGTCAGGTCGAACGGGGCCTCAACGCGCCCTCGCTCGCGACGCTGTACAGGATCGCCGACGCGCTCGGACGGTCGCCGTCGGACTTCCTCGATCCGGCGCCTGCCGACGACGTGCTGGTGGTACGTGCCGAGGGGCGCCTCGCGCGGGCGGTGACGGGAACCCCTGCGGCACCGGTGACCTGGATGGCCCGCGGCAACGGAGCGATCGCCGAGGTGTACCAGTACGAGATCGGGCCGGACGACGACATCGCCGGTTGGTTCCGTCGCTCGGACGATCTCGTGCTGGTGATGACCGGTGGACGGCTCGAGGTGGAGGTACGCGGACGCCCGGCGGTCGAACTCGCGGAGGGGGACTGCCTGTTCGCTGCGGCGGGGACCGAGATGCAGTGGCGCCATCGGAGTTCGGTGCCGGCTCGCCTGGTGCTCTGCGTCGGAGCGCGTTCCCAGGATCCGTAACACGGTCCTCACCGCAGCGAGACGGGCCCGCAGCATCGCAGGAATTAACTCAGAGCGATCATCGGTCCGTTCCTGCCAGGAGTCACTCATGGAATCCCTGCCTCTCATCGATCTGCGTCCGTTGCGCGACGGGAGCGACCCGCACGCCGTCGCCGACGCGCTCGACGCCGCGTGTACCGACCTCGGTTTCTTCGTCGTCACCGGTCACGGACTCGACCCCGACCTCCGGGCGGCGACGATGGAGGAGGCACGCCGTTTCTTCGCGCTGCCCTTCGAGGAGAAGATGGAGATCGCCATCGCGAAATCCACCTGCCACAGCGGATACGTGCCGCCGAAGACCGAGACACTCGACCCCACCGTCGGAGCCGACGGCAAGGAGGCCTTCGACATCACCACCGACCGCGCGGCCGATCATCCCGAGGTGGTCGCGGGCACGCCGCTGCACGGTCCGGCGCAGTGGCCGGCCTCGCTGATGCCCGGCTTCAAGAGTGTCGCCGACGGGTATGCGAAGGCGTGCCTGGACATCAACGCCCACCTCATGCGCGGTCTCGCTCTCGCTCTCGGTCTTGACGCCGACGCCTTCGTGCCGATGTTCACCGACCCGCTCGCGTCGCTCCGTATGCTGCACTACCCACCCGTTCCCGTCGGCGACACCGCACTCGGCATCGCGCCTCACACCGACTACGGCTCGTTGACGCTGCTCGCCCAGGACGACATCGGCGGGTTGCAGGTCGCCGCGCGAGGTGGCGGGTGGATCGACGTCGTGACCCCGCCCGACGCGTTGATCGTCAACCTCGGCGACATGATCGCGCGGTGGACCAACCACCGTTACGTCTCCACCCGTCATCGTGTGCTCAATCCCACGCGCGGGCACCGCTATTCGCTGCCCTATTTCGTTACCCCGGACTACCACGCCGTGATCGAGGCAATCCCGACCTGTGTCGAACCGGACGCGGAGCCGATCCATCCACCGATCGGGGCCGGCGAGTACCTGCAATCGCGGTTCGAAGCGACGCACGCGTACCTCGGGGCCCCGACCGACGGTCAGATCGACAAGCACACCGTCTTGGTCTCCAAGTAGTTCTCCAGCCCGGCGGCGCCGTTCTCGTAACCCCAGCCGGACTGCTTGTGGCCGCCCTTGACCAGTTCGGGGGAGAAGTAGGAGTGGCAGTTGATCCACACGGTGCCGGCGCGGATCGCGTCGGCCACCCTGTGAGCACGCGACAGATCCGATGTCCACACGCTCGCCGCGAGACCGTAGTCGGTGTCGTTGGCCCAGGCGATCACTTCGTCGGGATCGTCGAAGGGTGTCACCGTCACGACCGGGCCGAAGATCTCCTCCCGCATCATCCGCAGATCCGGGGCCGCGTCGACCACCACGGTGGGCTCGTAGAAGCTGCCCGTCTCGCCCACCATGCGACCACCCGTCACCACCGTGGCCCCCGCGCGGACTCCGTCGTCGACGTAGGACGCCACCGTCTCGCGGTGCCGCAGGCTCACCAGCGGCCCCAGATCGGTGTCGTCGTCGAGTCCGTGGCCGAGCCGCAGGGTGTCCGCAGCAGCGGCGAGACCGTCGACGACCTGCTCGTAGATGCCACGCTCGGCGTAGATCCGGGAACCGGCAACGCAGACCTGGCCGCAGTTGGCGAAGATGCCGCGCGCTAGGCCGGGGATCGTCAGCGGCAGCTCGGTGTCGCCGAAGACGACCGCCGGGGACTTGCCGCCGAGTTCGAGGGTGAGCCGCGAGAGATTGCGGGCTCCGGCCGATGCGACGAGCTTCTTCCCGACCTCCGTGGACCCGGTGAACGTCACCTTGTCCACCCCCGAGTGCTCGGCCAGCATGCGCCCGACCTCGCCGCCACCGGTGAGGATATTGACGGCCCCGTCGGGAATTCCGCTCTCCGCGAGCAGTTCACCGAACCGCAGGGCGGTCAGCGAGGTGTCCTCGGCCGGCTTGAGCACGACGGTGCATCCCGCGGCGAGCGCCGGCGCCAGTTTCATCGCCGCCATGAGCAGCGGCGAGTTCCACGGCACGATCGCGGCCACCACACCGACCGGTTCGCGCACGGAGTGCGCGACGACCTTCCGTCCCGGCGGCGCGTAGGTGATCGAGGGCGTGACAGTGGTCCCCGTGATCTTCGTGGCCCAACCCGCGTAGTAGCGGAACTGCTCCGCCGCGGAGGGGATCTCCGCGAAACGAGAGGTCGCCCAGGACTTCCCCTGGTCGAGGGTCTCGAGCTCGGCGAGTTCGTCGGCATGGGCGTCGATGGCCTCGGCGATCCGCCACAACACGCGAGCGCGGGCCGCGGGCGTGCACGAGGCCCACTCGTTCTGCAGGGCGCGGCGCGCGGCGTCGACCGCGGTGTCCACCTCGCCGGCTCCCGCCGACGCGAGTGTCGCGAGCGGCACGCCCGTGGCCGGGTCGCTCGTCTCGAAGGGCTTGCCGGAACCGGGGATCCACCGGCCGTCGACGAGCAGCGATTTCGTGCTGTCGCGGAGGAAGTCGGCACAGTACCGGGGGAGGGCGGCGGTGATCACGTGTCTGCTCCTCGGGGATGGACGGGACGGAACGGCAGGGCGCCCCAACGCAGTCCCTTGGCCTTGAGCCAGCGCCGGTAGGTGACCGACGAGGCGTCGGCGCGGGTGGGGATCTCGTCGCGCGGATCGAGCGGCAGTAGCAGCGGACGCTGGTTCTCGACGATGATGCGGTCCTGCAGGAAGATCACCTGCTCGAACTGCACCAGTTCGGTGTGCGTGGAATCCGGGTCGACGAGGTACATCACCGGTTGTGCGCGGCACAGGGTTTCGTCGATCGGCTGGATGAACAGGGCGATCGCGTCGAGACGGGTGGGATCGGAGGGCGAGACCCGGTAGAGCATCACCTGATACGGATTCGGGACGCGGTAGGTCAGTTGCGCGAACGTGCCCTCGGACGCCGCGGAGATCTGCGGCTGGAAGAACGTGCAGTCGGTGGCCCACACCTCGTCCGTCTCCCGGCGGATCTCCCATTTGTAGCGTGCGACCTCCGTGGCTGCCTCGCCTCCAAGGATGCCGGTGTGCACGAACGGGAAGTGCGCCATGTCGAGGAAGTTCTCGACCACCCGGCCGGGGGACGACCGAAGCGTGACCCACCCGCACGGCACGTAGCGCCGGTCGGGTTCGTCGGCCTCGTCGATGGGGAAGACGTCCTTCTCGGGGGCGCCGAGCGTGGTCCACACGAAACCGTATCGGCGTTGCACTGGAAGCACGGCGTCGCCGTCGCGCACCGTCGGTTCGCCGTCCGCGTCGACGCTGCACTCGATGTCGGCGCCGAGCAGTCGGGTGTGCACGACGGCCTCGGCGACCTCCTGTTCGGAACAGACCGGATACCACTGGTTCAGCACGACCGGGTCGTCGCAGCGGGCGGTGATGCTGGTCGTCACGACAGTCTCCTCTCGGTTCCGGTGATCAGCGCGGCCGCGCGCTCGGCGAGGGCGATCGCGGGGGCGTTGGTGTTGCACGACGGGAGCACCGGGATGACGGAGGCGTCGACGACGCGCAGTCCGTCCACGCCGTGGACGCGCAGGTCCGGGTCGACGACGGCGTCGGGTCCCACGCCCATCGCACACGTGCCGCCCGTGTGGAAGAAGGTCGCGCAGCTCGCACGGACGAAGGCTTCGGCGTCGGCGCGGCCGAGACGACGGTCCGGTGCAACGGGTGCCTCGACCAGGCCCTGCAACGCGGAGGTCTCGGCGAGGTCGAAGATGCGGTCGAGGCCGGCGACGAGAGCGTCGAGGTCGCGGGGATCGGACAGATAGCGCGGATCGATGATCGGTGCTGTGCCCGGATCCGCGGACCGCAGGCTCAGCTGTCCGACGCTGTAGGAGCGCATGAGACCCGGGGAGATCGCGAAGACGTCGCCGGTGACGTCGTAGCGTGCGGCCACCTCCGGGGTGGCGTGCGCACCCTGGACGACGAAGGCGTGCAGGTCGGGCAGGTCCAGCGACGGGTCCGAGCGCCAGTTCAGGATTGCCCCGCCGCCGTTGTCGCGGGCCGGTCCGAGCGGGTTGCGGGCGCGGAAGTTCACGCCCATGAGCAGGGGGTGGTCCTGGAGGTTGCGTCCGACACCGGGAAGTGCGGTGTGCACGGGGATTCCGTGTTCCTGCAGGTGCGCGGGATCGCCGATCCCGGAGAGCAGCAGCAGGTGCGGGCTCGAGATCGCACCGGCGCAGAGCAGGACCTCGGAGTCGGCACGGACCACGATGTCCGTGCCTTCACTGCCGTACCGCACACCGACGCACCGGTCGCCGTCGAACACCAATCCCGACACCGCGACGTCGGTCCGCACGGTGAGATTGGGCCGGGTCCGCGCCGGATCGAGATAGGCACGAGCTGTGCTGACGCGGTGGCCGTCGTCGATCGTGAGGTTCGCCAGGGAGGCACCCTCGATGTCCGGACCGTTGCAGTCGTCCAGCACGGTCATGCCGAGCTCGGCTGTGGCGCCGAGCAATCCGGTGGCGATGGGATGCGGGTCGGCGGGTCGGGTGATGCGCACCGGGCCTCCGGCGCCACGGAAGGCGGTGGCGCCGCCCTCCCAGTCCTCGGCACGGCGGAACCAGGGCAGCAGCGACGCGAAGTTCCAGCCCTTCGCGCCGGCGGTCTCCCACGCGTCGTAGTCCGAGGGGTGCCCGCGATACCAGAGCATTGCGTTGATGCTGCTCGATCCGCCGAGAACTCGGCCGCGGGGGATGGGCACGGCGCGACCGTCGAGCAACGGGTTGGGGGCGTAGCTGTGCCCCCAGTCGTAGTCGCCGCCGAGCAGTCCCGCCCAGGTCGCGGGCGCGTCGATCGGGGCGAGACCGGCGTGGTCCGGTCCGGCCTCGAGGAGCAGCACGGTGGTGTCGGGGTCCTCGGTGAGGCGGGCGGCGAGGACGCACCCCGCCGACCCGCCGCCGACGACGACGTAGTCGAAGCCGTCGGTTGTGTTCACTTCGGTTGTGTTCACTTCAGTTGTGTTCACTGGGACCCATGATGGTGATGCCCTCCGTCGCCTCCACGTGGCGAACGAAGATGTACTTGTCCTCCCGGCCGTCGCTGTGCTTGCGCTTGATGCCCGGTTGCACGACGCTCGAGACCTTCGCGACGAGCACGTACGGTTCGTCGGCGGACAGCCCTGCGACGCAGTGCTTGTCGAACTCTTCGAGAGTCTCCGCGGTGTAGGCATTCTCGATTCCCGCTCCGCGGGCGATCGCGGCGATGTCGACCTTGCCCTTCGCCGTGTGGGTCGGCGGCCCACCGATGGACTGGTAGCACTCGTTGTCCCACACCACCGTGAACAGGTTGCGGGGCTGCTCGTTGGCGAGGGTTGCGAGGATGCCGAGGTTGAACAGCATGCCGCCGTCGGTGTCGAGCGAGACGATCCGGCGGTGCGGCAGGCCCACCGCGAGACCGAACGCCTGCGGGGTCACGCAGCCGAGCTGCTGCTGGAACAGGCTGGCCTCGCGCATGTGCGGGGCGGCGTTGTACCACTCGTCGACGCTTGCGCCGAGGGAGAGGATGACGAGCTCGTTCTCGAGCCGAGCGGCGAGTGCCTGCATGCACTCGAATCGGGTCATGCGCATGGTGGTCATCGGACGAGTCCTTCTCCGAGGGCGATGGCGGAATGGTGGTAGGCGGAGTAGGACCACTCGAACGCGTCGTGGATGGCGCGTTCGATCGCGTCCTCCTCCCGCACGATGCGGTACGGGATGCGCAGGGCGTCGAGGATCGGCTCCATCGTGATGCCGTGCGGCACGGCCCACCAGTTGTTCTCGCCGAGTTCGCCGCGGTAGCTCATGAGCATGATCACCGGGATACCGGCACCCAGGCCCATGCGGGCGAGGGGTTCGACGGACGCACGCAGGCCGGAGTTCTCCATGATGAGCGCGGCACGCTTGCCGGACAGGAAGATTCCGCCGCAGATCGCGGCGCCCTCGCCCTCGTTGGTGACCTGGATGGTGCGGATCGTGGGGTGCGCGTCGAGGGCGGGGTAGAGCTCCTTGAACAAGGAGTCGGGCAGGTAGCACACGGTGGTGACGCCGGCCTTCTCCAGGCCGCGGATCACCGCGTCAACGGTGGACTGTTGCATGTGGCGTCCTTTCGGAATGTGGGTAGTCGGAAAGATCAGGGGAAGACGGGGATTCCGGGCATCTCCACGAAGCCGGGAAGCTGCTTGATGCGCCGGATCCAGCTGCGCAGGGCGGGGTAGCGGTCGTGGTCGATTGCGATGTCCCGGCTCAGGGCAGCGGCGGGGAACAGGGCGATGTCGGCGACGGTCGGCCGGTCGGCGGCCACCCACGCGTCGTCCGTCGTGCGGGACGCGAGCAGGTCGTCGAGCGACTGCACCACCGCGCGAGCGGCCGTGGTGTCGACGGGATCCGTCGTGTACAGCGATCGTTCCCGGCAGGAGTAGAACTGTTCGAGCGGTCCGGTCGCGAAGTCGATCCAGTCGTCGAACGGTGCGGCCCATGCGGTTCCGTCGGAGAGGTGGACGAGGACGTCGATCGATCCGACGAGGGTCGCCGTTCCGGTCTCGAACACCGGAAGTTCGCCGGTGGGGGTCAGCTCGCGGTAGGGCGGTTCGAGGTGGGCGCCACCGGGGAACACGTCGACCGGTTGCACGCGATGCTCGACGCCGAGCAGCGCCAGTGCCAGTCGTACGGAGTAGCACCGCGGGTCGAGCGGGAAGTCGTGCAGGACCGGGATGCTCACGAGACCACTACCTCTCGCGCGGACGACACGGAGTCGCGGAGTTCGTGCAGTCGGTGGACGAGGGCGTTCACGGTGTCGGCCGGGACGACGCCGGCGGCGACGACGTGCACGGCCGTGGTGTGCGCGTCGATCGTCTGGATGCCGGCGATCACGTCGGTTCCGTCGATCGTGCCGGTGGCGACGGCACCGGTTCCGTCCAGGCCGAGGAGGGCGAGGGCGGTGTCCCGGTCACCGTCGATCCATACCGATCGCACCGGGGTGATCGCCGTGTCGGGAACGTCGGGTGTGCCGTCGGCATCGGTGGGTGCGACCCACACGAGGCCGGCGCTCTCGACGGTCCGATCCTGCTGCGGTTTCACGGTTTTCGGCGGTTCCATCCGCGGGTGGGCAGGGACGTGTCTGCACGCGCCGGCCCCGTCGAACTGCCACCCGTGGTAGAGGCAGACGAGGCGGTCCTCGCGGACGAATCCGAAGGACAAGCGCATGCCGCGGTGCGGGCAACGGTCGGCCCACGCGTGCACGGCTCCGTCGGTGCCGCGCCACAGCGCGACGGAGTCCCCGTCGACGGTGGTGCCGGTCGCGGTGCCGGGCTCGATGTCGCGGGCGAGAGCGACGGGAGTCCAGACGGTCATGGGGTCGGGTTCCTCTCGGTCGAAGTGAGATCGAGGACGACATTGGTGCCGGGGGCGAGAGCGCAGGCCGTTTCGAGGGCGTCGACGAGGTCGGGTTCGCCCTCGGTGCGCAGCTCGATGCGATGCCGGGTCGCAGTGACGACGGTGGCACGTACCTGCAGCAGATCGGCGCGGGCGGCGACGAAGTGCGCCATGGCACCCGGATCGAATCGTCCTACCAGCGTGAGGATGGACGAGATCGTGCCGCACATGTCAGCAGTGGGTGCGCCGGCCGTGGAAGGGGCTCGGTGTCGGGGAACATCGCATGGAAACCTCCGGGGACGTGGGGTGCTTCGTCTGCGACGGCCCTCGCGCCCGTCACCGGAGAGTCCTCCTCCGGAGGGGAGCTCCGGATCGTTCACCGGCCCTGGGCCGGACGGACATCATCGGTTCGATTCCCGATGTGGTTCAGTACTTTACACAACGCGATGGGTCGAATCGCCCCCGCCGCATCAACTTCGTGTTACGGCTGCGTTGCGTACTCGGCCGTACAACGAACGAGACCGATGTCGTGTGCGAAATTCGGCCGGAAATCGCACACGACACCGGTCTCGGCGGATCGGTCTCACTGCATGAGTCGCCAGATGCGGTCGCGGGACAGGGGCAGCTCGTGCGGCCGCACCCCGATGGCGTTGCGCACGGCGTTCGCCAACGCCGGGGCGACCGGGTTGAACGGGGCCTCGCTCATCGACTTCGCGCCCATGGGGCCGAGTTCGTCGTAGGTGTCGGCGAAGTAGACCTCGGTGCGTGGGACGTCCGCGAACTGCGGAATGTGGTAGTTGCGCAACACATCCGTCGTCACACGACCCGCGTCGTCGGTGATGATCTCCTCGTACATCGACGCACCGAGCGCCTGCGCCGCGCCGCCTTCGATCTGCCCGCGGCACTGCTCGGGGTTGAGGACGGTGCCCGCATCGGCGGCCTGGATCGAACGGAGGATCCGCACCTCACCGGTGCGGGTGTCGACGGCGACGCGGAAGGCCTGCACGTTGAACGACAGCGAGCGCGGCAGACCGCCGTGCCGGCCTTCTGCACGCAACCGGCCGCCCGCGACCTCCAGTAGCTCATCGGGGGTGACGAGACGATCGCTGCACCGCACGCCGTCGGCCTGCAGTTCGGCCTTCTCCGGGTCGGTGCCGGTCAGCTCCGCGGCGGCCTTGGATATCCGCCGTCGCAACTCGTGGGAGGCCGCCAGCAGGGCCTTCGACGCGACGACCGTGCCCGACGACCCGAAGGCGCCGGTGTCGTGGGTGGTGACGTCGGTGTCGGACTGCTGAATCACGATGCGGTCGGGAGTGGTGCCGAGCGCGGTGGCCGCGATCTGGGTGTGGACGGTGGTGGTGCCGTTGCCGAACTCCGCCGTGCCCACCCGTGCGAGATACCGGCCGTCGGGCAGAAGTTCGATCGACGCTTCGGAGATGTGCCCGTTGGGCGGGTTGGTCGCGATCATCGCGAGCGCCATGCCCTCGCCGATCCGCCAGTGATTCCCGGTCGGCGCGGGCCGGCCACCGGTGCGCGCCATCGCCCGTTCGGCAAGATCGAGACACTGGTCGAGTCCGTAGCTGCCGTACGTCAGGTCGGCGCCCTCGGGATGCGCCGCGACCAGCGCATCTCCCGGCACGATGATGTTGCGGCGCCGGAACTCGTACGGGTCGATGCCGAGCTTGCCGGCGAGTTCGTCCATGGCCGACTCCACCGCGAAGATCACCTGGCCGAGGCCGTAGCCGCGGAAGGCGCCCGACGGCCGGTTGTTCGTGTACACGGATTCGGCGTCGACCCGCTTGTTCGGGCATCGGTACACCGCGATCGACTCCGTGCAGCCGTGGAACATCACCCCGGGGCTGTGGTTGCCGTAGGCGCCCGCGTCGGCCAGCACGTCGATCGCGAGGGCGGTGAGGACACCGTCGGCGTCGGCGGCGAGGGTGACGTCGACCCGCATGGGATGCCGGCACGGAGCGACGGTGAGCTGATCGGAACGGGTGAACTCCCACTGCACCGGGCGCCCCGTCTTCAGGACCGCCGCCGCGACGACATCTTCGACCAGCATCTCCTGCTTGGCGCCGAAACCCCCGCCCACCCGGGCCGTGTGCACGCGCACCCGGTCCCGGTCGAGTCCGAAGATATGGCACAGCTCGTCGCGCACCAGGAACGGAACCTGTGTGGAACTGCGGATGACGAGCCGTCCGGCCTCGTCGAGATGACCGATGGCTCCGTGTGTTTCGAGATGGGTGTGTTGGACGCGGTGGGTCTGCCAGCGTCCCTGCACCACCGCCGCAGCGGACGCGACCGCCGCGTCGACGTCCCCGCTGCTGCCGTGGATCGCGGCGACGACGTTGCGTCCGGGATCGGCGATGCGCGCGTCGGCGGACTTGTCGGCGTGCAGGAGGGGAGCCCCAGGCTTCCGGGCCTCGTCGGGATCGAGGACGAAGGGCAGTTCCTCGTACTCGACGTGGATCGACGCGAGCGCCCGGTGTGCGATTGCCGGACTCTCGGCGACCACCGCGGCGACCCGCTGTCCGCGGAAGCGCACGACCCGGTCGAACAGGTAAGTGTCGTCGGGATCGTCGTTGCGGTTCTCGTGGCGAGCGGTCGAATAGGCGGTGGCCGGGGCGTCGCGGTGGTACAACACCGCGTGGACACCGGGGAACGCCTCGGCGGCCGAGACGTCGACGGAGAGGATCCGCGCATGGGTGTGCGGGCTGCCGAGGACGGCGATGTGCAGCAGACCCTCGACGGTGGTGTCGAGGGTGTACGGCTCGGTGCCGGTGACGACCCGCGTCGCGGCCGGTGCGCGCTGCGAGCGGCCGCACGACGGTCCATCGACCTGCTCGACGTTGGTGCGCGACCGCAGGGCATCCTCGATCGATCGGTAGCCGGTGCACCGGCACAGGTTGCCCTTCAAGCGTTTCGGCAGGTCGTCGAGATCTTCGTCGGAGAAGGTGGACGCGGTGACGATCATGCCTGCGGTACAGAAGCCGCACTGGAAACCGGCGGCGTCGGCGAACTGTTGTTGGACGGGATGCAGGTCGTCGGGGGTTCCCAGTCCCGCGACCGTGGTGACCTCGCGACCCTCGACCCGCACGGCCGGGACCACGCAGGAGTGGACGGGTTCGCCGTCGAGCAGGACCGAGCACGCGCCGCAGTCACCGGCGTCGCAGCCCTTCTTGACCTCGAAGTGCTCGGTCTCGCGCAGCAGGGTACGCAGGCACTGGCCGGGCCGGGGGTCGACGTCGCGTTCGCGGCCGTTGACGGTGAGTTTCACGGCTGAACCTCCGTTTTCGGCAGTGCAGTGTTCGACAGTTCGGTGCGGATCTCTTCGGCGAGCACCGCGGTAACGGCACGTCGCCAGTCGGCGGCGCCATGCGCATCGGTGTAGTAGCTCGTCGTCGGGACGAGACGGGCCAGTGCGTCGGACAACGCCTGTGCCGACGGGACTTCCGTGAACCGCAGGAGACAGGGACGCACCGTCGACGCGGTGATCGACAGCGTGACACTGCCGTCGTCGTCGCGGCGTCCGATCACGACGGCCCCCGAACGTCCCAGCGGAGAGAGGGCGATCTTGCGGAAGACCGTGCGGGAACTTAGGACCCGCAGAGGAATCCGGATGCTCCGCAGGATCTCTCCGGGTGCGAGGGCGTTGGAGGCGACTCCGAGGACGAAGTCGGCCACCGGGATCCGCCGTTCGCCGCCGTCGATCGTCCAGATCACCGCGTCCGCGTCGAGTGCGGTCGCCAGCGAGATCATGGCACCGGCGGGGAAGGACAGGCAGATGTTGCCGCCGACCGTGGCGCGCTTCCAGATCTTCCACGACGCCAACAGTGCCTCGGCGCACTGCCGGAACAGCGGTGCCGCAGTATGTTCCGCCTCGTCCGAGAGTGCGGCCATCTGTTCGACCGTGCAGGTCGCGGCGATCTCGAGAGCGTCGGGGTGCCGGGTCACGGCAGGCCAGCCGAGACCGGACAGATCCACGAGTCGGTGGAGGTGCGGTTGCGGTTCGGAGAACAACCAGGTGCCACCGCCGAGCGGGGCCGCGCCCTCCTCGAAGGTCAGATCGGTGCGGTCGCGGGCGATGTCGTAGGCGGTGATGTTGTGCAGATCCATCGCCTTCACCCCGCCTTGGCGACCAGCGCGGCGTGTTCCGCCGCGACCTGCCGTGCCACGACGTCCTCGTCGACGGTCCGGACCTCGTCGCGGACGACCACCTCACGGCCGTTGATCAACAGCAGTTCGAGAGGCGGTGTGCTGCCGAGGACGAGGGCCGCGACCGGGTCGGCGATGCCGGAGTGGGCGAGGCCGTCGATCCGCCACAACGCCAGATCGGCGAGCTTGCCGGGCTCGATCGATCCGATCTCGTCCTCGCGTCCGAGGACCCGGGCGCCGCCGATGGTGGCGAGTTCGAGGCTCTGCCGCACCGTCATGGCGCGGGGGCCGCTGCGGGCACGGGCGAGCAGTGCGGCGTGGTGGGCCTCTTCGAGCATGCAGCACGACTCGTTGCTCGCGGCACCGTCGACGCCGAGGCCGAGCGGCACGCCCGCGGCGTAGAGGTCGGCGGCGCGGGCGATGCCGGCACCGAGCCGGGCGTTCGAGGTGGGGCAGTGGGCCGCACCTGTACCCGACGCGGCGAGCACACCGATGTCACGGTCGTCGAGGTGCACGGCGTGCGCGTACCAGACGTCGGGTCCGGTCCAGCCCAGCGACTCCATGTACTGGACGGGCTTGCATCCGAACTTCTCGAGGCAGAAGTCCTCCTCGTCGAGGGTCTCGGCGAGATGGGTGTGCAGCCGCACCCCGAGATCGCGGGCGAGCAACGCGGACTGCTTCAGCAGCTCACCGGTCACCGAGAAGGGCGAGCACGGCGCGAGCGCGACCCGCAACATCGAATCGAACGACGGATCGTGCCAGCGGTCGACGGCCTCGCGGCTGCCCTCGAGGATCGCGTCGATGTCCTCGACGATGTGATCGGGCGGCAGACCCCCGGCGCTCGCACCGAGGTCCATCGACCCGCGGCAGGGATGGAAGCGGATACCGACCTCGGCCGCTGCGGCGATCTCCGCGCCGAAGACGTCACCGCCCTCGCGGGGCACGACGTAGTGGTGGTCGGTGCTGGTCGTGCATCCGGTGCGCACCAGATGCGCGAGTGCGCCCTTGGCCGCGACGTGCACGGCGTCGGCGTCGATGCCACCCCAGACTGGATAGAGGGTGGTGAGCCATTCGAACAGGGTGTGGTCGGCGGCGAGCCCACGCGTGATCCATTGGTACAGGTGGTGGTGGGTATTGATCAGGCCGGGGGTGAGCACGCAACCGGTGCCGTCGACGATCTGCGCATCGTCGTAGCCGGTCGGTTCGCCCGACCCGACCGCGACGATCCGGTTGCCGGAGACGACGACATAACCGTCGCGGTGTTCGGCGCGGGCGGCGTCCATGCTCACCACGTGTGCGCCGCGGATGACGAGCGGCCGGGTGGTGGGATGCGCGTGCATAGTCGACTCCTCGGATCGTCGGGAGTCTTCAGTCAACTGCGCCGAACAGATGTACCTCTGCGGCAGCACGCACGAAACACCTCGGAAATCCGCGGCTCGTACTGTGCGATCGTCCAAGACCGTCACCAGGAGGTGAACATCGTGCTTCTTCGAGATGTGGTGGAGGCGCCGGGGCTGGGAATCGGTGTACTGCACGGCGACGCGGAGGCCCTGAGCCGTCCCGTGCTGCGCGCGTGCACCACCGACATGCCCGACCCCACGCGCTACGTCAGCGCAGGCTCGCTCGTGTTCACCGGCCTGGTGTGGCGACGCTCCGCCGAGGACTCCGACCTGTTCGTCAAACGGCTCGTCCGAGCGGGGGTGACGGCGATGGCCGCCGGCGAGGCCCTGCACGGCCGGATACCCGACGACGTGATCGAGGCGTGTGCACGACATCGCATGCCGCTGCTGGTCGTGCCCGACGAGGTGCCGTTCAGCCGAGTCATCGAATACATGACCGGGCATATGGCCGGAGCCCGGATGGATCGTCTGCAGACGGGACTGGCACGGCAGCGGCAATGGCTCGCCGCCGTCGCCGACGGTCGGAGTGTGGGGGAGCTGCTCGACGGACTCGCGCAGCAGCTCGGGGTGGAATCGGCGCTGATCACCTCCACAGGCGTGACGGTCGCAGGAGGTGCAGAGCTCGACGACGCCGAACTCGACCGGATCACCGCAGCAGCGTTGACCGCCGACCGCTTTCCACTGCGGCTCGACGGTGACTTCACCGTCCTGCCGGTGGGACGCGGACTGACGGACCGGATCGACGCGTGGTTCCTGGTGATCCGGCACGACGAGAGCGGACCGGAGTGCGTCGAGGCGTTCTCCGAACTCGCCGCGGTGGTCGCTCTCGATCGGATCCGGCGCGACGAACGGCGCCGGGTGGCATGGGAGATCACCGACCGGACCCCGACCGTGCGCGCTGCGGACTCGCGGGTCGCGGTGGTGGCCGAAGCCGAGGGCCGGATCTCGCCGGACGTCCTACGCGGTCTCGTCGAGGACGTCCTGGACGGAGCGGTCACGTCGATCGACGCGGCGAACAGGGTGGTCGCCCCGGCGATCGGCAGCGACGTCGACGTGGCACGGCTGTTGAGCCGACGCCTCGGGCGTCTCGCGCCGGCGTTGCGCGGCGACCGGATGTTCGTCGGTGTCGGCGGGCAGAGTTCTGACGACGACCCGGCCGGCGCGGTCCGCGCGGCGGCATCGGCATGCGCTGCAGCACACAACGATCCGGGTCCGGTGGCGGTGCGACGTGCCGAACTCGATTCGGCGCTCGACCTGTTGTCGACCCTGCCCGACGAACTGCGTCGCGCGTACGCCGACCGGCTGCTCGGGGGCGTCGTCGAACACGACCGACGCACCGACGCGGGTCTGCTCGCGACCCTCGAGGCATTCCTCGATTGCGACGGATCGTGGCGGCGCACGGCCGATCGACTGCACGTGCACCTGAACACGGTCCGCTACCGCATCGGGCGAGTCGAAGCGCTCACCGGGCGTTCCCTCGCGCGCACCGGTGACCGCTTCGATCTGTATCTCGCGCTGCGTTCGTTGGAACCCGCTCTCGCGTGAGCGGTATCCGTTGTCGTGCCGCGTGAGTGGTCACATGGCGCCGGTGTAGGGCTCCCAGGAGATGCCGGCATCGGGGGCGTCCTCGCGCAGCACGCTCGCCTGGATCAGTCCGTAGGGCCGGTCGTCGGCGTGGAAGACCTCACCGGCGTTCTCGACTCCGAAACGTGCCAGGTCGTAGAGGAAGTGGTGCTTGTTCGGTGCGGACAGGCGGATCTCGGCGATCGATGGGTACCGCTCGAGCACGGCGCGGCCCATCTCGTACAGGCTCTGTTGCAGGGCCTTCGAATGCAGGTTCGCGAACACCTCGAGGAGGGTGGCGCGCACGCCCGCGTAGACGGTGTCCCAGTCGACGTCGGTCGATGCGAACCGCCAGCGCGCCTGGAGGCTCGTCGCCATGATGCGATCCTCCGCCGGTTCGAGAACCGTGTACGGGTCGGTGAGGAAGCCCTGGAACTCCGAGCCGGTGGACTTGAGGACGACGAGATCCTTCAGGCCGCCGACCACCCATTCGCGTCGGTCGGTCCCGGTGCCCTCGACGGTGATCGCGGCGGTGCGGACCTCGGATCCCTTGCGCGTCCAGGTGTGGTCGTGCTCGGCGCCGTCGACGACGACCCGCTCCCAGGCGTACTCCTCGATCTCGATGCGCGCCGAGCGGACGGGTTCGACGTCGTCGACGAAATGCCGCGCGAGCGCGAGGCCGTACTCCTCGACGAACTCGACGCCCTTCTCCTTGGCGTAGGAGTAGATGGTCTGCTTCTGGCTGTCGGTGGGCAGCACCGTGCCCTGATCTCCCTCGAGATGTGCGGCGTCGAAATCGCCGTGCAGGCAGGACGAGACGTTCAGGTCGCGGATCTCGTGCCGGTCGGTGTCGCGCACGATGCGCACCACCCGATTCTCGGCCTTGCCGTAGCGGTGCGGTCCGAGGACGATCTTGCCGGTCAGTTCGGTCATGGTGGTCAGCTCCCGCGGTAGGTGGAATACGAATAGGGCGACAGGAGGAGCGGCACGTGGAAGTGGCTGCTGCCCTCCGGGATACGGAAGGTGACGGTCACCTCCGGATAGAAGGACGCGACTCCGCGGCGCGAGAACCAGTCACCGGTGGCGAAGGTCAGGTGGTAGGTGCCCTCGGGCAATGGATCGGTGAAACCGGTGAGACGACCGTCGTCGTCGGTGACACCGGCGCCCAACGAGGTTCCGTGCGTATCGGTGAGGGCGACGCGCAACCCCACCGCGGGGGCACCGGCCGTCGCGTCGAGCACGTGGGTACTCAGGGTGTTCATGCGCGGCTCCCTGCGGTCTCGATGACGATCCGCTCGAGTCGGAGTCGGGTGATCTCGGCGAGCGCCGCACGCATCTCGGCCTTCTCGCTCTCCGGGTCGTTGTCGAGGCGACGCTCGAGGATCTCCAGCAGTTCCGGCGCCGTGCGGCCGGCGGCGCGGACGAGGTAGACGTGCCCGAACCGTTCCTCGTATTCACGGTTGCCGGCGGCGAGCCGGTCGAGGATGTCGGCGTCGGCCGTGGCGACGGCGGACTGCTCGCGACGGGAAGCAGCGTCTTCGCTGCGTTCGCCGATGCGCGGGTGGCCGGCGAGGGCGTCGGTGAGGTCGTCACCGTCGAGGTTCTCGGCCGCGGCCGCGGCGGCGGTGAGCAGCACGGTGCGCGAACCGAACGGGCGCGCTGCGACGACGGAGTGTGCCCATGTCCGGCTCGAACAGCAGTCGAGCAACAGAGCGACGGCCTCGTCCTCGGGCATCGCATCGAACCGGGCCGTTGTGAGCTGCACGGACCCTCCTTTCGTCGGTGCATTCGATACTGTCCGGTGGGCGTGCGGCGGGGGAGGTGCAAGCGCTACAGAGTTCGGTTCGCCGCGGGTGCGCCGGTTGGATGATCGGCCAACGAGGTGGTTGCGTCTTGAACAGTTTTCTGGAATAGTTCCAGTTATTGGATTTATTCCAGAAGAAGTGGGCGACCCGGGTGGGGTCGCAGGGTTGAAGGAGTGATCACATGTTCACCGCCGACCGTCCTCGAGCAGTGACGCTTCCGCCGGTCGTGCTCGGCGGACTGCGACCTCTCTACCGGCAGATGGTCCGCAACAACGTTCCGGCCGCATCGTTCGAGCACACCGCTGGACGGGCCGTCTTCGACGTCTGCCTGATCGCGGGGGAGCACGGCCCGCAGCTGCAGGTCCGCGCCCGCGACTTCGGGATCGACTTCACGCTCGCGATGACCACGCATTTCCGTATCGCGCCCGTGATGAGCGACGACCAGTACCGCGCACTGTGCTCGGTGCTCGCACCCGGCGCCGAACCGGCACCGGGCATCGTCCTCGACTTCCTGCAGCAGGTGGTCGTGCAGTCGCCCGCGGTGCTCGCGCGGACGCATACCTGCGCTGCCTGACGAGCACACGACCGTTCGAGCCCGGTGGGATCACTCCCGCCGGGCTCGACCCGTATCGGAGCAGGTGTCAGAGCAGAGCCGTGTCGAACGTGGTGATCGCCTCGGGATCCGCGATCACCTCGAGCGCCACGATGCGACCGTCCTCGACGGTGAAGCGGAACACCGACCGCACGATCCCGCCCGGCGCCCACGCCGCCCCGGGCACACCGTCGATCGTCGCGGGCACCGCGCCGCGTGCGCGGCCGTGGAAGGCGTGTGCCACCGCGTCGGCGCCGCGCAGTTCCGGCTCGAGTGCGGGGCCACCGTGCAGCCGGCCCGTCTCGGAATTCGCTGCCGCCACAGTGTCGGCGCGGAGCACCACGTCGGGATCGAGCACCGCGAGCAGATCCTCGAAGCGGCCCTCGCGGGCCGCGACGAGGAAGGCGTCGACCACCCGACGCGGATCCCCGGCACCCGCCGACGCCGTGCGAGCACCGCGCACCCGCCGCCGGGCACGGCTGGCGAGCTGACGCGTCGCGGCAGGGGAGCGGCCCACGACGGGCGCGATCTCGTCGAACGGCATGCCGAACATGTCGTGCAGCACGAAGGCGAGACGTTCGGCGGGACCGAGCGCGTCGAGGACCACCATCATCGCGATACCGATCGAATCTGCAAGCACTGCTTCGTCTTCAGGTGCCTCGGAGCTGTCGCTCCGTCGAGGCGGTTCGACGGGTTCGCCGACGACGACCTCGTGACGCGCCGAACGTGCGCGCAGCATGTCGAGGCACACGCGGCTCATCACGGTGGTGAGCCAGCCGCCGAGATTGTCCACGGACTCGGTGTCGGCGCGGGCGACCTTGAACCACGTCTCCTGCACCGCATCGTCCGCCTCCGCAGCCGACCCCAGCATCCGGAAACCGACCGCGCGCAAGCGCTCGCGGTGCGCGTCGAACTCCCTCGCCAGAAATTCCTCGTCCATGGTCGTCACATTCTTCCGTCGGGATCCGTCAAGGAAGTGACGGATTCCGAAGAACCGATGTGACAGGAGCAGGCGATGGAAGCACGAATGAACAATCCCGTGATGGTGCTGCCCGGCACCCTCGACGCGTTGCAGGCCGCGGGCCGGACCTACGAGAACACCGGGCTCCCGGCCCTCACGGTCCACCTGGTGCACCTGCGGGCCAGCCAGATCAACGGGTGCAGCTTCTGCGTGGAGATGCACACGCGCGAAGCGCTGGATGACGGGGAGAGCGTCGAACGGCTCACGGCGGTCGCGGCCTGGCGCGAATCGCGACGATTCACGGAGGCCGAGCGCGCCGCACTCGCGCTCACCGAGGCCGTCACGCGGATCGCCGACCGGCCGGAGGCCGTCTCCGACGAGGTGTGGGACGCCGCGGCCGACATCTACGACGAGAAGCAGCTGGCCGCGCTGGTCATGCAGATCGCGACGATCAACATGTGGAACCGGGTCAACGCCACGATCCGGCAACCGGCCGGAGCAGCACCCCGGAGCTGACATCACGAACGGCCCGCAGGAACCCTGCCGGGCCGTTCGGAGTAGTGCGTCTACAGCGAGCCGGGTCTACAGACCGGGGCGCTTGCCGACCGTGAGCGTGACCTCGCCGGTGTGCGCGAAGAAGTCGTTGCCCTTGTCGTCGACGACGATGAATGCGGGGAAGTCCTCAACCTCGATCTTCCAGACCGCTTCCATGCCGAGCTCTTCGTACTCGACGACCTCGACGTTCTTGATGCAGTCGAGCGCCAGACGCGCGGCCGGACCGCCGATCGAACCGAGGTAGAAGCCGCCGTACGTGTGGCATGCGTCGGTGACCTGCTTGGAGCGGTTGCCCTTCGCGAGCATCACCATCGAGCCACCGGCGGCCTGGAACTGGTCGACGTAGGAGTCCATACGACCGGCCGTCGTCGGGCCGAACGAACCCGACGCCAGACCCTCGGGGGTCTTCGCCGGACCGGCGTAGTAGACCGGGTGATCCTTCAGGTACTGCGGCATCTCCTCACCACGGTCGAGGCGCTCCTTGATCTTCGCGTGCGCGATGTCGCGCGCGACGACCAGCGGACCGGTGAGCGACAGGCGCGTCTTGACCGGGTGCTTGGACAGCTCGGCGAGGATCTCCGGCATCGGCCGGGTGAGGTCGATCTTGACCGCGGCACCCTTGCCGGTGCCCGAGACGCCCGACGTCTCGGAGTCGAGCTGGCTGTCGGTGACCTCGGGCAGGAACTGACCGGGGTTGAACTCGAGCTGCTCGAGGAAGACACCCTCGGGCGTGATCTTGGCCTTGGCCTGGCGGTCGGCCGAGCAGGAGACGGCGATCGCGACGGGCAGCGACGCGCCGTGGCGCGGCAAGCGGACGACGCGGACGTCGTGGCAGAAGTACTTGCCACCGAACTGCGCGCCGATGCCGATCTTCTGGGTGAGCTCGAAGACCTTCTTCTCGAGTTCGAGATCGCGGAAGCCGCGGCCGGTGATGGCACCCTCGGTGGGCAGCTCGTCGAGGTAGTGCGCCGAGGCGTACTTGGCCGTCTTGAGCGCGAACTCGGCGGAGGTGCCGCCGACAACGATCGCGAGGTGGTAGGGCGGGCACGCCGCGGTGCCGAGCGACCGGATCTTGGCCTCGAGGAACTGCATCATCGAGTCCGGGTTCAGGATGGCCTTCGTCTCCTGGTACAGGTACGACTTGTTGGCCGATCCGCCGCCCTTGGCCATGAACAGGAACTTGTAGGCGTTCTCGTGGCCCTTCGCGGTGTCCGCGTACAGCTCGATCTGCGCCGGCAGGTTGTTGCCCGTGTTCTTCTCGTCCCACATCGTCAGCGGGGCGTTCTGCGAGTACCGCAGGTTCAACTTCGTGTACGCGTCGTACACGCCGCGCGCGATGGACTCCTCGTCGTCACCCGGGGTGAGCACCTGCTGGCCGCGCTTGCCCATGACGATGGCGGTGCCGGTGTCCTGGCACATGGGCAGCACGCCGCCGGCGGCAATGTTCGCGTTCTTCAGGAGGTCGAGCGCAACGAACTTGTCGTTGTTCGACGCCTCGGGGTCCTCGAGGATGCTCGCCAGCTGCTTCAGGTGATCCGTGCGCAGGTAATGGGAGATGTCGTGCAGCGCGGTCTCGGTGAGCAGGCGCAGGGCCTCGGGCTCCACCTTCAGGAAGGTGCGGCCGTCGGGTCCTTCGACGGTGGACACCCCCTCGGTGGTCAGCAACCGATACTCGGTGGGGTCTTCCCCGATCGGCAGCAGGTCCTCGTAGAGGAAGTCGGCCATTGTTTCTCCTGGAAGAGGGCTGGTGATCGCCGTACACGTTAGCGGCGCCGGCGCAAGGCCTTGACAACGGGGCATGTGACGGACTCGACCTGCAAACTCGATGTGACCTGCGTCTCGCGACTTTCGGCGGCGTGTTTATGTCGCCGACGACCGGAAATCCCGCAAGGGAGTCGAGGCCGGAGTGTTCGCCGTCACGGCGGCCGGCAGGCCCCGATCCGTACACTTGACCGGATGTTCGAGAGTTTCCGGAGGGATCGCACGTGACCGTAGAAATCGAACGGTTGCCCTCGCCCGAGACCGGACGCCTGCCGTCGCTGGCCTGGCTTTCCCGTTTCCACGCCTGGATCGATCTCGCCGTCGTGATCGCGGTGCTCGTCACCACCAACCTGATCGCCCACTTCACCACGGCGTGGGCGTCGATCGCGACCGTGCCGATCGCAGCATGCGTGCTGGTCGCGATGATGCGTCGACGCGGCATGCGCTGGTCGGAACTCGGCCTCTCACCCCGGCACTGGAAGAAGGGGACGCTCTACTCGGTAGCAGCCGTGGCCCTCGTCCTGGCGGTGGTGGCGATCGGCATCGCCCTGCCGTTCACCAGGCAGTTCTTCCTCTCCGAGCGCTACGCCACGATCTCCGGTGCCCTCGTCGCCTCGATGATCATCATCCCGCTCCAGACCGTCATCCCCGAGGAACTCGCCTTCCGCGGGGTGCTCCACGGAACCCTCGAGCGAGTGTGGGGCGCACGCGGGGTCTTCGCCGCGGGATCCCTGCTGTTCGGGCTGTGGCACGTCGCCTCGTCGTTCGGTCTCACGGCGGGTAACGCCGGCCTCAGCGCCTTCCTCGGTGCCGGGCTGCTCGCGCAGATCGCCGGCATCGTCGGCGCGGTGATCGCGACCGCCGCCGCGGGCTTCGTCTTCACGTGGCTGCGTCGTCGCAGCGGCAGCATCCTCGCGCCCATCGCCCTGCACTGGTCGCTCAACGGCGCCGGTGCCCTCGCCGCCGCGCTCGTCTGGCACGCCACACTCAACTGATGGCGCTGGCGGTCTGTCTCCTGTTCGACACCGAGACCGACCGCGCGATCCGGCGCCTGTGGGGCCGGCTCGAGGAGAGCGGCATCCCGACCCTGCTCACCCACACGCACCGCAAGCACGTGCCGCACCTGTCGTACGCGGTACTGCGGACCTACGACCGGGGCGCCGTCGTCTCGGCCCTCGAGGACATGCCCGACGGGGGACCGGTCCCGGTCTACATCGACACGCTCGGGCTGTTCCGGCGCGGCCGGGCGTCGCTCGTGCCCGCCCCCTCGTCCGAACTCGTGCAGCGACAGGACCGCGTCGTGCGGGTCGTGGAGACGACGGGAGCGGACCTGCACCGCTACTACGTCCCGGGACGCTGGACCCCGCACTGTTCGCTGAGTCCCCGAACCCGGCGCGAGGAACTCGACCGTCTGGGCGCGGT
Source organism: Rhodococcus sp. PAE-6 (assembly GCF_025290685.1). Classification (NCBI taxonomy): domain Bacteria; kingdom Bacillati; phylum Actinomycetota; class Actinomycetes; order Mycobacteriales; family Nocardiaceae; genus Rhodococcus; species Rhodococcus sp. PAE-6. Next base: position 87,367 of record NZ_JAOCLZ010000005.1, read on the forward strand.
CGTCTACGACGTGCTGCCCATCGAAGCGACACTCGATCGCGCGGTGCTGATCGACACCGCCACCGGCGAGCACACGCCGCTACGGATGATCCCGTGAGGGAAACTCACTCCTCGGGGTTCTCCACCCACGGTCCGTACGGGGGTGGGCCCTCGCTCTGGATCTGCAGGCCGAAGTGCGGACAGTGCTTCCACACGTAGCCGTGCAGGACGTGTTCTTCCGACGTCGCGGTGTTCATCAGTACGAGGTCGCCGCTGGGGCGGTGTTGGAGGGCGAAGCCGGACTCCCGCTGATCGAGAACCCACCATTTCGCAGTGCTCATGTCGGTGTCCTCCGCATGATCCGCTCGGCAGACGCGCACCTCCCACGTTAGCGCGGAAACCGTTCGTGATCGGCCGATTCGGCGATCACGATCCGTTCAGGACCCGGGCCGTCGCCTCGTCGGCGGGATAGAACGCCTCGATCGCCAGTTCCGACACCGTCACGTCGAGCGGGGTCCCGAAGAGGGTGGTCGTGCTGAAGAACGACAACTCGCCGGCCTCGGTCCGCAACCGCATCGGCACGACCAGCGAATGCGGTTCGATCTCCTCCACCGGATCGTCGCAGGGATAACCGGCGAGTTCGTCGTACAGGCGCAGCAGGACAGGGTCGGCGGTCGCACCGATCTGGTGTTGCAGCCGGGCGAGCAGATGACCGCGCCACTGCCCGAGATCGACGATGCGCGGCGCCAGTCCCCGCGGGTGCAGAGTCAGTCGCAGCACGTTGATCGGCGGTTCCAGCAGTTCCGGAGCGCACCCCTCGACGAACACCCCGACGGCGTCGTTGGAATCGACCATCGTCCAGTGCCGGTCGACGACGAGTGCGGGAAAGGGGTGGTGCGACGACAGGATTCGCGTGATCGCGTCGGAGATCGCCGCCATCGGCATATCGCCGAGGTGATGCTCGGGGTAGACAGGCGCATGTCCCGCCGCGACCAGGATGGTGTTGCGTTCGCGCAGCGGGATGTCCAGCCGGTCGCTCAGCTTCAGCACGGTCGCGCGTGACGGGCGGGACCGGCCGGTCTCGACGAAGCTGAGATGCCGCGACGAGATGCCGGCGGTATGGGCCAGGGTGAGCTGGCTCAGGCCGCGGCGCTCGCGCCATGCCCGCAGCAGGGCGCCGGCGTGGGGAGTGTCGACCGTGGTCATGCACCCGACAGTAGAGCCGGCGGGGAACGGTCACCATTACTTCCGGGGTAATCGATTCCGTGCACGACGCGGCGCAGGGTGGTCCCCATGAACGCATACGCAGTGGCTCATCTCCGCAACGTCGACCTCAACGACGACATCGTCCGGTACATCGAGACCATCGACGACACCCTCGCCCCGTACGACGGACGCTTCCTCGTCCACGGCGTCGACCCCGAAGGGATGGAAGGACCCTTCGAGGGGAACCTCGTGATCATCGAATTCCCCGACGTCGACCGTGCCCGGTCCTGGTACGAATCCCCGGAGTACCAGGCGATCCTCCCGCTCCGCACCGAGAACTCCGAGGGATGGGCGGTCGTCGTGCAGGGCACACCGCCCGGCTACCGCGCCACCCACTTCCTCGACAAGGTGTTCGGCGCTCAGCGGTAGTTCAGGACAGGATGCCGGCCGCCCGGGCCGGTTCGGCGTAGGCCCGCGCCAGTGACTCCACCGTCTCGTGGGCGTTCAACCCGCTCGGATTGGGCACCACCCACAACGGGACGTCGCCGATCGTGTCGTCCTGCCGCCCGGCCTTCGCCTTGCGCCGGCCGAAGGCCGCGCGGTAGGCGGTGATGCCCGCGACCGCCACGGCGCGAGGGCGGAACTCTGCCACCACGTGCGCCAGATGGCGTCCGCCCTCACGCAGTTCCTCGTCGGTGAGCTCGTCGGCGCGGGCCGTCGCACGCGGCGCCAGGTTCGTGATGCCGACACCCCGCTCGAGCAGGTGATCGCGGTCGGCGTCGCTCATACCGGACGACGCGTCGATCGGCCGGTCGACGATGCCGGCACGGAACAGGGCGGGGTAGAAGCGATTTCCGGGCCGCGCGAAGTGGGCTCCCGTCGCCGCGGTCCACAATCCCGGATTGATGCCGACGAACAACAGGCGGCAACCGGGCGCGACGAGATCGGGGATCACCGCATCGCGGAAGGACTCGAGTTCGGCTCGTGTGAAACCCATCCATCCAAACTAGCCGGAGCGACGCTCAGTCCGGCGGGAGCCAGGCTCCGTGCAGGCCGGCCGGGACACGGATCGGCAGACGGACCCGCGCGATCGGGCCCGATGCCGGGTCGGATGCGGGGAAGATCAGGAACCAGCTCGACATGTCCGCGCGGTCGGTGGCGATGGTGCCCCAGTGGTCCGCCGCGTCTCCCGGCATCAGGATCGGCTCGCCGGGAGCGAGACTGTCGTGCGTCCACACCGACTCCGTACCCGCCTGTACGTCGAACCAGCACAACGAATCGGCCGATCCAGGAGGTAGATTCGAGGATCCGCTCTTGCCGATCGTCGCTACCACGCGGTGACCGAGGGTTGTGGACCGGTCGTCTATGCGCGGGAACTCCATGTCGCGCTCGCACAGGACGGTCCGCGTGATCCCGTTCCGTCCGATCACCGCACGGCTCAGGGTGGACCGGTTCGGTTCGCTCTGCCGAGTCAATCCGCCGGGATAACACCATTCGACGTAGTCGAGCGCGACGTCGCCGTCGGGCAGGTCGAAGGCGTTGGCGGTGTGCCACATCCAGAAGGTGTCGGTCGAGAACCACCGCACCGCGCCGCCGTCGCGGGGGACGAGCGCGACACGCGTTCCGAGATCCGGCTTCCAGTCGAGCGGCGACCCGCCGGAGAAGATCTGCGAGAGATCGAACACGAGCGGGGCCAGGACCAGGACGACATAGGTCGGCGTCAGTGCCATGTCGTGGATCATCAACGGCCGGTCCATGCCGTCGATCGGGGTGGGCGCGCGCGTCACCGTCCCGTCCGGTGCGACCACCGACCAGGTCAGATACGGCGGGTCGAGCATGTAGCAGAAGGCGACCATCTCGCCGGTGTGCGGATCGATCTTCGGGTGCGCCGTCAGCCCGACCGGCAGGGTTCCGTCGAAGGTCTCGCGTCCGAGCGTCTCGAGGTCGGAACCCAGGGTGTACGGTGGCGCCGCTTCGGCCATCGCCATGAGCCGCCCGCCGTGCCGGACGATGTTGATGTCCGGCAGCTCGCGCATGGTGTTCGCCAGGTCGGGCCCGACCTCCTCCTCGGGAGGGAAGTACGGATCGGTGATGCCGGCCCACAGCGCGCGACCGGCCTTCTCCTCCGCGACGACCTGCGGGGTCCGCACGAACCTGTTCGTGTAGCGCGCGGTGCCCCCGGCGATCTGCACGCGGTGGACCATGCCGTCGCCGTCGATCGGGTAGACGTAGTGACCGATCGGGTCGAAGCGCGGATTGGGTCCGTTGCGGAGATAGCTTCCGTGCAGATCTGCGGGCAGTTCCCCGTGGACCTCCAGCTCGCGGACGTCCACTTCCTCGCGTTGAGGCGCGAACAGGCCACTGAGATGCGGATGGTGTGCCAGGTCGACAGGCGCCGGACGTTGCATGACGACTCGCTTCGGTGGAGGCGATTCTTCTGTGGGGCAATCGTAGGACCGGGAAGGGCGATCGGTTCGTGATTCGGCGCGCCCGATCCCACACCCACGGACGGGGACCGTGCATCGGATAGGGTTGTTGCCTACGTGCAGGACTGATAGTGCGGCCGCACGGCCGCGACGTTAGGGGAAGGTGTGCAGCGCCGGAACGCGATCGGAAACTCCGTCCGGAACACCGGAGGTGACGAGGCCACGTTGCCGCCGTACACGGATCTTCTCTGGCCGACCGTGCAGGCGGTGATCGAACTCGGCGGATCCGGTGTCATCGAGGAGATCGATTGCGCCGTGATCTCCCGGACGGGACTGTCCGAGGCCGCACAGGCGGTACTCCACGGTGACGGCCCCGGAACGGAGATCGAATACCGGCTGGCCTGGGCCCGGACTTACCTCAAGGGCATGGGTCTGCTGTCGAATACCCGCCGCGGTGTGTGGAGCGTGACCGACCGTGGCCGCGCCGTGCGCGAGTCGGAGATCAAGCCCATGCAGGTCGCGTACACGGCCGAGAAGCGTCGCAAGCGCATGGTGCGGAACGTCTCGCAGGGTGCCCAGGTCGTGCCGCTCGCAGCCGCCCCCGAGGATCCCGAACTGTGGCGCGAACCCGTCCTCGGTGCCGTCGCCGACCTGTCGGAGGACGGTTTCGAACGGCTCGCCACCGCGGTACTGCGCGCGGCCGGATTCACCACCCTGACGATTCCGGCCCCGGGCGGATCCCACGCTCCCGAGGGCGCCGGTCACGTCGAGGGCACCGGTGTCCTGCGCGTATCGCTGCTGAGCTTCTCGGTGTTCTTCCGTTTCCTGCGGGCACCGGAGAAGGCGGGTGCCGACGTGGTCCGCGAGTTCCGCGCCGCGATGGTCGGGCGGGGCGAGAAGGGTCTGCTCGTCGCCACCGGATCGTTCACCGAGGACGCGCGCGCCGAAGCCCACCGGCACGGCGCCCCGCCGATCGATCTCGTCGACGGCGACGGGTTGTGCGATCTGCTCAAGGAGCACGGTCTCGGTGTCCGTTCCACGGTGCGGACGGTCGAGGACGTTTCCCTGGTGCCGGCCTTCTTCGCCGAACTGTCCGGCCGCTGACCTCGTAGCGCCGTTGCGGATATCGCCTGCCGCGACCTGTCGAATTCTCGGTGTGGCCGGTGGGACGCCTGTGATTGTGATGCAATACGGCGGACGTACAGACGGCAATACGAAGGACAGGTTGCGATGAGCCTTTCGCGGCGGGACATGTTGCGGTACGCGACGCTCGGATCGGGCGTCGCGTTGATCTCTGCGCTCGGCGCACCGGGTCTGGCCCAGGGACGCCCGGTGCTCGGGACCATCATCGACTACTCGGCCGCCGTACCTTCGCCGTCGTCGATCCGCGCCGCCGGCCATATCGGCGCCATCCGGTACGTGTCCGATGCGCGACCCGATGCCGCCTGGATGCGCGCCAAGCCGCTCACCGGACGGGAAGCGGATGCGCTGCTCGACAGCGGACTCGAAGTGGTCTCGTGCTACCAGTACGGCAAGGCCGCGACCGCCGACTGGCTCGGTGGTTACGAGGCGGGGCTGAAGCACGCCCGGCGCGGCCTCGACCTCCACTACGCGGCCGGTGGCCCGGAGAACCGGCCGATCTACGCCTCGATCGACGACAACCCGACCTTCGAGCAGTTCACGCTCCAGGTCGTGCCGTATCTGCTGGGCTGGCAGGAAGTGGTCGGCGCCGGAAATCTCGGTGTGTACGCCAACTCGCCGACGATCGACTGGGCGTCGGCGGTCTCCCTCGGGTCCTTCTACTGGCAGCACGACTGGGGCACGCCCAAGGGCTACGTGCATCCGCGGGCGAACCTGCACCAGATTCCGGGCGAGGTCCGGATCGACGGCATCGGCGTCGACATCAACCACGTGCTCACGCCCGACTACGGCCAGTGGTCGCTCGCCGGCAGCGCACCGAGTTCCGACCCAGGACTGCCGGGCAGTTAGCGAGCCGGTCGGGTGTCGTCGACGGGTCGCACGGAGCGGCCCGGCGGCGGGATGAGGATCGTGAAGACCAGTCCCACCACCGCCGCCCCCATCGCCACCAGGAAGGTGGCGCGGAACCCTTCGAGTGCGGGCACCACGGAGTCGCCGATGCGCTGGGTCATCGCCGCCAGCATCACGCCCACCACCGCTGCGGCACTCGTCGTGCCGATGGACCGCATCAGGGTGTTGAGGCTGTTGGCCGCGGCGGACTCGCGTAGCGGCACGGCACCCATGATGAGTGCGGGCATCGCGGCGTAGGCGAGGCCTATGCCGGCGCCGATGAGCATCGACGCGCCGACGATGTGCCAGACCTCCTGGTACAGCACGTACGCCATCAGGTATCCGAGGCCTACGAGCACCGTGCCGCAACCGAGGGTCACGCGCGCGCCGAACCGCGTCGTGATGCGCGCCGAGACGGGGGACAGCGCCATCATGACGAGCCCCGCGGGGGCGAGCGCGATACCGGCGGTGACCATCGTCTGCCCGAAGCCGTAGCCGGTCTCCGTCGGTGCCATCAGCAGCTGCGGGAACGCCAGGATGTTCGAGTACATCGAGAAGCCGATCGCGACCGACGCGAGATTCGTCATGAGGATCGGTCGGCGGGCGGACAGTCGAAGGTCCACGAGAGGTCGCGGTACCCGCAGCTCGTACAGGCCCCAACCGACGAACACCACGACTGCCCCGGCGAGCATCCCGAGGGTGGCCGGGGCGGTCCAACCCCAGTCGTTGCCCTTGGTGACCGGCAGCAGCAACAACACGAGGGCGACGGAGAGCAACAGTGCCCCGGCGACGTCGAAGCGTCCCGGATTGCGTTGCGACGACTCGGGCACGACGAACAGGATCGCGGCGATCCCGATGAGCCCGAGGACCAGCGACGCGACGAACAGCATGTGCCAGTCGGTCGCCTGGGCGACGAAGGCCGCGGAGGGAAGGCCGATCGCGCCGCCGACACCCATCGTGGCGCTGATGGTGGCCATGGCGCCCGGGAGTCGCCGGGAAGGCAGCTCGTCGCGCAGGATCGCGATACCGAGCGGGATCGCGCCCATCGCGGCGCCCTGGAGAGCCCGGCCGACCACGAGCGGGACGAGGCTCGTCGCGAGCGCGCAGACCGCCGAACCGAGCACCATGAGCGAGAGCGAGGTCAGCAGCATCCGGCGTTTGCCGAACATGTCGCCGAGGCGACCGCTGATGGGGGTGACCACCGCGCCGGCGAGCAGAGTCACCGTCACAGCCCAGGACGTGTTCTCGGGTGACGCGCCGACGAGCACCGGCAGCCGCGGGAGGATCGGGACGATCAGGGTCTGCATGAGCGCGACGCTGATCCCGACGGTCGCGAGGACCGGCACGATGCCGCGCGGGGCAGGAATCTCCCGGGTGGAGAGCGGTGTCTCTACGGCCATGCGGCTCCTCGGTCCGGGGCCGGGGTGACGCGGCCTACAACGACAATTTGTGCGCAATACGAACGACGCTGCCATCGTGTCTAACACGGCAGGGCCGTCGATCCCTAGTACCCTCCCGCCGTCCGGTCCTGCGTGGCCGTTCGACCGGCGTCCGGTGTCAGGACTGACAGTGCTTGTCGGGCTCGGATTCGTCGACGGTGATCGAGAGCGGCGGATGCTCGTCGGGCGCGGAATGATCGCCGCGCCACGCCAGCAGCGACCAGCGCGACAGGCCGGACAGTGCCGAGCCGAGACTCGCGAACGACAGTGAGGACAACGCCGAACCGAACGACCCGACGGAGCCGATGGACAGAACCGACCCGCAGCTACCGATCGACAGGATCGAGTACGAGGAACCGATCGACAGGATCGACCGTTCCGAGGCGATCGACAGGATCGAGCGGTGAGAGAGGAGTGAGCGGCGGGAATTCACGGACGCGGCGCCGGCAGGGTGCCGCAGACGACGCTGCTTCGACGGGATGCGCGACGCGGTGAAGGTCATGCTCCGGTCTATCACGCCCGGCGTCGACGGGGGAAGACACGAAGGCCGCCGGGAGAAACTCCCGGCGGCCTTCGGTGAGTACGTGAATCAGGGAACGGCGACGAGACCCACGGTGGGCAGGAAGGTGCACGAACGCGGATCGGCGCCCTCGTCCTGCGTGGTGATTCCACCGGAGATCACGGCAAGGACCTGACCCGAACCGGTGTCGGCGATCGCGCTCAGCGTGGTCGGGCCGTCGGGGTTGATCTTCGCGTCGTTGGTGAGCGGTTGCGTGCCCGTGCGTCCGTTAGAGACGTTGACCCAGCTCAGGGTGAGCGGCTGTTGCTGTTCGCCGGCGGCGGGTGCGGTGCCCAGCGCGGTGAAGACGAAGCCGGTCTGGCCTGCGCCCGGTCCGGGAGGGGGAAGGTGCGACGGGCCCGCGACCGCGAGGGCGGTGCCCACGGAGTCCTGGCTGTCGCCGATGCAGCCCTTGCCGATAGTCGGGTAGAGGAACTGCGAGATCACCACGGCGCCGGGCTCGGGGATCTCGGGTCCGCCGCCGCCGCTGCCATCGAGGAAGGTGATGACGCGCTGGAGCGTGCTCTTCACCGATTCGGGGAGCTCGGAGTTCGCGAGCAGTTCCTTGGCCTGCGCCAGCAGGTCGTTCTTGCCGTCGGCCGCGTCGGCGACATCGGCGGGGCCCGCGGCCGCACCGATGATCGCGGGCGCGAGGGAAGCCAGGGCCTCGGCCTCTTCGGGGTTCGCCCGGACCCCGGCGAGCAGGTCGGTCAACGACTCTACGGAAAGATCAGCGGGAATCTCGAACTGGGGCAGTTCGACGAGCCCTGCCAGGTCCGGCAGTACGGGTGGCGCCGGTTGCGCGACGGCCTGCGTAGGCACGGCCAATCCCGCGGTGGCGGCGAGTGCGCACAGCGTGAGCGCCCGTCGCATTCCTCGAGTACGAAGCACTGTTCCCCATCCTTGTCGTTGAAGCATCCGGTTGTTCGGGACGAACGACCGGATGCTGACGGCTCGAGGAGACACTCTATGGACCCCCCGCACACGGGACAAGCCTGCCGTTTCGGAACGGCGCGCCCATCGCTGGTTCGGGATTCTAACCACGGGGTGTTCCGTCCCTCGGATCCTGTCGAACATAACGCGTTCGACCTGAGAAGATTGTGACTGTAGATGAAATCGTTACGGGAGTGAACTCCGGTTCGTTTGCATGCCTATCGGAACGGTAATCTCCTTCGCCGGGTCCGGTTCACCGGACGGACGTTCGACGGGAGAGGCCGCACCGCAGTGCCACGAGGGTTTCCTTCGCACCGGATGTGGTGGTGCGCGGCGTTACTGGCGCTGTCCGTCGTCGTCCGGATCGCCTGGGGATTCATCACTCCCAACGGCATGAACCTCGTCGACCTGCACGTCTACGTCGACGGATCGGCCGCTCTGCTGCAGGGCGACCTCTACGGGTTCACCTATTCGGAGGACACCCCCGACTTCCCCCTGCCGTTCACCTATCCGCCCTTCGCCGCGCTCGTCTTCCTGCCCCTGCACCTGATCCCGTTCGGGATCCTGGGCGTGGCCTGGCAGCTGCTGACGGTCGCGGCGCTGTTCGCCGTCGTGTGGATCTCGCTCGAACTCGTCGTGGACGCGCGGGCACGGAGCCGGTCGTGGGTCGGTGTCGCGATGCTGTGGACGGCTGCGGGCATATGGACCGAGCCGGTACGCACGACCCTCGACTACGGCCAGATCAACGTCTTTCTCGTCCTCGGCGTGATGCTCGCGGCCCGCAGTTCCCGGTGGTGGCTGTCGGGTGGGCTCGTCGGCGTGCTCGCCGGGATCAAGCTCACGCCTGCCATCACCGGCCTGTACTTCCTCGCGCAGCGACGCTGGCGCGAGGCGGTGTTCTCCGCGGTCGTCTTCGTGGGGACCGTCCTGGTGAGCCTGCTCGTGCTCGGCTCCCAAGCCGCCACCTATTTCGGGTCCCTCTTCGGCGACGCGGATCGGATCGGGCCGGTCGTGTCGGTGTGGAACCAGTCGCTGCGCGGAGCGCTGGGTCGTATCGCGGGTGAGGACGTCGGACTCGGGCCGGTGTGGCTGGTCGGCGTCGTGGTCTGCGCGGTCCTCGCGTTCGCGGCGTGGCGGTCGCTGGAACCGCTGCCCGACGGAACGCGCGACCGTCTCGGCACGCTGCTGATCGTGCAGCTGTTCGGTCTGCTCGTCTCGCCCATCTCGTGGGTCCACCACTGGGTGTGGGTGGTCCCTTTGCTGCTGTGGCTTCTCTACGGACCCTTGGCGCGGTCGCTCGGAGCCCGCATCGTCGCCGCGTGCTGGGCCGCGGTCACGCTGATCGGCGTTCCGTGGGTACTGAGTACGGCGCAGAACTCGATCTGGGATGTCGAACGTCCCGCTCCGCTCGCCTGGCTCGGCGCCGTCAACGTGGTCGGTGTCCTCGCCGTCTACGTCGTCGTGATCCTCGCAGCCCGGGGACGTGAGGGGCAGGACGAACGGGTGACTACAGACCCGAGCGCCGTGCCTCCTCGTCGATCCGACGCGCAAGAGCCGGATCCGACTCCGTGATGCCACCGGCGGAATGCGTGCTCAACGCGAAGGTCACCTTCCGCCACCTGATGTCGATGTCCGGATGGTGATTCGCCTCCTCGGCGACGACGGCCACCCGGTCGACGAGTGCGATCGCGTCGGGGAAGGTGGGCGCCTCGATGGTGCGGACCAGCGACTGTCCCGCGCGGTGCCAGTGCGGCAACTCGGCCAGCGCGGCGTCGATCTCTCCGTCCGTCAGCAGCTGGGACATGACTCATTCTGGGACGATGCACGTCATGTCTGCAAGCACATCGTCCGCGAGTACACCGGCGCCCGACGGGCACGTCGTGGCCGGCGCCGTCATCCGGGACGGACGCGTGCTGCTCGCCCAGCGCACGCGGCCCGTCGACCTCGCGGGCCTGTGGGAGCTGCCCGGAGGCAAGGCGGAACCGGGGGAGAGCGTGGAGGCGGCGCTCGTGCGGGAGCTGAGGGAAGAGCTCGGTGTCGAGGTGCGCGGTGCGGAGCGACTGGGGGTCGCGGTGCCGTTGGCCGGAGGTCGCGAGTTGTGTGCCTACAGGGTCGAACTCGTCTCGGGTGATCCCGAGCCGCTGGACCACGCGGCGTTGCGGTGGGTCGACGCGGACGAACTCGGGGAGGTCGATCTCGTCCCGGCCGATCGTGCGTGGATTCCCGATCTACGCGAACATCTGCGGCGCTGAGGTCATACGGCGCACGCCTGGTGGTCAGGCGGCGCGGGCCTTGTCGAGATATTTGCGCAGTTCCTTCTTGCTGAGCCCGTCGTTCTCGACCTTCTTCATGCGCATGACGACGACGGGGCATTTGAGGCACCGCGTCTTCTTGCGGCAGCACTTCTTCTTCGGCTTCAGGCCTGCGATTTTGCTCGCCTTCACCTTCCCCATACGTCCCGCCTGCCTTCCACGGTCCAGCGCGCGGCGAATCACCGGCGGGCGAAGGTTAGCATCCCCTTACTCGTGGACCCAGGGGTGCATGTGGTGCCGGATTCGGCGGTTACGTCTCCTGGGGGAGTGTCGAGCGTCACCCCGATCGTCGCCGACCTGCGGGTATCTGATGAGGTAGAAGCGGCGACCGACGAACGGCCTGTAAAGTGTATTGACGGCCGCAGTGCCTGCACGCCGAGAATCGGACGGGGCAGGTAGCTCGCAATCTCGCGTCGCGGCCATCGAGACGAACGCCGTACGGGCGAGGTGCCGACCGGGTCCAGTGCCGTGTGGCCGGACTACAGCCAGGAGAGCTATCGCGTGAGCACCGCTGATTTTCGGAACGTCGCCATCGTGGCGCACGTCGACCATGGAAAGACCACTCTCGTCGACGCCATGTTGCGCCAGTCGGGCGCGTTCGCCGAACGTGCGGAACTCGTCGACCGGGTCATGGACTCGGGCGACCTCGAGCGCGAGAAGGGCATCACCATTCTCGCGAAGAACACCGCGGTGCACCGTCACCACCCGGACGGCACCGTCACTGTCATCAACGTCATCGACACCCCCGGCCACGCCGACTTCGGCGGTGAGGTCGAGCGCGGCCTGTCCATGGTCGACGGCGTCGTCCTGCTGGTCGACTCCTCCGAGGGCCCGCTGCCGCAGACCCGCTTCGTGCTCCGCAAGGCGCTCGCCGCGTCGCTGCCGGTGATCCTCGTGGTCAACAAGACCGACCGCCCGGACGCCCGCATCGCCGAGGTCGTCGAGGAGAGCCAGACCCTGCTGCTCGACCTCGCGTCCGACCTCGACGACGAGGCCGCCGAAGCCGCCGAGCTCGCCCTCGAGCTGCCCGTCCTCTACGCCTCCGGTCGTGAGGGCAAGGCCTCGAAGAAGCAGCCCGAGAACGGCCAGGTCCCCGACGCCGAGAACCTCGACGAGCTCTTCGAGGTCCTCATGGAGTGCATCCCCGCACCCAAGGGTGATCCGTCGGCGCCGCTGCAGGCCCACGTCACCAACCTCGACGCCTCCGAGTTCCTCGGTCGTCTCGCGCTGCTGCGCATCCACCAGGGTGAGCTGCGCAAGGGCCAGACCGTCGCGTGGATGCACGCCGACGGCGTCAAGAACGTCAAGATCACCGAGCTGCTCAAGACCGTCGGTGTCGAGCGGCAGCCGGGCGAGGTCGCGGTCGCCGGCGATATCGTCGCCGTGGCCGGCATCCCGGAGATCATGATCGGCGACACGCTCGCCGATCCGGAGAACCCGGTGGCGCTGCCGCGCATCACCGTCGACGAGCCGGCCATCTCGATGGTCATCGGCACCAACACCTCGCCGCTCGTCGGCCGGGTCAAGGGCCACAAGCTCACCGCTCGCATGGTGAAGACGCGGCTCGACTCCGAGCTCGTCGGCAACGTCTCGCTGCGCGTCCTCGACATCGGACGCCCCGACGCGTGGGAGGTGCAGGGCCGAGGCGAACTCGCCCTCGCCATCCTCGTCGAGCAGATGCGCCGTGAAGGCTTCGAGCTGACCGTCGGCAAGCCGCAGGTGGTCACCCGCACCATCGACGGCAAGCTCCACGAGCCCTACGAGGAGCTGACCATCGACAGCCCCGAGGAGCACCTCGGCGCCATCACCCAGCTGCTCGCGAACCGCAAGGGCAAGATGGTCCAGATGACCAACCAGGGCACCGGCTGGGTTCGTATGGAGTTCATCATCCCGTCGCGCGGTCTGATCGGTTTCCGTACCGACTTCCTCACGGAGACCCGCGGCACCGGCATTTCCAACGCCATCTTCCACGGTTACGCGCCGTGGGCCGGCGAGATCCGCGCCCGCCACACGGGTTCGCTCGTCTCCGACCGTGCAGGCTCGGTCACCCCGTTCGCGATGATCCAGCTCGCCGACCGCGGCACCTTCTTCGTCGAACCGGGCAGTGACACCTACGAGGGCCACGTCGTGGGCATCAACCCGCGCGCCGAGGACCTCGACATCAACGTCACCCGCGAGAAGAAGCTCACCAACATGCGCTCTTCGACCGCCGACGTGATGGAGACCCTCGCCAAGCCGATCGAGCTGACCCTCGAGGCAGCGCTCGAGTTCTGTGCCGCGGACGAGTGCGTCGAGGTCACGCCGGAGGACGTGCGCGTGCGCAAGCTGCACCTCTCGCAGACCGACCGTGCGCGTGCGCGGTCGCGGGAGAAGGCCCGTAACAAGTAGTCCAGGTGTGGGGTGGCCCCGGCGAGCGCATGCTGGCCGGGGCCACCCACGTACCACCTGCCTCACGGAAGGAGCCCGAGTGTCGCGTACGCGCGCTCGTCGCCGACTGATCGGGGCGACGGCCGGCCTGGCCGTGGCTGCGCTGGTCCTCACCGGTTGCACCGCCGACCCGCCGCCGCCCATCGAGCAGACGGAGCCGACCACGACCCCGGCTCCCGCTCCGAAGCGCAGCACGGTGGTGGTCGCGATCGACGAGGTCGGTTCGGGCTTCAACCCCCACCTGCTCGCAGACCAGTCGCCCGTCGCGAACGCGGTTGCCGAACTCGTGCTCCCGAGTGCCTTCCGGGCCGTGCCCGATCCGGAGAATCCCGCTGCAGCACTGTGGGTTCCGGACGACTCGCTGCTGCTGTCCGCGGAGGTCACCGACGAGGCGCCGTTCACCATCACCTACCGCCTGCGCGACGAGGCCCAGTGGTCGGACGGAGCGCCGATCGTTGCCGAGGACTTCCGGTATCTGTGGCGGCAGATGATCACCCAGCCCGGCGTCGTCGATCCTGCCGGCTACCGCCTCATCGACGACATCCGATCGTCGGGCGGAGGCAAGATTGTCACCGTCACCCTGCGCGAGCCGTATCCGGCCTGGCGCGAACTGTTCACGAATCTCTTGCCCGCCCACCTGGTCAAGGACACTCCGGGTGGCTTTTCCACCGGCCTGTCCGAGACGATTCCCGTGTCCGGCGCGCGATTCCACGTCGACAACGTCGATCGGGGGCGCGCCGAGGTGCTGCTCGAACGCAACGACCGGTTCTGGGGCACCCCGGCCGGACCCGACGAACTGATCATGCGCCGCGCCGGCACCGACGCCCAGGTGACCGAATCGGTGCGCAGCGACGACGCCCAAGTGGTCCAGAGCGCGGGCGGTGTCGCTCTCGAGGCGCAGCTCGCCGCCGTGCCGGGTGTGCGGACCGGCGTCCAGCTCCAGCCGCGCACCCTCGATCTGACCCTCAACACGCGCACCGCCGAACTCGCCGACCCGGTCGTCCGGCGAGGCATGCTCGACCTGCTCGACCCCGAGCTGCTCGGACTTGTCGCCACGGCCAACAGCACCGGGGTCGTGCGGGCGCGGGCCCAGGTGCTCGCGCCGTCCGATCCGGGATACACCGACACGATGCCGGCGCGTCTGTCCCGGGAGCAGGCCCTCGGACGTCTCGCCGAGGCCGGATATCTACCCGTCCCGCCTGCCGTGCCCCCGGTGCCGACGGACCCCGACGCACCCGGCTCCGAAGCGCCGGAGGCCGCTGCACCGGAGACAGGGGCATCCGAGACGGCGGCATCCGAGACGGCGGCGCCGACGAGCGCGACTCCCGGACCGAGAACCCCCGACGGGCCGGCCCTGCCCGAGGGCACCCTGGCCCGGGCCGGCGTGCCGTTGACGCTGGTCGTGGGCGTGCCGGAGGGCGACGAGACCGCGCGCGCCGTCGCACGCACCGCCGTCGACCTGTGGCGTGGCGCCGGGATCGACGCATCGGTCGACGAACTTCCCCCCGACGAGCTGTACGGCGAAGCCCTCGTCGAGGGCACCGTGCACGCGGTCGTCGGCTGGATGCGTGCCGGTGGAGACCCCGCCACCGCCGCGCTGTCCCGATTCGGATGCGTCCCGGTGGCCGCAGCACCCACCGTGGCGGGGGAGGACCTGCCGACCGTGCCCGAGTCCGACCTCCCGGCGCAGCCCGACGCCCCCGGGACGGCGGAGGCGGCACAGTCGTCGGACCCCGCGACCACCACGCTCGACGAGGACGACGTCGAGGAACGTGAGGATGCGCTCGCAGCGCAGCTCGAGGCTCCGAGCAACCTCTCGGGTGCGTGCGATCCCGGTCTCGAACCCGATCTGCTCGCTGCACTGAACGGCACCACCGACCCGGCGAAGGTCGTCGCCGACGCGCAGGCCAGGCTGTGGGATCTCGCGGTGAATCTGCCGATCCTGCAGGACCGGGCCGTTGTCGCCGCCGGTCCGGGCGTCGAGAACGTCTCGCTGACAGCCGCCGTCGCCACCGGTATTCTCGGCGACGCCCATCTGTGGGGAAGGACCACACCGTGACCGATGCTCCGGGAGCTCTCCCCGACGTTGCGGATCGACGACTTCTGCTCGTCCACGCCCATCCCGACGACGAAACCCTCACCACCGGCGGCACCATCGCCCGGTACGTCGCCGAGGGCGCCGAGGTCACCGTCGTGACCTGCACGCTCGGTGAGGAGGGCGAAGTGATCGGCGACGAGTGGGCCCAGCTCACCGCCGACCGCGCCGATCAGCTCGGCGGATACCGCATCCTCGAACTCACCCGGGCGCTCGACGCGCTCGGCGTCGAGCGACCGCGTTTTCTCGGCGGTGCCGGGCACTGGCGCGACTCCGGGATGGCGGGCACCCCGTCCGCCGACAATCCTCGCGCCTGGGTCAACGCCGACCGCGACGAGGCGATCGAGGCGCTCGTCGCCGTGATCCGCGAGACGCGTCCGCACGTGGTCGTCACCTACGACCCGTTCGGTGGCTACGGGCATCCCGATCACATCGCGGTGCACGAACGGGTGACCGCGGCCGTCGAAGCGGCCGGCACCGAGGACTATCCGTCCGCCGGGGCGGCGTGGACCCCCGCGAAGGTGTACTGGACCGTCGCCGAACGGTCCGCGCTCGAACGCGGCATCGCCGCCATGGGCACGCTGCCCGACGGCTGGCGCCGACCGGAGGCCGGCGAACTGCCGAGCGTGCCCGACGACGAGGTCACCACCGTCGTCGACGTCCGCTCGGTTCTCGACGCGAAGCGGACCGCGATGGCCGCGCACACGACCCAGGTGCTGGTCGCGGAGGACGGCGAGCAGTTCGTGCTCTCCAACCTCGTCGCCCAGCCCGTCTTCGACCAGGAGCACTTCGTGCTCGTGCGCGGGCAGCTCGGCCTGACCGACTCCACGGGACGAGAGGACGACCTCTTCTCCGGCATCGGCTAGTGTGACCCGAGTCATCAACGAGGCTGTGGGTGGTTCGCGTCACCCGGCCTCGCGTACCACGCAGGCACACCGTCAGGGGGTTGTCGATGTACAACTGGTCCGTCCAGAACCAGATCGTCGCGTTCGTGGAGTCGTTGAGGCCGTACGCCGACGAGATCCGGGCCGACTACTGGCACGCTCTGTACTCCTTCGCCGACCAGCAGAGCGCGCTGCTCACCATGCTCGGATACCCGCCGGTTCCCTGACGTCCCGTGCGTGGGTCGCGGATGGTTCCGCGGACCCCGGTTGCGCTCGGGCGAGTCCGGTAGCGCACCATCGAAGCATGACGGTCGATCCAGCAACCGCTGCACCCCTCGCGTCACCGGTGGACGTCCAACCCCGCCGGGGGCTCGTCGCGCTGCTCGTGCTCGACGGTGCGCTGTGCGCCCTGTTGTCGGTCTTCTATCTCGGCGTGTACATCGCCGGAGTGCCCTTCCCGATCACCATCCTGCTGGCCGGCCTCGTCAACCTGCTGCTGGTGATGGCCCTCCGCGCCGAGACCGGATCCCTGCGCAGCGCGACCCTGCCGCTGCTGGCCTGGGCCGTCGTCTTCCTCGTCTGCCTCGTGGGCGGTCCGGGCGGCGACCAGCTCGCGCTCGGCGACTGGCGGACCCTGCTGCTGCCCGTGGCCGCGCTCGCCCCCGCCGGCGGCTACCTGTTCTCGGCCCGCATCAGGGAGATCACCCAGGCAGTGGGAGGGACGCAGCCCGCGCCGCGTCCCTGAGCACCTCGGTCACCATCTCCTTCGTCAACCGGCCGGTGAAGGTGTTCTGCTGGCTGACGTGATAGCAACCGAACAGGTGCAACGGGTGCTCCCGCGCCTCGGTGGGAGCGAGCAGCACATGTGCGCCGTGCCCGAACTTGGGTCGGGGAACCGGAATCGTCCACCCCGCCGCCGACAGGACCGGCAGTAGTGCCTGCCAACCGAACCCGCCGAGCACGACGACCGACCTCAGCGTGGGGGAGAGCAGGTCGAGTTCCTGTTCGAGCCAGTGCCGGCAGGTGTCGCGTTCGACGACCGTGGGGCGATTGGCCGGTGGCGCGCAGTGCACCGGCGACGTGATGCGCGTGCCGAACAGTTCGAGGCCGTCGCCGATGTGCGTCGCGGTCGGTTGCGACGCCAGTCCCGCGTCGTACAGGGCCGCGTACAGCACGTCGCCCGACCGGTCGCCCGTGAACATCCGTCCTGTGCGGTTCCCGCCGTGCGCGGCGGGCGCCAGCCCGACGATCAGCAGGGACGCATCGGCCGGGCCGAAGCCCGGGACGGGCCGGCCCCAGTACTCCTCGTCGCGGAAGGCCGCTCGTTTCTCCCGCGCGACCTGCTCACGCCATGCGACCAGCCGCGGACACGCGTGGCAGTCGACGAGCGCGTCGTCGAGCTCGGCCAGCGTCGCCGGGGGAGTGCCGTGCAGGGGGCCTTTGCCGGATGTCGGCTTCATCGGTCGATCCATGCTTCTCCCATACCCGGTGTGACCTCCTGGACAAGCGCCCACGCCTCGTCCACGGGGATGTCGATCACCTCGTAGCGTCCCGCACCCGCCGGCGTCGCCGCGACGACGGTCGCGAGACCGGCACGGCGCTGGAAGAAGGTCTGCCGCACCGTCCAGCCGATCACACCGTCCGCATCGAGACAGATGCGCTGCCGGTCGATCGAACCGCTGCGGGCGACGAGATGTCCGTCGACGACGGCGTGGCCGAGACCCCGGTAGCGGTCCTGCGCCAGCGTGCACGCCCCCGCGACCAGCACCACGACCACCGTGGCGATCACGGCGAACGGCACGTGCCGGTCGGTGACGGTCAGGGCGACGAGCCCGGCGGCGACCACGACGGCCACCGGCCACAGCGTCCGCGTGTAGCGGCGACGACGGGCACGGGGACCGTGACTGCGCAGCGGAACGTCGAGCGGCAGCCCCCCGGTGAGCACCTCGGCCGCGACCCGCCGGACCTCCCCGTCGGGCGCCGACGGCAGGACCAGTGACGAACCGCCCTGTTGCGCGGTTCTGCCCGTCATGACGGCGTCGAGCCGTGCGGCGCCGACGAGCCGCAGCGCCAGCGGTTCGTGCAGCGCGATCCCGCGCAGCCGCGCCCGGTCGAGGGTGGTGTGACGGGTCGTGAGCAGGCCGTGCGCGATGCGCAGGACCCGTTGGTCGTCGGTCACCCGCAGATCGCCGTAGAGCAGCAGGTACCGCACGCACGCGGCCGGGCTGGCGACGAGCACGACGACCAGCACGAGGATCACGAGCGCGACCACCAGGCCGAGGTCTTCCGCGGTCTCCACCGCGCGGCGGACGACCTGCGATTCGGCGATCGACCGGCCGAGCCCGAACTGGAAGGCGGCACCGGCGACGGCCGCGACGGCGAGCAGTCCCGTCGTGGAGAACGGCGCGTAGCGCACCCAGGCCGGGTCGAATCGCGCCAGCTGACGCTCGGTGACGGCAGCGGTCGAGGTCGTCTCGGCCGGCACGTCGTCCTGCTGCCCACCCCTCAGGAGAACGGCACGGAGCTCGGGGACTGCTGCGATCGGAAGGCCGTTGAGTTCGAACCGGTTGCGATCGGCGCCCCCGCTCTGACCCGTGCCGATCTTCACGACCGCGAGGCCCAGCACGCGATGCAGGAGGCGTTGCTCGACGTCCACCGACCGGATGCGGCTGCGGGGGATCGACAACTCGCGTCGTTGCAGCAGGCCGCGGCGGAGTTCGACGTGCTCTGGTCCTACGCGGTAGGTGGTGGTGAACCAGCGCAGCAGACCGACCAGCACGAGCACGCCCGTCGCCGCGAGGCCCCACACGGGATTGCCGCTGGTGGACCCGATGACGAACGAGCCTGCGAGGACGGGCAGCAGGCGCAGGATCTCCTCGATCGGGTGGATCAGCAGCATCCGGCGATCGAGACGCGACCACGGCACCTCCTCGTCCGTCCCGGCCACGAGGGCGTCGTTCATGTCGCGTCCGTCTCCGAGCTCGCCGCGAGTGCGGTCAGGCGAGCGACGGTCTCGTCGGCGACCCGGCTGTCGAGCCCGACGATCTCCACCGCACCCGCCGCCGAGGCGGTGGTGACGGTGACGGTGGTCAGGCCGAGCCACCGGTCGAGCGGTCCCCGCTCGGTGTCGACGGTCTGGATCCGGGAGATCGGTGCGATGCGGTGCTCCTGCGTCCACCAACCCGAACGCGTGTAGACCGCGGTCTCGTCCATCTCCCAGCGATGGACGCGGTATCGCCAGACCGGCACCACCGCGACGTGCAGTCCACCGAGGACGACGGTCGCGGCCGCGGCGGCGACGTGCCACCCGGCGCCCACCGGCGTGACGAGCACCCACACGACCTGCGCGACGACCAGCGGCAACCACATCAGCGCTGCGCTCACGGCCCACAGCACACGCGCCTTCGGGCTCGGCCGCCACGACGGTTCCCTCATCACCACGCTCGTCGCTGCCGTGTTGTCGGCCGACCCCGCCGGCGAACTCTCGTCGTCCTCCACCCGCACCTCCTGCTCCATCGGGCCCCGTGTCCGGTTCCACGCTAGGCTGGGATCCGTAGAACCCGGCCGGACTCGCCCGATCCGATCTCACGATCGGGCCCTATCAGGAGGAGATCGCAATGACGGAGTCGAATGCGCTCGGCATCGAGATCCAGTCCGACAACGATTCCGAGGCCGACCGGCTCGAGCAGGCCATTCCCGTCTACGACGATCCTGCCGACGACCTGCCTTCGGACGTGCCCCTCGAAGCCGACCCGGCAGACACCTACGAGCAGTCCCGCGAAGTCCCGGCGGACGACGACTACCCGCGCGGATAGACCCCGAAGTGGCATGGGGGTGCTCGTAGGCGCATGATCGGGCCCATGACCGATTCCGCAGACGACACCCCGCAGTCCGCGATGCTCCCGACCCCCACCGTGCGTCCCGGCGCTGCGCACCGATCCACGGCGACTCCCTCGGGAATGCGTCGAGCGTTGCGTCGGGCTCGCGACGGGGTCGCACTGAACGTCGACGAAGCGGCAGTCCTGCTGCAGGCGCGGGGTGCCGATCTCGAGGATCTCTGTGCGTCGGCGGCGCGGGTGCGCGATGCCGGCCTTCTCGCGGAGGGTCGACCCGGCACGGTCACCTATTCGCGCAAGGTCTTCGTCCCCATCACCCGGCTGTGCCGGGACCGATGCCACTACTGCACCTTCGTCACCGTCCCCGGCAAGCTCCGCGCCGAGGGTCACGGCATGTATCTCGAACCCGACGAGATCCTCGAGATCGCTCGTCAGGGAGCCGAACTGGGTTGCAAGGAAGCCTTGTTCACACTCGGCGACCGGCCCGAGGACCGGTGGCCCGAAGCGAAGCAGTGGCTCGACGAGCGCGGCTACGATTCCACCCTCGACTACGTGCGAGCGATGGCGATCCGCGTCCTCGAGGAGACCGGTCTGCTGCCGCACCTCAATCCCGGGGTGATGAGCTGGGCCGAGATCTCGCGGCTGAAGCCGGTCGCCCCGTCGATGGGCATGATGCTCGAGACCACCTCCGAACGGTTGTTCACCGAGAAGGGGCAGTGCCACTACGGCAGCCCCGACAAGGATCCGGCGGTGCGGCTGCGGGTGCTCACCGATGCGGGCCGACTCGCGGTGCCGTTCACCACCGGCATCCTCGTCGGCATCGGTGAGGACTTCACCGAGCGTGCCGAATCGATCCACGCGATCCGTAAGTCGCACAAGGCATTCGGTCATATCCAGGAAGTAATCGTCCAGAACTTCCGCGCCAAGGACGACACCGCGATGCGCGAGCACGACGACGCCGATCTCGACGAGTTCCTCGCCGCGATCGCCGTCGCGCGGCTCGTCCTCGGGCCGGGAATGCGCATCCAGGCCCCGCCGAATCTCGTCTCGCTCGACGAGTGCCGCGCGCTGCTCGGGGCGGGTGTCGACGACTGGGGTGGTGTCTCGCCGTTGACGCCCGATCACGTCAACCCCGAACGGCCCTGGCCGAATCTCGACACCCTGGCGCGCCTGAGCTCCGAGGCCGGCTTCGAGCTCACCGAGCGGATCGCCGCGCAGCCGAAGTACGTGCTCGCCGGGCAGCCGTGGATCGATCCGCGCATCACCGCGCACGTGCACGCCCTCGCCGATCCGGCTACGGGCCTCGCGCGCGAGGTGATCCCGTCCGGACTGCCCTGGCAGGAACCCGACATCGACTGGGAGTCGTCGGGTCGCGTCGATCTGAACTCCGAGATCGACGTGACCGGACGCAACACCGAGCACCGGTCCGATCTCGGGAGCGCTTTCGGCGACTGGGAGACCGTCCGCGAACAGGTGCTCGAGCTGGGCGCCTCCGCACCGGTGCGGCTCGACAGCGACGTGCTCTCGGCGCTGCGCTCCGCCGAACGGGATCCGGGCGGTTGCACCGAAGCGGAGTACATCGCCCTCGCCAACGCCGACGGCGCCGGTCTCGAAGCACTCGTGGCGCTCGCCGACCAGCTGCGCCGCGACACCGTCGGCGACGACGTCACCTATGTCGTCAACCGGAACATCAACTTCACCAACATCTGCTACACCGGCTGCCGGTTCTGCGCCTTCGCGCAGCGCAAGGGCGACGCCGACGCGTTCACCCTCTCGGCGAGCGAGGTCGCCGACCGGGCGTGGGAGGCGCACGTCGCCGGCGCCACCGAGGTGTGCATGCAGGGCGGTATCGATCCGGAACTGCCGGTGACCGGCTACGCCGATCTCGTCCGCGCCGTCAAGGCGCGGGTGCCGTCGATGCACGTCCACGCGTTCTCGCCGATGGAGATCGTCAACGGTGTCGCGCGCAGCGGCACGTCGATCCGGGACTGGCTCACCGAACTGCGTGAGGCCGGGCTCGACACCATCCCGGGCACCGCCGCGGAGATCCTCGACGACGAGGTGCGGTGGGTGCTCACGAAGGGCAAGCTCCCGACCGCCGAGTGGATCGAGGTGGTGACCACCGCGCACGAGGTGGGCCTGCGATCGAGCTCGACGATGATGTACGGGCACGTCGACCAGCCGCACCACTGGGTCGGCCACCTCGAGGTGATCCGCGGGATCCAGGACCGCACGGGCGGATTCACCGAGTTCGTGCTGTTGCCCTTCGTGCACCAGTCGTCGCCGCTGTATCTGGCCGGCGCGTCGCGTCCCGGCCCGACCATGCGCGACAACCGTGCCGCGCACGCCCTCGCCCGGGTCATGCTGCACGGCCGGATCGACAACATCCAGACCAGCTGGGTCAAGCTGGGTGTCGCCGGGACGCAGGCCATGCTCGAGGGCGGGGCGAACGATCTCGGCGGCACGCTCATGGAGGAGACGATCTCGCGCATGGCGGGCTCGCAGCACGGTTCGGAGAAGACCGTCGCCGAACTGGTCGCGATCGCCGAGGGCATCGGGCGGCCGGCGCGCCAACGGACCACCGCGTACACGCCGATCGAGCTCCCGGTCACCGCGGGCTGACCCGCCTCGACGGTCTGCACTCTGAAGTAGGGGACCCTTACTCCGGTGTGTGGCACGGGCACGGGGGATACTGGAGGACCGTGGGCGCCGAGGGTGCCCGCTCGGGCGAGACCGCGCAGGTCGGCGGGCTTACAGAGAGGCAGGGAGAACAGCAGTGACGTACACGATTGCGGAACCGTGCGTGGACGTGTTGGACAAGGCATGCATCGAGGAGTGCCCCGTCGACTGCATCTACGAGGGCGGTCGCATGCTGTACATCCACCCCGACGAGTGCGTCGACTGCGGTGCGTGCGAGCCCGTGTGCCCCGTCGAAGCGATCTTCTACGAGGACGACGTCCCGGACGAGTGGTCCGAGTACGTCAAGGCCAACGTCGACTTCTTCAACGATCTCGGCTCGCCCGGTGGCGCCGCGAAGCTCGGCAAGGTCGACTACGACCCGCCGTTCGTCAAGAATCTCCCTCCCATGGGCGAAGAGTGACGAACGGACCGGTGGAACTTTCGTGAGCACGCGTGTCCGCCGTTCGGTGGCGAAGAGCCTGCCGGACTTCCCCTGGGATTCCCTGACCGACGCGAAGGCGAAGGCAGCGGCGCATCCCGACGGCATCGTCAACCTGTCGGTGGGCACACCGGTCGACCCGGTCGCCCCCGTGATCCGGGAGGCGCTCGTCTCCGTCGCGGAGGAGCCGGGCTACCCGACCACGCACGGCACCGCCGAACTGCGGCGGGCGGCCGTGGGTGCGCTCGAACGTCGCTACGGCATCACCGGTCTCGACGACTCGGCGATCCTGCCGGCGATCGGCACCAAGGAGATGATCGCCTGGCTGCCGTCGCTGCTCGGCCTCGGTGCCGACGATCTCGTCGTGATCCCCGAACTGGCGTACCCGACCTACGAGGTGGGCGGGCTGCTCGCCGGTGCCCGCATCATCCGCGCCGACGGGCTGACCCGCCTCGGCCCCGAGGTCGCGTCGCTGGTCTTCGTGAACTCGCCGTCGAACCCCACCGGCAAGGTGCTCGGACCCGACCACCTGCGCAAGGTCGTCGACTGGGCGCGCAGCCGCAACGCGATCGTCGTCTCCGACGAGTGTTATCTCGGGCTCACCTGGGAGTGTGAGGCCCTGTCGATCCTGCACCCGAACGTGTGCGGGGGCGACCACACCAACCTCCTCGCGGTGCACTCGCTGTCGAAGACCTCCAATCTCGCGAGCTACCGGGCCGGTTTCGTCACCGGCGACGCCGACCTCGTCGCCGACCTGCTCGAGGTCCGCAAGCACTCCGGCATGATGCTGCCGCTGCCGATCCAGGCCGCGATGACCGCGGCACTGAACGACGACGAGCACGAGAACGCGCAGCGCGAGAAGTACCGCAAGCGTCGCGAGGTGCTCCTCGGGGCCGTGCGCGGCGCCGGCTTCACCGTCGACCATTCGGAGGCGGGCCTGTACCTGTGGGCGACGCGCGGTGAGGGATGCCGCGCGACCGTCGACTGGTTCGCCGACCGCGGCATCCTCGTCGCACCCGGCGAGTTCTACGGTCCCGGAGGTGTCCTGCACGTCCGGATCGCGCTCACCGCGACCGACGACGCCATCGACGCCGCCGCTGCCCGACTGCGCCGATAGAGCGCGCCGACGCACCGCTCAGCGAGCAGCTCGCCGGTAGATTGGCCCCGTGAGTTCGTCCGGTGAGGATCCGCTGCTGTGGGTGCTCTACGTCGCCGTGGTGGCCATCGCTGCGGTGAGCGCGTCGCGCCCCCACTCGGGAAGCTCCGCGCACGCGACGACGCGATCGTTCTGGTGGCCTCCGCCGGTCGCGGCGACGATCCTGTGGTCGGTGGTCGCGGTGGCCTCGCTCGCGCGACTGGTCTTCCCGGGACTGCTCGACGTCTTCCGGCGGCAGCCGGTCCGCACCCGGGACTCGGGGGAGTGGTGGCGCGTCCTCACCGCAGGTCTGATCGAGGACGGCGGCGTGCTCCTCACCGTCGTGAACCTGCTGTTGCTCGCGGTGGTCGCCATCGCGATCGTGCGGGTGTGGGGGTGGTGCCGCGCACTCGGGTTGTTCCTGGTCGGCCAGGTGCTGTGGGGGTTGTTCACCACCTTCGTCTTCCCGTCCGACGGCGCGGGAACAACCGGCGCGACGCTCGCGGCGGCCGCGACCCTCGCGGGATTGTGGCCGGTCGTCGGAGCGACACGCTCGCTGCTCGTCGCCTCCGCGGCGACCTTCCTTCTCGGTGTGGTCCTCGTGATCGCGGGCGATGCGCACGGCGTGGCCGTCCTCATCGGAATGCTGCTGGGCGCGGTCCTGGCCACCGTGCTTCCCCCGGCACATCTGGCGCGGACATCGATGTCCGCGGCGCGCGGCGACATCCACACCTGACCGCCACACCCGACCGCCCCCGCGAGGCTGCGGCATCGATATGGAATCGTGACTGTCGTGTCTGCACTGCTTCGTTCGCTGAATCCGCTGGCCGTCGCGCGCGGCGACGATCTCCCGGACGTCGTCCGTATCGACGGCCACACCTTCTCCCGCAGCGATCTGCTCGGCGCGGCCACCGCCGTCGCGGCGCGGGTGGCGCGCGCCGATCGGGTGGCCGTGCTCGCGACTCCGAGCGCGACCACCGTCGTCGCCGTGACCGGTGCCCTGCTCGCCGGGACGACCGTGGTGCCGGTGCCACCGGACTCGGGGCCCGCCGAACTCGCCCACATCCTGACGGACTCGGACGCGCAGGCCTGGCTCGGTCCGGCGCCGGAGGTGCAGCATCCCGACGTTCCGCAGTTGCCGAGCCTGCCGGTCCGCCTGCACGCCCGCGACTGGCACCACCTGCCCGAGCCGAACCCGGCGCGAATCGCGTTCGTGCTCTACACCTCCGGGACCACCGGCGCTCCGAAGGGTGTGCTGCTGAGCCGCCGGGCGATCGCCGCGGGCATCGACGCGCTCGCCGAGGCGTGGGCCTGGACCGAGCGCGACACGCTCGTCCACGGGCTGCCGCTGTTCCACGTGCACGGACTCGTGCTCGGTGTGGTCGGAGCCCTGCGGGTGGGCAGCCGGCTGATCCACACGGGGAAGCCCACTCCGCAGGCCTACGCCGAAGCGCAGGGCTCCCTCTACTTCGGGGTGCCGACGGTGTGGACACGCGTCGTCGAGGACGAGGACTCCGCCCGCGCGCTCAGCGGCGCGCGACTGCTCGTCTCCGGCAGCGCGCCGCTGCCGGTGCCGGTCTTCGAACGACTGCGTGAGCTCACGGGACTGGTTCCGATCGAGCGCTACGGCATGAGCGAGACGATGCTGACGCTCAGCACGCGCGTCGACGGCGAGCGCCGTCCCGGCTGGGTCGGCACGCCGGTGGCCCGGGTCGAGACGCGCCTGCGCGACGAGCAGGGCCGCGACGTGCCCCACGACGGGGAGAGCATCGGCGTCTTGCAGGTGCGTGGACCGATGCTCTTCGACGGCTACCTGAACAGGCCGGAGGCCACCGCGGCCGCGTGGACCGAGGACGGATGGTTCGTCACCGGCGATGTGGCGGCCGTCGACGAGGGCGGATTCCACCGCATCGTGGGTCGCGAGTCGACCGATCTGATCAAGACCGGTGGGTTCCGGGTGGGTGCGGGGGAGATCGA
The DNA here is from genome assembly GCF_025290685.1 of Rhodococcus sp. PAE-6. NCBI lineage: Bacteria > Bacillati > Actinomycetota > Actinomycetes > Mycobacteriales > Nocardiaceae > Rhodococcus > Rhodococcus sp. PAE-6. Next base: position 113,721 of record NZ_JAOCLZ010000005.1, read on the forward strand.
GACCGTTCTGCTCGGTCATCCCGCGGTGCGGGAGGTGGCCGTGGTGGGCCTGCCCGACGACGACCTCGGTCAGCGGATCGTCGCGTTCGTGGTGCCCGCCGCCGACGGCCCCCAAGTCGACGGGTCGGAACTGATCGACCTTGTCGCACAACAGCTTTCCGTGCACAAGCGGCCCCGGGAGGTGCGTGTGGTGGGTGACCTTCCACGCAATGCGATGGGCAAGGTGCAGAAGAAGAATCTGGGCTGACAGGGTCGGTGGGGAGCGCCCGCGGGCAGGTTCCTGTCACCGGAACTTCGTGGAAAATCGGCCACAGGGGTTGCATGTGTCACACTGCGAGGCGGATTCTCTACTGCACCGTATGTAGATCTACTCACTTCGATGGGGGTTCGAGGGATGTCTGTAACGGATCAGGTCCGGGTGACCGGGCACGATCGTCGGGGGGACGGTGACAACGCTCCGCTCTTCCTGGTGGACGGGAAGCCCGCGTCCGTTCCGCTGCGCGATCTGCCCGCCGTGGCTCGCAAACTCGTGGCGCACTTCGCCGACAACGTGGCGCCGTGTTCGCTGCGACCGGGCGAATCGCTGCGCGGTGACGTCACCGAGGTCACCGTGCGCTGCCTGCGCATCGCGATCCATCTCCTCGACTCCGGAGAACTACCCTCCGACGCGGAACTCGCCGACCTGCGCAGCAGCGCAGCCCAGTGGGCCCGCGCCGGCTTCCGGCTCGAATACATGCTCCGGATCTATCACGAAGGCATCCGTCTCGGGTGGGAGCTGGTCACCGATCGGGCCCGGGAGGGCGATGTCTCCTCCGTCGCCGACGCGTCCCGCCTGTGGATGGCGCTGCTCGAGAAGGTCACCGTCGCCGCGACCACCGGTTTCGTCGCCGAACTCGACGCCATCCGCCGTGAACGCGACGTCGCCGCGCAGGAACTGGTCGCCGCGCTGCTGAGCGGGCAGGACGCCGCGGCCGTGGCGCAACGCTCCGGGCTGGTGCTCGCCGACACCTACACCGTGCTCGCGGTCTCGCTCACCCGACATCCCGACGAACGCAATCCGCACGTGCGGCCGGAGGTCGTCGCGCGGCGCACCCTGCGCCGGGTCGAGACCGAACTCGAGGCGATCTGCGAGGGCCGCCACCTCGCGATGCTCGGCCCCGAGGGCGGCACCGTCCTGCTCCCCGAATCGCCCTCGACCGAGGCGATCGAGGAATTCCGGCAGCGCATCGAGACCGTCGCGGGCGTGTCCGTCACGATCGCTCTCGTCCACGCCCCCGTCCGGGAGGTGCCCACCGCGGCGAAGCAGGCCCACGAACTGCTCGATCTGGTGCGACGGCTCGGCCGTGCGGTCGGGGCCTACGGTATGCAGGATCTGGCCCTCGAATACCAGCTCACGCGGCCCGGACCGGCGCGCCGTCACCTCGCACGCGTCCTCGACCCGCTCGACGAATCACCCGAACTCGTCGAGACGCTGGAAACGCACATCGCCCACGACCTGAGCCGCCAGCTCACGGCCAAGACCCTGCACGTCCACGCGAACACTGTCGACTACCGCCTCAAGCGGGTCGCGCAACTCACCGGATTCGACCCCACCCGGCCCTCCGGACTGCGCCAGCTACAGGCGGCGCTGATCGCTCGACGACTCGAACTGGAGAGCTCCGAACAGGGCTGATATCGCGTCGGATTCGGCTTCCCGAGGCGTGCCGGTCTATATCATCGGTCTCGGGCGACCGAGGGTCGTCACCCGGAGTGAGCACGAGGGGGCCGACGCATGGCGGGGGAGTCCGGACCGTCCGAGTCGGATCCGCCGAGCCGTCGTGGCGGCGTGAGTGGGGATGCACGGCCGGGCGGGGGTCGGGCGCGCTGGTTCGTCGTCGCCGTGATCCTCGTCCTCGCGGCCGGATCCGTCGCCTTCCTGTTCGTGGAGCGGCGGAGTGGGTGCGACGACTCCGAGCGCTACACCGTGGCGGTCACCGCCGACCTCGCACCGGTGATCGAGGGGACCTCGGTATCCGGATGTACGGAGTTCGAGGTCGTCGAACAGGAACCGGGGGAGGTGTCGGCGCGACTGGCGACCGACGACGTCCCCGACCTGTGGCTCCCGGCGGGCAGTTGGTGGGCGTCGTGGGCGGGTGAGACCGCCACGGGCCCGGTGCGCACGGTGTCGACACCGCTGGCCACCACGCCGCTCGTGATCGCGGGTGCGCCGGGCACCGTCGAACCGGCGGCCGACTGGCAGGAGGCCCTGTCCGATCCCGGTCTCGTCTTCGGCAATCCATTGCGCTCCGGTCCCGCGGCAGGTGCCATCCGCGCCGTGCTGGCCGAGGCCGCCGACGATCCCGTCGCGATGGGCACGGTCCGTCCCGTCATGGCGCCGCTCGCCGAGCGGGAGGGGGTTCGCGACGAGGAGGTACCTACCGGATCGACCTTGCTCGAGGAGACCGTCGCCGATGGTGGGACGGTGGTGAGCACCGAACAGCAGGTCGAGACCTATCGCAGCGTCCACAAGCGCGAACTGGGCATCGAGGTACCCGCCACCGGGACGCTGCTCGTGGACTATCCGGTGGTCGTGACGGCGCGCGGAGAACGGCACGACGCCGCGGCGGCGGCCGCCACGGCGCTGACCGACGCGCTGCACACGTCCGAAGGACTCGACAGGCTGACCCGTCACGGCTTCCGGGACGGAGGCGGACGACCCCTGCCCGACGGCCGCGGTGCGGGAGCGGTGCCGGTGCTCGAACTCGACGACGAGACCGTCGCCGAGGAGGCGATGAACGTGTGGGCGTTGCAGGCGCTTCCCGTGCGCACCGTGTTCGCGGTGGACGTCTCCGCGTCGATGAACCGTAACCTCGGCGACGAGAGTCGGATCGAACTGGTCCGGCGCGCCGCGACCGCCGCCAACGAGGTCCTGCCCGGGAACGTCTCAGCGGGCCTGTGGTTCTTCGGTGGGGGAGTGAGCGACTACGCCACATTGCCGAACGACCGCGCCGAGGCAACGGGGGACTACATCGTGGCGGCACCGATCCGGCGCTTCGATGCGGTGGTGGACGACGGTACCCAACGCGACCTGCTCACCTCGCTCGTCGCGCAGATGGCCGGTACGGCCGACGAGACCACCGCGCTCTACGACACGATCCTCGCGGCCTTCCGGTACGTGCAGGACAGCTACGATCCGCGCGCGGCCAACAGTGTCGTCGTGGTGACCGACGGCGCCGACAACGGTTCCGCGATGTCGAAGGACGGACTGCTCGCGGTCCTCTCGAACGAGAACGATCCGTCCAGGCCGGTACGGATCGTGACGATCGGACTCGGTGAGGACGTGGACACCGCAACCCTCGAGCAGATCGCCGCGGCGACCGGAGGGGTGAGCTACCGGACGAGCGATCCGCTCGACATCACCGAGCTCGTGCTCACTGCGCTGGCCGATCGGACGGGTGGCTGACCGTCTTGTCGTCGTGGGTGCGGTGCCAGAGCAAGCCGAGCGCCGTGATGATCAGGAACAGCACGAAGGTCGACGCGAGCTGGACCCGGGCCGCGCTGTCGGACAGCATCAGCACGATGAAGCCGATGAGCATCGCGAGCGTGAACCAGCTGAGATAGGGGAACAGCCACATGCGCAGGCGGATGGTGCCTTCGCGCTCGAACTTGCGGCGCAGCCGCAGATGCGAGACGACGATGAACAACCAGATCGCGATGAGCGCCGATCCGACCGCGTTGAGCAGGATCCCGAGGATGGTGTCGGGCAGCAGCCAGTTGAGCCACACGCTGACGAAGCCGAAGAACACCGAGACGAGCACCGCGTTGCGGGGCACTCCGTGGTGGGTGAGCTTACTGAGCCAGGCCGGTCCGTCGCCGCCGCGTGCCAGCGAGTAGGCCATGCGGGAGGTGCCGTAGACGTTGGCGTTGAACGCCGACAGCAGCGCGATCACCACGACGAGTTCCATGAAGCCGGACACGTAGGGGATGCCGGCGATGTCGAGCACCGAGACGAACGGGGAGGTCTCACCGCTCGCCGCGGTCCACGGCAGCACGAGCACCATGATCGAGATCGACCCGAGGTAGAAGACCGAGATCCGCCAGACGACACTGCGCACGGCCGTCGCGATGGACCGTTCCGGATCCTTCGATTCGGCCGCGGCGATCGTGACGATCTCGATGCCGCCGAACGCGAAGGCCACCGCGAGCAGACCGGCCGCGACACCGGCGATCCCGTTGGGCGCGAAACCGTCGCCGTCGCCGAGCAGGTGCGTGGTGCCGACGGGTTCGGTGCCCGGAAGCAGACCGAACACGAGCAGGATGCCGATCACCAGGAACCCGAGGATGACCGCGACCTTCAGTGCCGCGAACCAGAACTCGAACTCACCGAAGTTGGCGACCCTCGCCAGATTGACCACCGCGAAGAAGGTGACGAACACCAGCGCGACCACCCATTGGGGTACGCCCGGCAGCCACGACTGCACGATCGCGGAGGCACCGGTGATCTCGACACCGAGCACCATGATCAGCATGAACCAGTACAGCCACCCCATGCTGAATCCGGCCCAGCGGCCGATTCCGATGCGCGCGTAGTGCGAGAACGAACCGCTCACCGGCAGCGCGGCACCCATCTCGCCGAGCATGCGCATCACGAAGATGATCATCACGCCGGCGAGCAGGTACGAGACGATGATGGCCGGACCGGCTGCGGCGATACCCACTCCGGAACCGAGGAACAGGCCCGCGCCGATGGCGGAGCCGAGTCCCATCATGGTCAGATGGCGGACCTTCAGGCCGCTCCCGAGATGTTCGGCCTCGGACGCGGGCCGCTGGGTTTCACTCACAGTTTCTCGGTTCCGAATCTGTTGTGGGTGCAGAGTCAGTCGTTGGCGTGCAGAGCCGCGTTCAGTTCGACTCCGCTGCCCTTGTTCGGCACGACCTCGACCGCGCCGCTCACCGAGTTGCGTCGCAGCAGGAGGTTGGACGCGCCGCTGAGGGTCGCGGCCTTGACGACGGTGCCGTCAGGGCCGGTGACCTTGGTACCGGCGGTGACGTACAGGCCGGCCTCGACGATGCAGTCGTCGCCGAGCGAGATGCCCACGCCCGCGTTCGCACCGAGCAGGCAGCGCTTGCCGACGGAGATGACCTCCTTGCCGCCACCGGAGAGGGTGCCCATGATCGAGGCGCCTCCACCGACGTCGGAACCGTCGTCGACGACGACACCCGCGGAGATGCGGCCCTCGACCATCGAGTTGCCGAGCGTGCCGGCGTTGAAGTTTACGAAGCCCTCGTGCATCACGGTGGTGCCGGACGCGAGGTGCGCACCGAGGCGGACGCGGTCGGCGTCGGCGATGCGGACACCGGCCGGAACGACGTAGTCGACCATGCGGGGGAACTTGTCGACACCGAAGACCGTCACCGGTCCGCGGATGCGCAGACGGGAGCGCACGGTCTCGAAGTTCTCGAGCGAGCACGGGCCGTAGTTGGTCCACACGACGTTCGCGAGCATGCCGAAGATGCCGTCGAGGCTGAGCCCGTGCGGCTGGACGAGACGGTGCGACAGCAGGTGCAGGCGCAGGTAGACGTCGTGAGTGTCGACGGGCGGCTTCGACAGGTCCGCGATGTCGGTGCGCACCACGACCTGCTGGACCTCGCGCGCCTCGTCGTGACCGGCGAGCAGGGCGAGATCGGACGGGATGTCCGTGCCCTCGAGTCGCGTCGTTCCGGTTTCGCTCGGCTCGCCGAGGGCGGGTGCCGGGTACCACGTGTCGAGGACGGTCCCGTCCTCCGTGATGTTCGCGATGCCTACTGCTGATGCTCCGTGTGCACTCACGGGTGAGAAGCGTACGCGAGGCGGTCCTGCGCCTGTGTCCCCCCTGAGAAAATCGTGTGCGGGGTCTGAGGAGCAGGCGCGTTTCGTATCGTGCAGGTATGCCCGTACCGCAGCTGGACCTGCACGCCGACCCCGTCGAACTGACCGCCGCGCTCGTCGACATCCCGAGCGTGTCGCAGAACGAGACGCTCATCGCCGACGCCGTGGAGACGGCCCTGCGCGAGCAGACCGACGGCTTCGAGGTCGTGCGCAACGGCAACTGTGTCCTGGCGCGGACGAACCGCGGACTCGGCAGCCGTGTGATGCTCGCCGGCCACCTCGACACCGTCCCGATCGCCGACAACGTGCCGTCGCGGCGCGACGGCGACCTGATGTGGGGCTGCGGCACCTCCGACATGAAGGCCGGCGACGCCGTCTTCCTGCACCTCGCCGCGACCGTCACCGATCTCGCTCACGACCTGACGATCGTGATGTACGACTGCGAGGAGATCGCGGCCGCGTACAACGGGCTCGGACGGATCGAGACCGAACTGCGCGACTGGCTCGACGCGGACGTCGCGATCCTCGGCGAACCCACCTCGGGTGAGATCGAGGCCGGTTGCCAGGGCACCCTGCGGGTGCGCATCACGACCGACGGTGTGCGGGCGCATTCGGCGCGCTCCTGGCTCGGCGACAACGCGATCCACAAGCTCGCTCCCGTGCTCGACCGTCTGGCCCGCTACGAGGCACGGTCGGTCGACATCGACGGTTGTGTGTACCGGGAAGGACTGTCGGCCGTGCACATCGAGGGCGGTGTCGCCGGCAACGTGGTGCCCGACGCCGCTGCGCTCGACGTGAACTTCCGGTTCGCCCCGGATCGCAGCCCCGACAGCGCACTCGCGCACGTCCGGGAGGTCTTCGACGGTCTCGCGATCTCGATGGAACTCACCGACATGTCACCCGGCGCGCTGCCCGGACTGTCGAACCCGGCCGCGGCGGCGCTCGTCGAGGCCGCGGGCGGGAAGTTCCGGGCCAAGTACGGCTGGACCGACGTCTCGCGGTTCGCCGCGCTGGGGATTCCGGCCGTCAACTACGGGCCGGGCGACCCGAACCTCGCGCACAAGCGCGACGAGCACGTCGAAGTCGGGCGGATCACCGAGGTGACCTCCGTTCTGCGCTCCTATCTCACCCGATAACGTGGCCGCCATGTCCGGCGATAATTCCTCCTCCGAACGCGGCTCCCGGCGCGAGGTCGTGCACCAGGGCCCGGTGCAACTGCGCGGCTCTCTCGCCCGCGAGGCGACGACGATGGACCAGCGGCTGCTCGATCGCCGCGGCCCGTCCGACTGGGTGCACACCGATCCGTGGCGTGTGCTGCGGATCCAGAGCGAGTTCGTCGAAGGCTTCGGTGCGCTCGCCGAGGTGCCCCGCGCCGTCACCGTCTTCGGATCGGCGCGCACCCCGGCCGGTCACGAGGAGTACGAGATCGGCCGCGAGCTCGGCGCCGCACTCGTCCACGCCGGATACGCCGTCGTCACCGGTGGCGGTCCGGGCGCGATGGAGGCGGCCAACCGCGGTGCCAGCGAGGCCGGGGGACTGTCGATCGGACTGGGGATCGAGCTGCCCTTCGAGCAGGGCCTCAACGAGTGGGTCGATCTCGGCCTGAACTTCCGGTACTTCTTCGCGCGCAAGACGATGTTCGTGAAGTACTCGCAGGCGTTCGTGTGCCTGCCCGGGGGTTTCGGGACGCTCGACGAGCTGTTCGAGGCACTGACCCTCGTGCAGACCCGCAAGATCACGCAGTTCCCGATCGTGCTGTTCGGTTCGGAGTACTGGAACGGTCTGGTGGGCTGGCTGCGCGAGACCCTGGTCCGCGGCGGCAAGATCTCGCCCGCCGACCTCGACCTCCTCTTCGTCACCGACAGCGTCGAGGAGACGGTGGACATCATCCTCGAGGCGCATCGCGGCGAGGACGAGAACGAACTGTACGGAAACGGGAGTGGATGGTAACCGAAGCTCTGTCGGTCTGTGTGTACTGCGCGTCGGGCCCTGTCGACCAGAAGTTCCTCGAACTCGCCGCCGCTGTCGGCACCGAGATAGGCCGACGGGGCTGGCAGCTGGTCTCCGGCGGCGGCAACGTATCGATGATGGGCGCGGTCGCCGACGCGGCCCGCGCGGCCGGCGCGCACACGATCGGGGTCATTCCGAAGGCACTCGTGCACCGCGAGGTCGCGGACGTCGACGCCGACGAGTTGATCGTCACCGAGACGATGCGCGAGCGCAAACGCATCATGGAGGACCGCGCCAACGCCTTCCTGACCCTGCCCGGCGGCATCGGAACCCTCGAGGAACTGTTCGAGACGTGGACCGCGGGGTATCTCGGTATGCATGACAAGCCGGTCGTCCTGCTCGATCCCACGGGCCACTTCGACGGCCTGCTCAGCTGGCTCGGGTCGATGGTCGACACCGGCTTCGTCGCGCAACGCGCACTCGACGGTCTCGCGGTCACCACCGACCTCGCCGACGCGCTCGACCGTTGCGCTGCGCCGTACGCGACGGTCTGAGGTGTTCCACTTCGCCGCGCGCTTATCTACTCTTCGGTAAGTTCGGGGGAACGCCGTGGGTGTCGCCCGAGCGAGCCCGCCCGTCCCCGACGTCGCCGTGAGGAAATCTGTCGTGACCACTCGATCCGATCGAGGCAATGTCCCCGTCGTGTCCCTGCCCGGACTCGTCTCGAAACTGCCCCGGATGGCTACCGATCTCCCCATCGTGCTGCGCGGAGCAGCCGGGATGACCCGGAAGCCGACCGCCCGCGAGACGATCGGGTCGGTCTTCCAGAAGCTCGCCGAGCGTCACCCGGAGCGGCCCTTCATCCGGTTCGGGGGAGCCTCCATCGGGTACGGCGAGGCCAACGCGCAGGTCAACCGGTACGCAGCGGTGCTCGCCGATCGCGGTGTCGGCATGGGCGACGTCGTGGGCATCCTCATGGGCAACCGGCCCGAGAACCTGCTGGTCGCGCTGGCCGCGGTCAAGCTCGGTGCGGCCGCCGGCATGCTCAACATCAACCAGCGTGGTGAGGTGCTCGAGCACAGCCTGTCGCTGCTCGACAGCGCCGCCCTCGTGATCGGGGAGGAGTGCGAGGAGGCCGTCGACTCTCTCGGTGGCGAGCCGCAGGCCCGCACCGTGCTGCGCTTCGACGATCTCGACACCGCCGCCCGCGACGCCGACGCGTCGAATCCCGCAGTCACCGAGGAGCTGCAAGCGTCCGAGACGGCCTACTACATCTTCACCTCCGGCACGACAGGACTGCCGAAGGCCAGCCGCATGACGCACTTCCGGTGGCTGAAGTCGATGTCGGGCCTGGGCAGCCTCGGCGTGCGCCTGCGCCGGACCGACGTCCTGTACTCCTGCCTGCCGCTCTATCACAACAACGCCCTCACGGTCGCGTTGTCCTCGGTGCTCGCCGCCGGCGCCACGCTCGGGCTCGGCCGGAAGTTCTCGGCGTCCAACTTCTGGAACGACGCGGAGCGCAACGGCGCCACGGCCTTCATCTACATCGGCGAGATCTGCCGCTACCTGCTCAACCAGCCGCCGCGGGAGGACGACGCCGACCACGGGATCCGCCTCGCCGTCGGCAACGGTCTGCGCGCAGAACTGTGGGACGAGTTCACCGAACGCTTCGGTATCGACCGCGTCGCGGAGTTCTACGGTGCGAGCGAATGCAACATCGCCTTCATCAACGCGCTCGACCAGAAGCGCACCGCCGGCATCTGCCCGCTGCCCTACGCCGTCGTCGAGTACGACTCCGATTCGGGCCAGGCACGTCGCGGCGACGACGGCCGGTTGAAGAAGGTCGGCAAGGGCGAGGTCGGACTGCTCCTCGCGAAGGTCACCTCCCGCGCACCCTTCGACGGGTACACCGATCCCGAGGCCACCGAGAAGAAGCTGCTCCGCGACGCGTTCTCCGACGGCGACGTCTGGTTCGACACCGGCGACCTCGTCCGCAACCAGGGATGGATGCACGTCGCGTTCGTCGACCGGCTCGGCGACACCTTCCGGTGGAAGGGCGAGAACGTCGCGACCACGCAGGTCGAGGCCGCGGTGTCGTCGCACGAGACGATCGCCGAGGCCGTCGTCTACGGCGTCGAGGTCGACGGGGCCGACGGCCGCACCGGGATGGCCGCGATCACCTTGAAGGAGGGCGCCGAGCTCGACGGAGCGGCGCTCGCGAAGTCGCTGCACGACGCGTTGCCGGACTACGCGGTTCCGCTGTTCGTCCGCATCGTCGACGAGCTCGAGTACACGACGACCTTCAAGAGCAGGAAGGTCGATCTGCGCAAGCAGGGCTACAGCGAGACCGGTGAGGACGAGGTGTACGTCCTCGCGAGTCGCAGCGAGGGTTACCGGCCGATCTTCGACGGCTTCGTCGACGGCGTCGCGCGAGGAGAATTGCCCGGTCGCTGAGCATGTCAGGATGGGATCATGAGCGGCCCCGCGACCGATGTCGACGAGCAGACCCCCGTGACCCGTCCCGGTCCGGCACCGTCCACCCTGTGCGGGCGCCCCGTCGCCACCGACAGGGCGCTCGTCATGGCGATCGTCAACCGCACCCCGGACTCGTTCTACGACCGGGGAGCGACCTTCGAGGACGACATGGCGCTCGCGGCCGTCGACCGCGCAGTGGCCGAGGGTGCCGACCTCGTCGACATCGGCGGGGTGAAGGCCGGGCCGGGTGAGGTCGTCGACAGCGACGAGGAGATCCGGCGCGTCGTGCCGTTCGTCGCCGCGATCCGCGAGCGCTATCCGGATGTGCTCATCAGCGTCGACACCTGGCGCAGCGAGGTCGCGCGTCGCGCTGTGGGCGAAGGCGCCGATCTGATCAACGACACGTGGGCCGGTGCCGATCCCGAGCTCGTCGCGGTCGCCGCGGAACTCGGGGCCGGCATCGTCTGCTCCCACACGGGCGGCGCCGTCCCGCGCACCCGCCCGCACCGTGTGCGGTACACCGACGTCGTCGGGGAGGTGGTGCGGGAGGTCGTCGCGGCCGCGGATGCCGCCGCTCGCGCCGGCGTCGCGAGCGACTCGATCCTCATCGACCCGACCCACGATTTCGGAAAGAACACCCATCACGGACTCGCTCTGTTGCGGCACGTGGACGTTCTTGTAAAAACCGGGTGGCCTGTGCTTATGGCGCTGAGCAACAAGGACTTCGTGGGGGAGACTCTGGGAGTCGAACTCGCCGACCGGTTGGAGGGCACATTGGCAGCGACAGCTCTGGCGGCAGCGGCCGGCGCACGAATGTTCCGGGTACACGAGGTGGCAGCCACACGTCGGGTGGTCGACATGGTCGCGGCGATCGCGGGCACACGCCCGCCGGCGCGCACGGTGAGGGGGTTGGCATGAGTGCACCTGCACGCACGTGGAACGAAGCCAACAGCTGGGATCGGCCCGCCTGGGCGATCGACGAGCTGATCGCGGCCAAGGCCGGCCGCACAGTGACCGTGGTGCTGCCCGCCCTCAACGAGGAGGAGACCGTCGCGAGTGTGATCGACACGATCCACCCGCTGCTCGGTGGTCTCGTGGACGAACTGGTGGTCCTCGATTCGGGTTCCACCGACGAGACCGCCACCCGGGCGCGGGCGGCGGGTGCCCGTGTCATGTCCAGGGAGGAAGCGGTGCCGGGCATCGAACCGGTCCCCGGCAAGGGGGAGGTGCTGTGGCGGTCGCTCGCGGCGACCTCCGGCGACATCATCGCCTTCGTCGACTCCGATCTGATCGATCCCGATCCGGCCTTCGTGCCGAAACTGCTCGGACCCCTGCTGCTCGGCGACGGTGTGCACCTCGTCAAGGGGTACTACCGGCGCCCGCTGCGCACCGGTGGGGGCGAGGACGCCCACGGCGGTGGCCGCGTCACCGAGCTTGTCGCACGGCCGCTGCTCGCGGCACTGCGACCGGAGCTGACCTGCGTGCTGCAACCGCTCGGCGGTGAGTACGCGGGGACGCGGGAACTGCTCGAGTCGGTCCCGTTCGCACCGGGTTACGGGGTGGAGATCGGGTTGCTGCTCGACACCTACGACCGGTTCGGTCTCCACGCGATCGCGCAGGTCAACCTCGGGGTCCGCAAGCACCGCAACCGGCCGCTGTCCGAACTCGGGGCGATGAGCCGGCAGATCGTGGGCACGATGCTCGCGCGCTGCGGGATCCCCGATTCGGGTGCGCCGCTCACCCAGTTCCTGGTGGAGGGCGATGCGTTCGTGCCGTTCGACACCTCCGTCGATCTCACCGACCGCCCCCCGATGGTGACGGTCACCGGCTGACCCGACCGTCCGGCACCGGTCCCGGCCGGTGTCGGCCGCTCGTGCCAAGATCGGAGCATGCTCACGGTTCTGCTGTACGTGCTCGTGATGGCGGGCGTCGCCGCGGTGCTGTTCTTCGTCGCGAGCGCCGTCTTCGGCCGGGGCGAGACGTTGGCGCCGCTGCCTCCGGGCACCACCGTCACGGTGTTGCCGGCCACCGACGTCACCGGCACCGACATCCGCGACCTGCGGTTCCAACAGACCGTGCGGGGTTACAAGATGAGCGAGGTCGACTGGGCGCTCGATCGTCTCGCCCGCGAGGTCGACGATCTGCGGGTCCGCCTCGCCGACGCCGAGGCCCGCGCAGAGGAGCCGCCGGTCGACGGCACCGGAAAGGTCGACGGCACCGGAAAGGGCGGCGGGGCAGAAGACGTCGGAGCAGAGGACGTCGGAGCAGCCGACGTCGATGGGGAGAACGTCGCCGAGCGGGCTTCGTCGGAGTCGACGGGGGAGTCACGATGACGGCAGACGGGCAGGGTCCCGTGGTCGATACCGACGGGCAGGGTCCCGTGGTCGATACCGACGGGCAGGGGCCCGTAACCGATACCGACGACCGCGTGCGGTGCCCGTGGGCCGTCGACGGTCCCGGTTCGTCGCTCTACCGCGACTATCACGACTACGAGTGGGGTCGGCCGCTCCACGGCCGCGACGAGATGTTCGAGCGGCTCTCCCTCGAGGCATTCCAGTCGGGACTGTCGTGGCTGACGATCCTGCGCAAGCGGGAGGCCTTCCGCGCGGCTTTCCACGGCTTCGACGTCGAGGCGGTCGCCCGCTTCACGGAGGCCGACGTCGAGAGGTTGCTTGCCGACTCCGGCATCGTGCGCAACCGCCGCAAGATCGAGGCGGTGATCGCCAACGCGCGGGCCGTGCTCGAACTGTCCACCGATCTCGACGAGCTGCTGTGGTCGTTCGCACCGCCGCGACGCGCGCGACGTTCGGTAACGGTCGAGGAGATTCCGGCGGTGACGCCGGAGTCCACGGCGATGGCCCGTGAGCTGAAGCGCCACGGCTTCCGTTTTGTGGGCCCTACCACTGCGTATGCGCTGATGCAAGCTACCGGAATGGTCGACGATCACCTCGAATCGTGCTGGGTGTCACTCGACTCGTAGAACCCGGAGGAGTGTCTTACCCAGGAGTCAGCTACGCGCACGTATTCCGGATAGGGAAGAATGAGAAGGTGCGCGTCGCCGCGACCGGCGATGCAACCACACGGTAACCCACGCGCCCGGCGGTCGGGTGCAGATTTGGAGGGAGCAGAGGATGGCGGCCATGAAGCCCCGGACCGGGGACGGTCCCCTCGAAGCAACCAAAGAGGGACGAGGAATCGTCATGAGGGTTCCACTCGAGGGCGGCGGACGTCTGGTCGTCGAGCTCACGCCGGAAGAGGCTGCGGCACTCGGCGACGAACTCAAGAGTGTCACCAGCTGATCGGCCCCTCTCAGGGCACTCCGGGCCCCGCGCTCCTCGGCGCGCGGGGCCCGGTGTCGTCCTGAGAGCAGGATCGGAGGCGCGATGCTCGCCGACGTGATCGATCTTCTCGCGTGCCCTCACTGCGAGTCCGCGCTCGACCTCGACGACAACGTCGTGGTGTGCGATCGCGGGCACAGCTTCGACGTCGCACGCCAGGGCTACGTGTCGCTGCTCGCCGGCGGTTCGACGCCGTTCACCGGCGACACCGCCGACATGATCGCGGCCCGCGCCGATTTCCTCGGTGCCGGGCACTACGACCCGATCCGGCGCGCGGTGGCCGACGCATGCCTCGACACCGCCGATACGGTGGACACCGATGCGGTAGTCGCAGCCGCCGACGCTGCGATCCTCGAGGTCGGGGCCGGTACGGGGCAGTACCTCGCGTCCGTGCTCGACGCCCTGCCGGCGGCGCGCGGCATCGGGCTCGACGTCTCCAAGCCCGCGGTGCGGCGCATCGCCCGCAGTCATCCCCGGACCGGAGCGATCCTCGCCGATGCGTGGCAACGACTGCCTGTGAAGTCGGCATCGCTCACCCACGTGCTGTCGGTGTTCGCGCCCCGCAACGCCGCCGAGAGTCATCGCGTGCTCGTCCCCGGAGGCACGCTCGTCGTTGCTACACCCACCTCGGAGCATCTGCGCGAACTGGTCACGTTGCCCGGCATGGTGAGTGTGGACGACCGGAAGACGGAGCGGCTCTCGTCCGCGCTGTCGGGACGTTTCGAGCGAACGGGACGGACGGACGTGCGCTTCACGGCCGCACTCCCGTGCGAGGCGCTCGGTCTCGTCGCGGGGATGGGACCGTCCGCCCATCATGTGACGTCCGACCGGCGTGCGGAGTTGCTGGCCCCCCTGCCCGATCCGTTCGAGGTGACGGTCTCGGTCACCGTCACCTCGTGGCGACGGGTCGAGACGGCCGACGAACCTAGCGCGTCGTGAGCACCTGCTGGTAGACGGCGACGGTCTGGCGGGCGATCTGCGCCCACGAGAACTCGTTGACAGCGCGGTCGCGTCCGGCCCGGCCCCACCGGGCGGCACGGTCGCGGTCGCGCGCGACGTCGTCGATCGCATCGGCGAGCGCACGCTCGTAGGTCTCGGTGTCGAAGGCGTCGTAGTGCACCAGTCGCCCGGTGACCCCGTCCTGCACGACCTCCGGGATGCCTCCGACGTCGGACGCCACCACGGCGGTCTCGCAGGCCATCGCCTCGAGGTTGACGATCCCCAGCGGCTCGTACACCGACGGACAGACGAAAACCGTCGCCGCCGAGAGCAGTTCGCGGACCGATTCGGTGGGCAGCATCTCGCGTACCCAGTGCACCCCGTCACGGGCGTCCTGCAGGGCGGTCACCGCCCGTTCGGTCTCCGCGGCGATCTCGGGGGTGTCGGGCGCGCCGGCACACAGGACGAGCTGGATGTCGGGGTCGAGATGGTGCGCCGCGGCGATCAGGTGCCCGACGCCCTTCTGCCGGGTGATGCGGCCGACGAACACGACGATCGGACGATCCGGATCGAGACCGATGCGGGTGACGACGGACTCGTGGCCGGGCTCGGCCGGGCCCGGATGCCAGACGGTGGTGTCGATCCCGTTGCGCACCACGTGGACCCGAGCGGGATCGACGAACGGATAGGCGTCGAGCACGTCGAGGCGCATCCCGTCGCTGACCGCGATGATCGCGTCGGCGTACCGGACGGCGTTGCGCTCGGACCAGGAGGAGATGCGATAACCGCCCCCGAGCTGCTCGGCCTTCCACGGCCGTCGGGGCTCGAGGGAGTGCGCGGTGAGGATGTGCGGGACGTCGTGGAGTTCGGCGGCCAGATGACCGGCCAGCCCGGTGTACCAGGTGTGCGAGTGCACCACGTCGACTCCGGCCGCGGCGTGCGCCATGCGCAACCCGGCCGACAGGGTCGTCAGGGCAGGATTGGCATCGCGCAGTGCCGGGTCGGGGGAGTGCACGAACGCGGTATCGCGCGGTGCGCCCGTGCAGTGCACGTCGACCTCGACCAGTCGACGCAGTTGTTCGACGAGTTCGGTGACGTGGACCCCGGCCCCGCCGTACACCTCAGGCGGATACTCCCGCGTCATCATTGCCACCCTCACCGCCTCAAAGTAGCGGGCCGCGCAGGTTCCGGCCACCCGGCCCCGACACTCCGAAGGGCGTCGAGATCGCGCTTCGCTGGCGGCGGCCTGGGTCGGGGGATAGGTTGAAGCGTGTGAGGAGCCAGCCCCATGTGCTTGGAATCGTTCTCGCCGGCGGCGAGGGCAAACGTCTGTATCCGCTGACCGCGGACAGAGCCAAGCCGGCAGTGCCGTTCGGGGGCGCATACCGCCTCATCGATTTCGTGCTCAGCAATCTCGTGAATGCCGGTTACCTGCGCATCTGCGTTCTCACGCAGTACAAGTCGCACTCCCTCGACCGGCACATCTCGCAGACCTGGCGCCTCTCCGGCTTCACCGGTGAGTACATCACCCCGGTGCCGGCCCAGCAGCGGCTCGGTCCACGCTGGTACACCGGCAGCGCCGACGCGATCCTGCAGTCGCTCAACCTGGTCTACGACGAGGATCCCGAGTACATCGTGGTCTTCGGCGCCGACCACGTGTACCGGATGGACCCCGAGCAGATGGTGCGCCAGCACATCGAGTCGGGCGCCGGTGTCACCGTCGCCGGTATCCGCGTCCCGCGCAGCGAGGCATTCGCGTTCGGCTGCATCGACAGCGACGAGAGCGGCAGGATCACCCAGTTCCTCGAGAAGCCCGCTCATCCGCCCGGGACACCCGACGACCCCAACGTCACGTTCGCGTCCATGGGTAACTACGTCTTCACCACGAAGGTCCTCGTCGAGGCGCTGCGGGCCGACTCGGAGAATCCCGACTCCGACCACGACATGGGGGGCGACATCATCCCCGCGCTCGTCGAGCGGGGCGAGGCTCACGTCTACGACTTCAACGACAACGTCGTCCCGGGCGCGACCGAACGCGATCGTGCCTACTGGCGCGACGTCGGTACGCTCGACGCCTTCTACGACGCTCACATGGACCTCGTGTCGGTCCACCCGATCTTCAATCTCTACAACCGGCGCTGGCCCATCCGCGGTGCCGCCGAGAACCTGCCGCCCGCGAAGTTCGTGCAGGGCGGTCTGGCGCAGGAGTCGATCGTCGGCGCCGGCAGCATCCTGTCGGCCGCCACGGTCCGCAACTCGGTGCTCAGCTCGAACGTCATGGTCGACGACGGCGCGACCGTCGAGGGCAGCGTGCTCATGCCCGGTGTGCGCATCGGCAAGGGTGCGGTCGTGCGACGCGCGATCCTCGACAAGAACGTCGTCGTCGGCGACGGCGAGATCATCGGCGTCGACCTCGAGCGCGACCGTCAGCGGTTCGCGGTGAGCAACGGCGGTGTCGTCGCCATCGGCAAGGGCATCTGGATCTGAGAGCGTGCTGCCCGCCCGGAGGCGGCTGCGCGGATCAGTTGAGGCGCACCGCGCAGAGCAGGCCGTCGCCGAGCGGCAGGACCACCGGAGCGAGACGCTCGTCGTCGGACACCGCGCGGGTCGCCTCGCGCACCGCGAGCACCGTTGCGTCGCGGGCAGCGGGGTCGGCGACGCGTCCGTCGAGCAGGGCGTTGTGCAGCACGATCACCCCACCCGGCCGGAGCAGACGCACCCCTTCGCGCACGAAGTGCGGATGGTCGGCCGGGGTCGCATCGACGAAGACCATGTCGTAGCCGGAGTCGGCGAGTCGCGGCAGCACGTCCAGCGCGCGGCCGTTGATGAGCCGGGTGCGCGACGCCACGACACCCGCCTCGCGGAAGGCGATCTTCGCGGCCCGCTGATGCTCCGGCTCGCTGTCGATGGTGGTGAGCACGCCGTCCTCGCGGAGGCCGTGCAGCAACCACAGTCCGCTCACACCCGCACCGGTCCCGATCTCCACTACCGTCCTGGCGTCGAGCATGCGGGCGAACATCGCGAGGGCGGCTCCGACGGAGGGGGACACCGGGTCGGCGCCCAGATCTTCGGCACGGTCACGCGCCGCGGCGAGCTCGTCGTCCTCGACGACGATGTTCTCGGCGTGGGTCAGGATGCGATCGGCGTTGGTCTGCACCTCACTGAGGCTATCCTCGGCGATTCGTTCGCGCAGGCAGGCGCGCACGGAGTGGTGCCGCCAGTTGTGTGATTCAGGCGGATGACCACGCCCGAACCGATTTTCTCAGGGACGTTTCAGGTTACTCATACGGCGGCCACATCGCCGCGAGGAAAACTGACAATCGGCGAACCGGACGATCGCACCGGTTCACGACTTCGAGGACGCACCGCTCTCGGGGAACGCTCCTGTGAAGGAATATTCCCTGCAGATCGAGTGTTGTAGGCCCCGAAGCCAGTACCACTGCGGTCCCGACGAGGAGGATCCACCGATCCACATGACCCGAGCCCACACTGTTCCCGAGAACGACGCCTCGGCGCTCGAGGCGGACCTGAGCGGCACCGCGGCGCTCGAGGCGGACCTGAGCGGCACCGCGGCGTTCGACGCCACCGGGGACCACGCGGCCATGCCGTCGTGGGACGAACTCGTTCGTGAGCACGGCGACCGCGTCTACCGCCTCGCCTACCGTCTTTCCGGCAACGCCCAGGACGCCGAGGATCTCACGCAGGAGACCTTCATCCGCGTCTTCCGGTCGTTGCAGAACTACCAGCCCGGCACTTTCGAGGGTTGGTTGCATCGCATCACCACGAACCTCTTCCTGGACATGGTGCGCCGCCGGAACCGCATCCGGATGGAAGCGCTCCCGGAGGACTACGATCGTGTACCGGCCGCAGGGCCGAACCCCGAGGAGATCTACCACGACGCGCGTCTCGGCGCCGACCTGCAGTCCGCTCTGGACTCGCTCGGACCCGAGTACCGTGCCGCGGTGGTGCTCTGTGACATCGAAGGTCTGTCCTACGAGGAGATCGGTGCCACACTGGGGGTGAAACTCGGTACGGTGCGTAGTCGTATCCACCGAGGCCGCCAGGCACTCCGCGAGTACCTGCGCGAGCATGGAAAGGTCGAAAACGGTCGCGTCGATGCGGGGTAGCCGCCGGGAGGTAGTGATGACGATGGTGCAACCACCTCGCAGGTTCGGCTCCACGGAACACCTCGCCAGCGAGGCAATTGCCGCATTCGTCGACGGCGAACTGCGCATGGCGGCCTACATGCGGGCCGCCCAGCATCTGTCGATGTGTCCGGAGTGTGCCGCCGAGGTCGAAGCCCAGCAGCAGGCCCGCCACGCACTGCGGTCCGCTGCCGATCACATACCGCGTATGCCGAGTTCACTGCGCGGTACGCTCAGCAACATCCCGTCCCACCTGTGCGACCCGACCCCCCGCCCTCAGGCGGAGGAAGGCTTCGCCGCGCGCCGCTGGTCGATTCTCCGGCGCCGGTGACCGGACGGGCGGTAACAGGTGATCCGATGCCATCGGTGATACTGGGCTGCGTGACGGACCTAGACGGGGGAGACGGGCACGCGTGACGGCCGAATCTGCGCAGCACACCGGACGGCGGGGCGGCGACGATCGTCGTCGCGACGACGAGCTGCCCCATGCCTCGTCGGGTAAGGACTCCTCGGGCGAAGACTCGTCCGGCAGAGGCTCGTCCGGCAACGCCTCGTCGGGTCTCCCCGACGGAGCGATCGCGCGCCCCGACGACGCTCCCCGTCTCGAACCGCGGCCCGTCTACCGGCCCACCGTCGACCCGGTATCGGCCCGTGTCTTCGGGCGCCCGGCCGGCGCCGAGGGATCGTTCGACTCCTCGGCCCATCCCCGCGTCGTCGACCCGCGCGTCCAGCAGGCACCTCCGACCGATGCGATCCTGGCCGAGGCCTACGGACGGCCGTCCGACGTCGACGAGACGCTCCAGCGTCCCCCTTCGCAGCCCGCGGCCGAGACCGAGGACGACACCGAACCCGATCCCTGGCGCGACCCCGACTCAGCGGTGCGGCTCGGTCCGCCCCTGGCCGGGCAGACCGAGGAGAAGGAACTTCCTCCGGCTCCCGGACTGACCCTGCGTGAGGTGTTGTTCGACCGCCGCGTCCAACCCCGCGCACTCGCGACCCTGGCCGCTGTGGCTGTCGTGATCGGCATGGTCGGCGGACTCGTCGTCGCGCTCGCGACCGCCGACAACGGTTCGCTGACCAGTCGCGGAGTGACGCTGAGCCAGTCGGGTCCCGACGAGGAACTGCCCACCGGCGCGGTCGCGCGTGTCGCCGACACCGTGCTGCCCGCGGTCGTCTCCATCCAGACCACCGTCGGCGGCGACGCCGGCACCGGCTCGGGCGTGGTGATCGACGGTGCCGGTTACATCGTCACCAACAACCACGTCGTTTCGATGGCCGCCGGCAATCCCGATGCGAAGGTACAGGTCACCTTCGATGACGGCACGAAGGTGCCCGCCTCGATCGTCGGACGCGACATCAAGACCGACTTGGCCGTGCTCGCCGTCGAGAACGTCGACAACCTGGTCGTCGCCGAGCTGGGCCGCTCCGAGGACGTCCAGGTGGGCGAGGACGTCGTCGCGGTCGGTTCGCCGCTCGGCCTGAGCAAGACCGTCACCCGCGGCATCGTCAGCGCGCTGCACCGGCCCATGCGGCTCAGCGGGCAGGGCACCGACACCGACGCGGTGATCGACGCCGTCCAGACCGACGCCTCGATCAACCCCGGCAACTCCGGCGGCCCCCTCATCGACATGGAGGGTCGCGTGATCGGTATCAATTCCGCGATCAAGTCGGAGACCGGCGGTTCGGTGGGCCTGGGCTTCGCGATCCCCATCGACGACGTCACCGAGGTGGCGCAGGAGCTGATCCGCACCGGCGAGATGCGGCACCCGGACATCGGCGTGAACGCACGCTCGGTGGTCAACGACGTCGCGAGCGGCGCGGAGGTCGCCAACGTTCGTCAGGACAGCCCGGCCCAGCGCGCCGGCATCGTCGAGGGCGACGTCATCGTCAAGGTCGGCGCCCGCGAAGTCACCAGCGCCGACGAGCTCGTCGTGGCGGTCCAGCAGCAGGAGATCGACGAACCGATCACCGTCCAGCTCGTGCGCAACGGCCGCCTCGTCGACGTCGAGGTCACCCCCGTCTCCGACTGAGCGGCCCCTGTCTCGGACAGAACGTCCCAGCCGTGTGATGTGACCTTCCACGTAGGTGCTGCGATCCGGACGAGACCACGTACCCTGGATGCGTGTTCGGCAACATCGGTTGGGGCGAGTTCCTGGTACTCATCGTGGCGGCCCTCGTGGTCCTCGGCCCGGAGCGCCTCCCCGGCGCCGTCTCGTGGGTGGCCAAGTCGCTGCGTCAGGTACGCGACTACGCCACGGGTGCGCGCGACCAGCTCGAGCAGGAATTCGGACCGGAGTTCGACGACCTGCGGCAACCGCTGTCCGAGCTGAACCAGCTGCGCGGCATGACACCGCGGGCCGTGATCACGAAGCATCTGCTCGACGGCGACGACTCGATTCTCACCGGCAATTTCGACAAGCCGTCCTCGGCGGCTCCGGGAACGCCCACCAACGGCGCGGCCCGGCCGAACCTGTCGAAGCCGCTCGCTCCGGACGAGAAGCCGCCGATCGATCCCGACGCCACCTGACAGCTTTCCTACGATCGAGCCCCCGCCGTGAAGCACGGCGGGGGCTCGATCGATATCGGGTTCTTACAGGTGACGCGTGGTGTCGATTCCCAGCGACATGCCGGCCAGTCCGCGCCTGCGCACGGCGAGCTTGTCGGAGATCTCCTCGAGCGCCACCGCGGGCGCCGAGTCGGGCGCCGCGAGGACGATCGGGGTACCGGAGTCGCCGGCCTCGCGCACTGCCGGGTCGAGCGGGATCTGGCCGAGCAGCGGCACCGTCGCGCCCACCGCGCGGGTGAGCCGCTCGGCGACGGCCTGACCGCCGCCGCTGCCGAAGACGTCCATTCGGGTGCCGTCGGGCAGCTCGAGCCACGACATGTTCTCCACCA
Source organism: Rhodococcus sp. PAE-6 (assembly GCF_025290685.1). Classification (NCBI taxonomy): domain Bacteria; kingdom Bacillati; phylum Actinomycetota; class Actinomycetes; order Mycobacteriales; family Nocardiaceae; genus Rhodococcus; species Rhodococcus sp. PAE-6. The sequence goes on from NZ_JAOCLZ010000005.1 coordinate 135,311, forward strand.
CGCCGGCGATGCGCTGACGCGTCTGCAGCGCGATGGAACCGGCGCGCTCGGCGACCTCGGCGGCTGCCTGCTGCGGCGTCGTCACGACGAGGATCTCGGCGTTGGGGATCAGCTGCGCGACGGAGATGGCGACGTCACCCGTGCCGGGCGGCAGGTCGAGGAGCAGGACGTCGAGGTCGCCCCAGAAGACGTCGGCGAGGAACTGCTGCAGCGCGCGGTGCAGCATCGGGCCACGCCACACCACCGGGGTGTTGCCCTCGGTGAACTGGGCGATGGAGATCGTCTTCACGTCGTGCGCGATCGGCGGCATGATCATCCGCTCGACCTGCGTGGGCTTGGCGGACGTGCCGAGCATGCGGGGGATCGAGTGACCGTAGATGTCGGCGTCGAGCACACCCACCGACAGTCCGCGCGCGGCCATCGCCGCGGCGAGATTGACGGTGACCGACGACTTGCCGACACCACCCTTGCCGGAGGCCACCGCGTAGACGCGCGTGAGCGAACCGGGCTGGGCGAACGGGATGACGGGCTCGGTGGAGTCGCCGCGCAGCGACTTGCGGAGCTCGGTGCGCTGCTCGTCGCTCATCACGTCGAGGGTCACCCGGACCTCGCCCACGCCGGCGACGTCGGCGACGGCCTTGGTGACGCGCTCCGAGATCTCGGTGCGCATGGGGCACCCGGCGGTGGTCAGATAGATCGCCACATCGACGCTGCTGTCGGCGCCGATCTCGATGCTCTTGACCATTCCGAGATCGGTGATGGGCTTGCGGATCTCCGGGTCCTGGACCCGTGCGAGCGCACTGCGGACGTCGGACTCACTGACTGCCATGACGCCCATGGTAGGCGGCACGCCGCTCGCGACCGGATACGGGTCGACGGTGACCCGACGACGGCCTCCGGTCCGGGGTGACCCGACGACGGCCTTCGGTCCGGGGTGACCCGACGACCCTCTCCGGACCTCAGTGGATGCGGGGGAGATCCGCGGGGCTCGGGTCGATGCCGGTGGAGTAGGCCGTCGACCAGGCGAGCACGTTCGCCACGTAGGCCATCGAGTTGTTGTAGCGGTGGATCGCCTTCGTCGAGTGCGCGAGGTTGCGCATGTCGAGGCCACCGTCGCACAGGTACTTCGCGGTGGTGAGCGTCGAATCGTACAGGTTCTGGGGATCGGAGACCCCGTCGCCGTTGCCGTCGCCCGCGTACTGGTTCCACGTGGTGGGGATGAATTGCATCGGCCCGACCGCGCGGTCGTAGACGGTGTCGCCGTCGAGGGCGCCGCCGTCGGTGTCGTGGATGACGGCCTGGCCGGGCAGGCTGCCGTTGAGCGGCAGTCCGATGACGGGCTCGAGCAGGTTGCCCTTGGCGTCGGCATGACCACCGTTGGCGTGTCCGGACTCGACGCGGCCGATGCCGGCGAGGAGCGTCCAGTGCATGCCGCAGGCGGGATTCTCCTCGGCGAGGATGCGCTCGGCGTTGCGGTAGGCGGCGTAGTTGATGCCGGGGATGCCGAGGGGGCCCTCGTGGAGGACCTCGGGCTCGGGTTCCGGCTGGGGGGCGGCCTTGAAGGTGCGCACGGGTGCCGGTTCGGGCTCGAGCATGATCGTCTGCACGGCGGCGACCGCTTCGGGAATCGCGTTCGCGAGGTCGGCCGAGTCGGTCGACGACGCCGTCGGCTCGGTCTCGTGGTGAGCTGCACCCATCAGCGCTCGCGGCGACGCACCCGCGGTGGTCGCGGCTGCGGCGACCAGTCCGACCGGAACGAGTCCGGTCATCGCGATGACGGAATTTCGCCGAAGCTTCGAATCCGACGGTTTGGCGTGGCGGCCCAATGGATAACCCTCCCTCGGGTGCCTCGGAACGAGACACCTTCGTTACGTGCCGGGCCGAGGCTACAGCATTCGATGCCTTTCCGTTACTCAAACGTGATGTAACGGGGGTGTATGCGTACTGCTGTGGCCCGTCCGTGCTGGTCCGGTGGGTCGGGTGGGGTGAAAGAAAAAGATGACGACACGCGTGTCGCGCGTGGCGTCACCTCACGTGTGTGCCGGGAGTTATTCGCAGAAGGCGGGCACCAGGCAGGGGAGTTCGGGCAACTCCGGCATCGGCGGCGGAGCCGGGATGTTCTGTTCGGGTGCCTGCTGAGCCGGAGTGTCGGCGGGCGCTTGCTGGGCCGGCTGATGTGTCGCCTCCGGAGCGGGCGCGGTGACCGCCGGAGCCGGCGCGGGGGCCGCGACATCCGCGGCGTTCGGAACGGGCCGCGCCGGGATCGGAGCGAGATCGGCGGGAGCCACCTCGGCGGCCTTCGAATACGCACCGGACCAGTGCCGGACATTCGCCAGATAGTCCGGTGACGGATCGACCGACGCCACCGCCCGCGCCTCCCCGTCCGGCTCGCGCAGGTTTCCGCCCTCCGCGCACATCCGGGCGCCGGCGGCCAGGGTCGCGTCGAAGATGTTCTGTGGATCGGCGGTGCCGTCCGCGTTGCCGTCCGCCGAGTACTGCTCCCACACCGCGGGGGCCAGGCGCATCGGCCCGAGCAGCCCCTCCGGGGTGACGACCGGCGCGGTCAGCGTGCCCAGGATGTCGGTGCGTCCCCCGTCCGCGTGTCCGGAGTTCAGGCGCCCGACGGCGGCGAGCAGATTCCACGGCAGGCCGCACTCGGGAGAGTCGATGGCCAGCTGCATCTCGGCCGCGCGATAGGCGTAGAAGACGAGTTCGGGGATCGCGAGCGGCCCGTCGCCGAGGGCCGCCGCACCCCCTGCCGCGGCCACGGCTTCGGGCGGAAGCTGGGTGAGCGGGTCGCTCGGGCTGCGCAGCGGTTGCGCCTCGCGCACCTCGCCGGGGAGCACGCCCACCGCCGGAGCGGCGCTCGGCTCGGTCTCGGCGGACGTCGTCTCCGCCACCACCGTCGCCGACGACGCTGTCGCCGCGAGTCCGGCAGCGACGATCACCGGCATCGCCAGCGCGACCCTCCACCGCACGCGATCACCCTCCTCCGATCGTCCGTCCGACTGATGTGACGAAGGTTACAGAAGGATGTCGGGTTGTGTGCAACCGGGCGTGCCGGACAACAGGACGGGGTCCCTCAGCGACGGGGCCCGCGGGTGCGCGGAGTGCCGGCGTCGTCCTCGTTCTCGTCGTCGATCAGCAGGGCGCGCAGATCGTCGAGTTCGCGACGCAGATAGTCGCGGGTCGCGACCTCACCCACCGCGAGTCGCAGAGCCGCGAGTTCGCGTGCCAGGAACTCGGTGTCGGCCTTGGTCTGCTCGGCGCGGGCGCGATCCTCCTCGAGCGACACGCGGTCGCGGTTCTCCTGCCGGTTCTGCGCCAGCAGGATCAACGGCGCCGCATAGGCGGCCTGCGTCGAGAAGGCCAGGTTGAGAAGGATGAAGGGATAGGGATCCCACTGCAGTCCGACCGCGGCGATGTTGAGGGCGATCCACACGATGACGACGATCGTCTGGATGGCGAGATAACGGCCCGTTCCGAGGAACCGGGCGATCGACTCGCTGACCCGGCCCACCGCCTCGGCGTCGAAGTTGAAGCGGAACCTCGACGCCTGTGGGGTCTCGAGGCGCGAGCGGCCCTGCGTGCTGCGGTCACTCATCCTCGATGTCCTCCTCGCGCCAGTCCTCCGGCAGCAGATGGTCGAGCACGTCGTCGACGCTCACCGCGCCGAGCAGGTGCCCCTCGTCGTCCACCACCGGACCGCAGACCAGGTTGTACGTCGCGAAGTACCGGGTGACGGTGGTCAGGGCGTCGTCGGGGGCCAGGCGCGGCAGGTCGTCGTCGACGACCCCTCCCACCAGGCTCGCAGGCGGTTCCCGGAGCAATCGTTGCAGATGGACACAGCCGAGGTACTTGCCGGTGGGTGTCGCGGTGGGCGGCCGCACGACGAAGACCATCGACGCCAGGGCCGGACTCAGATCCGGATTGCGGGCGCGGGCGAGCGCTTCGGCCACCGTGGTCGCCGGCGTCAGCACGACCGGCTCGGGGGTCATCAGACCGCCGGCGGTGTCGGGGGAGTGCTCGAGCAGGCGGCGCACCGGCTCGGAGTCCTCGGGGTCCATGCGTTGCAGGAACGACTCGGCGTCCGTTGCGGGCAGCTCACCGAGGAGGTCGGCGACGTCGTCGGGATCCATCGCCTCGAGCACCGCGACCGCCCGGTCGAGGCCGAGCTGGGTGAGCAGGTCGGTCTGGTCGTCGGAGGGTAGCTCCTGCACGATGTCGGCGAGGCGTTCGTCGTCGAGCGCCGCGGCGACCTCGGTGCGTCTCTTGATCGGCAGGTCGCGCAGGGCGTTCGCGACGTCCGGCGGGCGCATGTCCTCGAACTGCAGGAGCAACTGCGCGACACCCTGTCCGGGCATCGACAGTGCCTGCTGGGTGAGTCCGTGCACGTGCGGCCATTCCACGATGTGGATGGGGGAGCGGCGCGCGAGCCGGCCGCGATGGCGACGCACCGCCACGCGGGCGACGACCCAGTCGCGGGTGCGCATGAGCTCGAGCCCCAGATCCACCACGACGGCGTCGACACCCATCAGGTCCGGCAGCTCCGGGTCGTCGACGCGCACACGCGAATCGAGGACCTGACCGAGGGCGAGCACCTCCGAGGGTCGCTGCGTGAACCGGCGCAGACTGACGTTGCCGGTGACGAGGGTGACCGCGCCGGGTTCGATCGCGGTCACGCGCAGCATCGGGACGAAGATCCGCTTGCGGGTGGGCAGTTCGACGACGAGCCCCAGCGCACGAGGCGGCTGACGTCCCACTCGTATGGTCAGCACGACATCGCGGACGCGGCCGATGGACTCGCCGTCGGGGCCGAGAACGACCAGTCCGGCCAGCCGCGCGACGAAGACCTTGCTCACTGCTGCCATGATTGCCAGGCTAGAGCGTGCCCGCGCTGTTCCCGGAACTCGGAGGTCTGGTCAGGTCATGTCGTTTTCGTTCAGGCCCCGAAGATCGGTACTCGCGGTTCCCGGCAGCAGCCGGAAGATGATCGACAAGGCCAAGGGCCTTCCCGCCGACGAGATCTTCCTCGATCTCGAGGACGCGGTGTCGCCGCTGGCCAAGGAGCAGGCCCGCAGCACCATCGTCGAAGCTCTGAACGAGGACGGCTGGGGCGACCAGATCAAGGTCGTGCGCGTCAACGACTGGACCACGGACGCGACCTATCTCGACGTCGCGACGGTCGTCGGTGGTGCCGGCGCGAATCTCGACGCGATCCTGCTGCCGAAGGTGCCCGACGCGAGCCACGTGAAGGCGCTCGACCTGCTCCTCACGCAGGTCGAGAAGGCCCACGGTCTCGAGGTGGGACGGATCGGTATCGAACCGCAGATCGAGAACGCCATCGGGTTGACGAACATCAACGAGATCGCGACGGCGAGCCCGCGCGTGCAGACGCTCGTGTTCGGTCCGGCAGACTTCATGGCGAGCATCAACATGCGCACCCTCGTCGTCGGTGAGCAGCCCGAGGGTTACGACGTCGGCGACGCCTACCACCACATCCTCATGACGATCCTCATGGCTGCGCGTGCGCACGGGCTGCAGGCCATCGACGGTCCCTACCTCCAGATCCGCGACGTCGACGCCTTCCGCCGGTCGGCGCAGCGCACCGCCGCCCTGGGCTTCGACGGCAAGTGGGTGCTGCACCCGAGCCAGATCGACGCGGCCAACGAGGTCTTCAGCCCCCGGCAGGAGGACTACGACAAGGCCGAGATGATCCTCGACGCCTACGAGTGGCACACCTCGGCCGAGGGCGGCGCCCGCGGTGCCGCGATGCTCGGCGACGAGATGATCGACGAGGCGAGCCGGAAGATGGCCCTCGTGATCTCCGCGAAGGGCCGGGCCGCGGGGTTGCAGCGCACCCAGAGGTTCGAGCCGCCGGCCTCCTGATGGGAACGACCAGGAAAAAGAACATATCGGGCGAACCGTCGCGGCGTGCCGGTCCCCGTCGAGGCAGAATGGAGACCGGCGCCGCGACCGTCGGCGCGCATCGCGAAGGAGCCGAAACGACATGACGAATCCCCTCGGACCCGGTCGCCAGGTACCCGGTCTGCCGACACCTCCCACGGGCTGGCCCGTCGGTTCGTACCCGACCTACGCCGAGGCGCAACGGGCGGTCGACCACCTGGCCGATCAGAACTTCTCCGTCGAGGACGTCACCATCGTCGGTGTCGATCTCATGCAGGTCGAACGGGTCACCGGTCGGCTCACGTGGCCGAAGGTGATCGGCGGCGGCATCGTCTCGGGCGCATGGCTCGGCGTGTTCTTCGGTCTCCTGCTCGGCATCTTCTCCACCGACTTCCTCGGCCCGCTGCTCGTCGGCCTCGTCGGCGGCATCATCTTCGGCCTCATCTCGGCGAGCATCCCGTACGCCGCGACCCGCGGTCAGCGCGACTTCTCGTCCACCATGCAGCTCGTCGCCGGCCGCTACGACGTGCTGTGCCAGCCGCCCACCGCCGAGAAGGCGCGCGACATCCTCGCCAAGCTCGCCATCTGATCGTCTCGCGGTCGCGCGTTCGCCGAGAACGGCACTCGTCGTGATCGGCCTCGCGCCACTACTGTCGATCCCATGCCCGACCTCGATTCGGTGGCCGATGCCCTCTACGGCCTCGACCCAGGAGACTTCGTGGCGGCCCGCTCCGAATTCGCGGCGCAGGCACGCGAAGCGGGCGACCGCGAGCTGACGGCGGCCATCGGCAGACTGCGCAAACCGACGGTCGCGGCCTGGATGGTCAACCTGCTCGCCCGCGAACGGGCCGACGAATTCGCGGCGTTGCTCGACATCGGATCCGCCCTGCGCACCGCGCAACGACGACTGTCCGGCAGCGAGATGCGGAAACTGTCGGAGCAGCGTCGCCGGGTGGTCGCCGCGCTCGAGCGCGACGCGGGTCGGCTCGCCGCCGACCGCGGCCGCACCGTCTCGGAGAGCGCACTGCGAGAGGTGGGGCGCACCCTCAACGCCGCGTTGTCGGATCCCGACATCGGGGAGCAGGTCCGGCAGGGCCGGCTCGACGCGATCGTCGAGTCCGACGGTTTCGGCGACCTGTCGGCCATGCCGCTCACCGTCGTCCGCGGAGGGTCGGAGGAGGACGACGAGGACGACCGGACGGCAGCGGACAAGTCTGCACGCAAGAGCAAGGGCGAGCGCGAACCCACGGAGCGCGAGAAGGCGGACCAGGCGGCTCGCGAGGCGGAGATCGACGAGGCCGCTGCCGCTCTCGACTCGGCGCACAGCGCGGCCGAGGAAGCGCGCGAAGCCGCGTCGGCGGCAGAGCAGGAGCTGGCCCGTCACGAGGAGGAGGTCGCCGAGCTGCGGGCGAAGCTCGAACACGCAGAGCAGCAACGCACCTTCGCGCGCCGCGCCGCCGCCGAGGCGAAGAAGCGGGTGGTCGCCGCCGAACGTGCCGTCTCGGCCGCCGAGGTCGACCTCGCCCGGACGAAGAACTGAGCTGTCAGGTATGCGCCTTCGCGTGCGCGACGAATTTGCGCTGCCAGGGCGTCTCGACCGCGCGCGGATGGTAGTGCCGCCGAACGAAGTCGACCGCCTCCTCCGGGGAGAGCCCGTCGAGGACGGCGAGGCACGCCAGTGCGGTGCCGGTGCGGCCGCGTCCACGCCCGCACGCGATCTCCACCCGCTGTCTTCCCGCGCGGATCCACGCCTCGTACAGGATGGCGAGAGCGTCCTCCGGGTCGCGTGGCGTGCGGAAGTCGGGCCAGTGGATCCACCGCGACTCCCACTCGAACGGTGCTGCCGGGGGGCGGCCGAGGAGATACACCCCGAAGTCGGGAAACGGCTCGTCGAACACCGGTCTGCGCATCCCGCGTCCCCGCACGAGTCGGCCGGAGGGCAGCTGCAGCACCCCGGTGTCTGCTGGATCCCACTCGCGTCGCACGCTGGAAACCTACCCGCCCGGAGCCGGTGTACCGAACGTCACGGCCGTTCACCCGCGGTGCAAGTTCGCGGTCGATAGTGTCGTTCCATGGGTGAGCGAACGGAACCGGAGATCAGAGTTCTGGAGTCGGAAGCCGAACTGCGGGAGGCGTCCGCGCTGTTCCGCACGGCGATGGTGGGTCTGCCCTCGTGGCCCGAGGTTCCCGACGGGACGGTGAGCCGCTACCTCGAGGCCGGCCGCACGTGGGGTGCTTTCCTCGACGGCATGCTCGTCGGGACAGTCGACGCCACGAGCGGAAATCTCACCCTGCCCGGCGGCGCCCGGGTGCCGCACGCGGCGGTCACCCACATCGGTGTGCTGCCCACCCACACGCGTCGCGGCGTGATCTCCGGACTCGTGCACCGGCAGTTGAGCGACGCGCGCGACCGCGGTGAGATCCTCGCGACGCTGCGTGCCTCCGAAGCGACCATCTACGGCCGGTTCGGCTACGGCGTCGCCTCGACTTCGGTGTCCGTCGACGTCGACGTGCGTGGTGCCGCACTGCGTCCCGACGTGCCCGAGTCCGGAGCGGTGCGTCTGCTGACCTATCCGGAGGCGTGGGACGTGCTGGCGCAGATCCATTCCCGTCATCTGCCGCCGCGCCCCGGCATGATCGATCGGTCGGAGTACTGGTGGAACTCACGCCGGTGGCGGGCCGACTCGCTCACCGATCCGATGTACGTGGCGGTGCACGGCGAACCGGGACAGGAGGACGGTTTCGTCCGGTACCACCCCGTCGACACGCAGGGGTGGTTCACCAGTCGCAACCGCACCGTCGTGGTCGACGACTTCTTCGCCCCCTCGCCCGCGGCGTACGCCGGCCTGATCCGGTTCCTGCTCGACCTCGACCTGGTCGACACCTTGCGGTTCGCGGCACTTCCGCAGGACGACCAACTCCCGCTCATGCTCGGCGACGCGCGTGCCGTGCACTTCCGCTCGGTCTCGGACGAGACGTGGTTGCGCATCCTCGACCTCGATCGGGCGCTGTCGGCGCGGAGTTACCGAGGCTTCGGCTCGGTGACCGTGGAGGTGACCGATCCGGTGCTGACCGACAACGCCGGTGTCTTCGAGATCTCCGCCGACGGCGTGGCGCGCACCGCGGGACCGGCCGACCTGACGATCGACATCGCCGACCTCGGTGCGCTCCTGCTCGGCCGGCAGGGCTGGCACCGGATGGTCGACGCGGGGCGCGCCCGGGTGCACCGGCCCGAGGCCGTCGACACCGCTGACCTGCTGTTCTCCTGGCCCCAGGCGCCCTTCTCGGGGACCTCCTTCTGACCTCGTCGTCGTGCCGATTCCGTTCCGGATGTACGCCCTGCTCGTTTTGCTACGGCTGGCCGGTACGGGCGTTATCGTCGGATCACGAGGTCCCCGATGCGAGCGGAGTCGCGCATGAGACGGTCGGGCAAGAGTCGGCGGACGAGCCGAGCGGTCACAGCTTCCGCGGCTGCTGTGCTCTTGGCGTCGGGGCTGGCCGCGTGCGGCAGCGACGACGAGGGTGTCGTCCTGTCCTTCTACACGGCCGCCGACGGTGCCGAGCAGTACGCGCAGGCCGCGGAGGTGTGCACCGCGGAGGCGGGCGGCCGATATCGCGTGCAGCAGAGGACACTTCCGAAGAACGCCGACGACCAGCGACTGCAGTTGGCGCGGCGGCTGACGGGTAACGACCCGGGGCTCGACCTCATGACCCTCGACGTCGTGTGGACGGCCGAGTTCGCCGAGGCCGGGTGGGCGCTGCCGCTGCCCGACGATGTTGCAGCCGCGGTCTCCGAGGGCACCCTCGAAGGTCCCCTCGAATCGGCGACCTGGCAGGACCGGCTGTACGCCGCACCGCTCAACACCAACACCCAGTTGCTCTGGTACCGAAAGGATCTCATGCCGGACGGGCAACCTCCGGAGACCTGGGACGAGATGATCGAGATTGCGAGCGGCCTCGCCGAGGAGGGCCGGCCGTCGTGGATCGGTGTGCAGGGCCGGCAGTACGAGGGGCTGATGGTGTGGTTCAACACCTTGCTCTCGAGCGCCGGAGGCTCGGTGGTGGGGGAGGACGGTGTCACCGTCACCCTCACCGACAACGACGCGGCGGTGACCGCGCTCGACATCATGAAGCGCGTTGCGACCGCGCCCGGCGCCGATCCCTCCCTGAACCAGGCCGACGAGGCGGCCGTCCGTCTCGGTATGGAGAGCGGGCGCACCGCGTTCCAGGTCAACTGGCCGTTCGTCCTGCCGGGCATCATGGAGAACGAGGGGGCCCTGCCCTTCATCGACGAAAACGGCAACGTCACCTCGGAGAACACCGGCAACACGGTCCTCACCGTCGACGGTGAGCAGAATTTCCTTCCCGCGCCATACCCCTCGGTGATCCCCGGCGAGCCCGCCCAGGTCACCATCGGCGGGTTCAACATCGCCGTCGCCCGCACGAGCACCCACCCGGATCTCGCGTTCGAAGCGATGCAGTGCCTGCGCAACGAGGAGAACCAGCGCAACAACGCCATCGGTGGCGGCGTGCCGCCGACGCTCGCGGCGCTGTACGACGACCCCGATTTCCAGGAGGCCTATCCGGCCTGGCGTGAGGTCCGCGCCGGTCTCGAGAACGCCGCGGTGCGTCCCGCTTCACCGGCCTACCAGAGCATTTCGACACTGGTGACGGCCACCCTCAACCCGGTCGACCAGATCGATCCGCCCCGCACCGTCGAGGAACTCGCCGAGCAGGTGCGCAAGGCGGTCAATTCGGAAGGACTGATCCCGTGACCGCCGTCGAATCGACACCGACCGACGAGACCCCGAAGGAACCGTCGACGAAGACGAAAGCAGCGCTGTCCGAGGGGAAGAAGGCCGAACGGCGACTCGGTCTGCTGCTCGTCGCACCCGCCGCGATCGTGATGCTCGCCGTCACGGCCTATCCGGTGGGATACGCCGTCTGGCTCAGTCTGCAGCGTTACGATCTGCGCTTCCCCGACGAACGGCGCTTCGTCGGACTGTCGAACTATGTCGCGGTGCTCAGCGACGGATTCTGGTGGCAGGCCTTCATCGTCACCTCGCTCGTCACCCTGGTCTCCGTCGCGATCGAGTTCGTGCTCGGCCTTGCGATCGCACTCGTCATGCACCGCACCATCGTCGGCAAGGGCATCGTGCGCACGGTGGTGCTGATCCCGTACGGCATCGTCACCGTCGCCGCCGCCTACAGCTGGTACTACGCGTGGACCCCGGGCACGGGCTATCTCGCGAACCTGCTGCCCGACGGCAGCGCCCCGCTCACCGACCAGATCCCGTCCCTGGCGATCATCGTGCTCGCCGAGGTGTGGAAGACCACGCCGTTCATGGCGCTGCTGCTCCTCGCCGGCCTCGCACTCGTCCCCGACGATCTGCTCAAGGCGGCGCAGGTCGACGGCGCCGGAGCGTGGACACGTCTGGTGCGGATCATCGTGCCGCTGATGAAACCGGCGATCCTCGTCGCCCTGCTCTTCCGCACGCTCGACGCCTTCCGCATCTTCGACAACATCTATGTCCTCACCCGCGGTGCCAACGGCACCGGATCGGTGTCGATCCTCGGTTACGACAATCTGTTCCGGGCCTTCAACCTCGGCATCGGGTCGGCGATCAGCGTCCTGATCTTCCTGTGCGTCGCGGTCATCGCGTTCGTGTTCATCAAGTTGTTCGGTGCATCCGCGCCCGGCTCGGACGAAGGGGGCCGATGATGGCCGAGACCAGGAAACGGACCCTGTCGTGGTCGGCGGTGAACCTGATCGTCCTGCTCTACGCACTCGTCCCGGTGCTGTGGATCGCGAGCCTGTCGTTCAAGCCGCCCGGCACCATCCAGGACGGCCGGTTCATCCCGCAGCAGTGGACGCTCGACAACTACCGCGGCATCTTCCGCACCGACGCGTTCACGAGCGCGCTGATCAACTCCATCGGCATCGGCCTGATCGCCACGGTCATCGCGGTGATCCTCGGGACGATGGCCGCCTACGCGATCGCCCGGCTCGACTTCCCCGGTAAGAAGATTCTGGTGGGCGTGGCGCTGCTCATCGCGATGTTCCCCCAGATCTCCCTCGTCAGCCCGCTGTTCGAGATCATGCGCGGCCTCGGACTGTTCGACACGTGGGCGGCGCTGATCCTGCCGTACATCACCTTCTCGCTACCGCTCGCGATCTACACCCTGTCGGCCTTCTTCAAGGAGATCCCGTGGGAACTCGAGAAGGCCGCGAAGATGGACGGCGCGACACCGGGTCAGGCGTTCCGGAAGGTCGTGGCCCCACTCGCCGCTCCCGGCATCATCACGGCGGCGATCCTGGTGTTCATCTTCTGCTGGAACGACCTGCTGTTCGCGATCTCGCTGACCTCCACCGAGCGGTCCATCACCGCACCCGCCGCGATCGCGAACTTCACGGGTGCATCGCAGTTCGAGGAACCGACCGGCTCGATCGCGGCGGCGGCCGTCGTCATCACGATCCCGATCATCGTGTTCGTCCTGATCTTCCAACGTCGAATCGTCGCCGGACTGACCTCCGGCGCAGTGAAGGGATAACTATCGTGGCCGAGATCGTGCTCGACAAGGTGACGAAGGAGTATCCGGACGGAGCGAAGGCCGTCAGCGACGTGGATCTCGAGATCGCCGACGGCGAGTTCATCATCCTCGTCGGCCCGTCCGGGTGCGGAAAATCCACGACGCTCAACATGATCGCCGGTCTCGAGGACATCTCCGACGGCGAGCTGCGCATCGCGGGTGAGCGTGTCAACGAGCGGGCACCGAAGGACCGCGACATCGCGATGGTCTTCCAGTCCTACGCGCTGTACCCGCACATGTCGGTGCGCGACAACATCGCGTTCCCGCTCACCCTCGCGAAGGTGTCCAAGGACGAGATCGCCCGCAAGGTCGACGAGGCGGCCCGGATCCTCGATCTCACACAGCATCTCGACCGCAAGCCCGCCAACCTGTCGGGCGGTCAGCGGCAACGCGTGGCCATGGGTCGTGCGATCGTGCGCAGCCCCAAGGCGTTCCTCATGGACGAGCCGCTGTCGAATCTCGACGCGAAGCTGCGCGTGCAGATGCGCACCGAGATCGCGCGCCTGCAGAAGCGTCTCGGGACCACGACGGTGTACGTCACGCACGACCAGACCGAGGCGATGACGCTCGGCGACCGCGTCGTCGTGATGCGCGGTGGGATCGTGCAGCAGGTCGGGGCGCCGCAGGAGTTGTACGACCATCCGCGGAACCTGTTCGTCGCCGGCTTCATCGGATCGCCGTCGATGAACTTCGTTCCGGGGCAGATCGAGAACGGTTCGATCCGCACCTCGTTCGGCGAGTTCCGGTTGCCCGACGAGCGGTGGGAGACCGTGCGTCGCAACAATCCGTCGCGCGAGGTGGTCGTCGGTATCCGTCCGGAGCACTTCGAGGACACCGACCTGCTCGACCCGACCCAACGGGAGACGGGCGTGACCTTCTCCGCCGAGGTCGACGTGCTCGAGTCGATGGGCTCCGACAAGTTCGCGTACTTCACGGCCGAGGGGCCGGGCGTGCACTCGAAGGACCTCGACGAACTCGCCGCCGACGCCGGCGCCGACATGTCGGCCGAATCGCTGGTCGCGCGATTGTCGGTGGAATCGCAGGCCACCAAGGGCGGGACCGTGCAGTTGTGGTTCGACAGGGCGAAGATCGCCTTGTTCGATCAGGAGACCGGCGCGAACGTCACCCTCTGACAAACCGGCTTCGGTGGATCCGACCCCGGAAAACGGGTCCGGATCCACCGAAGCCGTCAGCGGGGTGCGCGGCTACGGAGCTCGTCGACGATCTCCTCGCTCCACACGTGCCGCCGCACGAGCCGGTACCGCTCGCTCGCGATCCACAGATACACCTCGGCGTCGGTGCGTGAGCGCAACATCCCCGCTTCGCGGGCCATCGCGACGACGGGGACGAATTCCTCCTCGTACCAGCGCCGCGCGACCTCCTCGCGGGTGAGGTACTCGCCGAGATCCTGCATCAAGCGGAAACCCCACGCCTCGACGGCCTCGGCCAGTTCGGCGTATCCCCACGGGTCGGACACGCGGATCGTGTCCTGGGCCGCGCCGTGCAGGGGAACGCGGCCGAGAAACATCCTGAAGTGGTCCTTGCGCACGAGATCGGGACGGGCCCTGATTCCCTCCGCGGGCACCTTCGTGGTGATCTCGGTGACGTAGGCGTCGATGGTGCGGTCGCCCTGCGCGTAGGCGATGGACACACGGTGGTGCCCGTCCTGCACGAAATGCATCGGTCCCACCCGGTACACGGAGATCGGGGGCATGGCCTCGCCGCGCCGCCGCGCGGCCGCGATGCGTTCCCACCTGGCGCGCAGGCGTGCCGAGGTGGGGCGGAAACGGCGGTCGAAGTCGTCGGCACGGTCGACGCTGCCGACGATCGAGGCGACCTCGATGATCTGCAACCCGAGTCGCCGTTCACCGAGGCGTCCGAGGGCTGCGACGACGTCGTCGAAGGGCAGCACCGTGTTGACGTCGGCCGGTTCGCGGCGCAGCCATGCGATCAGCCGGGCGTACTCGGCGCGCCGGCGTTGCCGGGCGAAATCGTCGCCGGCATCGGAGACCGGAAAACCGGTGTCGCGAGCCACGCTTCGACGGTACCGCGCGGTGCACAGGTCCGGGTGTGAACCGCACGTGCGGGGACGGGGACTACATTGCAGGGGTGACCGACGCAGTTCTCGCCACCGTCCGCAGCCACCTCACCGAGCATCTGACCGTGCCGGGGGATCCGGAGCCGGAATCGGCGTCGGTGACCTTCCTCGGTCTCGAACCGATCGAGGTCCTCCGCTTCCGTGGTGCAGAGCTCCTGCGGTACGCCACTCTGGGGTGCTCACGGCATCCGATGGGCGATCCGACCGACATGGTGGCCGACCCGACGCGCGGGCCGCGGGCCGAACTGGTCCTCAGCCTGCGCGACAACGAGGGCGTCACCGCCGGTGTCCACCGCACCCTCGCGGTGCTCGCTGCGCTGCCCGCCGTGGAGGGCGTGGTCCTCACCGACGACGCCCTGCTCGATCTCGGGGAGCCGCTGTGGCCGGGCGCTCCGTTCACGGCGGTGTTGCTCGAGACGGCCGACGTGCCGTCGCTGGAACTGCCCGAGCCCTCCGATCCGGTCCACTTCTTCGAGGCCCGCCCGATCACCGGTACCGAAGCGGCCTGGAAGCGGCTGAAGGGAACCGAAGCGCTGCGCGAGGCGTGGGAGGAAGCGGGCATCGACCTGAGCGACCCGCGCCGGGCGCAAGCACGTCTGTGACCGTCCCGGTTCTCACGGACCGCGCGCTCGGACGCGCCACGCTGGCCCGCCGTCACCCCCGCGGCACGACCACTCCGAGCGATCCGGCACCGAGGCACACGGTCGTGCCGGGGGTGGACGAGCGCGCCTGCAACGCCGACCCGTCCCCGGAGACGCGGACGTACACCGTCCCGAGTCCTTCGGTGACGGGGACCGGAACGGATGCGCGGCCGGGGAAGCCGAGGTCGATCGTGCCGTCGGCGGAGGCCCGGTAGTTCACCTGCACGGTCCACTCCCAGTCGCCCGCGGGGGAATCGAGCGGCACGGCCGTGACGGCGTCGGTGGTGACGCGATGGCCACAGTCGGGCTCGGGGCCGGGCGGGACGAGGCGCAGCGGCAGCAGGTCGGCAGGAGTGCGGTGACCGAGATCGTCGAGGACCCACAGGTCGGTCGCGTGGTCGCGGATGTCGGACCGGACGGGCAGCGCGGAGAAGACGGACCCCACCAGGTTGTGCGGGTAGGTGACGGGCAGCAGGATCCATACCGACACCGGGTGATCGAGCACGGGCTCGTCGGGCCGGGCCGTGAGCGCCGCCTTCGCCGCCCCGAGATAATCGCCCGTCGGATTGTCCGACCAGCTGCGCGCGAACGTCACGGTCGACCACAGGGAGCCGACGGTGAACACGGCCGCGCAGGTCCAGGCGGCCGCACGCACGGCACGAGGACGGGACGTCGTGCCTCGTCGCGGGGCGCGCAGGATCAGCGCCGCGGCGATCGCGACGACCACGGCGGAGTCGGCGAAGTAGCGCAGAGTGCGCGCGAGTTCGTAGGTGGTCTCCGGACCGAAGCGGGTGCTGATCATCGCCGCGAGCGAGGCCAGGATGTAGGCGATCACAGCGAACCACACGGGCCCCGTCCGCCGTCGCCGGCGCACCGTCCACGCTGCGGCGCCCGCGACAGCGAGCCACGCGACCACGACGAGCACGAGCGGGGGATCGGCCCAGGGCGGGCTCGGATTCCACCGCTCCCATTCCCAGGGACCCCCGAGCAGCGACGGCAACAGCCCGTAGGAGATGCCGTGATGGGTCAACCCGGCCACCATCGACCACGGCGGGATCCCGAACCGGGATTCGACGATCGTCGAGTAACAGACCGCCCACACGACCAGCACGGCCGCCGAGCCGAGCCACAACGGCCGGGCCTGCGCCCACGTGCTGCGGATCGGCCGAACGAGTCCGTCGACGTGGTGTGCGAGGGCGACCGTCGCGAACGCGGCGAACGGAACGAGGACCGACTTCTCGAAGAACACCAGCGCCACAGCGGTGACGACGAGGGCGCTCACGATATGACGGCGCCGACCGGTCCTGCTGTACTGCAGCGCATCTCCCGCCACCCAGGCCAGTGCGGCCTGCAGCGGCAACGCGTTGAGCGCGGCCGACCACCACGCGAAGGCCGGAAGCGTCAGCGGCGTGAGGAGATAGAACAGCAACGGTCCCCACAGAGCGCGTCGCGGGCCGAGCAGCAACCAGAGCACCCGCAGCACCGCCAGCGAGGCGAGCAACTGACCGATCACGAGCGAGGCCGCCGCCGGCCACCATTCCAGCGGCGCGATCGCCGTGGCGATCCCCGCCACGAGGAAGGCGGCGGGCATCAGGTGACCGTCGTGGTCGTACCGCAGGAAGGCGTCGGACAGCAGCGGATACGACCCCGCGCGCCCGACGAGGATCAGGTCGTCCCAGTAGAACTCGCCGGTCGCGGCCACCACGGTCCGGAGGATCGTCTGCAGCAGGATCAGCGCGAGGGCGACGGCGAGCACGTGGCGCCGAGGAGATCGCGCAGCCTGCGCAGCGCGTGTCGAGGGGCGGTCGAGTTCGGTGGTCACAACCAGTTGTTGCGCCTGAAGGTGACGAACAATCCCACGGTGATCGCGACGATCGCGGAGAGCACGACGTAATAGCCGTATTGCCAATGCAGTTCGGGCATGCGATCGAAGTTCATGCCGTAGATCCCGGCGATCATCGTCGGCACGGCGGCGATCGCGACCCACGCGGAGATCTTGCGCATGTCGGTGTTCTGCTGCACGGTGACCTTCGCGATCGCCGCGTCGAGCAGCGTGCCGAGCGTCTCGTCGAAGGCCGCGATGCGGTCGGACACCGTGGTGTGGTGGTCGGCGACGTCGCGGAAGTAGCGCCGGACGTCCTTCGGGATCGGGTTGCCCGGCGCCCGGATGAGTTGCTGCAGTGGTTCGGCGAGCGGCACGACGGCGCGGCGCAACTGCACGATCTCGCGCTTGAGCATGTAGATCTGGTCGACCGCGATCCGCGTGTCGGGGGTGAACACGAGTTCCTCGATGTCGTCGACGTCGGGTTGCACGGCCGTGGTGACGGCGAGATAGGAGTCGACCACGTGGTCGGCGATCGCGTGGAGCACGGCCGCCGGACCGCGGGACAGATGATCGGGGTCGCGTTCGAGGCGCTTGCGCACGTGCGAGAGCTCGGAGTGGTCGCCGTGCCGCACGCTCACGATGAAGTCGGGGCCGGTGAACAACATGATCTCGCCGGTCTCGACGATGTCCTTGGTGGTCGTCACCGACTCGTGCTCGATGTAACTGACGGTGCGCAGCACCAGGAACAGCACGTCGTCGTAGCGCTCGAGCTTCGGGCGCTGGTGGGCGTGGACGGCGTCCTCGACCATCAGCTCGTGGAGTCCGAAGGTGTGCGAGACGTTCGTCATCTGCTTCTCGTCGGGGTGGTGCAGCCCGAGCCACACGAATCCCGCACCGCGCCGACGGACCTCTGCCACCGCCTCGGTGTGGCTGTAGCGGCCGGGCAGGCGGTGCCCGTCGACGTAGACCGCGCAGTCGACCACCGCTTGCTCGGTGGGGACCGGGCTAGTGGGGCCGCGACGGGTGGCACGAGAAGGCTGGTGCGGCATGTTGTCCTTCCTCACGGCATGCCGCTGGGACGCGGCCCGGTCGCAGGCCCGCGGCGCGGCGGTCGCCCGTCGACGGGGACCGGGCGGGGCAGCTCCAATCATGCTAGCCCGCCGACCTGACAGACTGGTGGCGTGCGTATCGATCTCCACACCCACTCGTCCGCATCGGACGGCACCGACCGTCCCGCGGAACTGGTCCGTGCCGCTGCCCGGGCGGGTCTCGACGTCGTGGCCCTGACCGACCACGACACGACCGCGGGATGGGACGAGGCCGCAGCGGCCCTGCCGACGGGCCTGCGTCTCGTCCGGGGAATGGAGATGTCCTGCACGGGACGCGGGGAGGACGGCGCCCCGGTCGCCGTGCACCTGCTGGCCTATCTGTTCGACCCGCACGATCCGGTCTTCGTCGCCGAACTCGAGCGGCTCCGTGGTGAACGGGTGTCGCGGATCCGGGCGATGGGTGTGCGGATGGCGGACGACGGTCTGCCGATCGACATCGACGCAGTGCTCGCCGAGGCGGGCCCCGCCGCGGGCCGGCCCCATCTGGCGCGGGCGCTCGTCGCCGCCGGTGTGGTGCCCACGGTGGCCGACGCCTTCACCGAGCTGCTGTCGCCGCGCGGCCGTTACTACGTACCGAAGGCTGATACCCCGCTCGCCGACGCCGTGAAGATGGTGACGGCCGCGGGCGGTGTGCCGGTGGTGGCGCACGCCCGGGCACGTGCGCGTGGGCGGCTCCTCGCCCTCGACCACATCGAGGAACTCGCCGAACTCGGACTCGGCGGTGTCGAGGCCGATCATCCCGATCACGACGAGCAGGATGTGCGGACGATGCGCGATCTCGCGCGGTCGCTCGGGGTCGTCGTCACGGGATCGTCCGACTATCACGGCGACAACAAGACCATCAGGCTCGGCAGCTTCACCACGGCTCCGGCGGCGTACGAGGCGTTGCTCGACTGCGCGACCGGTGTGGAGGTGCTCGAGGGATGAGGCGACGGGGTGCGCGGTATCCGGACGAGGAGTACGGGTCGCCGAACGACGAAAACTACTACGACAGTGAGTACTACAACGAACCGTATTACCCGGACGAGGGGTACTACGCCGATCCGTACGAACCCGCATCGCGCCGCGCGAGTCTGCCCGTCCGCGCCCTCCGCGCTCTCTCCGGTGTGGTGTGCGGGGCGGTGCTGGTCCTGACGTTCGTGGTGTGCGGGGCCCAGTACCTCGCCGGCGACCGCGGTTTCCCCGGCCCGGGCGCCACCTCGGTCGCCGCGCACGTCGTCGCCGCGCTCGTGGCCGTGATCGCCCAGGTGACGGCGGATCGACGCTCGGGTGGCACAGCACTCCTGTCGAGCCTTGTGGTGATCTTCACTGCATCGATTCTGATGATCACTCAGTGGTGGGGATGACGGCCTCGAGTGCCATCTCGGCTACCCGTCGGTAGCCATCGTGTAACTGCGGAAATTCATCGCGGTGCGCCCGCGGCGCGGTGTTCACGGCACGTAAACTCACAGGTGAGGCGACAAAACCGTGAGACCTTCGCAATCGATGCCGATTTGATTGTTCGTCTGCGAAGGTGGCAAACTTGCGGCAATCCGAAAGCCGGAATACCCCGGAATCGGACGAAGGATGGCAGACCCACCCAGGGCTAGATCACCCAGGGCTCGATGCCAGGGCCACCCGCCCCGGCTCCATCACGTTCCGGAAGCCGTACAGCGTTGTACAGCGGCAGTCGTGATCGCGCCCGGAAGCTTCAATCCAATGTCCTTGGCGAAGCGCTGCAACTCGATGCATGCACGTGTGTGAGATGCATCGAACTGCGGTGTTTTCGCAGCAACCGAGTCCAGAGGTCGACTCGGAACACGCAGGAGTGTCATCGTGTCAATTGTGTCTGATGCACCTACCCCTCAGAAGCTCGAGTTGACGGACGAGGAGATCTTCTCGAGTCACGTCGACGGCAAGCTGTCGGTCGAACTGACCGCGCCGCTCGAGAACCAGCGCGATCTGTCCATTGCATACACCCCCGGTGTCGCCCAGGTCTGCCGGGCCATCGCCGCCGACGAGACCCTCGTCGACCGTTACACCTGGACCAACCGCCTGGTCGTCGTCGTCTCCGACGGCACCGCGGTCCTCGGTCTCGGCAACATCGGCGCACGTGCCTCGCTGCCGGTGATGGAGGGCAAGTCCGCGCTGTTCAAGAAGTTCGCGGGCCTGAACTCCATCCCGCTGGTGCTCGACACCACCGATCCCGACGCGATCGTCGAGACCCTCATCCGGCTGCGTCCGTCCTTCGGCGCCGTCAACCTCGAGGACATCTCGGCTCCGCGCTGCTTCGAGATCGAGAAGCGCGTCATCGAGGCGCTCGACTGCCCGGTCATGCACGACGACCAGCACGGCACCGCCATCGTCGCCCTGGCCGCCCTCAAGGGTGCGGTGAAGGTGCAGGGCCGCGACATCGCCGACCTGCGTATCGTGATCTCCGGCGCCGGAGCTGCCGGCGTGGCGTGCGCGAACATCCTGCTCGCCGCCGGTGCGCGCGATGTGGTGGTGCTCGATTCGAAGGGCATCATCTCCTCCGACCGCACCGACCTCGGTGAGATCAAGGCCGATCTGGCCTCCCGCACCAACCCGGAGGGCCGCAAGGGCGGCATCGCCGAGGCGCTCGACGGCGCCGACGTCTACCTCGGCGTGTCGTCGGGCACCGTGCCCGAGGAGATCGTCGCGACAATGGCCGACGACGCCATCATCTTCGCGATGTCGAACCCGGATCCGGAGATCCACCCCGACATCGCCCACAAGCACGCCGCGATCGTGGCGACCGGTCGCAGCGACTTCCCGAACCAGATCAACAACGTGCTGGCCTTCCCCGGTGTGTTCAAGGGCGCTCTCGACGCAGGTGCCCGCCGCATCACCGAGGGCATGAAGCTCGCCGCCGCCGAGGCCATCCTCTCGGTCGTCGGTGACGAACTGGCCGCGGACAAGATCGTCCCGAGCCCGCTCGATCCGCGCGTGGCGCCCGCCGTCGCCGAGGCCGTCGCGGCCGCGGCGAAGGCCGAAGGCGTCACCGACTAGGGATTCGCTCCCGGCGAGATCGCACCGAACGCCCCGATCCGAACCGCACAAGGGTTCCGGACCGGGGCGTTCGGCGCCTCGGCGGGCCGGACGGTCGGGCACGTGCGGACCGTGGCGCACCGGTGGGCGACAATGACCGCCGTGGCGAACGAAGCGAGACGGATCCGGCCGGTCGCGGCGACGGTGCTCACCGCATGCGCGGCGGCGGCCGTGCTCCAGGGGTGTGCGTCGCCCGTTCTCGACGAGGCGGCACCGTCGACGACAGTGATCGTCGGGGCGGGGGAGCGGCCCGACGAGGAACTGCTCGCGCAGCTGTACGCGGGAGCGCTGCGCAGTAGCGGGATCGACGTGCAGGTCCGCTCCGGCGTCGCCGATCCGACCCCAGCGCTCGACGCCGCCGATCTCACACTGATCCCCGGCTACACGGGACGGCTGCTCGCGTCCTACGATCCCGGTGCCGACGCGACCGACGCCGAGGACGTCTTCGAAGCGCTGGCGCGCGCACTGCCCGACGAACTGACCATCTCCGATTACGCCTCGGCGCAGGACCGCGCGGTGCTGCTCGCCGACCGCGAACGGCTCACGCAATGGTCGGTGAGCCGCGTGGCCGACCTCGCCGGCCGCTGCGCCGACCTGACCTTCGCGGTGACCGAGGACTTCGACACCGCCGGTGGACTCACCGCCCTCGAACGCGCCGACTGCCGCCCGCGCGAGGTGCGACGGATCGAGGATGCACAGTCCGTCGCCGTCGCGTCGGAACCCGACACGGTCGTCGGAACCACCACGACGTCGTCCGCCCTCGCGGAGATCGACGCGGATTCGCCCGTGAGCACCGTGCCCGACGCACCCGACCGCAGCCCGCAGGACGACACGAACGCCGACGATGCGCCCGCCCCGGTCCTGCCGGCCCAGAACGTCGTCCCGGTCTTCCGCAAGGGCACCCTCGACGAGGCACAACTCGACGCGTTGCGGACCATCGCGGGTGAACTGACCACGAGCGATCTCACCGAACTGCGTGCGCGTGTCGAGGAGGGAGATGATCCCGAGACCGTGGCCCGCGAATGGATCGACGAACACGCCGGAGCGTGAACGGCACCCCGCGAGTACTCAGCCCGCGCGGGTGCCCATCCGGTCGCGGAGGAACACACCGAAGTCGGAGATCGCCGCGGCGGCCTCGGGAACGAGCGACGCCTGCAACGGCGCGACGTGCCACAGCTCGGGTTGTTCGACGAGGGTGACCTCGACGCCCGCCTCCCGGAGCTTCTCGGCGTACTGCCGCACCTGTGGGTGGAACATCTCCGCGGTGCCCACCTGGATGAGCGTCGGCGGCAGACCCGTGGGATCGGCGTGGATGGGCGCGTAACCGGGATCGGTGGGATCGCCTCCGGCGAGATACGCCTCGGCCGAGGAATACACCCATCCCTTGTTCAGAACGACGTCGTTCACGTCGGGCAGGTCGCGGGCGGCCGGATCGGTCCACGGCGACAACAATCCGAGCGCCGGCGGGGTGATCCCGTGACGGTCGACGAGCCGGTGTGTGGTGGCCGCGGCGAGGCCACCGCCGGCCGAGTCGCCGGCGACCGCGATGCTCGACACCTCGAAGCCGTGCTCGCTGACGAGTTCGAGATAGGCCGCCTCGGCGTCGTTCAACGCCGCAGGATAGGGATGCTCGGGCGCGAGCCGGTAGTCGAGGACGTACACGGCCGCTCCGGACGCGGCGGCGAGATGCGCCGCGAGCGAGCGGTGCGTGGCGAGCGACCCGCCGGTGTACGCCCCGCCGTGCAGGTACAGGATCGCCGTGGTCCGCTCGGTGGCGCCCACCGTGATCCGCTCGGCGGGGCGTCCCGCCAGACGGATCGGGCGCACCACGGTGTCCTTCGGGAGGAACTGCAACGGCGCCGCGAGGTCGAGCAACCGGCGCTGCGTGGCGAACGACCAGCGCGGCGACAGCAGGGCACGGAAGAGAGGACGCAGGGCGGTACGCGCCACCCGCGGTGACAACTGCGGTGTCGGAGGCATGCCGCAGCCTATCCCCTCGGCACGACCCGGGAGGTCACGGTGGCGACGACACGCTGATAGGCCGGTCCGGCAACGCGGACGAAGGCGTCGAGCAGCTTCGCATCGGCGCCGATCAGTACACGCGCCTTGTTCTTCCGCACACCGGTGAGGATGGTCTTCGCCGCGTCCTCGGGGGTCGTGCGTGCGAGCTTGCGGTCGAAGAACTCCGCGAAGGTCGCCTGGTCGTCGCCGTCGGGGACGGCGGCGTTGCGCGCGATCGCGGTCTTGATACCACCGGGATGCACGCACGTGACCTGTACGGGATGCCGCGCGACGAGCATCTCCTGCCGCACCGCCTCGGTGAAGCCGCGCACGGCGAACTTCGCCGAGTTGTACGCCGCCTGACCCGGGATGCTCAGCAGACCGAACAGGCTCGAGACATTGATCAGGTGGCCCTCGCCCGACGCGATGAGATACGGCAGGAAAGCCTTGGTGCCGTTGACGACTCCCCAGAAGTCGACGTCCATCACGCGCTCGATGTCCTTGAACTCGGTGCGCTCGAGGTCGCCGTGATAGGCGATGCCCGCGTTGTTGTACACCTGGTGGACCGCGCCGAAGTGGGCGGCGACCTGCTCAGCGTACTCGAGGACCTTCTCGCGCTGGGTGACGTCGAGATGGTCGGCCTTCACCTCGGCGCCGAGTTCCCGTGCGCGACGCGCGGTCTCCTCGAGCCCTGTGGTGTCGACATCCGAGATCGCCAGGCGGGCGCCTCGAGCCGCGAGGGCGAGGACGAGGGCCCGGCCGATCCCGGAACCCGCGCCCGTGACGACGACGACCCGGCCTGCGACATCACTCATCGAACTGCTGCCTCTCGGGACGTGCGCTCCTGCGCGGGACGGTCGGTGGCGACGGGGAGATCCGATTCGGCGACGCTACGGTACGCCTCGAGGTCGAACCTGCGGGTGATACGGCGGAATTCGAAGGTGAATCCCGGCCACAGCGTGGTGTTGTTGCCGTGCTTGTCGAGATACCAGCTCGCGCACCCGCCGTTGTTCCACACGCTCGACCGCATCGCGCGCTGCAGGTCGCGGTTGTACTCGTCCTGCACGTCCTCGCGGACCTCGACCGTGCCGATGCGGTTGCGATCGATCGTGCGAATGGCGTCGACGACGTATTCGAGCTGCGACTCGATCATGTACACCATCGAGGTGTGCCCGAGTCCGGTGTTCGGGCCGACGAGGAAGAACAGGTTCGGGAATCCGGCGACCGAGCTGCCCTTGTACCCCCGCATGCCGGTCTCGTCGAAGACCTCGGCGAGCGAACGGCCTTCCTTGCCGAAGATGCCGGCGAAGGTCGGCGAGTCGGTGACGTGGAAGCCCGTCGCGACGACGATCGCGTCGACCTCGCGTTCGGTGCCGTCCTTCGTGACGATGCCGCGCGGGGTGACGCGGGCGATGCCGTCGGTGACGAGGTCGACGTTCGGCCGGTCGAGCGCGGGGTAGTAGTTGTTCGAGATCAGCATGCGCTTGCAGCCGATACCGTAGTTCGGCGTGACCTTCCGGCGCAGTTCCTTGTCGCGGATCTGCCGCCGGACCTGGATACGCGCGGCGAGCTCGAGCGGCTTCATGAAGGCCTGCGCCTTGGCCAGACCCACGACCTGCGTCTCGCGGGCGGTGTACTGCAGGGCGCGTGAAAGGCGCTGGAAGCCGGGGATGAACCGGAAGGCGAACCGCTCGGGAGCGGTGTACTCGCGATCGAAGCGGGGGAGGATCCACGGTGCCGTGCGCTGGTAGACGTCGAGATGGCCCACGGTGCCGGCGATGGCCGGCACGATCTGGATGGCGGAGGCGCCGGTGCCGATGACCGCGACGCGCTTGCCGGCGAGGTCGGCGTCGTGGTTCCACCGTGCCGAGTGGAAGATCTCGCCCTCGAAACCGGAGATGCCCTCGATGTCGGGGAGCGACGGCTCGCACAGGGCGCCCACCGCGGAGATCACGACCTTGGCGCTGTACTTCCCGCGCGTGGTGGCCACGTCCCAGCGGTGCGTCGCGGTGTTCCAGCGGGCCGTCTGCACGTCGCACTCGAAGACAGTGCGTCGCCGCACGTCGTACCGGTCGGCGACCGAGCGGATGTACTCCTGGATCTCCGGCTGCGGCGAGAACGAGCGCGTCCAGCCGGGGTTGAGGGCGAACGAGTAGGAGTACAGGTTCGACGGCACGTCGCACGCCGCGCCGGGGTAGGTGTTGTCGCGCCAGGTGCCGCCCACCTCGGAGGCGCGTTCGAGCACGAGGAAGTCCTTGCCCGCCTGCGACAGTCGGATGGCCGCACCGAGCCCGGCGAACCCGCTGCCGATGATCAGCGTGTCGACCTGACGGATCTCCGCGTCGGCGACGGTATCTGTAACCGGAAGACTCATGTACTTGAGGTTAGAGCGTTCCAGTGACCTGGTCAACACTTGTTGACCATAATTCAATAACGGTGTTTGCATGGTGGACGTGACAGACGACAGTCCCGGACCCCGCCGGACCCGCCTCGGTCCCGCCCAACGCCGGGCCCAGCTGATCGAACAGGGTCTCGAACTGCTCGCCGACCGGCCCCTCGAGCAGATCTCCGTCGACGAGGTCGCCGACCGGGCCGGGGTCTCGAAGGGGCTGCTGTTCCACTACTTCGCCTCGAAGCACGACTACCACGTCGAGCTCGTGCGATGCGTCGGCCAGGATCTCGTCGAGTACACCGCACCGGACGAAGGTCTCGAACCGATCGAGATGCTGCGCGGCACGCTCGTCGCGTACGTCGACTACGTCACCCGGCGCCGCGACATGTACGTCTCGATCCTGCGCGGCGCCACCAGCGGCGACCCCGACATGCGGGCGGCCTTCGAGGACACCCGCACAGCGCTCGTCGACCGGACCGTCGCGCACCTGCCCGCCATCGGGATCGAGCCGACGCCCGCCGTGCGGCTCGCCGTGCGCGGCTGGGTGGCCTTCGTCGAGGACACGACCATCGCGTGGCTACGCGATCCCGAACTCACCCGCGACGAGTTCGTCGAACTGGCCATCGCGGCGCTGTCCGGCGTTGCGCTGGCGGCACATTCGCTCCACTCATCGGCCGGTGACGCTGCTCCGGCCGGTGGGTTTCTCAGCGATCGTTTCCGGGAAGGTACTCCTGCAGCTTCGTCTTGACGCCCTGTTTCACGAAGCCCCAACGGTTCTCGTCACCGGCGAGCACGGCCTTGGCGACATCGGTGAACTGCTCCCACGTCGCGTGCGGCGGGATCGGCGGCATGTCCGGATCGGTGTACACGTCGAGCACCGTCGGACGGTCCGCGGCCAGCGCGCGATCCCAGGCCGAGCCCATCTCGTCCGAGGACTTCACGGTTTCGCCGCCCAGCCCGAGACTGCGCGCGAAGGCAGCGTAGTCGACGTCCGGAAGCGACTGGGACTCCGCGAATTTCGGTGCCCCACCCATCGCACGCATCTCCCAGGTGACCTGGTTGAGATCGTTGTTGTGGATGATCGCGACGACGAGCCGCGGATCGGTCCACTGCTGCCAGTACCGCTGGATGGTGATCAGCTCGGCCATGCCGTTCATCTGCATCGCCCCGTCGCCGGCGAACGCGACCACCGGACGACCCGGATGCGCGAACTTCGCGCCGATCCCGTACGGCACCGCCGGACCCATCGTCGCGAGGGTGCCCGACAGCGAACCGCGCATGTCACCGCGGAACTGCAATTGGCGCGCATACCAATTGGCGGCCGAACCCGAGTCGGCGGTGACGATCGCATCGTCCGGCAGTCGCGGTGAGGCCTCGGCGAACATCCGCAGCGGATTGACGAACTCCGTCTCGACCTCCGCCTGCTGTCCCATGGTCTGCCACCAGCGCTGCACGTTCTGCTCGATGCCCTCACGCCACGACCGGTCCTCCTTGCGCTGCAGCAGCGGGACGAGCGCGTCGAGCGCGGCGGCGGCATCCGCGACGAGGTTGACCTCGTTCGGATAGCGCATCCCGATCATGTTCGGGTCGATGTCGATCTGCACGCAGCGGGCCTGGCCGTATTCGGGCAGGAACTGGCTGTAGGGGAGGGACGAACCGACGATGAGCAGCGTGTCGCAGCCGGTCATCATCTCGTGGGTGGGCCGCGTGCCCAGCAACCCGATCGATCCGGTGACCCACGGCAACTCGTCCGACAGCACGTCCTTGCCCAGCAGGGCTTTCGCCACCCCGGCGCCGAGCAGATCCGCGACCTGCTCGAGTTGCGCCCGCGCACCGCGGGCGCCGCTGCCGACGAGCATCGCCACCTTGTCCCCGGCGTTGAGGATCTCCGCGGCCCGCCGGATCGCGTCGTCGTCCGGTGCGATCCGGGGACGGTCGAAGCCGACGCTCGACGGCACCATCTTGAACTCGTGGCCAGGCGGGGAGTACTCGAGTTCCTGCACGTCGCCGTGGATGATGACTGCCGTGGGAGTGCGGTACGCGATGGCGGTGCGCATCGCCCGGTCGAGGACGTTCGGCAACTGCTCGGGCACCGTCACCGTCTCCACGAACGCCGACGCCACATCCTTGTACAGCGTGTGCAGGTCTACTTCCTGCTGGTACGACCCGCCCATCGCTGAACGGTCGGTCTGGCCCACGATCGCCACCACCGGAACGTGGTCGAGTTTCGCGTCGTACAGGCCGTTGAGCAGATGGATCGCGCCCGGGCCGGAGGTCGCCATGCACACCCCGGGCCGGCCCGTGAACTTCGCATAGCCCACGGCTTCGAAGGCGCTCATCTCCTCGTGCCGGGACTGCACGAAGACCGGATCGTTGCCGGTGCGCGTCCAGGCGGCGAGGATCCCGTTGATGCCGTCGCCGGGATATCCGAAGACGTGGTCCACCCCCCACGCGCGCAGGCGGTGCAACAGGTAGTCGGCCACGGTCGGATTTGCCATCGGTAGCTCCTCGCAGGACACGATCGGGGGTCCTCCGGAGGGTGCCCGTCGTGCCCGGTCCGAAACACACCGGAAAAAGGCGTGAGCCGGGTCGATCGCCCCTCGCGGGGACGAACCGACCCGGCTCACATGAGAACCGTCAAGGACCCGAAGGATCCGAAACGGAGCTTCTAGCGACCGAAGGCCTTCTCGATGATCTCCTGCTGCTCGACAGCGTGGACCTTGCTCGAGCCGGACGACGGTGCCGACATCGCGCGACGCGACACGCGCTTGATACCGCTGAGCTTGTCGGGCAGCAGTTCCGGCAGCGCGAGGCCGAGGAACGGCCAGGCACCCTGGTTCGCCGGCTCCTCCTGGACCCAGAAGAACTCGGTGGCGTTCGGGTACTGCTCGAGCGTCTCGGCGATGCGGCGACGCGGCACCGGGTACAGCTGCTCGATGCGCACGATCGCGACGTCGTCACGACCTTCCTTCTGCTTCTTCGCCAGCAGTTCCCAGTAGATCTTGCCGGAGGTGAGCAGCACACGAGTGGCCTTCGACCGGTCGGCCGTGCCCTCCTCGTAAGGAACCTCTTCGAGCAGCGAGCGGAACTTGCCCTGCGTGAAGTCCTCGATGTTGCTGACCGCGGCCTTGTTGCGCAGCATCGACTTGGGCGTGAACACCACCAGCGGGCGGCGGATGCCGTCGAGGTGATGGCGGCGCAGCAGGTGGAAGTAGCTCGCCGGGGTCGACGGAACCGCGACCGTCATCGAACCCTCGGCGCACAGCTGCAGCCAGCGCTCGATGCGGCCCGAGGTGTGGTCGGGACCCTGGCCCTCGTGGCCGTGCGGCAGCAGCAGCACGACGTCGGAAAGCTGACCCCACTTGGCCTCACCGGACGAGATGAACTCGTCGATGATGGGCTGCGCGCCGTTGACGAAGTCGCCGAACTGCGCCTCCCACAGCACGAGCGCGTCGGGGTTGCCCACCGAGTAGCCGTACTCGAAGCCCAGACCCGCGAACTCGGTCAGCGCCGAGTCGTAGACCATGAAGCGGCCGCCGTTGCCGGCCTGGTTGGCCAGCGAGGCGAGCGGGTTGTACTCGTCGCCCGTCTTGCGGTCGATGATGACCGAGTGGCGCTGCGTGAACGTGCCGCGACGCGAGTCCTGACCGGCCAGGCGCACCAGGGCACCTTCCTCGGCCAGCGAACCGAACGCGAGCAGCTCGGCGAACGCCCAGTCGATCTTGCCGTTGCGTGACATCTCACGACGCTTCTCGAGCACCGGCTTGACGCGCGGGTGGACGGTGAAGCCCTCGGGCGCCTCGGCGAAGGCGTCGCCGATTCGCTCGAGCACCGGCCGGTCGACGGAGGTGTCGAGACGCTTCGGCGGGGTCTGGTCGAGCTCGACCGACTCCGACGGCTCCGGCGGGTACTTCTCGAGTTCGCGGACCTCGTTGAAGACCCGTTCGAGCTGTCCCTGGTAGTCGCGCAGGGCGTCTTCCGCTTCCTTGAGCGAGATGTCGCCGCGGCCGATCAGGGCCTCGGTGTAGCTCTTGCGGACGCTGCGCTTGGTGTCGATCACGTCGTACATCGCCGGCTGGGTCATCGACGGGTCGTCGCCCTCGTTGTGACCGCGGCGGCGGTAGCAGATCATGTCGATGACGACGTCCTTGTGGAACTTCTCGCGGAAGTCCACGGCGAGCTTCGCGACCCACACGCAGGCCTCGGGGTCGTCGCCGTTGACGTGGAAGATCGGCGCGCCGATCATCTTCGCCACGTCGGTGCAGTACTCGGACGAACGCGAGTGCTCCGGCGCGGTGGTGAAGCCGACCTGGTTGTTGACGACGATGTGCACGGTGCCGCCGGTGCGGTAGCCGCGCAGCAGCGCGAGGTTGAGGGTCTCCGCGACGACGCCCTGACCGGCGAACGCAGCGTCGCCGTGCAGGAGCAAGGGCAGGACGGTGAAGCCGTCCTCGCCCTTGTCGAGGATGTCCTGCTTGGCGCGGACGAGGCCCTCGAGCACCGGGTTGACCGCCTCGAGGTGCGAGGGGTTCGCGGTGAGCGAGACCTTGATGTCGTTGTCGCCGAACATCTGGATGTAGGTGCCCTCGGCGCCGAGGTGGTACTTCACGTCGCCGGAACCGTGCGCAGCGGCCGGGTTCAGGTTGCCCTCGAACTCCGAGAAGATCTGCGAGTACGGCTTGCCGACGATGTTCGCGAGCACGTTCAGGCGACCGCGGTGCGGCATCGCGATGGCGACCTCGTCGAGCGTGTGCTCGGCGGCCTGGTCGATGATCGCGTCCATCATCGGGATGACGGACTCGGCGCCCTCGAGCGAGAAGCGCTTCTGACCGACGTACTTGGTCTGCAGGAACGTCTCGAACGCCTCGGCGGCGTTGAGGCGGCTCAGGATGTACTTCTGCTGGGCGACCGTCGGCTTGACGTGGTGCGCCTCGACCCGCTCCTGCAGCCACTGCTGCTGCTCGGGCTCGAGGATGTGGGTGTACTCGACACCGACGTGGCGGCAGTACGCGTCGCGTAGCACCGACAGCACGTCGCGCAGCTTCATCTTCTGGCGGCCGTGGAAGCCACCGACATTGAACTCGCGATCGAGATCCCACAGCGTCAGGTCGTGGGTCGTGACGTCGAGGTCGGGATGCGACCGGAACTTGTCGCGCACGAACTGCAGCGGATCGGTGTCGGCCATGAGGTGGCCGCGGCTGCGGTAGGCGGCGATGAGCTCGAGCACACGGGTGTGCTTGTCGACGAGACCTTCCGGCACGTCCTTGCGCCAGCGGACCGGCTCGTAGGGGATGTGCAGGGTGTGGAAGATGCCGTCGTAGAAGTCGTCGCTGATGAGCAGCTCGTGGATCTTCTTCAGGAACTCACCCGACTCCGCGCCCTGGATCACGCGGTGGTCGTAGGTGGAGGTGAGCGTCAGCAGCTTGCCTATGCCGATCTCGGCGAGCCGCGCGTCGGACGCACCCTGGAACTCGGCCGGGTACTCCATGGCGCCGGCGCCGATGATCGCGCCCTGGCCCTGCATCAGACGCGGGACAGAGTGCACGGTGCCGATACCGCCCGGGTTGGTCAGCGAGATCGTGACGCCGGAGAAGTCGTCGCCGGTGAGCTTGCCGTCGCGGGCGCGGCGCACGATGTCCTCGTAGGCCGAGTAGAACTGCGCGAAGTTCATCGTCTCGCAGTTCTTGATGGCCGCCACGACCAGCGAACGCTGGCCGTTCTTGCCGGGCAGGTCGATCGCGAGACCGAGGTTCGTGTGCGCGGGCACGACGAGGTTCGGCTTGCCGTCGACCTCGGCGAAGTGGTTGTTCATGTTCGGGAACGCCTTGACCGCCTGGACGATCGCGTAACCGAGGATGTGGGTGAACGAGACCTTGCCGCCCCGGGTGCGGGCGAGGTGGTTGTTGATGACGATGCGGTTGTCGAACATCAACTTCGCGGGCACCGCGCGAACACTGGTGGCCGTCGGGATCGACAGCGAGGCGTTCATGTTCTTCGCAACGGCAGCAGCGGCGCCGCGCAGAACCTTCTTCTCCTCGGTGGCCTGGCCCGACGGGGCCGCGGCGGGCTTGGGAGCCGGCTTCGCGGGCGCTGCCTGGGCCTTCGGCTGCGTCGCAGGCTTGGTCTCCGCCTTCGGTGCAGGCTTGGCCGGCGCGGCCTCGGCCTGCGGTGCGGGCTTCGCCGACGCGGTCTCGGTTTTCGGTGCAGGCTTGGTGGGGGCCGAAGCGGAGGAACTCGGCGCAGATGCTGTGCGCGGCGCGGGCTTCTCGGTCGTGGCGGTGTCGGAGCCGTTGGTGCCTCCGGCCACCGCGGCTTCCGGCGAATAGTCGGTGAGGAATTCGTGCCAACTCGCGTCCACGGACGAAGGGTCGTCCTGGAAGCGCTGGTACATCTCGTCAACCAACCACTGGTTCTGTCCGAACTGTGATGTAGAGCTGCTGCTCACGGCAGTTGTTCGCCTCGTTTCTTTCTTCGGTACCCGATCGGAGCGCCTGTGAATATGAGGCTAGCCCGTGGCATGTGACGATCCGAACTGACCGCGCATGTCGGTGGGCTACCTCACAATCTGGTGCGATGGGGTCTCCATCGATGACGGTTCTCGAGAGCCGATTATTCCCTCTAAGGTGCATCGGCGCAGCGCGCACCCCGTTACAAACGTGAGGACGATCTCATGTTCGATCCTTCCGTCGTCGAAGTGAGCAGGACCTCGGGCTCCTCCGGAACGAGACCACCGGTAGCGAGTTGCCACAAAGTGGTGTACAGACCTCCCGCTCGGCGGAGCTCGTCGTGGGGCCCGCACTCGACGATACGGCCGTCGTCGACGACCACCACGAGATCGGCGCGTGCGGCGGTCGCGAGACGGTGCGCCACCACCACGGCCGTCCGCGAGCGGGCCACCCGCGCACCCGCCTCGAGCACCGCCTTCTCGGTGGCGGGATCGAGGGTCGCGGTGGCCTCGTCGAGCAACAGAAGATCGGGGTCCACCAGTTCGGCGCGCGCGAGTGCGATGAGCTGACGCTGCCCTGCCGACAGACCCTGACCGCGCTCACCCACCGGATGGTTCATGCCGCCGGCGAGTCCCGCGATCATGTCCAGCGCCCCCACGGCGCGCGCGGACGATTCGATCTCCTCGCGCGTCGCCTCGGGCCGGCCGTAGGCGATGTTGGTCGCCACCGTGCCCGTGAACAGGTGCGCCTCCTGCGGCACCACCCCGAGCCGGCCCCGATAGTCGCGCAGACGGTAACGGCGCAGATCGGTGTCGTCCACCCGCACCGAACCGGAGGTCGGGTCGTAGAACCGGGCGAGCAGTTTGACGACCGTCGACTTCCCGGCACCGGTGCGGCCCACCAGGGCGACCGTCGACCCGGCCGGGATCGACAGGTCCACATCGCTCAACGCGTCACGGTCGGCCTCGCTGTACCGGAAGCCCACCTGCCGCAGGTCGACGTCGCCGCGGAGGTGCCCGGTGATGGCGACCGTGCCCTCCTCGGCAGACTCGAGCGAGCTCTCGGTCCGCAGCAGGTCGCCGATCCGGCGCAGACCGACGCGCGCCTGCTGGTAACCGTCGAAGACCTGCGACAACTGCTGGATGGGTGCGAACAACAGGTTCAGATACAGCACGAACGCGATCAGCACACCGGGGCCGACCGCGCCCGACGCCACCTCGCGGGCGCCGACGAAGACGACCGCCGCGAGCGCCAGATCGGACAGGAAAGTGATGAACGGGAAGTACAGCGAGATGGCCCGCTGCGACCGCAGGCGACTGCGCCGATAGGCCTCCGCGCGCTCGGCGAACCGCCGCGCCGCGGTCTCCTCCCTGCGGTAGGCCTGGGCGGCGCGCAGACCCGTGACGTTCTCCTGGAAATCCGCGTTCACCAGGGAGATGCGTTCGCGGGACTGCGCGTACGCCGTCCCGGAGACCTTCCGGAACCACAGGGTCGCGCCGACCAGCACGGGCAGTACCGCCAGCACTACCAGGGCCAGCGACAGATCGGTGGCGATCAGCGCGATCGAGATACCGGTGAGCGTCAGCACCGCCACGACCGCGGTGGACAGGCCGGTCTGGATGAACTGCGACAGCGCGTCCACATCGGTCGTCATCCGCGTCATGATCCGGCCCGACAGTTCGCGTTCGTAGTAGTCGAGCCCGAGCCGTTGCAGGTGCGCGTACGAGCGCACGCGCAGCCCGAACAACACCCGTTCGCCCGCCCGCGCGGTGAGCACCGTGAGGATCGCGACCACGAACCAGCCGAGCAGCGCGAGCACCACACCCGCGGCGGTCGCCTGCCACAGCCGGGACGGATCGCCCGGGGTCACCCCGCGGTCGACGGCGTACCGCACCAGCGACGGGAACGCGATGCTCGTCAGCGACTCCACCGCCAGGCACAGCACGACGACCGCCAGCAGTGCGCGCACCGGGCGCAGCGTCGTCCACAATCGGAACTGCGGGTCGGGCAGGCGCAGGGCCTCGGACCGCAGGGCCGGATCGCGTCCGGGGGTCTCGGTGGCCGGGGGAAGCGCGTCGACGGCCGCGCGCAGTTCCGGGGTCGGGGCCACCGCGCCGAGCGCCCCGGACACCGGCCCGCCGCGGCCACCACTGCCCGCCGGTCCGCCGCGACCTCCACCGACCGCCGGAGGATTCCGAACGGTACCGGACGGCTCATCGTCGTCCGGTTCCTCGGGCCACAACTCACCGGCGGGAACCGGGCGTTCCGGTGCCGGTGCGGCGTCGTCGTCGGTCGAGAGCAGACGCCGGAAGACGGGACTGCGCTCCTCGAGTTCGTCGACCGTCCCGATGTCGACGATGCGTCCCTCGTCGAGCACGGCGACCCGGTCGGCGAGTGCGAGCGTCGACCGCCGATGGGCGAGCACGAGGGTCGTGCGGCGCCGACCCGCCCGCAACGCGCCGTAGATCGCAGCCTCGGTCTCGGCGTCGACCGCAGAGGTCGCGTCGTCGAGGATCAGCACCCGCGGATCGACGAGCAGTGCCCGCGCCAGCGCGACCCGCTGCCGCTGCCCACCGGACAGTGTCAGGCCGCGTTCACCGACGACCGTGTCGTAACCCTCGGGGAGGGCCTCGACGAAGTCGTCGGCGCGTGCCGCCGCGGCCGCGGTGCGGATCTCGTCGTCCGACGCGTCGGGCCGGCCGAGCGCGATGTTGGACGCGACCGTGTCGGAGAACAGGAACGGCTCGTCGAAGACGAGGCCGACCGCCCCGCGCAGATCGTCGGCGCGGAGCGTGGCGACGTCGATGTCGCGGCCGTCCGCGGTCAGGCACACCGACCCGCGGTGTGGCGCGTAGAAGCGGGGGAGCAGCAGCGACAGCACGGTCTTGCCCGACCCGGCCGGGCCGACGATCGCGACGGTCTCGCCGGGCGCGATCTCCAGGTCGAGGCCGCGCAGTACGTCCCGGTCGTCGTCGAAGCCGAACGTCACGTCCTCCAGGTGCACCCCGAGCGGACCGTCGGGCAGTTCGACGGGATGCGGGGGATCGGCGACGTCGGGTTCGGTGTCGATCACCTCGTACACCCGCTCGACGGCGGCGCGGGACAGCTGCGCCATGATCACGACCTGCGAGAGGGTGCGGGTCGTCCCCGTCATCGTCGCCACATAGGCGGTGAACGCCACGAAGGTGCCCACGGTGATTCCGCCCTCGAGGGCGAGCCAGCCGCCGAGAGCGATGGTGGCGACGAGCCCGAACTGCGGGATCGCACCCATCGGCGCCGAGAACCACGCGTTGATCCGGGCGGCACGCAGACGCTCCGCGTACAGCCTGCGACCGTGCTCCTCGAGTTGGTCGACCGCGTGCGATTCCTGCCCGAATCCCTTCACGACCCGCACGCCCGTGACCGTCTCCTCGACGTGCTGGGCGAGATCGGCCGCGCGCTGCTGCGCCGACCAGGTCGCGGCGAACAGCCTCGGGCGCACGACCCGCACGAGACCCGCGATGATCGGGACGATGACCACCGCGACCAGCGTGAGCAGCGGCGAGAGGGTCGTCATGATCACCAGCGCGAGCACGAATTGCAGCAGCGCACCTGCCGACATCGGCACCATCGCGAGCAGCCCTTGCACGAGCTGCAGGTCGGTGATGGACCGCGAGACCACCTGACCCGTGCGGATGCGGTCCTGACCGTGGCCGTCGAGACGTTGGAGTGAGCCGAGCAGGCGCAACCGCAGGTCGTGCTGCACGTCGAGCGACAGGCGTCCGGCGAGCATGCGGCGCCCGTACTGGCAGCCGAACCGGATCACCGCACCTGCCGCGATCGCAGCCGCGGCCAGCCCGATCAGGCGCAGGTCGTCGGCGGGCACGTCGCCCTGCCCGGTCGCGCTGTCGACCGCGACCTTCGTCAGCAGTGGGAAGGCGATGTCGATCAGGGCGGCGACGACGGTGACGGCCAGCGCCCCGACGGCTGTTCTGCGGTGTTTCAGGCATTCGGCGACGAGCCGGGAAATCCATCCCGGCGAGCGCGGAATCGGGTCGTGTGCCATCGAACCGACATTAGCGCCGAGCGACGACAGGGCACGTCGAAGCCGCTCGGGGAGGGCCGGAGGCGCAGGTGATCGAACGTGTCAGACGACGTCGGCGGTGCGGGCGCGCCACCAGCCGAGGCCGCCCAGCACCACGGTCCAGAGGAGCAGGAGCAGCGGGGCCGCCGGCCACGTCATCTCGAGTGTCACGTCCTCGGGCATCGACACCGCGGAGAACAGCACGTACCAGGTCACCTGCGCCGGCAGGTACGACGCGATCGCGCCGAGACCGAGACCGTGCAGGACGACCGAGACCATCAGCTCCCCGAACGGCACCCACGCGCAGATCGCGAGCACACTGCCCGTCGTCGACCGTGTGAGCAGACCCAGCCCCGCTCCGATGAGCGACCACATCAGCGCGCAGAACAGACCGATGCCCATCACCTTTGCGACCGATCCGAGGTCGGCACCGTCGAAGCCCCCACCGAACAACACGAGCGTCGCGGCCGCCGCGACTTCCGTGACGATGCAGTACAGCAGCCCGATCACGGCGACGGTCGCGAACTTCACGCCGACGACCCGGTCGCGTCCCCGCGCGGTGAGGAAGGTCGTCACGATCGTTCGGTGCGCGAACTCGCTGCCCGTCGCCACCGCGCCGAAGATCGCGGCGAACAGGAACACCAGCGACAACGAGAGGGAGATGCCGACCGCGGCGGCGACGGCCTCGGCGAAACCGTCACCGAAGCCGAGTTCGAGTTGCCGCGCGACCGGCAGCGTCAGCGCCCCGCAGAACAGTCCCACCAGCAGCGGTGCGATGCCGAGGATCCACCAGTAGCGCAGGCTCAGGACCTTGCGGAACTCGGCGGTGAGAAGCGCGGTCATGCGGTGGGACCTCCTTGCCCGGTCGGCGGTCGGTTCGGCTGTCCCCACTGCGACTGCGGGTACTGCTGTGCGGTCGGGTACTGCTGTGAGTTCGGGTACTGCTGTGCGGTCGGGTACTGCTGATACTGCTGGCCGTTCGGATACGGCTGGGCCTGCGGGTGCTGCTGGGCACTCGGGTACTGCGGGCCCTGCGGATACTGCCCGCCCGGCGGATGGTGGGCTCCGTGCCCCGGATACTGCGCGACCGGCGCGGCCGCGTAGCGACCGGCCGTCATCGCCAGGTAGACCTGCTCGAGATCGACGTGCTCGACACTCGTCCCGAACAGCGTCACCTCCGCGGTCGCGGCGATCTCGGCGATGCGGTCGGAAGTCACGCCGACGACCGCGAGCCGTCCGTCCTGCTGCACCTGCGCGTCGGTGTGCCCGGCCGCGGCGAGTGCGGTCGCGAGGCGGGCCGGGTCGGAGGCCGCGGCGAACACCCGCGAGCGGTAGGCGTCGCGCAGATCGGTCATCGAGGTCTCCGCGACCAGGTGACCGTTCGCGATGATCACGAGGCGGTCGGCCATCTGCTCGATCTCCCGCAGGATGTGGCTCGAGATCAGCACGGTCCCGCCGTTGGCGGCGAATGCGCGGAGGAAGTCGCGCAGCCAGGCCATGCCCTCGGGGTCGAGTCCGTTCGCCGGTTCGTCGAGCACGAGATAACGCGGTTGTCCGAGCAGGGCCGTCGCCAGGGCGAGTCGCTGCCGCATGCCGAGGGAGAACTCGCCGATGCGACGCCGCGCGACCGACCCCAGGCCGACGAGGTCGAGCATCTGCCTCGCCCGTTCGTCGGGCACGCCGATCGCGGCACAGTAGATCTGCAGGTGTGTCAGCGCCCGGTGTTTGGGGTGGGCGCTGCGCGCGTCGAGCACCGCTCCGACGACCTGTGCAGGCTGCTGCAGGGAGGTGAACGGCACGCCGTCGACGAAGGCGTTCCCGGCGCTCGGCCGGACGAGGCCGAGCATCATGCCGAGGGTGGTGGTCTTGCCCGATCCGTTGGGTCCGAGGAAGCCGGTGATCGAGCCCGGCGGCACCGTGAACCACAGATTCGATACGGCCGTGTGGTCACCGAACGTCCTGTTCAGGCCGTGGACGGCGATCCCTGCGCCCGGTGCCCCCGGTGCCCCCGGTGCCCCCGAGGGCACCCGGGGATCGGGTGTGCCGTACGGCGGTTGCGTTGACGGTGCTGTCACGGATTCGGACCCCCGCGTCGTCGAGATATGGGTGCGGCTGGTGCCGCGGTCGCCGTGAGCTTACGGGTCAGTCGAGGAAGGGCAGGACGGCGTCGAGGAATTCGCGGGGCGCGTCGAGCTGAGGACAGTGCCCGGCATCGGGGATGATCACCACCCGTCTCCGGCCGCCGGCCTGCACCCGTCGTGCGGCGTGAGCGGGCGTCAACCGGTCTTGTGCACCCCACACCAGCAGGGCCGGCATGTCGAGGGCGTGCACCATCTCCGGGATCGGCAGTCGGCCGAGCTCACCGATCGCGTGCCGGCCCACGGTCAGCAGCGTGTCGACCTGCTCGCGGGTCGCGTAGTTCGCCGCGAACGCCGTGCGCGCCGCCCGGTCGAAGGTGCCGCGCCGGTGCACGGCGGCCCGCGCGTACAGGGCACCCATGGCCTGCTGCATCACCGGAGCGGGCAGCAGGCGCGACAGTTCGACCGGCATGCGTGCACCCTGCGTCCACCACCGGGGGATCCCGGCGAGACCCGGCATGTCGGCGAGCACCACGCGGTCGACCCGGGACGGGTGGACCGACGCGAACACCAGTGCGGTGACCGCACCGAGCGAGTTCCCGACCAGCGACACCGGTTCGGGAACGTCGTCGACGAGGTCGGCCAGGACGTCGACATAGTGGTCGAGCACGGGGGTCTCCCAGTGCTGCGCGCTACGTCCGAAACCGGGCAGGTCGACCGCGAGCACCCGGTGCCGTTCGGCGATCGCCGGCGCGACCTTGCACCACGTACCGCCGTGATCGGAGAAGCCGTGCAGCAGAACGACGGTGCGTGGTCCCGCACCGGACTCCCGTACGAACACCTTCCCGTCGGCCGGCACGGTCAGTCCTTCGGGACCGGAACACCGGTGTCGAGCGCCGGTGCCTCTCCGCTCGCCGGGAGGACGGGACGTGCGACGGGCCACGCGGCCGGCGGTGGACCGAAGGCGTCGCGGGCGTTCTGGATCGTGCGCTTGCCCAGCGCACGGTTGCCGACGCCACCGATCGCGGCGCCGATACCAGCGGGGACGAGCTTGCCGATCAGCAGCGGACTGCGCTTGGCGAAGTACCGGCGGATGAATTTCTTGACCAGGGAATTGTTCAGCGTCTTCAGCTGGGTGCCGCCCGCGCCGGTGGTCAGCGCCTTGGGCCAGTTGCGCAGCGACGCGCCGGTCGCGGTCGCGACGATCTCCCGGCCGGCGTCACCGAGGGAGACGGCGAGCACCAGCGCGCGGCGCTGCTCGTGGTTGTGGGGTTCGATCCCGTGCACCGATGCGATGGCCAGGGTGAGCAGCGCGGACGCCTCGAAGAAGAAGGCCGTCTCGGCGCCGACCGCGCCGATGGCCGCGAGTGTCCCGATGCCGGGGAAGGCTGCGGTTGCGCCCGCCGCGGACCCGCTGCCGGTGACGGTCAGCAGGAACTGCTTCTCGAGCCGCTCGATGATCTGCGCCGGGGACTCGTCGGGGTGCGAGCGCCGCATGAGATCGACGTACTTGGCCACCGCAGGGCCCTGCAGCCTCGCGCCGTTGTCCAGCATCTTGACGATAAAGGCCTCTGCGACGCCTGCCTTGTTGCTCATCGTGCCCCTGTTCTCCGGTGCTCTTGTCTTCCGGACTGCTCTCACTACGCTGGTGCCATGACCGGGTCCGCAGTCGGTGAGTCTGACGGCGCCAGGCGGCGTCCGACACCCCTGCTGACACCCTACGTACGGTCGTACGAGGGGTATCGGCTCGACGGTTTCCCGTCGGGGACCCATCTGGGTATGCCCTCTCCGGAGGTCACCGTAATCCTCACGATCTCCGAACCCGTCGAACTCTCGCGGGGCGACGGACGGTGCCCGGAACGTTTCGACGCGCTCGCCGGAGGGTTGTCGACGCAACCGGTGCCCATCGTCCACCACGGCCGGCAGCACGGGATCCAACTCGCGCTCACCCCCGCGGGTGCGCGCGCCCTGCTGGGTGTGCCCGCCGCCGCGCTCGGGCCGTGGGCCGTCGATCTCGAGGACGTCATCGGCGCCGACGGCCGGGAGTTGTTCGACCGGATCTCCGCGGTCGAATCGTGGGACGAGCGGTTCGCCGTCCTCGACCGGCTTCTCACCCGCCGCCTGGTCGCCGCACGGTCGACGAGTCCGGACGGGCACCTCGTCCACGCCTGGCACCTGCTCGTGACGCACCCGGCTCGCCCGGTCCGCGCTGTTGCGGACGAACTCGGATGGAGCAGGCGACACCTCGCGAACCGGTGCGCCGCCGAGTTCGGACTGTCCCCGAAGGACGTGGCCCGGGTGGCGCGCTTCGACCGGTCGCGACGGATGCTGCGGGCCGACCCCGGCCGCCGCCTCGCCGATGTCGCCGCCGAGTGCGGCTTCTACGACCAGGCGCATCTCGCCCGCGACTGGCGCGATCTGGCGGGCGTCCCGCCGTCGCGGTGGCTCGAGGACGAGGTGTTCCCATTCGTCCAAGACGACCGGGGGGTTCCGGGCCGACACTCGGAGACATGACGAACACAACGAATTCCACGCAGCAGTCGACCACCCTCACACCCACCGTCGACACGGTGTGGCCGTGCTTCGCCTACACCGACGCCCGGGGCGCGATCCGTTTCCTCGTGGACACCCTCGGGTTCGCCGAAGCGGAGGTCTACGGGGAAGGGGATCGCGTCGACCACGCAGCCCTGCTCTGGCCGCACGGCGGAGGGGTCATGCTCGGCTCGACCGGTCGCGGGTCGCCGCTCGACCAGCACGCCGACAGGGGCGCCGTCTATCTCGTGCTTCCCGACGACGTCACCGTCGATGCCCTGTACGAGAGGGTGCTCGCCTCGGCGCAGGCGGAGGACCCGGCGGTCCGCGCGACCGTGACCGTCGAACTCCGCGACGAGGACTACGGATCGCACGGGTTCACCTGCCGGGACCCGCACGGTGTGTACTGGACGATCGGCACCTACCGGCCCCGCCGGCCGTAGGAACCGTCGCAGGGGGCAGCGTCGCAGGGGATCAGCGGGCGACCGTGCCGTGCCCTTCGGGGACCACCTCGCTCGGACGCGGCGGGGGCGGCGGTGTGCCGTCCCCGAACGGCCGCCCGCCGAGCGCCTCACGGCCGTGCGGATCGAGCCAGTTCGACAGGTCCGGTCCCTTCGGCACGATGCCCGTGGGATTGACGTCGGTGTGCACGAGGTAGTAGTGCTGCTTGATCTGAACGAAGTCGATGGTGTCGCCGAAGCCGGGTGTCTGGAACAGATCGCGCGCGTAGGCCCACAGCGCCGGAAAGTCCGCCAGCCGGTTCCGGTTGCACTTGAAGTGCCCGTGGTAGACGGGATCGAACCGGACGAGCGTGGTGAACAGGCGCACGTCGGCCTCGGTGATGGTCTCGCCCACGAGATAGCGCTGCGCCCCGAGGCGTTCCTCGAGCCAGTCGAGGCGGGCGAAGAGACGGTCGAAGGCCTTGTCGTAGGACTCCTGCGAACCGGCGAAACCGCACCGGTACACGCCGTTGTTGACGTCCTGGTAGACGAGCTCGGCCACCTCGTCGATCTCGCCTCGTAGCTCCTCGGGATACAGATCCGGGGCGCCCTCGCGGTGGAACTGCGTCCACTCGGTGGAGAAGTCGAGGGTGATCTGCGGATAGTCGTTCGTCACGACCTGCCCGGTGGGCACGTCGACGACGGCCGGGACGGTGATGCCGCGGTCGTATCCGGGGAATCGCGCGAAGTACGCGTCCTGCAGTCGCGGGATGCCGAGGACGGGGTCGACCCCGCCCGGGTCGAGATCGAACGTCCAGCTGCGCTCGTCGTGCGTCGGGCCGCACAGTCCCAGCGACAGAGCGTCCTCGAGACCGAGCAGCCGCCGCACGATGAGGGTGCGGTTGGCCCACGGGCACGCCCGGGCGGCGACGAGCCGGTACCGCCCCGACTCGACGGGATAGCCGTCGCGCCCGTCCGCGGTGATGCGGGTTCGGATGTAGTTGGTGTCGCGGGCGAACTCCGCACCCGGCTCGACGTACTTGTTCTCGGTCACCTACGCATCCTTCCGTGCACACTCGTCACTTCCCGGGTGGAACCCGAACCGTCACGAGGGTTCCCCAGATGTCGTATCCCGACACCGCCGCGACCGTCCGGGCACCGCGGTTGTCGCGGCGCATGCGGGCCAGCGGGACGAGTCCGGCGTCGAGCGCGTCGTGGGTCGCCAGCGTCGCGACCGTCGAGGCGAGCCCGAGCCGGCGCGCCGGCGGTGTCGTCAGCACCCGCACATCGGCCAGCAACGACCCGAGTTCGCTGTAGGCCGCGCCGGCGAGGGGACGGTGATCGTCGTCGAGCAATACGAACACGCGCGACGGCCCGGTCGGCGACAGTTCGGCCTCGGTGACGTCGTCGGGCGGGCAGCACCGCAGCAGTTCGGCGAGGTCCTCGGGGTCGTCGGAGATGAGCGGGTTCTCGACGCGTGTCGCGTCGATCCAGTCGGTGCACAGGGCGAGGATCTCCGTGCGACCCGCGTGGCCTGCGACGACGAGCTCGGCGTTCGGGGCATCGATCTCGGCCGGGTCGGGTTCGGCCGCGAGGCGGGAGACCGCGGCGTCGGGTCCGACGATCGCGGTGGCGCGCCCCACGGCGAGCAGTCGGACGTCGCGGAACGAGTCGTCGACACGCGTCACGCACCCGGGTTCGACGAGGGCGCCGTCGGGTAGGCCCAGTGCACGACACCACGCGAGGGCGGCGATGCTCGAGATGTGCGGGTCCACCCCGCTACCGTAGACCGCCGACGAGGGGAGAGGTCCGGTGAGCGACGACAGCGGGGTGGACACGCGCGAACGCGGGTCCGATGTGGCGGTGGAGATGTCCGACGGTGCCCGCTGGGCGGCGTTGGGCGCTCTGTGCCTGGGCTTCTTCATGATCCTGGTGGACAGCACGATCGTCGCCGTCGCCAACCCGGCGATCATGCGGACCTTCGGGGCCGACATCGCCGCCGTCGTGTGGGTCACGAGCGCCTATCTGCTCGCCTACGCGGTGCCGCTGCTCGTGACGGGCCGCCTCGGCGACCGCTTCGGTCAGCGCCGGGTCTACCTCTGCGGGCTGGTGCTGTTCACGATCGCGTCGTTGTGGTGCGGTTTCTCGTCGACGATCGAGATGCTCATCGTCGCCCGCGTGTTCCAGGGATTCGGCGCGGCGCTCATGTCGCCGCAGACCATGGCCGTGGTGACCCGGATCTTCCCGCGTGAGCGGCGCGGGACCGCGATGGGCCTGTGGGGCGCCGTGGCCGGGGTCGCGACGCTCGTCGGGCCGCTGGCCGGCGGTGTCCTGGTCGACGGGCTCGGCTGGGAATGGATCTTCTTCGTGAACGTGCCCGTCGGGATCGTCGGGTTCGCGCTCGCAGTGCGGTACGTGCCGGTGCTGCCCACGAGCCCGCACCGGTTCGACGTGCTCGGCATGCTGCTCAGCGGCGCCGGCCTGTTCTGCCTCGTGTTCGGGATCCAGGAGGGCAACTCGTTCGAGTGGACCGCCCGCGTGTGGGTGCTGATCGGGCTGGGCATCGTGTTGCTCGTCGTGTTCGTCGTCCAGCAGTCGCGCAACCGCGGTGAACCGCTCGTACCGCTGTCGCTGTTCCGGGACCGCAACTTCGGGTTGGCGAACATCGGTATCGCGACGATGGGTTTCGCCATCACCGGCGTCATGCTGCCGATCATGTTCTACGCCCAGTCGGTGCGCGGTCTGAGCCCGACCGGCGCCGCGATGCTCATGGTGCCGATGGCGGTCTTCAGTGGTGTGCTCGCGCCGCTCGTGGGCAGGCTCGTCGACCGGGTCCATCCGCGGCTGATCGCCGGTACCGGCTTCTCGCTGCTCACGATCGGGCTGGGTTGGCTCGCGCTGGTGATGACCCCCGACGCGGAGATCTGGCAGTTGCTGCTGCCGATCGCCCTGATCGGGGTGGCGAACGCGGGCATCTGGTCGCCGCTCTCGGCCACCGCGACGAACGGTCTCGCACCGAGCCGGGCCGGGGCGGGTTCCGGTGTGTACAACACGACGCGTCAGGTGGGCGCGGTGATGGGGAGTGCCGCTCTCGGTGCGATCATGGCGGCGCGGTTGAGCGCCAACGGTGTCGGCGGGGGAGGAGGGGCGCCGGAGATGGAGACGTCCGGCTCCGTCCTGCCGGAGCCCCTGCACGAACCGTTCGCCGCGGCGATGGCCGAATCGTTGTGGCTTCCCGCCGGCATCCTGCTCATCGGGCTCGTGGCCGCGCTCGCCTTCGACCGTCCCGCGAGCCAGAAGGAACAGCGTGCCGCCGAGGAGCGTTCGGCGGCAGCGAGCGCCTGACGGACGTTCCAGCGACCACCCTGCGGCACCTTCCCCGGTTGTCCGTGACCCGCCGTTTCCTCACATGGCTGTGATCCGCGCCATATAGTGCAGGCACGCACGCCGGGTGGGAGGTGGCATGTCGGTGGCCGTAGTGGAAATTCCTGCAGGGAGTCGTTGGCTCCGGGACGATCGGGTCACTCGCCGCGACAGCGGCATCCTCCAGTACGACTGCCTGGAGCCGTGCATCGCCGAGCTGCTCGATCGGAGTGCGTTGCGTTTCGCGAACCGCGTCGCGGTGGTCGACCGATGCGGCCGCGCACTCACCTACCGCGAACTGTGGGCCGCCGCAGCCCGCGTCGCCGGTGGTCTCCTCGATCAGGGGATCGGCCCCACCGACCGGGTGGTCGTCTGTCAGCCGAACGGGGTCCGCTGGCTGAT
Organism: Rhodococcus sp. PAE-6; assembly: GCF_025290685.1. NCBI lineage: Bacteria > Bacillati > Actinomycetota > Actinomycetes > Mycobacteriales > Nocardiaceae > Rhodococcus > Rhodococcus sp. PAE-6. Next base: position 180,247 of record NZ_JAOCLZ010000005.1, read on the forward strand.
CGGGTTCCTGGGCGTGGTCCTTGCCGGAGGTGTTCCGGTGCTCCCCGACCCGAGCTGCAGCCCCGAGGAAGCGGCGGAGATCGAGGTCCACAGCGGTGCGGTTCTCACCCTGGACTCCGATCTGCCCGACGGTGTCGCCTTCCTCGACGGAGGTGCGTCACCGGACGAGCTCGCGGTGCTCTACTACGTGCGCGTCGCCGGTGGTGGACTGCGCGGCGTCGAACTGACCAACACCAACGTGCTGTCGACGATCGAGGCCGTCGCCCACGCGATGGATCTCGTCGGCGACGGCGTACGGACCGTGCTGACGGCGCCGCTGTCCACGGCGGTCGGATGCAGCGTCCAGTTGCTGCCCACCCTCGCCTCCGGGGGAACCGTCGTGGTCTCGGGATCCCGCGTGATCCGCGCACCGTGGCGGCACCTCCGCGCAGCTTTCCCCACCTCGCGGTGTGTGCGGGGCTGGGGAGTCGCCGAGACGGGAGGGATCGGTCTGCTGCTGCCCTCGGAACACCGCTCCCGCCATCCCCGCAGTGTCGGAGTGCCGTTCGGAGGGATCGAGATCGCGCTGCTCGGGCCCGATGCCGAACACGGTGTCGGCGAACTGCTCTGTCGCGGACCGAGCGTGGCCCGCCGCTATTGGCGTGATCCGTGCGCCACGGACGAGACGTTCACGGAGGACGGCTGGTTCCGCACGGGCGATCAGGTGCGCATCGACGACGAGGGCTTCGTCGATCAGATCGCCGTCCGGGTGTCGTGAACCCTGCAACAGGTTCCCGTCCGGTATACAGCCTGTAACCCGATGAACCGGCATTTTTCGTAGTGGAGAGGTGTGTCCATGTCCGACGTAGTCCTGCTCGAACGACGCGATCGCGTTCTCGTCATCACCATCAACCGGCCCGAGGCGCGCAACGCCGTCAACGCCGCCGTGAGCCACGCGCTCGCCGAGGCGGTCGACCAGCTCGACAGCGACGACTCCCTGTCGGTCGGTGTGCTCACCGGCGCCGGCGGCAACTTCTGCGCGGGCATGGACCTCAAGGCGTTCGTCGCCGGCGAGAACGTGGTCGTGCCCGGTAAGGGTCTCGGCTTCACGGAGGCGCCGCCGCGCAAGCCGCTCATCTCCGCCGTCGAAGGATTCGCCCTCGCCGGCGGAACCGAACTCGTCCTGGCCACCGACCTCGTCGTCGCCGCGAAGGACGCGAAGTTCGGCATCCCGGAGGTCAAGCGCGGCCTCGTCGCCGGTGGCGGTGGCCTGCTGCGCCTGCCGTCGCGCATCCCCTACCAGAAGGCCCTCGAACTCGCCCTCACCGGGGACGCGTTCACCGCCGAGGAAGGCTACGGATACGGTTTCGTCAATCGTCTCACCGAACCCGGTGGGGCACTCGAGGGTGCATTCGAACTGGCCGAGCGCATCACAGCGAACGGACCGCTCGCCGTGGCGGCGACCAAGGAGATCATCGTCCGCTCGGCCGATTGGTCGAGCGACGAAGCATTCGCGAAGCAGATGGAGATCATGGCGCCCGTGTTCACCTCGGAGGACGCGCGTGAAGGCGCCACCGCCTTCGCCGAGAAGCGACCCCCTGTGTGGAAGGGTCGCTGAGCTCCGGTGTGGAAAGGTCGCTGAGCTCCGGTGTGGAAGGGTCGCTGAAAGACCGAACGAGAGATGGCGAGGATCAGGTGACCGACGGATTCGCAGAACTGCACGTGCACATCGAGGGCACGCTCGAACCCGAGCTGATCCTCGCCCTCGCCGAGCGGAACCGCATCGAGTTGCCCTATCGCGATCTCGACGATCTGCGCAGCCGCTACGAGTTCACCGATCTGCAGTCGTTCCTCGACCTGTACTACGCGAACATGGAGGTCCTGCGCACCGCGCAGGACTTCGCCGACCTCGCCCGCGCCTATTTCGCTCGTGCGGCGCGGGCGGGTGTCACCCACGCGGAGTTCTTCTTCGATCCGCAGGCCCACACCTCGCGCGGTGTCCCGCTGCCAGAGGTCGTAGCCGGGCTCTCCGACGCGGTCGCCGGGGCACACCGGGAGTTCGGGGTCGATGCGGCGATGATCGCGTCGATCGTGCGCGATCGCCCCGTGCCCGAAGCGCATGAGGTGTTCGGCGAACTGCTGCGCCTCGGTGCGCCGATCATCGCTCTCGGCCTGGACTCGGCGGAGGTCGGTCACCCGCCGTCACTGTTCGAGGACGTCTTCGCGCGGGCGCGGGCCGAAGGGCTGCACATCACCGCGCACGCGGGGGAGGAGGGACCTCCGGAATATGTTTGGCAGGCGCTCGATCTGCTCGGCGCCGAGCGCATCGACCACGGCATCCGCTCGCTCGAGGATCCCGAACTCGTCGCGCGCCTGGTCGACGAGAGCATTCCCCTCACCGTCTGCCCGTTCTCGAATGTCCGCCTCCGCGTGGTGGATACGCTCGCCGACCATCCGCTGCGCCGCATGCTCGAGGCGGGCCTGTCGGTGAGCGTGCACTCGGACGATCCCGCCTATTTCGGTGGTTACGTCGACGACAACCTCGCAGGGCTGAAGGATCAGCTCGGTCTGACCGATGCCGAACGGGATGTGCTCCGGCGCAATTCGTGGGACGCCGCCTTCCTCTGAGTCCGTCCGGGTGAGTCGGCTCGGGCGTCATTCGCCCAGGACGCGGCGCAGATACGGGTTCGTGAAGGTGCGGTGCGGATCCACGCGGTCGCGCACGGCGAGGAAGTCGTCGAACCGAGGGTAGAGCTCGCGTAGAGCGTCCGCGGTCAGGGAATGGAGCTTGCCCCAGTGCGGGCGTCCCTGCGCGGCGCGCAGGATCGGCTCGACACCGTCGAAGTAGGTCGTGTGGTCGCGCCGATGGTACTGGTGCACGGCCACATAGGCGGTATCGCGGCCCTGCGCCGTGGACAACCAGACATCGTCGCCCTGCGCGAACCGCACCTCCACCGGAAAACCGACACGAACGTCCGTGCGCTGCAGCCACGCATCGATCTCGCGCAGAACCGCTGGAAGGTGCTCGGCGGGGAGCGCGTACTCCATCTCCCGGAACCGCACCCGGCGGGTGGAGGCGAACACCCGGTAACTGCGGTCGACGAAGGTGCGCGGAGACAACGCCCGTGACGCGACCCGGTTCAGCGCCGGGATGGTGGCGGGAACCCGCGTCCCGACCTGCTGGAGGAGTGCGAAGGCGCCGTTGGAGAGCAGTTCGTCGTCGAGGAGGGTGCGCACCCGCCCGACCGGCTGCACCGGTGCCTCACCGGGGAGGCGGGTGTTGCGTTTGACGAGCACGCCGTCGGTGTGCGGGAACCAGTAGAACTCGAAATGGTCGCCACCGCTTCGCAGTTCGTCGAGGGCATCGAGTGTCGTGCGGAGCGACGAGGGTGCTTCCTCCGCGCGCAGGCGGAATGCGGGGACACAATCGAGCGTCACGGTCGCGAGCACGCCGAGGGCGCCGAGGCCGAGCCGGGCGGCCTCGAACAGGTCGGGCTCGTGCTCGGGGGAGCAGTCGACGATCCGGCCGTCGGCGAGCACAATCGTCGCGCCGCACACGGCTGCCGCCAGTCCGCGGAAGGTTGCACCGGTGCCGTGGGTGCCGGTCGAGATCGCGCCGGCGACGGACTGCACGTCGATGTCGCCGAGATTCGGTACGGCGAGGCCCTGTGCCCACAGCAGGTCGCCCAGGCCGCGCAGTCGCGTCCCCGCCCGCACGGTGACGCGCGCGCCGGTGGCCGACGGGTCCACCGCGACGAGACCTGACATCCGGTCGAGCGAGATGAGCGTGCCGTCGGTGACGGCCGCGCCGGTGAACGAGTGCCCGGCGCCCACGGCCTTGACATGTTCGCCCTGCTCGGAGGCGCGGACGACGACGCGCGCGAGGTCGTCGGTGCTGCCGGGGGTCTCGAAACGGCGAGGTGCCGCACTCTCGGTGCGAGCCCAATTGTGCCAGGTGGCCATGCCTCATCTTCGACCTGGACAAGCGTCCAAGTCAACACCTGCTCGTGAACCTTTCCCGACCTCTACCATCAGGGTCATGCCGAATCGGTTGCCTGCTGACGAGCGCCGCGCCCAACTCGTGGCAGCAGCACTGGAACTGGCGGAGGGCGGGGGAGTCGGAGCCGTCACGGTCCGCGCCGTCGCCGAGAAGGCCGGAGTGTCACTGGGCGTTGTCCACTACTGTTTCGACAGCAAGGAAGCCCTCGTCGTCGCCATGGCGAACGCCGTCGTCGGCGAACTGGCCGGAGCCATGCACGCGGCCTTCGATGTGCCCGAGGACGCGCAGCAGACCGGCGGAGTCGACTGTCTCCGCTCGATGCTCCACACCGGCCTTCGCTCCATGTGGTCGACGATCGAATCCACGCCGGGGCTACAGACCCTCACCTACGAGATCACCGCCTACTCGCTCCGGCAGCGCACCGATGGCAGTCCCGCCGGCGGCGACATCGCCGTGGAGCAGTACCGCCTGATGGACAAGCAGGCCCAGTTGTTCCTCGACACCTGCGCCGAGCGGTGCGGCGTCGAATGGTCGCTGCCCACTTCGACGCTCGCACGACTGTCGTTGTCCGTGCTCGACGGCGTCGTGCTCCGGTGGCTCGTCGATCGCGACGGCGAGGCGGCCACGGCCGAACTGGGAGTCGTCGCCGACATCATCGCGACCCGTGCCGTAGAACGTTCCTGACCCGACCCGACCTTTTCGAAGGGATCGCCCGTGCTCCGTGCTGCTTCCGTTCACGACGACGCCCTCGACCGGGTGCACGCGGCGACGGCCGACCTCGACCCGCCGTTCGCCGCCGTCGATCTGCCCACCCTGCGGCGCAACGCCGACGACCTGATCCGCCGCGCGAACGGTGTGCCCGTGCGGGTCGCGAGCAAATCGGTGCGCTGTCGTGCCGTCCTCGCCGAGGTCCTCGGCCCGGAACTGACCACCCGCGGCGGTTTTCGCGGCATCATGGCGTACTCGCTACGGGAGGCGCTGTGGCTCGTCGAGCACGGAGCGCGCGACATCCTGATGGGCTACCCCACGGTCGACCGGGCGGCGCTCGGGAAGCTCGCGGTGTCGCCGGACGCGGTGCAGGCGATCACGCTCATGGTCGATTCGGCCGAGCACCTCGACATCATCCGTACGGCTTTGGGGAAGAACACTTTCCGGACGAAGGTCTGCCTGGACATCGATGCGTCGTTGCGGGTGGGTCCGCTCCATCTCGGTGTGCGCCGTTCTCCGCTGCGCGACCCGGAGGCAGCCTCCGGCCTGGCCCGTCGCGCCGACGCCGCCGGATTCGACGTCGTCGGAGTGATGTTCTACGAGGCCCAGATCGCGGGCCTGCCCGACTCGTCGCTGCCGGTACGGCTCGTCAAGGGACTGTCGGCGCGGGATCTCTCCTCGCGCCGCCGCGCCGTGGTGGAGGCCGTGCGTGCGGTCGTGGGTGACCTCGAACTGGTCAACGGTGGCGGAACCGGCTCGCTCGAGGTGACCACCGCCGATCGTGTCGTCACCGAGGCCACCGCGGGATCGGGGCTGTATGTGCCCACCCTGTTCGACGGCTACCGGGCGTTCACCCCGAACCCGTCGATGTTCTTCGCGCTGCCTGCCGTACGCAAACCGTCACCGTCGGTCACGACGTTGTTCGGCGGCGGGTACATCGCGTCCGGCCCGACCGGCGCCTCGCGGGTGCCGCGCCCGGTCCGTCCTGCGGGATTGAAGTTGCTGGGGACGGAAGGTGCCGGCGAGGTGCAGACCCCGGTGCGCGGTCGCGCTGCCGCGTCGATCCCCGTCGGGGGACGGGTGTGGTTCCGCCACGCGAAGGCCGGCGAACTGTGCGAGAGGTTCGACCGGGTGTACCTCGTCGACGAGAACGGACGCACCGAGGTTCCCACCTATCGCGGTGAGGGCGGCTGCTGGTGACCTTCCGGCTCCGGCCACAATGAGGCCATGCCGTTGACGTTCTTCCCCGGGTCGGTCGGCCGGGTCCACTGGCGGTGCCGGACCGTCGACGACGCGAGAGCCGGTGTGGTGTTCGCGCACGGCTTCGGGCAGCACACCGGGCACTACCACCGTTTCGCCTCCGGCCTCGCCGCCCACGGCATCGCGTGGTGGGGACTCGACCTCGCCGGACACGGGCTCTCCGAAGGAGAACCCGGCTCACCGGGCAACGTCGAGTTCCACGCCGAGGACTTCGGCGTGCTCACCGGCCTCGCCGCCGAGTCCGGTCTGCCGCTGGTGGTGATGGGCCATTCGCTGGGGGCGGCGACGGTCCTGACGGCGCTGGATGCCGATCCCTCCGGTGGTAGCCGCCTCGCGGGCGTCGTGCTGTGCGGTACGCCGCGCACCGCGGCCCTGCCGGAGACGGCCGAAGCGCTCGGCGCGAGCGACCTGCCGGTCCTGCTGGTCCACGGCGTCGACGACCGACTTGCCCCCATCGACCCGGTACGCGAGTGGGCGTCGTCGCTGCCCGGGGCACAGTGGTGCGAGTATTCCGATGCCGGGCACGACCTGTTGCACGAACCCGTACATCGCAGGGTGACTTCGGATATTGCCGCGTTCGTGGGCGACGTGGCCGGCCGGATTCCCAGATTCCCCGAGAAACGACCGGGCCCCTCGCGGTGACGAGGGGCCCGGTCGACGGTGTGGAACCTCAGTTGTAGATCGCTGCGATCTCGGCGCCGTGCTTGTCGTGGATGATGTTCCTCTTGAGCTTGAGCGTCGGGGTCAGCTCGCCGCTCTCGACGCTGAAATCGGTCTCGAGGAGGCGGTACTTGCGGATCGCCTCGGCGTTCGAGACCTTCTTGTTGGTCTCGGCAACCGCCTCGTCGATCTCGGCGATCAGGTCGGGGTTCTTGATCAGATCGGCGACCGTGGTTTCCGCCGGCAGACCGTGTCGCTCGAGCCAGCCCGGCAGCGCCTCCGGATCGAGGGTGATCAGCGCGCCGACGAATGGCTTGGAATCACCGACCACGATGACCTGGCTGATCAGCGGGTGGGCGCGCAGCGAATCCTCGAGGACGGCCGGGGCGACGTTCTTGCCGCCCGCGGTGACGATGAGTTCCTTCTTGCGGCCGGTGATCGAGATGAAGCCGTCCTCGTCGATCGCACCGATGTCGCCGGTGTGGAACCAGCCGTCGCGGATGGCTTCGTCGGTGGCCTTGTCGTTCTGCCAGTAGCCGTCGAACACCTGGGGGCCCTTGAGGAGGAGCTCGCCGTCCTCGGCGATCTTCGCGGCGCAGCCGTTGAACGGCGTGCCGACGGTGCCGATCTTCTGGGCGGCCGGGGTGTTCATGATGATGCCGCCGGTGGTCTCCGTCAGGCCGTAACCCTCGTAGATGGTGACGCCGACACCGCGGAAGAAGTGGCCGAGACGTGCGCCGAGTGCGGCGCCGCCCGAGACGGCCCGGGTGACGTTGCCGCCGAGCGCGGCCTTGAGCTTGCCGTAGACCAGCTTGTCGAAGACGAAGTGCTGGATCTTCAGGCCGAGGCCGGGGCCGCCGTTCTCGAGGGCCTTGCTGTACTCGATCGCGACCTCCGAGGCCTTCTCGAAGATCTTGCCCTTGCCGCCGTCGTAGGCCTTCTGCTTCGCCGAGTTGTAGACCTTCTCGAACACGCGGGGCACCGAGAGGATGAAGTTCGGCTTGAAGACCGCGAACTGGTCGAGCAGCGTCGTCAGGTCGGAGGTATGACCGACGGTGACCTTGCTGTCGAATGCCGCGAACGAGATCAGGCGCGCGAAGACGTGTGCCATCGGGATGAACAGCAGGGTGCGCTGGCCCTCGTGCATCGAGTCGGGCAGGGCCAGGCCGCAGGCCGCGGACTCCGAGGCGAAGTGGCGGTGCTTGAGCTGGACGCCCTTCGGCCGGCCCGTGGTGCCGGAGGTGTAGATGAGGGTCGCCGCGGATTCGGCCGTGACCGAGTTGCGCCGTTCCTCGACCTCCTCGTCGGTGACCGCTGCGCCGCGTGCGATGAGCTCGTCGACCGCGCTCTTGCCGCCCGGCGCCGGCTCGATCTGCAGGACCTCGCGCACGGTCGGGGCGTTCTCGGCGACCTCGCGGACGGTGTCGACGTGACCGGAGTTCTCGACGATGAGCAGCTTGGTCCCGGAGTCCTCGAGGATCCACTGGGCCTGGTCGGCCGACGACGTCTCGTAGATCGCCACGGTGGCACCGCCCGCGGCCCAGATGGCGTAGTCGAGCAGGACCCATTCGTAGCGGGTCGCCGACAGGACCGCGACGCGGTCGCCGAGCTCGATACCCGACGCGATCAGGCCCTTCGCCACGGCGCGCACCTCGGATGCGAACTGGCGGGCGGTGACGGGAACCCACTTGCCGTCGACCAGTCGCTCGAACGGCACGAACTCCGGCGACTCCTTCTCGTGCCGGAAGACGCTGTCGGCCATCGACGTGTTCTCGGGAATCGAGAACGACTGTGGTACGGCAATCTCACTCACTGTGACCCCTCCATCGTTAGGTGCTGTCGGTGTGCATTGCATCACACGTCGTTGGGAAATGCATTACCCTCGGACCGCTTTGCCCCCTTTTTACAGTCCGATAGGCAGTGATCCAGGTAACAATGCTACCCGCCGGTAACGAGGATTGCCACTATCGGATCGTCTCGTCGGATTTCCCGGTACCGGAAGTACCAGTATTTCGGAGAAGGAGAATCGCTTCGTCGTCGCCGAGCTGATGGAAGTCGTCGTAGGCGGCGCCGACGCTGTCGGTGTCCACCGGCGTCCACGGGCAGATCACCTCGTCGGCCGTCCGGCCGGCCCGGCGCAGTGCGTCGGGGGAGGCCACCGGCACCGCGAGGACGACCCGGGTCGCTCCGGAGGCGCGCGCGGCGAGGCATGCCACCGCGGCCGTCGCACCTGTGGCGATGCCGTCGTCGACGACGATCGCCGTGCGGCCCTCCAGCGGCACCCGGGTGCGACCGGCACGCAGGCAATCGGCACGTCGAGCCAGTTCGGCCAGCTCGCGTCGCTCGACGGCCGCCACGGATTCGGGGGCGATCCGCCCGCGCCGGATCACGTCGTCGTTGAGGACCCGGAAGACGGCGTCCTGCGTGGTCGATTCCCCGGCGGTTCCGGGACCCGGTCCTTCGGCGATCGCGCCCATCGCGAGTTCGGGATGCCAGGGCACGCCCAGTTTGCGCACCACGAGGACGTCCAGGGGCGCATCGAGGGCTGCGGCGAGTTCACGGGCGACGGGAATGCCGCCGCGAGGTAGTGCGAGGACCACCGGGTCGGCGTCGCGCAGGTGCCCGGCCGACCGAGCGAGTCGCCGGCCTGCCTCCTCGCGTGTGGCGTACCCCACACCTCCAGTATGGGACGGTCCGCCCGGGCGGGCGAGCATTCACCGCCCGGACGGACCGAGGGGATCTCGGTCGAGCTCGCCCGACAGGTACGAGTGGTAGGCGGGCAGATCGAGCTGGCCGTGGCCGGACAGGCCGATCACGATGACCTCGGGTTCGGTGAGGCCCCGCGCGTACTCCGCGGCCGCGGCGATCGCGTGCGACGACTCCGGCGCCGGCACGATGCCCTCGTTCCGGGCGAAGAGCACCGCCGCGGAGAAGGCATCGATCTGTGCCACGGACTGTCCCTGCACGTAGCCGAGCTCGACGGTGTGGCTGAGCAACGGCGCCATGCCGTGATATCGCAGCCCGCCGGCGTGGATCGGATCCGGGATGAAGTCCTGGCCGAGGGTGTGCATCTTCAGCAGCGGGGTCAGACCCGCGATGTCACCGTGGTCGTAGCGGTACTCGCCGCGGGTGATCGACGGGCACGCCGCGGGCTCGACGGCGACGACACGCGTGGTCGCCCGCTCGTGGATGACCTCGCGCAGGAACGGGAACGACAGGCCGGCGAGGTTCGAACCGCCGCCCGCGCAACCGAAGACGACGTCGGCCTGGTCCTCACCCGCGGCCCGCAGTTGCTCCACGGCCTCGAGGCCGATGACGGTCTGGTGCAGCACCACGTGGTTGAGCACGCTGCCGAGGGTGTAGCGGGCGGCGGCGTCCTTCACTGCGACCTCCACGGCCTCCGAGACCGCGATGCCGAGCGAGCCGGGTGTGTCCGGGTGCTCGGCAAGGACGGCGCGACCGGCCTCCGTCAGGTCGGACGGGCTGGGATGTACTGTGCCGCCGTAGGTCTCGATGAGGAAGCGGCGGTAGGGCTTCGAGTCGTAGGAGGCGCGGACCTGCCACACCTCGAGATCGATACCGAACTTCGCGCACGCGAACGACAGGGCCGAACCCCACTGTCCGGCACCGGTCTCCGTCGTGAGCCGGGTGACGCCGTCGAGCGAGTTGTAGTAGGCCTGTGCGACCGCCGAGTTCACCTTGTGGCTGCCCACCGGGCTCACGCCCTCGTACTTGACGTAGATGCGGGCCGGGGTGCCGAGTGCCTTCTCGAACGAGCGGGCGCGGAAAAGGGGCGTGGAGCGGTAACCGGCGTAGACCTCGCGCACGGCCTCCGGGATCTCGATGTCGGTCTCGGTCGACAGTTCCTGCTCGATCAGTCCCGAGGCGAACAGAGGTGCGAGATCGTCGGCGGTGATCGGTTCGCGGGTGCCGGGGTGCAGGTGCGGCGGCGGGGCCACCGCGAGGTCGCCGACGATGTTGTACCAGTGCGTCGGAATACCCGAATCGGCGACGGACGGGGGTGTCGCGGACGCGTGCGCGGAGGGGGAAGCCGTCACTGTGGAATCCTTCGGTCGAGGACGGTGAACCTGCCCAGTGTGACGCGCCCCGGGTGCCGGCGACGGGGTGGGGTGGGTCATTGTTCGCGCGCTCGAGCCCAGGTCGCGGCCGGGTCCGGGCGCGAAGAGGTGAGTTCATCCGATAAACTGCTGGTCAAATGAGTGATATTCAAGACGCCCCCGACCAGGAGACCGCAGCTCTCACGTTTGCCGATCTCGACATCGATGCACGTGTGCTGCAAGCTCTTTCGGATGTGGGTTACGAGTCCCCGTCGCCGATCCAGGCGGCGACCATCCCACCGCTGCTGGAGGGACGGGACGTCGTCGGTCTCGCTCAGACCGGCACCGGCAAGACCGCCGCCTTCGCGGTGCCGATCCTCTCGCGTATCGACACCTCCGTGAAGCGGCCCCAGGCGCTGGTGCTGGCGCCCACCCGCGAGCTCGCGCTGCAGGTCGCGGAGGCTTTCGGTAAGTATTCCGTCCATATCCCGGGCCTGTCCGTCCTGCCCATCTACGGCGGTCAGGCATACGGTGTACAGCTGTCCGGTCTCCGCCGCGGCGCCCAGGTCATCGTCGGCACCCCCGGACGTGTGATCGATCACCTCGCCAAGGGCACCCTCGACATCTCCGAACTCGAGTTCCTCGTCCTCGACGAGGCCGACGAGATGCTCACCATGGGCTTCCAGGAGGACGTCGAGCGCATCCTCGCCGACACCCCCGACACCAAGCAGGTCGCGCTGTTCTCCGCGACCATGCCGGGCGCGATCCGCCGGCTGTCGAAGCAGTACCTGAAGGATCCGCAGGAGATCACCGTCAAGTCGAAGACGACGACGTCGGCGAACATCTCCCAGCGCTGGGTTCTCGTCTCCCATCAGCGCAAGCTCGACGCGCTGACCCGAATCCTCGAGGTCGAGACCTTCGAGGCCATGATCATCTTCGTGCGCACGAAGCAGGCCACCGAGGACCTGGCCGAGCGCCTGCGCGCCCGCGGTTTCTCCGCCGCCGCCATCAACGGCGACATCGTGCAGGCCCAGCGCGAGCGCACGATCAACCAGCTCAAGAACGGCACGCTCGACATCCTCGTCGCCACCGACGTCGCCGCGCGTGGTCTCGACGTCGAGCGCATCAGCCACGTCGTCAACTACGACATCCCTCACGACACCGAGTCGTACGTGCACCGCATCGGCCGCACAGGCCGCGCCGGCCGCACCGGCGACGCGCTGCTGTTCGTCGCTCCGCGCGAGCGTCACCTGCTCAAGGCGATCGAGCGGGCCACCCGCCAGCCGCTCGCCGAGATGCAGCTGCCCACCGTCGAGGACGTCAACGCCCAGCGCGTATCGAAGTTCAACGACTCGATCACCGAGGCGCTCGCCTCCGATCACCTGCAGCTGTTCCGCACCTTCATCGAGGACTACGAGCGTGAGCACGACGTGCCGCTCGCCGACATCGCGGCCGCGCTGGCGGTGCTGTCTCGCGACGGCGAGTCGTTCCTCATGGAGGCCGAACCCGAGCCGGTCGCACCGCCGCGCCGCGAGCGCGAACCGCGCGAGCGTCCGCCGCGTCGCTTCGACGACGGGCCGAAGGTCGGTCGCGACGGCCAGGAGATGACCACCTACCGCATCGCCGTAGGCAAGCGTCACCGCGTGCAGCCCGGTGCGATCGTCGGTGCCATCGCCAACGAGGGCGGACTGCGCCGCGGCGATTTCGGGCACATCAGCATCCGTGCCGATCACAGCCTCGTCGAGCTGCCGAAGGATCTGTCGCCGCAGACCCTCGACGCGCTGCGCTCCACCCGCATCTCGGGCGTGCTCATCCAGCTGCAGCCCGACTCCGGCGCACCGTCCGGACGTCCCAGCTCGTATCGCGGACGCGACGACCGTCGCGGCGACGATCGACGCGGGGGAGACCGTCGCGATCACGGCAAGCGCGATCGTGGCGGCAAGCGCGAGTACGGCGACAGCCGTGGTGGCCGCTCCGGCGACTTCACACACCGCAGCGACCGCAACGACCGTGGGGGTCGCGGCGGTTACCGCGACTGACCGCCGTCAGCTCGTCCGTTGCGCCAGGACGTCGGCGGTGGCTCCGTCGATCGACTCGCGGATGATGTCGGCGTGCCCGGCGTGGCGGGCCCACTCCTCGATCTGATGCAGGATCAGGAAGCGGACTGTGAACGGTTCGCCCTGATCGAGCCACTGCGCGACGCCGGGGGAGATCTCGACGACCCGGCCGAGGTCGGCTTCGCCGTGAACCGTCGCGGCGAACCGCTCGGCCTCGGCGTCGAGGCGGGCGAGCTGGTCGGCGACCGTCTCGCTCTCCTCGACCCGCCACCCCGCCTGCCATGCCGCGACACGGTCGGCGTCGCGAGGATTGTCGCCGCGGATTCGGCCGTCCGTGGCGACGAGACCGTCGACGAGATGGTTGACCAGCGACGCCAAGCTCATCGATGACGCGCTCGGCGCGCTGCGGGCCTGATCCTCGGTCAGGCCCGACAGCGCGTTGCGCAGGGCGTCGAACTGGTTGGAGAGCAACTTCAGCAACAGGTCGTGTTCTCGGGCGCTCATGCGTCGAGTATGGGGGCTCCCGCCGACACCTTCGGTCCCGAATCGGCGAACTGCGTGCGGTACAGCTCCGCGTAGCGGCCGCCCGCCGCCAGGAGATCGTCGTGGTTGCCGCGTTCGATGATGCGTCCGGCCTCGACGACCAGGATCTCGTCGGCGGCGCGGATGGTCGACAGACGGTGTGCGATGACCACCGAGGTGCGACCCTCGAGTGCCTCGGTCAACGCCTCCTGCACAGCGGCCTCCGAGGTCGAATCGAGATGGGCGGTGGCCTCGTCCAGGATCACCACCCGCGGATGGGCGAGCAGCAGTCGCGCGATCGTCAGCCGCTGACGCTCACCACCCGAGAGCCGGTAGCCGCGTTCGCCGACGACCGTGTCGAGTCCGTTCGGTAACGACGCGATCAGGGGCTCGAGGCGTGCGCGACGTAGGGCGTCCCACAGTTCGTCCTCGCCGGCTTCGGGGCGGGCGAGCAGCAGGTTGTTGCGGACCGTGTCGTGGAACAGGTGACCGTCCTGGGTGACCAGCCCGACTGTCGCGCGGATCGAGTCGGCGGTCAGTTCGCGGACGTCCGCTCCGCCGAGCAGCACGGCGCCGGAATCGACATCGTACAATCGCGGGATCAGTTGTGCGATGGTCGATTTGCCCGCGCCGGACGATCCGACCAGTGCGACCATCCGGCCCGGTTCCACGCGGAACGACACGTCGCGCAGCACCTCTTCGCCGCCCCGCGAATCGAGGACCGCCACCTCCTCGAGCGATGCGAGCGAGACCTTGTCGGCGGACGGATACGCGAAGGTGACATTCCGGAGTTCCACTGCGACCGGACCGCCGGGCACCGGCCGGGCGTCGGGCGACTGCTCGATCAGCGGCTTCAGATCGAGGATCTCGAAGACCCGCTCGAAGCTCACCATCGCACTCATGACGTCCATGCGGGCGCTGGCCAGCGCGGTCAGCGGCGAGTACAGGCGCGTGAGGAGCATCGCCATCGCGACCACCGAACCGGGATCGAGCTGATCGCGCAGGGCATAGAAACCGCCGAGGCCGTAGACGAGTGCGAGCGCGAGCGCGGACACGAGTGTCAGAGCGGTGACGAACACGCTCTGCAGCATCGCGGTGCGCACCCCGATGTCGCGGACCCGTTTCGCCCGGACGGCGAACTCCCTCGACTCCTGTGCCGGACGGCCGAACAGCTTGACCAGGGTGGCGCCTGGAGCCGAGAACCGTTCGGTCATCTGCGTGTTCATCACCGAGTTGTGGTTGGCGGCCTCCCGGCTGAGCTGCGCGAGCCGGGCGCCCATGTGCCGGGCGGGAATCACGAAGATCGGGAGCAGCAGCAGTGCGAGAAGGGTGATCTGCCAGGATATCCCGATCATCACCACCAGGGTGATCGCGAGGGTGACGATGTTGCCGACCACGCCGGACAGGGTGTCGCTGAAGGCACGCTGCGCACCGATGACGTCGTTGTTCAGGCGCGAGACGAGCGCGCCCGTGCGGGTTCTCGTGAAGAAGGCGACCGGCATGCGCTGCACGTGGTCGAAGACCGTGGTGCGCAGATCGAGGATGAGATCCTCGCCGATGCTCGCCGACAACCAGCGGTTCGCGATCCCGAGGCCGGCCTCGATCAGTGCGATCGCGGCGATGATCACCGCGAGCAGCACCACGACCGAGACCGCAGCGCCGTCGACGATCGCGTCGATCACCCGCCCCGCGAGTACCGGTGTCGCGACGCCGAGCGCCGCGATGGTCACGCTCAGGACGAGATAGAAGGTGATGTTACGGCGGTGCGGCCGGGCGAACTCGGCGATCCGCCGCAGGCTCGCTCGGGAGAACGGCCTGCGGTCGCTCTCGGCGTGCATCGCGTTGTACATCGCGTTCCACGCGGT
The DNA here is from genome assembly GCF_025290685.1 of Rhodococcus sp. PAE-6. NCBI lineage: Bacteria > Bacillati > Actinomycetota > Actinomycetes > Mycobacteriales > Nocardiaceae > Rhodococcus > Rhodococcus sp. PAE-6. The sequence goes on from NZ_JAOCLZ010000005.1 coordinate 195,356, forward strand.
GACTTCCATGCTCATGGTGTCGGCCTCCTCGGGTCGCAGCCGAGGCTAGGACCTCGAGTGCGCTCGAGGTCAAGCCTAGGCTCGCACCACGACAGGACGAGACGTCAGCGGGCCACGTCGATCACCACGCGGGTCGGTCCGGTGAGGGAGTACACCGAGAACGGCGTGCCGTGCGCGGCGACGCCGATGAACGACTGGGTGACACCTTCGAAGACACCGGACCCGCTGACCTCCACCACGGATCCGCCGGCATCGGCGAGCACGGGATCCGGGCCGTCGTACTGCTCGACACCGCTGTCGAACGGATAGGCCGAGCCGTCGATGAGCACCTGCAGCACGGCGTCGCCGGCGACGGGGACCTCGTTGCCGCTGCCCTGCTGGAGTGCCTCGTCGACGTAGCCGACCCGCCACCCCGGTGTGCCCTCGCCGCCGAGTTCGTAGACCACGCGGTCGAAGCCCTCGTGACGTCCGGTGCGGATGTCGACGACCGTGAGTTTTGCGCCCTCTCCGGCCGGGGAGACCTTCTCGCGCGCGTCGCGCGGGACCTCGTCGGAGGTGGTGGTCTCGGGAGCCGAGGACGTCGGCGTGTCGACCGAGACGGCGGGGGAGGGTGCGGGCTCGTCGGCACCGGCGGAGCATCCCGCCAGGACCAGTGCTGTTGCGGTGACGGCCAGGGCGAGACGCGTGTGCTTCATGGGACTCATGGTACGTCGGAGCTCCCGTCGGCCACTGGCGACGCTCGCGGGGGTTGACCGGATCGAGACGTGAGGCGCACAATTCATCCGAGGATGATTTCAACACTCGATGAATTGAGTGGATCATGGCCATCGACCACATCTCCGACGCTGTCGACATCCGCGATCTGCACGTTCGGCGTGGCACCCATCGAGCTCTCGAGGACGTGAGCGTGCGCGTCCCGCGCGGGGCGATCACCGGACTGCTCGGCCCCTCGGGCTGCGGGAAGACCACCCTGATGCGCACGATCGTCGGCACCCAGATCGTCGAATCCGGCACGGTCACGGTGCTGGGCCTGCGCGCGGGCAGCGCCGAACTGCGCCGCCGCATCGGTTACGTCACCCAGTCGCCGAGCGTCTACCCCGACCTGACCGTCACCGAGAACGTCTCCTATTTCGCCTCCCTCTACGGGCGGAAGGGCGCCGCGGTCGCCGACACCCTCGCGGCGGTCGGGCTCACCGACCACGCCGGCAACCGGACGGCGGCCCTCTCCGGCGGTCAAAAGGGCCGGGTGTCGCTCGCGTGTGCGCTGGTGGGCGATCCCGAACTGCTCGTGCTCGACGAACCCACCGTCGGACTCGATCCACTGCTGCGCGCCGAACTGTGGGAACACTTCCGCGCACTCGCCGACCGCGGCACCACCCTGCTCGTGTCGAGCCACGTCATGGACGAGGCCGGCCACTGCGACGAGCTCGTCCTCCTGCGCGAAGGCCGGCTGGTGGCCCAGCTGACCCCGGCCGAGCTGCGCGAACAGACAGGGGAAACGGGCCTCGAGAACGCCTTTCTCCGACTCATCCGGAACCGGACGGGAGCACGACCGTGAGCGCCGTCATCTATGCCACCACGACCACCCGCATCCTGCGTCAGTTGCGAGCCGACCATCGCACCGTCGCGATGATCGTGCTCGTCCCGAGCCTGTTGATGACGCTGCTGTACTTCATGTACCAGAACGCGCCCACCGGCCCGGGCGGAGTCTCGCTGTTCGACCGGATCGCCGTCACGATGCTCGGGATCCTCCCGTTCGTCGTGATGTTCCTGGTCACCTCCATCGCGATGCAACGCGAACGCAGTTCGGGCACCCTCGAACGGCTTCTCACCACACCGCTGACGAAACTCGACCTGCTCGCCGGCTACGGCAGCGCCTTCTCTCTCGCGGCGGCCGTCCAAGCCGGTCTCGCATGCGTGGTGGCCTTCTGGCTGCTCGACGTCACCAGCGCCGGATCCGTGCTGTGGGTGCTGGTCGTCGCGGTTCTCGTCGCCGTCCTCGGGGTCTCCCTGGGGCTGCTGTGCAGCGCCTTCGCCCGCACCGAGTTCCAGGCCGTGCAGTTCATGCCGGTGATCGTCATTCCGCAGTTCCTGCTGTGCGGGTTGCTCGTCGCCCGGGACGATCTGCCCGACTGGCTGCGCTGGATCAGCAACGCACTGCCGTTGAGCTACGCGGTGGAGGCGCTGCAGGAGATCACCGTGAATCCGGGGGTCACCACCGTCATGGTGCGGGATCTGATCGTCGTCGCGGCGTTCGCCGCCGCGGCCCTCACACTCGGTGCGGCGACGCTGCGCCGTCGCACCCCGTGACGAGCGAGGCCGGGACGCGGCGCCCCGGCCGCCGTCCCGGGAACTCGGGCGCGCGCGGTGACATCCTCGCGAGCGCCCGGGAACTGTTTGCCGCCAACGGTTTCGACAAGACGACGGTGCGTGCGGTAGCGGCCCGTGCAGGGGTGGACCCGGCGCTCGTGCACCACTACTTCGGCACCAAGCTGCAGCTGTTCACCGCGTCCATCGCGCTGCCGGTCGATCCGCGCGACGTCCTCGCCCCCGTCTACGCGGCCGAACCCGAGGATCTCGGCCGTGCCCTCACGACCGCCCTTCTCGGTGTGTGGGACTCCCCGCACCGCGACGCGGCCGTGGCGATGTTCCGTGCGCAGATCGCCGGGGGCGACAGTGGTCTGATCCGCTCGTTCCTGCTGGAAGTCGCGCTCGCACCGCTGTTCGAGCGTATCGACCGACCCGTCGGCACCGGCCGGCTGCGGGCCGAACTGGTGGCCACCCAGATGACCGGGATCATGCTGGTGCGCTACATCATCGGACTCGAACCGCTCGCGTCGATGCCGTCGGAGCAGCTCGTCGAGATCGTCGCCCCCACTGTGCAGCGCTATCTGACCGGCGACCTGCCCGGCATGTGACCGCAGCTTCGGGGGCGTGCGCTTCGGTCGGAGACAGAGGCGCGCCGTCGACACGGTGCATCGGTCCGCGCACGATGCAAACGTAGAACGGAGTGTGTCGTCAGGTCGAGTGCTCCCGCAGGAAGGCGATGTCCTCGGCGAGTCCCTCCGCCGGGGTCTCGAGCACGATCGGTGCGTCGGCCTGCACCGCGATCTCCGCGAGCAACTGCGGATCGATCTGCCCGTCGGCGAGATTGGCGTGCCGGTCGCGGGCCGAATCGAACTCGTCACGCGAATTGTTCAGGTGCACCAGATCGATCCGGCCGGTGACCGCACGCACCCGTTCGACGACACCGACGAGATCCTCACCGCCCGCCCAGGCGTGGCAGGTGTCGAGGCAGAAGCCGGGACCGTAGTCGCCGATGGCGTCCCACAGACGTCCGATCGCGTCGATGTAGCGGGCCATCGCGAAGTCGCCGCCCGCCGTGTTCTCGACGAGGATCGGCACCCCGAACCCGCCCTTGTCCTCCTGCCGTTCGAACAGCTTGCGCCAGTTCTCCACCCCGGCGGCGACGTCCTCACCCGCGCGCACGTGCCCGCCGTGGACCACCAGCCCGAGCGCACCGATACGCGCGGCCGCCTCGGCGTGGTCGGCGACGGCCTTGCGCGACGGCATCCGCACCCTGTTGTTCAGGCTCGCTACGTTGATGACGTACGGCGAGTGCACCACCACGTCGACGTCCGATTCGAGGATCTCCTCGGTGCGCGGATGCTCACCGGGCTTCGTCCATTTCTGCGGGTCCGACAGGAACACCTGCACCAGATCGGCACCGAGATGTTCGCCCTGACCGATGGGATCGTCGTCCTGCCGGACGTGCGCACCTATCCGCATGTGCCACAGGTTAGGGCAGTGTCCCGCCGACCGGGACCGCAATACCCGGACGTGCCCGGAATCTGCTCGACTCCTCGCATGGGCACACTCGAAGGCGGCAAACTCGACGGCAGGGTCGCGCTGATCACCGGCGCAGGTCAGGGGGTCGGTCAGGGGGTTGCGTTCGCGCTGGCCCGCCAAGGTGTTGCCATCGCGGTCGCCGGCCGGACCGAGTCGAAGCTGATCGACACCGCCGAGCAGATCCGCGCCTTCGGTGGCACCGCCGAGCCGGTCGTGTGCGACATCGCCGATCCGGATGCGATCGCCGCCGCGGTGGACCGCACGGTCAGAGCCTTCGGAGGTGTCGACATCCTCGTCAACAATGCGAGCTTCAATCCGCTCGGGCCGCTGCTCGACCTGAAGCCGGCCGTGCTGGAGAAGGCGTACCGCTCGGGTCCGCTCGCGGCGCTGCACGCCATGCAACTCGTCCACCCGATCATGAAGGAACGCGGTGGCGGGTCGATCGTCAACATGGTCACCTCCGCCGCGGTGCGCTGGGACGCGAGTGGTTACGGCGGCTACGCCTCGACCAAGGAGGCACTGCGGTCGCTGACCCGCACCGCGGCATCCGAATGGGGAGTCGACGGCATCCGAGTCAATGCCATCGCCCCGCACGCCCTTTCGCCGGGCCTGAAATGGTGGACGGAGAAGAACCCGGAGGAGGCCGCCGAGTTCGTGCAAACCATCCCGCTCCGCCGCATCGGCGACCCCGAAGAGGACATCGGGCGCGCCGTGGCGTGGATTGTGAGCGACGACGCACGCTATCTCACCGGCGCGACGATCCCGCTGGACGGGGGTCAGGCACGCTGGGCCTGAGCCACCGCCCCGGCATACACCCGTATCCCCGAATCGAAGATCGGGGTCATCCCCGATGGTGCGGTGGTCCCGGCACCGGGAAGATGGGTGCATGCCACTGCACTCGGCCCCAGCAGCCCGCGCCCAGGACCTGAAGAAGATCTACGGAACCGGAGAAACCGCGGTACACGCCCTCGACGGTGTGACCGCGGATTTCGCCGCCGGTGAGTTCACCGCGATCATGGGTCCCTCCGGATCGGGCAAGTCGACCCTCATGCACTGCCTCGCAGGTCTCGACAGCGCGACCTCCGGAGCGGTCTTCATCGGCGACACCGATCTGACGACCCTGTCCGACAAGGGGATGACCCAGCTGCGGCGCGACCGCATCGGCTTCGTCTTCCAGGCGTTCAACCTCGTCCCCACCCTCACCGCGCTCGAGAACATCACCCTGCCGGTGGACATCGCGGGCCGCAAGATCGATCAGGAATGGCTCGACACCGTCGTCACCCGTCTCGGTCTCACCGACCGTCTCGGACACCGCCCCGGCGAATTGTCCGGTGGCCAGCAGCAGCGTGTCGCGTGCGCGCGTGCCCTCGCGGGCCGGCCGGAGATCATCTTCGGCGACGAGCCGACCGGCAACCTCGACTCCCGCTCGTCCGGTGAGGTGCTGTCCATCCTGCGGGCGGCCGTCGACGAGTTCGACCAGACCGTCGTGATCGTCACCCACGACCCGCGCGCCGCCGGCTACGCCGACCGCGTGGTGTTCCTCGCCGACGGACGCATCGTCGACGAGATGCGCGAACCGACGGCCGAACGAGTGCTCGACCGGATGAAACAGTTCGATCCCGCCTCCGCGGCTCCCGTGGCGGAATAGGAGACACCGCGATGAGTGGGAATCCCATCCGCAGGGTTGCCCTGCGCAACCTCGCCGCACACAAGGTGCGGCTCGCCCTGACCGTGCTCTCCGTGGTGCTCGGCACGGCCTTCATCACCGGTTCGTTCGTCTTCACCGACACACTGCAGCGCACCTTCGACGGCATCTTCGGCGACGTCGCCCAGGGCGTCGACGTCCGCGTCAGCACCGAGCAGTACGGCACCAGCGGTGTCCCGATCGAGGCCGTCGACCAGGTCGTCGCCCTCCCCGGCGTCGAGCGCACGTCCCCGTCGATCGGTGGCGGCATCATCGTCCTCGACTCCGAGGGCGCCGCGATCCAGACCGGCGGCGCACCCGCCGAGGGTTACGCCTACATCCCGCCCGACCGTCTCGTCGGCGAACCGGAGACCTTCGTGGCCGGTGGACCACCCGCGGAGAGCGGGCAGATCGCGCTCAACGAGAGCGCGGCCGAACGCGGTGATCTCTCGATCGGCGACAGCACGACCGTGCTCACCATCTCGCAGGGCATGGTGCCGGTGACCGTCAGCGGCATCTACGAACTCGAGACCGACACCGGCGGCTACATCGGTGCGTTGTTCACCGAGGAACAGGCATCCCAGCTGTTCACCGACGGCCGGCACATCGGCTTCCTCGACGTCGCAGGCGACGGTTCGCTCTCGCCCGAGCAGCTGCGCGACGAGATTGCGGCAGCGCTGCCCGAGCTGAAGGTGCAGACCGGAGCCGAGGTCACCGAGGAGACCAAGTCGCAGGTCGCCGAGGCCCTGAACTTCCTCAACTACTTCCTGCTCGCGTTCGGCGCGATCGCACTGCTCGTCGGCACGTTCATCATCTACAACACCTTCTCGATGATCGTCGCCCAGCGACTACGCGAACTCGCCCTGCTCCGCGCGATCGGCGCGAGCCGCAAGCAGGTCGGCCGGTCGGTCACCCTCGAGGCCTTCGTCGTCGGTCTGATCGGCAGCATCATCGGTATCGCCGCGGGCGTCGCGCTCGCCTACGGTCTGCGCGCGGCACTGAACGCCGCGGATCTCGGACTGCCGTCGGGCCCGCTGCAGTTGTCCCCGCGCACCGTGATCGTCGCGCTGCTCGTCGGCGTGGTCGTGACGATGGTCAGCGCCTACGCCCCGGCGCGGCGCGCGACCCACGTTCCGCCCGTCGCCGCGATGCGCGAGGAATCCACAGCGACCGTCGAGTCGCTGCGCATCCGCACGATCATCGGTGTGCTCTGCGCGATCGTCGGTGCGGCACTCGTCGTGGTGGGCGCACAGCAGGTCGGTGGCGGCGCGGCCGCGACCGTCGGTATCGGCGCCTTCCTGCTGATCCTGTCAGTGCTGTTCGCGGCGCCGGCGTTGTCCCGGCCCGTCGTGAACGCGCTCGGTGCGGTCTTCGCTCGGCCGTTCGGGGCGATCGGCCGGCTCGCGCGCACCAATGCGACCCGCAATCCGCGTCGCACCGCCGCGACCGCGTTCGCCCTCACCCTGGGGCTGATGCTCGTCTCCGTCATCGGGGTGTTCGGGTCGTCGGCGAAGGCCAGTGTCGACGCGCTCGTCGACAACGGGGTCGAGGCGGACTTCATGCTCACCGGGCCGCAGATGTTCGGTGTCCCGGCCCCCGCCGCCGAGGCGGTCCGCGGAGTGGACGGCATCGAGGAGGTCGTGCCCTCCTACGGCGTGCAGGCCAAGATCGACGAGGACTTCGAGTTCGGCACCGGAGCGGGCGGGCCCCTCCAGGACGTTCTCGACCTGGACATGGTCGCGGGAGCCTTCGAGGTGACCGGGAACGAGATTCTCGTCTCGCAGGCCTCGGCGGACGACCACGGCTGGGAAGTGGGCTCCACCGTTCCGCTCACCAGTCGCGACGGCGACACCGTCGACACCACGGTCGCCGGCATCTTCGCCGACAACCAGCTGATCGGTCCGTGGGTCGTCTCGCAGGAGCTGTTCGAGCAGTTCACGCCGCCGAACAACCGGTCGGCGCTCGTCGTCCTCATGAACACCGTCGACGGGGCCGATCCGGAGACCGTGCGCGCGTCGATCGAGGAGGCCGTCAAGGACTACGTGATCGTGCAGGTCCTCGACCGTGAGCAGTTCAAGGGTCAGCAGGCGCAGCAGATCGACATGCTCCTCGCGATCCTCTACGGCCTGCTCGCCCTCGCCGTAGTCATCGCCATCCTCGGCATCGTCAACACCCTCGCGCTGTCGGTGGTGGAACGGCGGCGGGAAATCGGCATGCTCCGCGCCGTCGGTATGCAACGCGCCCAGGTGCGTCGCACGATCTACCTGGAGTCGCTGCTCATCGCGGTCTTCGGCGCGGTCGTGGGTGTCGTGCTCGGTCTCACGTTCGGCTGGGCGTTCGTACGCACCCTCGCCGATCAGGGACTCGACATCATCTCGGTGCCGTGGTCGCAGGTCGTCGGCATGCTCGTCGCGTCCGGCATCATCGGTGTCCTCGCGGCGCTGTGGCCCGGCCAGCGTGCGGCGAAGACGCCGCCGCTCGAAGCGATCAGCGACATGTAGGCAGAAAGTGCAGGTGGACACGAGTTGTCCACAGGCAGTGGAGTTGTCCACAGCGGCCGGCCCGCGGAGCATTCCGCGGGCCGGCCGTCGTCGGTGCCCCTTATGCTTCCGCGGCAGGGGGTGGTGGTGTGCAGGTGGACGATCTGGCGGGGTGGGATCCGGATGCGCTCGAGCGCACGGCGACCGAGCTCGCGGCATGTGCCGATGCCGTCGACGCCGTGGCCGGCGACGTCGCGCGGTCGGCGTCCTTCGGCGACGCCTGGAGCGGTGCGGCGCATGACGGAGCGGCGTCCGCATTCGCCTCGTACGGGCGGGATCTCGCGGCACAGGCCGAGTCGTATCGGCGCGTGTCCGCATGTGCGCGGTTCGTCGTGCCGCGACTGCGGGCACTGCACTCCGAACTGGGCGAGCTGCAGACCAGGGCCGCTGCGCGGGGTTTCCCGCTCGACGCCGACGAATTGCTCGCGGCGTCGCTGCGATCGCTGCTCGTCCGTGCCGATGGGCTCGACCGCGAGGCCGCCGCTCGCCTGAGTGTCGAATCCGAGCCGCCGGGAACGGTTCTCGGCGAACAGGGTCGCCTACATACCGCGATCGCGCGGTCCGGATCGACGACGCTGCCGGTCCTGCCGGATCCGGCCACCGATCCCGTGCAGGTCGCGCAGTGGTGGAACGGTCTCGACGACACGGCACGCACCGCGCTGGTCGCCGAACATCCCGAACGGATCGGCGCCCTCGACGGACTACCCGCTGCGGTTCGCGATCTCGCCAATCGTGCCCTGCTCGACGACGAACGTCGCCGCCTCGAATCCGTCGCGACACAACTGCGGGCCGAACTCGACGCGATGTTCCTCGGTGGCACCGTGATCGGCAGTCTCGGCGTCACCGGACTGTTCACCGACGCCGATGCCGGGCTCGAACAGACGGTGCGGAAGATCGAGGCCCTCGCCGCGATCGACGCGACCCTCGCCCACGGCGACCGGCAATTGCTCGCCCTCGACCTGTCCGGACGCGAAGCGATGGCGGCGGTGGCCGTCGGGGACGTCGACACCGCCGAGCACCTGGCCGTCTTCGTCCCCGGCGCCGGCTCGACCGTGCAGGGCAATCTGCAGGGCTACGACACGCAGGTCGCGGCGCTGCGCGACGCCGCTCGGCTCCACCTCACCGGCGGCGATCCCTCCGTCGCGGCGGTCACCTGGCTGAATTACCAGGCGCCCCAATGGGGATGGGGTCTCGCGTTCACCGAGCGCAGTCCGGTCTCCGACCTCGCCGCCCGGATCGCCGCGCCTCGCCTGGTCGACTTCCTCGACGGCATCGCGGCCTCGCGTCCCGACGACCCGCGTATCACCACGGTCGGGCATTCCTACGGGGCCGTCGTCTCTGGTCTGGCGCTGAGGGAGACCGGTGCGGTCGATGCCGCGGTGTTCGTCGGGGCTCCGGGGATCGGGACCGGCGACGTGACCGACCTGCGGATCCCGCCCGGCTCCGCCTATCTCGTCGAAGCCGAGCGCGACATCGTCGCCGACGTCGGAACCTTCGGCGGCGACCCGAGCTTCCTCGACGGCCTGACGCATCTTCCCGCCGGTCCGGGCACCACCACCGCCGGAGTCCCGCTCGCGGGCATCACCGGCCACAGCTCGTATCTCACCCCCGGAACGTCGAGTTCCCACCACATCGCCGGTGTCGTCGCGGGCACCGCAGAACGGAGTACGCCGTGACCTCTGTGTGGAGTTTTCGGCTCGGGGCGTGCGTCGTCGTTCCGGCAGCACTGCTCGCGGCGTGCACCACCACGGTGACCCCGGTCGCGATGCCCGAACCGGTCGCCACGACCAGCGCGGGCGCGGTCGAGTTCTACACCGCCGTGCAGCGCGACGTCCTCACCGCGCTGTCCGCCGAGTTCCCCAGCGTGCGCTTCGAACCGAAGTACGCGAGCACCACCGCGGGATGCACGCTGCCCGACGGCACCTCGGGCCTGACGGTGCACCTCCCGATCCACGGCTCGGGCAGGCCGGTGCCGGTCGACGAACTAGACCGTGCGGCCAGGGTCTTCGAGGACACCGCCGCGCGGGCGGGCTTCCACGGTCGCCATGTGCTGCCTCCGGATACCGGTCTCGCCGTCCGGATGTTCGCGGCCGACGGCTCGTACATCACCTTCGGCAGTTACGTCGCCGCGACCGTCGGACTCACCGTCGGTTGTTACCCGGAGTAGGCCCGGTAGTCGGCTAGGCTCGTCCGAGCGACGGCCGCTCGGGCCGTCGTGATTCGTGCTGGCAGCCGTGGAGGGACGAACAGATGCGCCCGATGCTCGGCATCTCCGTCGACGACGGTGAAGTGTGCGCGGTCCTCGTCGATGCCGACGTTCCGAGTCTCGGTCCGTTCGACTCCCAGCGAGGCTTCGGCGCACCCGGGGACACACCGGCGGAGGCCGCTGCCGCTGCCGCCTCCGCCATGGCGGAACGTGCCGCCGCGGCGTCGCTGACCCTGTCCGCGGCCGCGGTGGTGACCGGTCCCGAGAACGACGAGGACGCCGAACCGGTCACCGAGGCGGTGCGAGCCGTGCTCGGTATCGACGTCGACACGGTCCTGCTCGACGACGCGCGACTGGCCTTCCTCGCCGGAGCACCCGAACTCGCGGAACTGCCGGTCCTGGCCCTGCACACCCGTACCTACGGCGTCGAATCCGCATCGATGGTCGACGTCCCCTCGCGCTCGGTGCTGTCCACGGTGAGTCCCGACGGCGACGAGTTCGGTCCCTACACGCAGTCCCTGCCCGAGGCGATGGACGAAGCGGTCGCCCGCGCCGGCACCTCGCCCGACGCGGTGGTCTTCCTCGATCTGCGTCCCGGCGACGCCCGTCCGGCACGAGAACTCGCCACCGTCCTCGGTGTTCCCTTCGTGACTCCGCACGGGGTGCCCTGGCATCGCGCGACCGGTGCCGCGCTCGTCGCAGCCGCCCGCCGCTCCCCGACGGTCGTCGCCGCGCCCACGAACCGTCGTCGCGGCACCGTCCTGCCGGCCATGCTCGTCGCGCTCGTCGCCCTGCTGGGTGGGGGACTGGCCGTCGCGGTGAGCAGCGGCGTGCAGGCGGAACGCTCCGCGCCCGGACTGCAGACGGCCGTGGCGCCGCCGCCGTCGCCGGTGCCGTCGCCCGATCGCGCACCCGTCGCCGACCCGTGCTCCGAGGCGCGACCGGCATCGTGGCCGGCCCACGCGTCCGATCCGGTCGACCCGGTGCCGACGCCCGAGACGCCCACCGAGATTCCCTGCGGCAGCGCACCTCCCACCGCTCCGTGATCGGCCGGTGATCGGCCGCATTCCTCAGGTGCGCAGTGCCGAAAGGTACATCTCTCAGGTGCGCAGTGCCGAAAGGTACATCTCTCAGGTGCGCAGTGTCCGACCGGCGCGCGTCAGCGATTCCGCATCGGATGCGACGACGACATCGGCGAACCGCTCGCGGTAGTCGCCGAGGTCGTCGCCGACCGAACCGACCACCGCGACCACCGGAACGTCGCTGCAGCGCGCGAGGATCGCCGAGACGATCTTGCCCGCCCGCGACTGGCCGTCGAGCCGTCCCTCGCCGACCACCACGAGATCGGCGGTGCGCACGGCGTCGTCGAATTCCACTGCGTCGAGCACGAAGTCGGCTCCCGACCGCAGTTCTGCACCGAACCGCGACCACATCCCACCGGAGAAACCCCCGGCCGCTCCAGAGCCGTCGACCTCCCGCGGGTCGCGGGGGAGGGTCAGCGCCCTCTCTTCGAGGCGGCGCGTGAGCAGCGCGACGGCTGCCGTATCGGCGCCCTTCTGCGGCCCGAAGATCCGTGCCGCATCGGTGTAGCGGGTCGTCACGTCGGACAGCACGGTGACGCGGGCGTCGTCGAGCCCACCCCGCTCGTCGATCGCGGCGATCGCACCTGCGCCCCCGTCGGTCGTCGCCGACCCACCGGCCGCGACGACGATGTGTCGTGCTCCGCGCCGGACGGCTTCGGCCATGACCATCCCGGTGCCGTAGGTGTCGGCGGTGACGGCGTCGCGCGGACCGTCGTGCGGAGTGGTGATGCCGCTCGCCGTCGCGAGTTCGACGACGGCCGTGCCGTCCGGCGACATCCCCAGCAGTCCGCGGCACGGTGCGCGCCACGGGTTCACGGCCTCGACCTCGATCCGGGCGAGACCGAGCGGCCCGGCGAGCGCGTCGAGAGTGCCCTCGCCGCCGTCCGCGACGGGCATCCGGATCGCGGTGTGCCCGGCGCTCTCCACACCGGAGGCGATCGCGTCGGCGACCTCGACGGCGGTGTAGGTGCCCTTGAAGCTGTCGGGGGCGATCAGGATGCGGGTCACCGGAGGACCCAGTCGAAGGCCTCGGCCTCGGAGCGGGCGCCCTGCCGGGCACGCGACCGGTTCGGTTCGTCCAGTTCGGCGACGATGTCCTCGCCGAGCCGGACCAGGGAGCCGAAGACCTCCGGGTCCAGCCACGACGGGCGGGTCGCGAACAGCAGGTCCTCGCTCGCGGTGTTGCCGCTCGCACCCGGTGCGAACGGGCACCCGCCCAGGCCGGCGAGTGCGCCGTCGACGACGGTCGCCCCGGCGTCGATCGCGGCGAGGCTGTTGGCGACACCGAGACCCCACGTGTCGTGACCGTGGTAGACGATCCGTCGGTCGGGGGATTCGGCGGCCAGGCGCGCGACCAGCGACGACACTTGGCCGGGCACGGCCTGGCCCAGGGTGTCGGCGACGACGATGTCGGCGGCCCCGTCGGTGCGCGGATCGCATGCGATCTCCACGACCCGGTCGGGATCGACCGGCCCGTCGAACGGGCACGTGAACGCCGTGGCCAGGCACAACTGGATACCGCCGCCGACGGCGTGGGCGCGTTCGATCGCCGCCGGCATCGCGGCGATGCTGTCCGCGGTGTCGCGGCCGATGTTGGCGCGGTTATGGGCGTCGGAGACCGAGAAGCAGTACTGGAACCGTCGGGCACCGGCCGCGATCGCCTTCTCGACGTGGCGCGGCGTGGCGACCCAGATCCAGCAGCGGTCGAGTTCCTCCTCGGTCAGCGCTGCGACGAGGTCGAGGGTGTTCGCCATCGGCGGCACGAGGTCGGCGCGGGCCAGGGACCCGATCTCGAGTTCGGGCACGCCCGCGGCGAGCAGCGCCCGGACGATCTCCACCTTGCGTTCGGTGGGGAGCAGTTTGCCGGTCAGCTGCAGTCCGTCGCGCAGCGTCACGTCGCGCAGGATCACGTCCGTGCATGCTCGGTCACTCGTCGGTTCCGCCACTGTTTCCGCCTCCCCGTCGTGTTCCTGCCGACCCCACCGTCTCGAACCGCACCAGTATGCCCCGGTCACCGTGCAGGCACGATCCGTCGACACACCGATGGACTTTCGCGAGGACTGTGACAGATGACACTATCCTCACCGTTCTGATCGTGAATTGCCGGAAGGTGCGGGGAAATGGCTTCGGTCCTGGGAAAAGTACTGCTCTGGATCGCTCTGCTGGGGGGACTGGCCGGGGCGGTGATCGCCGTGTGGGCGCTGCACGTGAACGGGCTGGTGGCCTCGCTCATCGTCGCGTCGGTGACGGGACTCGTCCTGCTGCGGCTGCGCCCGGAGGCGCGTGACGACTCCGACATTGCGCTCACCTGAGCGGTCGACCTCGCGATCACCTGACGGGAAACGGGGCGTTCGGACTGTAGGGTGAGAACCGGCGTCCGGGTCGAGGGCGCCTCGCGTGGACGCGCTGCACGAGCGCGGCGTCGACGCCGGAGAGGGGGCCCGCGGCCTCCGCCGGGCGTGGAAGAGGAGCATCGGTCAGTGTCGCTGTGGTCTCGTGCCTTGTCGTCGGACGAACTCGACAGTCGTCGCTGGGTGGATCTGATGCCGTGGATCGACCGCTACGGATCGGCCCGCACCGCCGCCCTCGGGGCACTCGTGTCGTCGTCCCGCTGGTGGGAGAACGAGTCGCCCGCCGAGACCTGTGAGCACACCGAGATCCCCGAACTGTGCGCCGAACTCGCCCACATCTACGTCACCGACCACCCGGAGCTGCGCTTCGCGGACGGTCTGCTGCGTGAGGACGAAGTGCCTGTGGCCGCACTCGATCTCGGTCCGGCCGCCGCGACCCTCGTCGCGCGCCTCCCGCACGCACCCACCACCGCCGAATTGTTCAGTCGCAGTCCGGCCGATCTGCTCGGGATCCGCGGCGCCGACCGCGACGCGGTGGAGGAGATCGTCTGCGCCGCGCTCGTCGCGACGGTGCTCCGCGAACCGGCCACCCTCGAAGCCGATCCGCGTGCCGCGCGGGTGCCCGCCGCGGCGCTGCTCCTCGACGACCTGGCGGCGCTGGCGCGGTGGAGTCGCGTGTGCGGCCGCGACGATGCTCCTCTCCTGCTGGCCGTGATCGACGACGGGGCGCCGGAGGAGATCCAGGACGCCGCGGCCCGGTTGCGGGCACTCACCGCCCGCGACCTGCCGGTGGCGGCGCCGGCCGATCCGATCGCCGAACTCACCGACTACCTCGAGGGCTTGCCCGACGCGGAACGCACGGCCTTGCGGCGCCGCGTCCACGACGGCGTCGACGACCCGGCCGGACCGTCCACCTTCCCATTCGGCACGGCGGTCGGCGACCTGCTCGCGGCGTTGCGCGTCGACGTGCGGCCGGTGGCGGCCTTCGACCGGATGGTGCGCACCCACCCGGTGCTGGGCCGGACCGTCCAGGGTTTCGACGTGCCCCTGTGGCGGGTGTTGCACCGTCTCGACGACCGTTTCGAGGTCGCGGACGGGTGGATCGCGGTACCGGATCTGCCCGACGCCGAGAAGCAGACCCGCGGACTGCTCTCGGAGTTCGAATCACCGAACGGTGTGGTCGAGCCCGCCGCCGTGAAGGCCGTGTGGTCGCTTCCCGACGACGAGTTCGAGGCGTGGACCCGGTACTGCGGCACGACGACCTTCGAAGGCCGTTTACTGTCCCCGCCGGACGGGCTCGCCGGACGTGCCGCTCAGGTCCTCGAGGTGCTCGGCGATCCCCTGACCGCCGACACGCTTGTCGCGCGCATGGGGGTCAATGCCGACGTCCACACGCTCGTCTCCGAACTCGCCGACGACGAGCGCTTCACATCCGACGGTGAACGTTGGGCGCTGGCCGAGTGGGACGTCGACGTGGTCACCGCCATCCGCAACCGCATCGCACGGCTGGTCGATGCCCGCGGCGGAAGCGCCGATCGCGACATGGTGGTCGCCGCGCTCGTCGACCGATTCGGCATCTCGGAGGATTCCGCCCGGACGTTCACGGCCGGAGGGGATTTCGAGGTCGTCGACGGCCGTGTCCGGCGTCGTCACCGCTCGCACGTCCCGATCGCCCTGCCCGAGCGCACACGCCGCCTCTACCGGCTGGGCGAGGCCTGGCGCCTGCGCATCCCCGCGACCCGCGACCACCTGCGGGGAGCCGAGTTCACGGTTCCGTCCGCCGTCGCCGCGATCGCCGGGTGCGCACCGGGTGGGCATGTGGTGCTCCCGTCCCGCCTGGGCGGCCAGACCCTGCGCTGGACGGGACCGGTGCCGCGTCTGTCCTCGATCCGCCGGTTTCTCGAGGACGTCGGGGTGGAGGAGGACAACGAGCTGCTGCTCGAGGTCCGCACCGACGGCCGGTTCGACGTCCTGCCGCTGCGCACCGTCGCCGACAACGCCGAACCGCTGCGCAAGGCGCTCTCGCTCATCGGCCACACCGAACCGGAGACCGTCCCCGAGGAGCGGATCGCGTCGGCGTTGGCGTCCGCTCTCGGCCTCGACGGGGAGTCGCGCCCGCGCCGGATCCTGTCGGCCTACCGGGCCCGCAGGGAGACCGAAGTGGTGGCCCTGCTCGAACAAGCGTGGGTCCGTGTCCCGAACTGAGCGGGAAGTGGGTGCGCGTCCCGAACTGAGCCGGAAGACGTGATGCATCCGGCCCTTCGACGTAGCACGATTGGGGTATGGCCGACACGTCGAAACCCACCGCCGCAGTCCCCACCGCCCCCGACGCGGTCCTCGAGGCGTTGCGGGGAGCAGTCGCGTCGGTGGAGGCCGCCGTCGTGCGTCTCGAAGGCGACGATGCGGCGCCCGGAACCGTCGACCGCGTGCTCGACCTGGCCGGGGCGGAGCCGGCCGGCGACATCGTCGCGACCCACAATGTTCTGACCAGGGCGGCATCAATGGTCGACCACACCGGCGGTCTTCCCGACCGGGACTGGCAGTCGATCGCCGACCTCGGTGAGGTCCTCGCCCGGACGGTGACGCGTCTGCGCGGGCACGTCTCTTCGTCGCTCGACGATCTCGGACTCGACGCGGCGGTGGGTGAGCACGTCGAACTGCTGCAGAAGGTCGCGGTGGAGGAGGCTCTGGGGGAGACGCTGCAGTTGCTCGTGATCGTCGAGGACTGCCTGTTCCTGTGGCATCGCGTGCACCTGGCACGCACGCCCGACGACGAACTGCGCGACGCGCTGACCTCCGCCCGTCAGGTCCTGGCCGACCACTTCACGCAGGACGCCGAACTGCTGCGCCGCGCCCGTGCCGCGCTCGCCCGGTTCGCGGAGGGCACCCCGATCGAGGTCGTACGCCGCTTGTCGTCGGGACGGACGACGAAGGTGCTCGCGGGTCTGCGTCAGGACTTCGACGACTTCCGGTGGGCGTGCCGTGCCGACGAGGCGGGTTGGCTCGACGACGAGGACCCGGTGATCGCCGAGGCCCTGGACTCGATGAGCAGTCCGCTCAAGGCGGTCGGGGGAGTCCTCGGAGACGTGTTCGAACGCGGCCGGGCGCGGGTGACGGAGACGTGGAGTCGCTCCGAGGCTTCGGAATCTGCCGCTTCGGGATCTGCGGATTCCGGATCGACCGCCTCCGGCTCCGACGAATCCACAACCGCCGGATCCGACGACCGGCAGTAGACGCCACCGCACCACCTTGCGGAGAGCGCTCGGTCCTCATACCTAGATCTGCTAGGGTCACCGTTATCCATAGAACCTCTAGGTATGAGGACGACATGTTCATCGAGAAGGATCTGGTGGCCGCGTCCGCCACCCCGCTCGTGCTCGGCATCCTCGCCGAGGGCGAGTCGTACGGGTATGCGATCATCAAACGCGTCAACGAGCTGTCGCAGGGCCGGATGCAGTGGACCGACGGGATGCTCTATCCCCTCCTGCACCGTCTCGAGCGGGCGGGGCACGTGTCCGCCACCTGGCGTGTCGCCGACAACGGGCGGCGCCGCAAGCACTACGCCATCACCGACGCGGGCCGGGAAGTCCTCACCGAACGGGCGGCGCAGTGGACGGTCGTCGCAGAGGCCCTGCACCAGGTGTGGCAGTCGGCCCAGTTGCCTCCCGCCGTCGCGCCGGGGTGGTCGTGATGACACTCGACGCACATCTCGAGGACCGGATCGCCGGCTGGCGCATCTACGTCGCCGACCATCGGGTCATCTCGTCCTCGGACATCGACGAGATGGAAGATCATCTGCGGGAACAGATCTCGGACCTTGTGTCGGTCGGACTGACGGCCGACGAGGCATTCCTCGTCGCGGTCGGCCGGATGGGTGGTCTCGACGAGGTCTCCCGCGAGTTCGCCCAGGAACACTCCGACCGGCTGTGGAAGCAGCTCGTCCTCACCGGTGGCGGTCGCGGTGAGGAGTCCGGAACCCCGCGTCGCCGTAGGGAACTCCCGGTCGTCCTCGCCTGCGCGCTCGGTGCCGGTCTGGCCGTCCGGGCCGGATTCGAGTGGCTCTCCGATAACGCACTGGTGCGCAACGCCGCCGTGCTCATGCTGCCCTTCCTCACGCTGTATTTCGCATGGAAGCGTCAGATGAGTCCGAAGAGCAGTGCGCTCCTTGCCGTTCCGTTCGTCCTCGTGGCGATCGTGCTCAACGTCTTCCCGTTCGAACCGGGCGGCGCCACCGAGATCATCGCGGCGATCCACGCCCCGGTGGTCCTGTGGTTCGTCGTCGGTGCGGCCTATGTCGCAGGGCAGTGGCGATCCCATCGCCGTCGCATGGACTTCGTGCGCTTCACCGGGGAGTTCGCCGTGTACCTGGCGCTGCTCGCGCTCGGCGGCGGCGTGCTCATGGGGCTGACCGCGGGTGCCTTCAGCGCCCTGGGGATCGATATCGAACCGTTCTTCGAACAGTGGATCGTCCCGTTCGGGCCGGCCGGAGCGATCGTCGTCGCGGCCTGGCTCGTCGAGGCGAAGCAGCAGGTCGTGGAGAACATCGCTCCCGTTCTCACCCGGGTCTTCACGCCCGTCACGATCCTCATGCTGGTCGCGCTGTTCGTCGCGGTGATCGCGTCCCACAGCGTCGTCGACGTCGACCGGGGCCTGCTGATCCTCATGGACCTGATCCTCGTGCTCGTCCTCGGACTTCTGCTCTACTCGATCTCCGCCCGCGACCCGCACGCCGCACCGGACGTCTTCGATCTGCTGCAGGTGATGCTGATCGCCGCGGCGCTCGCCGTCGACCTGCTGATGCTCACCGCGATGGCCACCCGCATCGCCGAGTTCGGCTTCACCGCCAACAAGGTCACCGCCCTCGGTCTGAACCTCGTCCTCCTGGTGAACCTCGTGTGGGCGGCGTGGCTCGGCATCTCGTTCCTGCGGGGCCGCACGGGTTTCGCGGCGGTCGAGCGGTGGCAGATGCGCTACCTGCCCGTCTACTGCGGGTGGGCGGCACTGGCGGTCGTCGCGATCCCGCCGCTCTTCCGGTTCGTGTGAGCGCTCTCGACTCGGGACTACCATGCCCAGGACGGACGCGGTGCCCACGTACACGATGAGGCAACTCGCTCTCGTCTGCGATCACCGACCAGAAGGCCCTCGCGGTCAAGTTCCTCGTCCGGCAGCGCGCCCAAGGCGTCAAGCTCACACCGACCGGTCACACGGTGCTCGAGCGGGCGAAGATGCTGCTGCACCACGCGAGCGAACTCGAGAGCGACGCGCGGTCGGAGGCGGGCGACATCGTCGGTCCGGTGGCGGTGGGGTGTTATCTCTCCCTCGCGCCGACATCGACTTCCGCGAGGACACCCAGAACCGTTTGCGGATGCTGCTCGACTCGCACGACCTCGACGTGGCCTTCCTCTACGACCTCGATCTCGAACCGGGACTCGAGACGTCGCTGAACGACGCGCGGAACCGGATTCGCCGTGCTCGGGCCCGGCCTGCCGAGCAGGTCACCGAGGACGACCAGCGTCGTGAGAACGTCTGGCTCGGCCTGGCGATCACCCTGGACCAGGCCCCTGAGGACGACCGCGAGGGCTTCCTGGCGCGACCCGCGCTGGTGCTCGGCTCGCAGGTCGACCGCCGGCAGTTCGAGGAGGCCATCGCGGCCGCCGCGGACACGTCGCCGCTGCGCGTGGAGGAACTCGCCCCGCAGGCCTGAGCGATCACATCGCTCGTATGTCCGCCCCGATCACCCCTGCTACCGGGGGCGGACTGCTGCGCGGGGAGCTACCTCAGCGCGTCGAGTGCCTCGTCGATCGGGACGTCACCGTTGTTGAACTCGATGGTGCGTCCCACCGTCTCCGGTCGCTCGAGCACCGCTGCGGCGACGGCCGCGACGTCGGCGCGCGAGACCTGCCCCTTGTCGCTCGCCCCGTGCCCCTCGATCTCGATGCGGCCGGTGGGCGGGTCGAGGGTCAACGCGCTCGGACCGAGGATCGTCCAGTCGAGGTCGGTACCCCGCAGATGGGTGTCCGCGGCCGACTTGGCCTCGGCATAGGCATAGAAGCTGTTGTCCTCGGGGACGCCGTGGTCGGGGCGGGCCCCGAAGTACGACACCATCACGTACCGGCGGACCCCGGCCTCCTGCGCGGCGGTCATCGAGGCGATCGCCGCGTCGCGGTCCACCGCGTAGGTGCGTTCGGGATTCCCTCCACCCGCGCCTGCAGACCAGACCACCGCGTCGTGGCCGCGCAGCAGCTCGGTGATCTCGGCGATGTCCATCTTCTCGACGTCGGCGACGACGGGCGTGCCACCGGCAGCGCGGACATCGTCGGCGTGATCGGGATTGCGGATGAATGCGCTGGTCTCGTGACCGGCATCGGCCAGCAGCCGCTCGAGATGCAACGCGACCTTGCCGTGTCCTCCGAAGAGTGCGATTCGTGCCATGGAGACCTCCTGACGATGAAGTGTTTCCCATGCAGCATGCCCGGAACCGGTCACCGCGAACCATGACGTCCGCCGCCGGGTGACCCGATCAGGCGATGCGTTCGAGTGCGTGGTCGACGAGATACTCCGCGATCGCCATCGACGAGGTGGCCCCGGGCGACGGGGCGTTGCGCAGGTGCACGACCCGTCCGTGCCCGGTGACGACGAAGTCGTCCTCGAGACCTCCGTCGGAGTTCATCGCCTGGGCGCGGATGCCGCGCGGACCCGGCCGCACGTCGTCGACGGTCAGCCCGGGCATGTACGCGGCCGCATCGGCGACGAACCGCCGAGTGCTGCTCGCGGTGCGCAGTTCCCGGCCCGCTGCGGGCAGGTTGTGGGCGGCGAACCGCCAGAAACCGGGCCAGGCGACGGCATCGCGCAGATCCCGCCACGATCCGCGCCCGCCGCGATAGGCCTCGCGGCCGGGGGAGAGGAAGGCGTTGGGTCCCACCATCACCTCACCGTCTATCCGCCGGGTGAGATGCACACCGAGGAACGGATAGCGGGGATCGGGCACCGGATAGATCAACCCGCGCACCTTCGCCGCCGCGTCGGGTTCGAGTAGCAGATAGTCGCCGAGGAACGGGACGATCCGCGGGTCGCGGGTGTCACCCGAGGTGTGGGCGAGGCGGTCGGACTGCAGTCCCGCGCACGTGATCACCAGGTCGAAGGCCAGTTGATCGCCCGGGATGTCGACGACGACCTGCTCGCCCGCCTCACGGATCGCCGTCACGGCGGTACCGGTCTGCACCGTGCCGCCCGCGGCGACGACGTCGTCCGCGAGCGCGCGGGTGACGGCGACGAAATCGATGATCGCCGTGTGCGGGGAGTGCAGGGCCGCGATCCCGACGGCGTGCGGTTCGATCGCGGTGATCTCGTCGCCGCCGATGCGTCTGATGCCGGGGACCCCGTTCGCCGTGGCCCGCGAGAAGATCGCGTCGAGCCGGCCGAGGTCCGATTCGTCGAGGGCGACGACGACCTTGCCGCACTCGTCGTAAGGCAGGCCCTTGTCCGTGGTGAACGTCTGCAACAACTCCACCCCACGCCTGCACAACCGGGCCTTGAGGCTGCCGGGTGTGTAGTAGAGGCCGGCGTGGACGACACCGCTGTTGTGCCCCGTCTGATGCGCGGCGAGCCGGTCCTCCTTCTCGAACAGAGTGACGTCGGCGTCCGTGAGGGCGAGTCGCCGGGCGGTCGCGGCACCGATGATTCCCCCACCGACCACCGCGACGCGAAGGTTGCGAATACTCAAGGGCCGCTCTCTGTTCTCCGCGGATCGTGACGTCTGTCTGCAGTCCGGCGAGTATATGCCGCGACGCTGTGAGGACGAGCTCTTCTGTCGGATCGCTCGGCGAAATCCCCCGAATGAGGGATGGCCGGGGTGACGAACACCGGTCGAGACTGGACCCACGGAATGGAGAGGTTCACCGAGAACCCTCGGCGATCGGATATCACCATGAAGAAACATCGATCATCTCGTTCCATCGCAGTGCTCCTCGCCGCGTGCGTCGCCGTGGCGGTCGGCGGCGTGGCGTCGGCGGTGCCCACACCTGCCCACCTGCACTTCGGTCAGGCCGTGAGCGTCGGTGACGGAACCGCGCGTGCGTACGCCACCGTCGATGCGAACGGGGCCCCGACCGCCGTCGGTATCCGCTTCTCGCCGGCGGCCCTCGACGGACTGCCCGATGCCGACGAGATGTACATGCTGCACCTGCCCGTTCAGGCATCCGACACGGTGTTCGACCACGTCATGCTGAACTGGAACCCACGCGGACACGATCCGACCGTGCTGTTCGGGAAGCCCCATTTCGACATGCACTTCTATATGACCGACATGGCGGCTATCGAAGCAATCGACCCGACCGCACCGGATTACGCCGCTCGCGCGGAACGACTCCCGGACCCGAAGTACATGCCCGGCGACTACGTGACCCCGCCGGGGATGCTCGCATCGCAACTCGCGGTGCCGTTCATGGGTGTGCACTGGCTCGACATCACGGAAGGAATGGTTCCGGGCGTTTACAACTTCACCGAGACGTTCGTCAACGGTTCGTGGGACGGCGACTACACCTTCATGGAGCCCATGATCACGCGGGAGTGGCTGCTGACCCGTCCCACCATCCGCGAACAGATCAAGTTGCCGGCCGCCTATCAGCACTCGGCCTGGTATCCCACCGTCTACAGCGTCGGATTCGACGAGCAGGCGCAGGAATACGACATCGCCCTCGGAGGGATGGTCCCGCGCCAGGCATCCTGACGCGCACCTCCATGAGAACCATTGCGGTACAGCAGGAACAGTCACTGCATCTCGGGTGAGGGCGGCAAGGAGGGATCCGTCTCGCGCGCCACCGTCAAGGTTGCCGGACGGCGAATCGAACTCACCGAGGAACTGGCCCGCGTCGAGCCCGGCAGAGCCCAGCACCGCCGCAGCGTGAAGAGCCCGATCCGGTACGAGACCGTCTATCGCTTCGAGTCGGTGGAGACGGGAACCCGCGTCACCGTCCACCAGGACACCGAGGACGTCGGGAACCTCTTTGGCAAGTTCACCCAGCCGGTCGTGGAGAAACTGTACGCGCGCGATGTGCGGAACAACCTCGAACACGCGAAACAGCTTCTGGAGGAGGGAGATGCGGTCGAAGGGTGATGCGAAGGACCGGCACCACCGGACAGGTGCCGGTCCTTCGCGTGTTCGTCAGTGGTCGACGAGCGTCAACACCCGGTCGGCCGCAGCCGACGCACCATCGACGGTTCGGAGACGGGCGCCGAGTTCTGCTGCTGCCGTGCGATAACCGTCGTCGGTCAGCAGCCTCTCCAAGGCCGCGCGTATCTGCTCGGGCGAAGCGGTCTTCCGCAGACGGATGCCCGCACCCGCCTTCGCGACCTCACGACCGATGATCGCCTGATCCGTCACCGCCGACATGGGCATGATTAGTATCGGAAGTCCGTGCGCGAGAGACCGGAAGGCCGTCGCGTGCCCGCCGTGCCCGACGACCGCCGAACAGGTCGGCATCAGCTCGTGGTGCGGGACGTACCGGTGGACGGTCGCATTGGATGGTACGCGCAACCCGGTAGGGTCGATCGCCGGCCCGGTCGTGACGACGAACTCCGCGTCCATCTCCGCGGTGGCGTCGAAGATGTTCTGGTAAGTGCGGCGCTGACCCGGGAAGCCGGCGGTGCTCAGACTGACCAGCACGCGCGGCGGTGTTCGACCGACCGCCGCGGCCTTCGCGTCGTGGATCGCACCGGTCCAGGTCAGCGAGCCGTCCGTGCGCCATCGCGCGGCCGGGTCGAGCACTCGGTCCGAGCACACGAGTCGCATGTCGGCCTGTTCCCACAGTCGCTTCGGACCCAGGCCGCGTAGTCGCGAACCGATCCCGAACGGTCCGTGCCGGAAGGCGCCGTCGAATGCGGCGAAGAAGGAATGGAACAGCACCACGTACGGCACCCCGGTGCGCGCCGCAGCGTCCTGGGCGTTGAACAGCATGCAATCGACGATCACCAGATCGGTCGGCTCCCCGGCGATCTCGTCCTCCACATCCCGTGCGACGGCGGGGGCGGTCATCATGGCGTAGGCCATGGTCAGCACTTTCGGGGTGCTCAGTTCTACGTGCGGGGTCCAGGTCGGCGAGTGCCGGTAGCCGCAGAAGACGAGGCCGGCATCCTCCTCGACCTTCCGTTGCGATTCGTGACCGAGAACCCGAACGTGATGTCCGCGGCGGTGCAACTCGCATCCGAGCGCTGCTTCGGGCGAGTAGTTCCCGCCGCCCTCCAGGGTGACGATCAGGATGCGTGCCACGGTTCACCTCTTCCGATGTGCACCGACCGGGACGTTCGTCGGCGCCGGCTTCTCGACGAACCACCCGTCCGGCCCGATCTCCGTACCGACCCGGGGGAGGCAGTGCGTGAAGAACAGTCGTGCGACGAGTTCCTGGCGACTGTTCACACCCGTCTTCGCATAGATGCTCTTCAAGTGGTCCTGTGCGGTGTACGGACTGATGAACAGTCCACGTGCGATCTCGGTGCGTGTCTCGCCCGCGAGAACGCGGGCGAGGACATCGGTCTCCCGTTCGGTGAGACCGTGAAGGGCAGCGGTCAGAGCCACGAGCTGACCGGGCTGCGCCGGTTCGATCGCGACGACGATCCGGGCCGATTCTCCTCGGCCGTCGAGCAACCCGGCCCGCAGGACGAGCCACTGACCGTCCTCCGTACGGGCACGGACGACGCGCGCGGCA
This sequence comes from Rhodococcus sp. PAE-6, assembly GCF_025290685.1. Taxonomy (NCBI): domain Bacteria; kingdom Bacillati; phylum Actinomycetota; class Actinomycetes; order Mycobacteriales; family Nocardiaceae; genus Rhodococcus; species Rhodococcus sp. PAE-6. Next base: position 219,771 of record NZ_JAOCLZ010000005.1, read on the forward strand.
GCCCCCTCGTAGCGGAAGCGGACGGCGACGACCACCGCGGGGAGCATGAAGGAACCTTCGGCACCGAGTCGCTCCAGATACTCCCCCGCCTGGGGAGTGGCCGATTCGATCTCGTTGTCCGCGCCCACGACCACGACTGCGGGACCGGAACCGCCGGGCGATGCGTCCGCCGCGAGTCGAGGGGATTCGCGGAGCAACGACAACCGCAGTCCGTCGCTGATCTCGCCCACGCATCCCGCGAGTGCCGCCACGTCGTCGGCGTCGAAGCGTCGGCCGGGGCCGCGCATGAGAGTGCCGCCGCCCCAGACGCGCCCGTCACGGCCTCGGAAGACGAGGCGCACCTCGTCGTCCATCCCCTGCGGTTCGAGGATCTCGCTGTAGGGCAGGGAATCGCGGATGTCGCAGTCGATCGCCTCGCGGATCGTCTGGACACCGGTGCGCGTCCGGGCGAGCTTGCGGTAGGTGTTCGCGAAGCGCGACGTGCCGTACTCGATGTGTGCCACCGTCTTCGCGGCACGACCGGGCGGGGCGTCGGCGCCGAGCATGGTCACGGACGTGAACAACATGCTCGCCGGATCGACGAGAGCGATGCATCCGATGTCGTAGTGGATACGCCGCCGGATCGTGTCGAGGACGGCGTGCCGGAACTCGACCGGGTCGGCGGTTCCGAGTGCGATGTCCCGAACCTCGCTGCGGAGCGCCGACGCCTGCCGTGACGCGGTCATATTTTCAGTATGTGCTGGTCGCGGTCGCTCCGGTACCTTTCGGTGCGGGACGAACGACGTATATACGGCGAATGCCGCCCCCGATCGGTGATCGGGGACGGCATTGTCCGGAACGGGACGAATTGCTCTGCGGCGCTGTGTGAGTGCTCAGCGGTTGCGGTCGGAGCTGTAGCCCCGGAGCCAGTCGGTGTACTTGTAGCTCGAGGTGTCGCGGGTACGGAACAGCTCGTTGCGGGCCTCGCGACCGGCACCGTCGAGGTGCCACAGGTCGCCCCACATGCGTCCGGTGGTGAGGATGCGGTCGGTCGCGGAGCCGTCGGCGTCACCGGCGGAGAACTCACGTCGCCGCGCTGGCTCTGAGGTCTCCGCACGTACGAACGACGAAGGCTCTTTTACGGGACGGACCGATCAGCGCGGATCGCGCTCGCAGCCGATCCCGTCGTTGTCGCGGTCGAGGCGCGGTGCGTATCCGGGGTCGTTGCGGTGGACCGGAGCAGCGCCCGCGTTCCAGGCCTCGGTGCAGTTCTTGAACCCGCCGCTCGGTGCGGACGGAGCCGGACGGGGAGCCGGGGGAGCCGGTGCCACCTGCGGAGCCGGGCCGGCCTGAGGTGCCGGCGGGGACGGGGGAGCCGGAGGTGCCGGAGGTGCCGGCGGCGGAGCGAACGGATTGAACGATCCGCTCGGAACGAGATCGGCGATGCCCTTCGGGAGCAGGTCCACGAGAGGGAAGGCGGTGGCGGTCGAGGGTGCGGTGACCGTCAGGGCCACACACCCCAGCGTCGCAGCGACGATGCGGCGGAACTTCATGCGCGAGGCCTTTCTGTACTTCGTCCGGATCCGATTTGCCGGATCCGATCGAAATGTCGGCCTGGACGGCGCGGGTGTTACGTCGCCCGGTCGCAGACGACGATCGGCCCGCTCGCGACCGGATGTCGCGAACGGGCCGATGTACTCCGGGCCTGCCGGGGGACGGCCCGGAAGTCCGTCGTACGCCGGGCTCAGCCGGCGTCGGTCCATCTGCCGGCTCAGCCGGCGTCGGTCTCCTCGAACGCCACGACCACCTTCGGGTCGATCCGCATGACGGTGTACCCCGCCACCGCTCCGGCGCCGAAGCCGGGAGCGAAGATGCGCACCGGTTCGGTGATGACCCCCTCGCGGACGGCGTCGTGGATCGCGAGTGGGATGCTCGCCGACGACGTGTTGCCGACCTTCTCGATGTTGAAGTACAACCGGTCGGCCGAGAGTCCGGCGTTCGCGGCGAGCTCGATGACCATCGTCTTGTTCGCCTGATGGGGAACGATGAGATCGATGTCGTCGAGCAGCGAACGCTCGGCGTCGTCGGGAGACGGGAGGGCCTTGATCTCGTCGAGCATCTGCGCCAGATAACGACCGGCGAGCGTCTTCACCTCGGGTCCGTAGACCGTGATGAAGTTGTCGAAGTCCGGGTTCGGCCAGATGATCGAGTTGACCTCGCTCGTCGGGCCGCTCGCGTAGCTGTTGAAGAACTCGAGATCGGGTGCCTCGCCCTCGGCGGCCGGAGAGATGACCATCGCCGCGGCGCCGTCACCGAAGATCATCCGGGACGGCCGGACGGTGCCGATCTTGTCCGAGAACTTCTCGACGCACACCACGAGGACGGGGCGCTTGACCTGCTGCAGGATGCGGGTCGCCTCGGCCAGGCCGTAGGGCATTCCCGCGCACGCCGCGATCAGGTCGAACGAGGCATGGGTCTGCCCGATGCCCAGTTCGCCCGAGATCCACGTGGCCAGCGACGGGATCAGCCGACCGCTCGTGCACGTGCAGGTGATGACCGCGCCGATGTCCTGCGGGCCGACTCCGGCGTGGGTGATCGCCTGCTTCGCCGCCGTCAGGGCCAGGTCCTCGAAGGTTCCCGAGGTGTACCGGCGCTGCTCGATCCCGGTCTTGGCCGTGATCTCGTCGGCCGACATGGGCGACCAGTTGTAGGCGGTGTTACGGATCAGGTCCTCGTTGGTGCACACCTGGTCGCCGTGCGCGACCGCGATCGCATCGATGCGGGGTGCGATCGCGAACTCCGAGCGCACGTCGACGGCCGGGTAGGGCGCAGACGGTGCCACCGGTTCGTGCCGCGTGTACGAGGTGGCCTTACGGGTCTTGCCCGACATGACCCGGTTGATGAACCGCTGGACCTCGCGATTGCGCGGATGGGAGGCCACGACGTAGTCGTCGTCCTTCAGGTCCGCGACCCGGACGAGTTCGGTTTCGCTTCCGTCCCAGGGCTGCTGGTTGTGCAGAACCATCGACCAGCGGCTCAGTGCCTCGAGTTCGGCGACGTCCTCGTGACAGTCGAGGATCTCGTCGTATCCGAAGACGGGGTGGTTCGGATCGTAGTGGCGAACACGCAGGGTGATGTTCTCCGGATCGGAGATCAGCTGTGGCACGGTCGGTTTGACCGTGGGCAGGTCGCCGGCGAAGTGACGACGCGAACCGAAGACCGCGAAGAGTCGATCGAAGATGCGGTCCTCGGCGGCACTGTCCCATGCGCGGGGGAGAGCGCGGTAGGCCTCCTCGACCGCCCCCAGCCGCTCTTCGGCCTCGGGCCAGGGAGTCAGACGAGGCATGTAGACGTCGTCGCGGTTGCGGGGAACGTCGCCCCAGCGAATGACGCGCCGCTCGAACATCATCAGCGGGAATCGGTCGGCCCAGAAGACGTTCAGGGCCATGTCCCGCATGATCTCGAACTTCGAGGCGTACTTGCCCAGTTCGTGCCGGGAGAGGATCTCCGAGACCGTGGGTGCCTTGGTGTCGAAGTCACGTCGGATGACGGCGTCGAGGTGGTCGACGCTGCTCAGCGTGGAGAAGTCGAGTTCGGGAACGAAATTGGAGGGGAAGACAATTCGGCCGTGCCGATTGAGCTCGAATGGCTGCATGTGCGAGGGGACCGTTCGATTCGAAGTAGTGGGTGGGGAGACCGGATCACATGTCCAGGCCGCCGTTGACGCCCCATACCTGACCGGTGATGTACGAGGAGGCGTCCGCGGCGAGGAAGTGCACGACCCGGGCGATCTCCTGCGGGTCGGCCAGTCGTTTCACGGGGATGGTGTCGGTGATGCGTGCGAGAACCTTCTCGGGGATGGCCTCGACCATCTCGGTGGCGACGAAGCCCGGGGTGACGGTGTTGACGGTGACGCCGATGCCGTTCGGGTCCAGTTTGTCGTTCTTGGCCAGGTAGAAGGCCGCTTCCTTGGCGAGGGTCTTGGTGAGACCGAACAGGCCGGCCTTCGATGCCGCGTAGTTGGCCTGGCCGATGTTGCCGGTCTCGCCGATGACGGAGGAGACGTTGACGATGCGTCCGGTGCCACGCTCGAGCATGTGGCGCAGTGCGGCCTGCGCCAGGTAGAACGCACCCGAGAGGTTCACGCCGATGACGGTGTCCCAGTCCTCGTCCTGCATCTTCAGCACCGTGCGGTCGATGGTGATGCCGGCGTTGTTGATCAGGATGTCGAGACGGCCGTGCGTTTCGATGACCTCGTCGACGGTGCGTCGGCAGTCGTCGGCGTTCGCGACGTCACCGCGGTGCACCGAGTAACGGACGTCCTTGCGGCCCGTCTCGTTCAGGTCTGCGAGGAACTGATCCGCCTGGGCGGTGTTGCGTCCGTAGCCTGCGGCGACGGTGGCGCCCTGGCTCGCCAGGCTGCGGCTGATCGCCGCACCGATGCCGCGCGTGCCGCCGGTGACGAAGGCGACGCGTCCGCGGAGCTTGTTTCCGCCGGCAGCGATCTGCGAGCTGGGTTCGATGGTGCTGGTCATGCTGATCTCCTCGCTGTGCGAGGGGGCGACGGGCGCGGCTGTTCGCCGACGTCGCACAAACGCCCCCTGCGCGTTGATTTCTCTGTGGAGGAGCACGTTTCGAATCCCCCTGACTCGAACGCGTGTCCCCTGAAACGAGCCTTCATCGGCTCATAACTCCCTGCGGCACCAATCATGCACCACCTCGATGATGTTGTCACCAGAAACAATTCGAGTCTCGAATTTCGTCAATTTGTCCGAATAGTTCGAGAAGTATTGGAGCACAATCATATTCGACGAAGATTCGGGGTTACCCCACGGTACGAACATGCTGAATGTTCGTATCCATTCGGACGTACAGCCTGCACGAATCGGACCGCTCCAGAATGGCACAACGTGCTACCGGGGAGTCAGGTACAACTGTGTGCACATGGCGTGGACGCGAACGTGTTTCGCGCATGGTCCCGAAAGTAATTGCGGATGAAGGGATTCGGAGTCGATTTCCTACCGTGGGCGGTCGCTTGACGCCTGTCGGGGAGAGACGCACTCCGTGCCGCCGAAGCTCGACCAAGACGAACTCGTTGGTATTCCCCGTTCGAAAACGCGCCACACCTGGCGTCGGTGTGATTCTCGACACTACAGAGGGTCGTTGTGGCGAAGCACGGGTCTTTCCGGCGATGAGAGGATGGCCCCGTGAGCAACACTCGTCTTGTCGAAACACCGGTGGCCGAACTCGAGATACATCTCGACGGGGAAGGGCCGGCAGTCGTCCTGCTGCCCTCCCTCGGGCGCGACTCCTACGAATTCGATCCGATCGCGAGCGACCTCGCCGCAGCGGGATTCACCGCTCTGCGACCGCAACCCCGGGGTATCGGCAGCAGCCGCGGACCCATGACCGGTCTCGACCTGCACGATCTCGCGGGCGACGTCGCCGCCGTCATCGAGCATTTCGACGCCGCACCCGCTGTTGTGGCCGGTCATGCGTTCGGGCACTACGTGGCCCGGGTACTCGCCGCCGACCGGCCCGAACTCGTCCGGGGCGTCGCCGTGCTCGCCGCCGGGGCCCGCCGGTTTCCGGCTTCGCTGACCGAGCGTGTCGCCAAGTGCTCCGACCTCTCGCTTCCCGACCACGAACGACTCGTGCACCTGCGCGACGTCTTCTTCGCCGCAGGACACGATCCGGCGGTGTGGCTCGACGGGTGGTGGCCCGACGCGATCGTGTCGCAGCGGGCAGCGATGGCCGCGACCGACAAGGAATCGTGGTGGACGGTGGCGCCGTCACCTCTGCTCGACGTACAAGCAGGAGGGGACGTTTTCCGGCCCGCGGAGACCCGAGGTGAGCTCGTCGACGAGTTCGGGAGCGAACTCGTCTCCACGGCCGTCGTGCCGGCTTGCGGGCACGCCCTCGTCCCGGAGGCTCCTCACGAGGTAGCCAGGATCCTGGTCGAGTGGATCCGTACGCGTCTCGGATGAAGGTTTCGTCATCTTCGGCTCATCGACCCCTCATCGTCGTGCGCCAAAGTTACCGGTGACCAGGACGAACACCGAGTCGAGGAGAACGATCATGGCGATGAGCCGCACCGCATGGGCCGTGACCGCCGTAGCGGTCGCGATGACGGCCGGCACCGTCGGTTTCGTGTCGGCGAACCGAGGTGAGTCCGCTCCCTCCGAACCGTCGTCGTTCACCGTCGCCCGCGTGGTGGACGAGACGACGACCGGCGGCCCGGATGGAACTGTTCGGGCGGGCGTCGACCCGGCCCGGGATGCGGGGCCGGGTGACCTGCCCACCGACATCCCCTACATCGACGTCACGAGCTGCGACGCGTGGTTCGAGGACTGGGACGACACGGTGCCGGACCACGTCGAGGACTTCTACGGCGAGTGGGACGACCGCTGTGACGATGTGCACGACGACGACCGGGACGACGACCGGGACGACGATCACGACGACTGACCCGCACGACGGCCCCACGACGACGAGACCCCACCGGAAGTGTTCCGGTGGGGTCTCGCTCTCGTTGCGTGGGTTACGCGAGCGTGCGTGCCATGCCGCGCTCGACGGCCGCGATGATCTGCGGCCGCAGCTCGACCGCCGGCACGATCGCGTCGACCGAGCCGACCTGCTGTGCGCGCTGGATGTTGTGGATCGCCTCGAACTCGGCTGCCACCTCACCGAGCTTCTCCGACCGCACCGCGGTGCGCAGAGCGGTGAGCTCGACGCCCAGTCGTGCCTTGTCGCCGTCCTCGGCGGCCCGCAGCTGCGCCTCGAGTTCCACGACCCGCGGATCGCTCGCGGTGCGCTTGTTGACGTCGCGGGTGAAGACCACCGCAGCCGCCGGAGCGCCACCGAGCACCGAGGCGAACGAACCCTCCACGGCGAGGACTTCCATGTTCTCGTTCAGTGCGCCCGAGAACACCACGAAGGCACCACCGTGGTAGCGGGAGACCACGACGAACACGATCGGACCGTCGAAGTTGACGATGGCCCGGCCGATCTCGGCGCCGTACTCGAGCTGCAGGTTGCGCAGCGACTCGGGGGAGCCGTCGAAGCCCGACAGGTTGGCGAGCACCACGAGCGGACGGTTGCCGCTCGCCGCGTTGATCGCCCGTGCCGTCTTCTTCGACGACTTGGGGAACAGCGTGCCCGAGGTCCACTGGTCCGGTCCGTCGGCGGGGAACCAGCCCTTGCGCGGGATCGCGCGAGACTCGATGCCGATGACCGTCACCGGGTTTCCGCCCAGGTGCGCGTCGAACACGACCGAGGTGTCGGCGTCGGCCATGTCGGCCCACCGTTCGAGCACAGCGTGGTCCTGGTCGACCACCGAGCGCATCACCGTACGGATGTCGAACGGCTTCTTGCGATCCGGGTTGGTCTCGGACGAGAAGATGTCGCCCACGGTGGTGAAGTCGCTGGACGGATGCACGTGCGGGTACACGCACACGTTGCGGTCGACCGGGTCGGTGGACGCGGCCTTGCGCGGGAAGCGCTCGCCCGGCGCGACGTAGGCGTGGGCGTAGTGCGCGAACAGCGTCTCGATGGCGGCCCTGAGGTTGGGAGCCCAGTACTGCGCCTGACCGTTGGGGCCCATGACGCGGTCGTAGCCACCGATACCGAAGTTGTCCTCGGCGGAGACGCCACCCGAGTAATCGAGCGACTGCTTGCCGGTGAGCACCATGGCGCTGTCCGGGGTCATCACGAGGATGCCCTTGGTGTGCATGAGCATCGTCGCCTCGGCGTTCCAGTACGGCTGCGCGCCGACATTGATGCCGGTGACCACGACGTTGATCTCGCCGCCGTTCTGCGTGAATGTGATGATGCGACGCAGACCGCGCGACACCCAGTCCATGTTCTCGGTGCCCGAGTCCATGGAGATCGTCGCGCCGGACGACAGCGCGAACCACTCGACGGGAGCGTTCAGGCTCTCCGCCAGGTCGATCGCGGCGACCACACGGGAGCACTCGGCCTCCGCGACGGTGCCCAGCGCCTTGGTGGGATCACCGAACAGCGTGACGCGCTTCATGCCCTCGGGGTACCGCGGGGTCGGGGTGTCGACGACGCCGACGATCAGACCCGCGGTGTTGCGGCCGTAGGGGCGGTCGACGGGCACGAGGGTGCCCTGCTCGTCGAAGTCGTACTCGACGAAGGTGCCTTCGCCGCCGGTGAGCAGCGGGATCAGCTCGTACGGGTAGACGGTGCCGCGGGCACGGGACCGCTGGACCTTCTGGGTGTACTCGTCGAGCGGCTTCAGCGGCTCCTTCGGCGGCTCGGTGACCCGCACGATGACGCCCGCACCGGAGCGGTACGAGAAGCGCAGGGCGACCTCGCGTGCCGGCTCGTCCTGGCGATCACGCCACGACCCGATGACGGTGATCTCCTCGAGTCCGGCACCCACGGTCAGCGGCGCGGCGTTGCGGCCGATGCGGCGCAGGTCCTCCATGTCGAGATCGACGGCGGGCCACACGTAGAGCACCACGCGGTTCGCGTCGAGACGTCGCCCGCCGCGGTTGGCCTGGGCGCGTCGCATGCCGTCGAGCGAGCTCGCGAGAGCGCGTTCGAAGGCCGGCAGTCCGACGATGCGACCGGACTCGTCGCGCTGCGGCGTCAGGTCGCGCACCTCGGCGAGGGCGATGAACCGCTCATCGGACGGATTGTCCTGCGACACCAGGTGATACAGGTAGGTGTCCGGGTTGGCGGGCAGGCGGGTGCCGTCGAAGTTCTTCAGGCGCCACAGATCCAGACGCTGACCCGTGAGCGGGTGGATGTCGCGGATGTTGGTCTCCTCCGCGTATCCGGTCTCGTAGGGGCGGAAGGTGAACACGTGCTCTTCGGCCGTGTCGGTGTGGCAGACCGTCACGGTCACGCGACGGGCCACGCCGGTCACCGGGCGTGCGGCGAGTTCGGCGCGCAGCGCGTCGGCCTGGGCGTCGGCATCGGCCGGAGCGTCGTCCCACGCGAGGTACAGGTCGATCACGAGGTTCTTCGTGTCGGGAACCGAGGCCGCCGACTCCTCGACGGCGTCGAGCAGCGACGCGAACTCGGCCTGCGGGGCCTCGGCGGAGATCAGGTACAGGCGCGTGCCGCGCAGATCGAAGTTGCCGGTGACGAACTGGTGTCCGCCGACGGTGCACGAACGCACGTCCTCGAGGGTGCGGATCTTGTAAGCCCGGCGAGCGATGACCTCGAGCAGCGGGCCCGGAACGGTCTCCGGACGCGTGATCTGCTGTGCGAGAAGGTCGATCAGCGGCTCGGGTGTGGCGACCAGCGAATCGATGCGCTGCGCGTAGTCCGTCGCCTGCGGATGCTCGGCGAGGTACGCGAGCGAACCGCGGACCCCGTCGTAGACCTGCTCGCGGGCCTTGCGGATCACCGGCTCCTCGAAGTAGCGGTACCGCAGGTTGCGGGCGGTGTCGCCGATGACCGGGAAGCGGACCTGGGTCGCGACGATCAGCCGGTCGAGGACTTCGTTGAGCTCGTGGGAGATCCCCACCTCGGTGTCGTCGCGCTCGACCCAGCGGTCGAGCAGCGAGGTGACCACGGGGACGTGGGCCTCGATGCGCTCGAGCGCGAGGAACAACCGGTAGACGGCCTCCTCGAGCTCCGGGGTGCGATCGAGTTCCAGGACGTCGTAGTGCCGCAGGGCACGGGCGAGACGCGCGCGGAAGCTGTCGGGCAGACCCCCGACCTCCACGTCGAGCGACTGCAGGTAGCCGTGGAAGAACTCGCGGGGGCTGTGGACCCGGTCGTCGCTGTTCTTCTCCTCCTCGGTCGGACGGTTGCGCGACAGTTCGCATACGTCCGCGAAGGTCGTCAGCAGCGAGAGCTCGGCGCGGACGAGCGCGCACGAGTCGACCGAGCCGGAGAGACGTTCGTACTCGGCGAGCAGTGCCGCGGTGCGCTTGGCGGACACGTCGTATCCGGTGACCAGAGCGGCGAGCGAGTCGAGGCGAGCGAGTGCGTCGGCGGCGACATCGTCGCTGAGCGAGGGCGCCGGTGCAGCGAACTCCACGCGCTCGACGGTCTCGGTGACGACCTCCTCGACGATCTGGTCGACCCGCAGGAGCGGGGCGCCCGCGTCGACCTGCGCGTTGACGACGGCGAGGATCTCGCGGACCTTGCCGGCGAAGGGAGCGCGGACCGCGGTCTCCATCTTCATCGACTCGAGCACGACGAGGGTCTGACCGGCCTCGACCTCGTCACCGACGGCGACGGGAACCGCGACGACCACGGCCGGGGCAGGGGTGCGCACCACGCCGGCCTCGTCCTGGCTGATCTGGTGGCTGATGCCGTCGACCTCGACGAGGAAGTGGGCCGGACCGGCGATCGACACCACGTTGTGGCGGCGTCCGCCGAGGGTCAGGCGCGACTCGTAGTCGCCCAGCCGCTCGACGTCGACGTCGAACTCGGCGGAACCGGTGTCGACCCGGTAGCGGTGCGGGCCGACCTGGCCGACGACGAGCTCGTAGGCCTGGCCCTGGTAGCTCAGCTCGATCTTGCGTCCGACGGCGTGTCCGGCACGCGGGCGACCGCCGCGGGCCGAAGCGAGGAAGGCGGAGCGCTCGTGGGCCTCGTCGGTGTCGTAGACATCGACGGCCGTCGCAATCAGAGCGACGTCGGCGACCTTGGACGGACCGGTCTCGGTGCCGGCGCCGGTGCGGTCGAGCCAGCCGGTGTCGGCGGAGGCGTCGATGACCTCGGGACGGTCGAGCAGGTCGAGCAGGAACGACTTGGTCGTCGTGCCGCCGTCGAGGACGACGGTGGTCTCGCGCAGAGCGGTGCGCAGGCGGGCGAGTGCCTCGTCGCGGTCGCGGCCCCACGCGATGATCTTGGCGACCATGGAGTCGTAGTCGGGCGGAATGACGTCGCCCTGGGCGATGCCGGTGTCGACACGCAGACCGGAGCCGAGCGGGAACTTGAGCAGCTGCACGGTGCCGGGAGCGGGTGCGAAGCCGTTGGCGGCGTCCTCGGCGTTCAGGCGGGCCTCGACGGCGTGCCCGAACTCGCCGGGGCACTCGCCGGGAAGCTTCTCGCCGGAGGCGACGAGGATCTGCAGCTTGACGAGGTCGATGCCGGTCGTGGCCTCGGTGATGGGGTGCTCGACCTGGAGACGCGTGTTGACCTCGAGGAAGGTGAAGATCTTCAGGTCGGGCTGGTAGAGGTACTCGACGGTGCCGGCACCGGCGTAGCCGGCGGCGCGGACGAGATCGGCCGAGACCGTGCGCAGGTGGTCGGACTGCTCCTTGGTGAGCAGCGGCGAGGCGGACTCCTCGATGACCTTCTGGTTCTTGCGCTGGATCGAGCAGTCGCGCACGCCCGGGGCCCAGACGTTGCCGTGCTTGTCGGCGATGACCTGGACCTCGACGTGGCGTGCGTCGGTGACGAGACGCTCGATGAACACGACGGGGTCGCCGAAGGAACGCTCGGCCTCACCCTGGGTGCGCTCGAGGGCGAGCTCGAGCTCGTCTTCGGCGTAGACCTTGCGGATGCCACGGCCACCGCCGCCGGAGCGGGCCTTGATGATCAGCGGGTAGCCGATGGCCTGCGCGTGGCGGCGCGCGTCGGCGCGGGAATCGACGGGTCCACCGGACCACGGTGCGACGGGAACGCCGACCTTCTCGGCGAGGAGTTTCGCCTCGACCTTGTCGCCGAGCAGACGCATGGCGTCGGCGGAGGGACCGATGAAGGTGATCCCGAGGCGGGCGCACAGCTCGGCGAAGGCGGGGTCCTCGGCGACGAAGCCCCAGCCGACCCAGACGGCGTCGGCCTTCGCCTCGAGGAGCGCGCGCTCGAGTTCTGCATGATCGAGGTAGGGGGTCGCCGCCGTCGTCGACGGCCGGAGGGTCACTCCTTCGTCGGCCTGACGGACGAACATCGCCCGTCGCTCGGCATCGGTGTGCAGAGCGATCGTCTTGATGTCGTAGCCGTGCTCGGAGTTGAGCTCCCGGACTGCCCGGATGAGGCGTACGGCCGCCTCACCGCGATTGACCACTGCGATCCGCTTGAACATACTCGTTGCCACCGTTCTCCATGGTTTGTGCACGCATCGGGCGCGCGTCTCGAAGCTCCACCCCAATGAGGAAGTCAAACTAACCGGTCCTACCTTCCACGTCTCGTGTTGGCGACGCGAGCGGGAACATGTAGCGGTCGGCTCCTCGTGGTTGGCATGGGCATGCGTGTTCGTCGTCGATCCACCGGGCAACATCCGCGGTGTCCGAAGGACCGTTTCGAACAGGTCTCCGCAGCTACGGCCGTCGGTTGCGACGGTCACGTCCCCCTGGGCGAAGGCTCCGTTCGGATTACAGCATGGAGGAAACATGAGGGTTTGTCACGTTTTGCTTCCATGCGGGGCGATCGGCGGCGCCCTCGTGGCCGACTTCTCTCACAGGCATTCGCGCGCAGAGGATTTCGCTCGGGAACGGGTGTCGGGGAGGGGGTCTCCGGTCCCGGAGGCCGCCGGTACTGTGCAGTAACACCGATCGGTAACTTCCTGAGGGGTCAGGGACCCGTCGCCGGCGTCCTCTCGCTTCTGCTGGTACGCAACGGTTTTCGCGCGCCCCCGTCTCGGGCGCGATCCGGGATCGGGCAAATCGTTCGGAGCTACCTCGACAATGCTGTGACATCCGTCACGAAGGGCGAAAAGGTGAAGGTCTCAACCGAACCGGAGCGCGGCCGTGGACGTGTGGGATCGTGCCCGTCGAGCGCCCGGGATCGGGGCCGTTACCGGGCATTTCTCCGAGCCCGCGCGGAATCTGGAAGAGTGGACGGTGCATGCCTGCGGACGAGCCGCGAGGAGGATCCCCGTGTCCGAAGCCGATCGACCCCACCTCCCGGGGCGCGACGACGCGCCCGGCCGGGACATCCCGTCGGTGGACCGGCGGACACGTATCGCCGGGCAGGTCCGCCGGTGGTGCGAGACCGGCAGTATCGAGGGCGGGCACGCTCCTCTGTCGGACGCCGCGGCGGTCGCACTGGCCGCCGGCTACCTCGACGAATCGGCACGTGCTGTGCTGGCGAACCGCCGGCGCGTCGGGCGCCGGTTGCCCACCCTCGACGGATTCGGTGAGCTGCGCCGCCTGTCCGACGAGCACGCCCGCCTCCGCACACGGATCGACGGCCTGCGTCCCGGCGCTGCGCGACTCGCACTCGAATACCGGGCCAACGAGCTCGGCAAACGCATCCGGGCGGCGCGACAGACCGTCGTGCACTCGCCGCTGCACTACGCCCAGGGCGTCCGCGCCGTGCGCCGCGACCGACGCGACGGGCTGCATCTCGAGATCGAACAACGCGAGGCGCTGTTCGCTGCACTGCGACGCACCCCGGCGCCCCTGCCCGTCACGCCCGTCGAGCAGGCCCGGGGAGTGGTGCTCGGTGTCGCCGTCGACCGCGTGGGTCGCTGGTCCGAACGCACCCCGCTGGCCGAGACGGGGCGTCGCGTCGCCGAACGGCTCGGACGCGAGGTGCCCTCCGGCGACGACCGCTTCGTCGACCGCTACGACACCCTGCTCTTCCTCGCCGGTTCCCTGTACGACCGCGTCGAGGCATCGGCGGCGTGGCGTTCGGAGTACTTCGAGGTTCAACGAGCCCAGCTCGATCTCGCCGAGGAGCTCACCCAGATCGCGGTGGACACCGTCGCCCTGCGCGACCTGCTCGACGAGTTGCAGTCCGCGATCCGATCGGCGCCCGAGGCGCGGTCCGGTCTCGAATCCCGGGTGGCAGTGCTCGAACCGGTATGGGACCAGATCCTTGCGCGCGTCACCGCGCTCGCGCGCATCGGCGACCTGCTCACGCGCGCGGAGGGCCATCTGCATCTCACACACATCGCGCAGCGGACCGCGAGTCTCGACCAGCGGATCGACGACCTGATCGGCAGATCGGGTGCGCGCGAGTTGTCCGCCGAGAACACCGATTTCGTCGGCGACCAGCTCGGCGCCGCAGCCGAACCGATGGTCGCGCTCCGCAGTGCTCTGTGGACGGACATCGCCGAGCTCACCGCAAAGGAGTAACTCGGAGTTACTGTCATTTGTCACATCGATTCGGCTGCGTTTCGGGTCGTATCCCCGAACTCGTGGAAAGTGACCGTCTTCACTGGTGTATTCGTCCGAACCGGTGGTAGCTTCCTCGCGTCCTATCGGGGGTCGATACACAGGGGGTGCGGTGGCGTCGCGGTTCGTGCGTACGGGTTTTGCGCTGGCTGTCGCTGCGGTGCTGGGGGTTTCGGGTTGTTCGGGGGCGACGACGAGCGTGTCCGTCGTCGACGACCCGCAGCTCGAGGCCGAGTTCGAATCGGTGCTCGTCTCCGGACAGTCCCGCACGCTCGGGGAGGTCGCGGCCGCAGCGGGTGTCGAGTCGTGGGACCGGATGTACTACTTCCGCGTCCCGGTGCTGATGAGCGAACTCAACCGCGTGATGCACACCCCCGGAGTCACCTGGCGGAACATGCCGGGATCCGATGCCGAAGGGCTCATCGTGTTCGTCTCGGAGGGGCAGATCGTGCGCGCGGTCGCCGACCGCGAGCCGCCGCTGTACCTGAGCGGTTTCGCGACCTCCGATTCGTACGTCACGCCCGACGAACTCGCCGGCATGCCCCGTCTCGCGGTCGAGTCGAGGGGCCGCTGATCCGGTAGCTGTCACCCGGCTGCCTCGTATGTCCGCCTTCGGGTAGTTTTGCTCGCGATATCGAGTAATGAATTTCTTTCCCGAAGAGGTGTGGGGTGGCACGGGTAATCGCGACGATCAACCTGAAAGGTGGCGTCGGCAAGACCACGACGACGGCCGCTCTGGGCGAGTTCATGGCGGCGGAGTTCGGGCAGCGGGTGCTGATGATCGATCTCGACCCGCAGACCAACCTCACCACGATGATGGTGGGGGAGGAGCGCTGGCAGGAACTGAACGAACTCGGTCTGACCCTCGCGACGCTCTTCCGTACGGCGATCACGCCCCACTCTGACGCGTTCGACATCGAGAAGGCCGTCCAGAAGAACGTCTCGCCCGTGCGAGCGGTCCGTGATCTCGACCTGCTCGCGTCGTCGCTGGATCTCATGGACATCCAGGAGGGGCTCACCCACCAGCAGTACGCCGATCCCGGCTCGCACCGTCCCGTCGAGGTGCTGCTCTCCGCTGTCCGGCCCATCGCCGACCGGTACGACTACATCCTGATCGACTGCCCGCCGAATCTCGGGATCCTCACCCTCAACGGATTGCGTCTCGCCGACGGCTATCTCATCCCGACGATTCCCGACATCCTGTCCACCTACGGAATTCCGCCGCTGCAGACGAAGATCCAGGAATTCGCGACACGGACCGGGCACACCGTGCGGGAGATCGGTCTCGTCATCACGAAGTACCGCAGTGCCTCGAATCTGCACCGCACGATCATCGAACAGCTCCAGCGCGACCCCCGGATTGCGAGCGTCGTTCCCGCCTGGGTGCCCGAGGCCAATCAGATCGCGGCGTCCGCCGAGTTCGTGCCCTACGGCACGCTCAAGCGAAAGTACGGCAACACCGGCCAGTACGACGCACTGCGAATCCTCACCGAGACGATCATGATGAATGCGCAGGTGTACCTGTGACGAATCCCGACCCCGATACCGACATGGCACAGGCGCGTCTGCGGGTGCGCATCGGCGAGGCGAGTTCGGCGTTGCTCCGTCTCGACGAGGCGGCACCCGGCACGGCCGGCGCGCTCGTCGCTCTCGTCCAGGTGATCGCCGATGAGGCGGCGCGCACGCCGCGGTTCGCGAGGGCACTCGCGGGAGCGCTCTCGGTTACCGCGGACGCAAGGGCCCCGACCCCTGCTCCCGCTCCTGCTACGCGCCCGGCCGCGGCCCGAACGTCTGCGCGTCGCAGTCGTCGCGCACCCGGGGCCTTCGACCCGTTCGTGGTGTTCCGCGAGAGCGGCGAGGCGACTCTGCGGGAGAGGCTGTCGACCCTCGGGGTCGAACAACTCAAGGACATCATCGCCGAGCACGCCATGGACTACGACAAACTCGCGATGCGCTGGCGCACCCCGTCCAAACTTCAGGACCGCATCGTCGAACGGGTCAAGGCGCTCACCACGAAGGGTGATGCTTTCCGGTGATCGGTCACATGCAGTTCTTCTTCTGCTCGTAGCCACGTATGGTCGCACCAGACCTCCGGTCTCGATGAGACCGCGCAGGACGTGGGCACCTCGCGCGTCGATCCCGATTCACTGCTCGATGTGCGCACCGAGAAGAGGAGTCGATATGGGGGACATCGTTCGACAGGGAGTCGCGGCCTTCGTGGCCGAGGTTCTGGCGCGAGGCGGCCGGGCCGAGCCGATCCCTGGACAGCGGGACGTCCGCGTACAGGGCGCGGACGGATCCGAACGTGTGGTGCGGGTGTGCTCGACGGCGAGCGATCCGTGGCTCGCGCGACGCCGCGACGGAGTTCCCGCCGCCGACGGTGCGGGCGTGTCGTACTGGGTGTTCGTCGATCTCGCACCCGAGCTACCGGAGTTCTATGTGGTGGACGCGGACGACATCGAAGGGGGAATCGAGGAGGAGGTCGCGCTCTGGCTCGCCGACCGCCCCGGCCGGACACCGACCGGCAGTCACCCGATTCAGCGCAGCAATGTCGTTCACGGTCAAGATCATTGGGATTTGCTCGGTCTCGACGCGGTCAAGGATCCCGACCACGGTGCGGCGCCGGTGCCGGCAGCGGCCGTCCGCGTAGCACGTCCGGCCACACCGGCGGTCGCCGAACCCGACACCGACGACGGACGGCTCGCGGTGGTCGCCGACATCGGGGGATACCGCGTGCAGGGGCGCGTCGATCCGGTGTCCGGGACGCTCGAGATCAACCGGGGACCGATGGAGGGGCGTCGCTTCCCCGACGCCGCGGCAGCCGCACAGGCGCTCGTCACCTTCTTCGACGACCACGAGACCGTCCCCGACGGCGACACCTTCTGGCGGAGCGAGATCCTCGAGTGAGAACGCACTCCCGATAGCGGCTTCGGCTCGTTTCGATCTCCCGTAAGCGAGCTCGGCTCGTTTCGATCTCCCGTAAGCGAGCTCGGCTCGTTTCGATCTCGCTGACCACAACCGTCGACTCTGCCGACGGATGGCGGTGAACTGAATCGGCGCAAGCGACAACGCCAGGTTCAGATCATCGAAGGAGAGATCGCATGACCATCACCGAACTCGATCGCGATACGACCACCGCCGAATCCGTCTACACCGCCGGGGGCATCGTCGTCACCAAGCTGGGGGAGCGCATCGGTGCGCGGATCGACGGGGTGCGGTTGTCCGGCTCGTTGGCGTCCGCGACCGTCGAGGCCATCCGCTACGCACTCGCCGTGCACAAGGCGATCGTCTTCCGCGACCAGCATCACCTCGACGACGAGGAGCAGTGGGCCTTCGCCGGCCTGCTCGGCACGCAGACCCAGTCGCACCCCACGGTCCACTCGAAGGGTAAGCGGCTGTTGCCCATCGAGGGTGCTGCGAACAGCTGGCACACCGACGTCAGTTTCGTCGACCGCATTCCGAAGGCGTCGATCCTGCGGGCGGTGACCCTGCCGCCGTACGGCGGTGCGACGACGTGGGCCTCCACGACCGCGGCCTACGAGCAGTTGCCGGATGCGCTGAAGGCGCTCGTCGACAACCTGTGGGCCCTGCACACCAATCTCTACGACTACGCCGAGAAGCTCGACGCGGGCAGCTCCGATCCGGCGCTGACCGAGGAGCGACGCCGCTACCAGGACGAGTTCCGCCGCAACACCTACGAAACGATTCACCCGGTGGTGCGGGTCCATCCCGAGACGGGTGAGCGCACCCTGTTGCTCGGTCACTTCGTCAAGGAGTTCGTCGGTCTCGAGTCGTCGGAGACCGCCGCGCTGCTCCAGCTGCTGCAGAGTCGGATCACGAAGCTGGAGAACACGTTCCGCTGGTCGTGGGAGAGTGGCGACGTCGCGATCTGGGACAACCGCGCCACGCAGCACTACGGCATCGCCGACTTCGGCGACCACACCCGCCGCCTGCATCGCATCACCCTCGCCGGCGACATCCCCGTTGGCGTCGACGGCTCGCGCAGCAGGGTCGTGCAGGGCGACGCGAGCGAGTACTCGGTGGTCGAGGAGCCGGCGCGACTGCCCGGCTTCGACGGGCACTGACACAGCAGAGCGCGAAACGGTCATAGGAGCGCGAAACATCCCGCGCCGAAGACCGTTTCGCGCTCCTCAACGTCAGGCCACGACGTACTTCTCGTTCTCGCGGACCCACAGCACGCCGTCGCCCGCTGTGGGTCCTTCCTTCTCGAATTCCTCGGGTACGAGCGACGTCTCGTCGCGCAGCACGATCGCGGTCATGATAGGGGCGGCGGCGAGGTTCTCACCGTCCACGCGCATCCAGTCGGCCGTGCGACCGGCGAGGTAGATCCAGCCGTCCGCGTCCTTGTAGGCCACCCGGTGAGGATCGCGTTGGAGTGGAACAACGGCATCGACAGGTAGATTACGTCGTCGCTCGTGATCGAGAACTGCGGGACGAGCGTGCTGCCCGAGAACAACACCATCATGTGGGCGAGCATCACCGGCTTCGGATCGTCGCTCGTCCCCGAGGTGAAGATCAACATGAACGGATGGTCGGCCCGACCTTCCGGTACGGCTCGAGCGGACAGGCCCCGTCGACGAGCGCCCGCCACTCGGGGCTCGCGACGTCGAAGACGGTGACGTCGCCGAGATCCAGGCCGTCCAGCAGAGGGGCGTGCTCGGCATCGGTCAGCAGGATCTGGCAGTCCGCACGCAGGATGTCGCGTGCCAGACCCTCACCGCGTCGGGTGTTGTTGAGGCCGACGAGCGGGAAGCCCGCGAGCCCGGCCCCGGCGATCGCGTGGACGACGGCCGCGGTGTTGTTCTCGAACAGGTCACGGAGTGCCTGCTGGACGGTCTCTGCCATGGCTACCTCGGATATATGGAGAACACGTTCTCTTCGCCGTACACGAGTCGTTCGGGTCGCTCGTCGTCGCGTCACAATTCGGTCCGCGAACCCGGTGCGCGTGTGAGGTGGAACGCCTACTCTGAGTTCACCTGCAGCATCGCGGGTGGTGATCGCCGTGCGCCGTCGATCCCGTCCGCGCCGCACCGTTGCCGCCTCACGGCGGCTCGAGGAGGCCCGATGAACGCGGTTGTCGCTCCCGTCAAGCCCACGCGGCCGTATCCGCCGCGTTATCACTCCAAGGGCGCGGTCCTCTACGACCTGATCACCACAACGGACCCGAAGAAGCTCGGACTGATGTACATCTTCACATCGTTCTCGTTCTTCCTGTTCGGTGGTGTGCTCGCCCTGCTGATGCGCGCGGAGCTGGCGGTGCCCGGTCTGCAGTTCCTGTCGAACGAGCAGTACAACCAGCTGTTCACCAACCACGGCGGCATCATGCTGCTGATGTATGCGACGCCGATCGTCTTCGGTTTCGCGAACTACATCCTGCCGCTGCAGATCGGTGCCCCCGACGTCGCCTTCCCGCGCCTGAACGCCTTCAGCTACTGGCTCTTCCTCTTCGGCGCACTCACGGTCGCCTTCGGATTCATCACGCCCGGCGGCGCTGCCGATTTCGGCTGGACGTCCTACATGCCGCTCGCCGACGAGATCCATTCGCCGGGGATCGGCGGCAATCTGTGGTTCCTCGGCCTGATCGTCATGGGTCTCGGTACCATCCTCGGCGGCGTCAACATGATCACCACCGTGGTGTGCATGCGCGCGCCCGGCATGACCATGTTCCGAATGCCGATCTTCACCTGGAACATCTTCATCACGATGATCCTCGTGCTCCTCGTCTTCCCGCTGCTCGCCGCGGCCTTCATGGGTGCCTTCGTCGATCGGGTGATCGGCGGCAACATCTACGACCCCGCGACCGGCGGTGTGCTGCTCTTCCAGCACCTGTTCTGGTTCTTCGGTCACCCCGAGGTGTACGTCATCGCGCTGCCGTTCTTCGGCATCGTCTCGGAGATCTTCCCGGTCTTCTCCCGCAAGCCGATCTTCGGATACAGCGGCCTCGTGTACGCGACCATTGCCATCGCCGCGCTCTCCATCGCGGTGTGGGCGCACCACATGTACGCCACCGGCGCCGTGCTGCTGCCGTACTTCTCGTTCATGACCTTCCTGATCGCCGTCCCGACGGGCGTGAAGTTCTTCAACTGGATCGGCACGATGTGGAAGGGCCAGATCACCTTCGAGACGCCGATGCTGTTCGCGGTCGGCTTCATCGTGACCTTCCTCTTCGGTGGCCTGACCGGTGTCATCCTCGCGAGCCCGCCGCTGGACTTCCACCTGCACGACTCGTACTTCGTGGTCGCGCACTTCCACTACGTGCTCTTCGGCACCATCGTGTTCGCGACCTACGCCGGCATCTACTTCTGGTTCCCGAAGATGACCGGCAGGATGATGGACGAGCAGCTCGGCCGCTGGCACTTCTGGCTGACCTTCATCGGTTTCCACACCACCTTCCTGGTGCAGCACTGGCTCGGTAACGAGGGCATGCCGCGTCGCTACGCCGACTACCTGCCCTCCGACGGGTTCACCACCTTGAACACCATCTCGACGATCGGGGCCTTCGTCGTGGGCGCGTCGACGCTGCCGTTCCTGTGGAACGTCTTCAAGAGCTACCGCTACGGCCAGGTCGTCACCGTCGACGACCCGTGGGGTTACGGCAACTCGCTCGAATGGGCGACGACCTGCCCGCCGCCGCGGCACAACTTCTACGAGCTGCCGCGGATCCGCTCGGAGCGTCCCGCCTTCGAGCTGCACTATCCCGACATGGTCGAGCGGATGCGTGCCGAGGCGCACGTGGGTCCGGGTAGCGACAAGCACGAGGTGAACGTGCTCGAAGGTGCCGACCGCACGCCGGGCGACATCCCCCGGGAGTGATCGACCGCGATAGCTCCGCGCATCGAACGAACCCCGCCGAAGGACGGAGTCGAGCGAACATGACCGCAGTCGAACCCGGCGGGAGCGTGCCCGCCGAGGTGGATGTCCTGATCGTCGGTGCCGGTATCTCCGGCATCGGCACGGCCTACCACCTGAAGACGAAGAGACCGGGGACGAGCTTCGCGATCGTCGAGGCGCGTGACGCGCTCGGTGGCACGTGGGACCTGTTCCGATATCCCGGCGTGCGCTCCGACTCCGACCTCCACACCCTCGGGTACGAGTTCAAGCCGTGGCGGAAGACGCATGCGTACGCCGGAGGCGGCGAGATCCTCGGCTATCTCCACGAGACGGTGGACGAACACGGACTCCGTCCCTACCTGCACCTCGGGCACCGCGTCGTCGGCGCGTCCTTCTCGTCCGATACCGGCAGGTGGACGGTCACGCTCCTGCGCACGAGCGACGACACCATGCTTACGGTGACCTGCTCGTTCTTCTTCTCCGCGACCGGCTACTACGACTACGACGAGGGGTACAGCCCGGAGTTCGAGGGCAGCGACGACTTCCGCGGCACGATCGTCCATCCCCAGCACTGGCCCGAGGCTCTCGACTGTGCGGGCAAACGCGTCGTCGTCATCGGCAGTGGCGCCACCGCGGTGACGCTCATTCCCGCCCTGGCCGGCGTCGCCGAGCACGTGACGATGCTGCAGCGCTCCCCGTCCTACGTCCTGGGGTGGCCGAAGGAGAACAAGGTCGCCAACGCGCTGCGACGTGCACTCCCGACAGCGGCGGCCGACCGCGCCGTCCGTTCCCTGAGCATCCGGATGCTGCACGAGATGTACCGGACGAGTCGCCGGGCGCCGAACCTTTTCCGCCGTCTCCTGCGCCTTCGGATGACGAGCGTGCTGCCCGACGACTATCCCGTCGACGTGCACTTCAACCCGTCCTACGACCCGTGGGATCAGCGCCTGTGCGTCGCGACCGACGGTGACCTCTTCCACGCCATCGCCACCGGCGAGGCGTCGGTGGTCACCGATCGGATCGCCCGGTTCACGCCCACGGGGATCGCCCTCGAATCGGGGCGCGAGATCGAGGCCGACGTCATCGTCACCGCGACCGGCCTGAAACTGGTGCCGTTCGGGAGGATCGAAGTCGACGTCGACGGCGTCCCGGTCGACTGGCACGAACGCGTCACCTACAAGGCGACGATGCTCACCGGCGTGCCGAACTTCGCCTTCGCGTTCGGCTACACCAACTCGTCGTGGACCCTCAAGGTCGACCTCACCGGCCATCATCTGTGCCGGTTGCTCGACCACATGGACGACCAGGGGTACGACGTCGTCACCCCGATCTGCGACGATCCGGCCGTCGCCGGAGGGCCGTTCTGGGACCTCACGTCGAACTATCTCCGGCGCTCGGCCGACGTGTTCCCCACATCCGGGGAAGGCGGCCCGTGGTCGATGGAGCAGAACTACTATCTCGACCGCAGACGGCTGCGCCGCGAACCGGTCGACGATCCCGCCCTGCGTTTCACGCGGGTGGCCGAGCCGGCGGGTTCATCGAGCCCAGCAGGTAGCCGGGAACCCCCACCACGAGTGCCCGGGCCGCGCTCGTCACTGCCGCAAGGTCGCTGACACCGAGCACCGTCAGCGATGCCGTCGCCAGCACTTCGGGGAGCCCGGCGTCGACGTCGCCGTCGTCGGCTCGCATGCCGATGACCGATTCGACGACCCGGAACGGCAGATGGGTGCGAGGATCGCCGTCGCCCACGATCTGCGCCGCCAGGGTCCGGTAGCGCTCCATCAGGTGCCGACGTTCCTCCCGGAACCGATCGAACGGTTCGGTGCGAACCTCCGGAAGGTGGTAGAGCGCACCGAGATTCCATCTTCCCGCGGACAATTGGGCGGTGTCGAACCAGGCGAGCGCACACAGGCGCACCTCGGGCGGCAGCGCGGGGTCGAGATTGTCGTCGAAGTCGAGGGTCGGTTCGACGGTGTCCTCGAGCAACGCGACGAGGATGTCGTTCTTCGTCGCGAAGTGGTTGTACAGCGATGCCTGCCGGATCCCCACGGCCTCGGCGATCGTGCGTGTCGATGTGGGGGAGAACCCGCGGGTGGTGAACAGCTCCGCGGCGGCGTCGAGGATCTCGGCACGCGCGGTCGGCCCGGGCCGTCGCGGGGCGTGGAGGCGGGGGCGTCCTGGTCCTGCATGGGTCACGCCTCCACTGTGACACGACGAAAGGTGCTGCAGCGCCACCGTCTTCGTGCGTGAAGTTTTCGTCACACGTACGAAACACGCGTCACGGACTCGTTACGCCATGGACATTCCCCGAAGATGCGCGATGGGAAAACTGTCGATCGACAGTTTCCCCGGACCGCCGATCGGAGCACCATGACCGAGACCCTCGCGACCGCCACCACGCACGCTGCTCGTGCCCATGCCCGAGCGCAGGCAGGAACCGTCACCGACGCCATGCCGATCGTCCCGGCATCGTCGTGGCCGGCTCCGCCCAGCGGTCGCGCAGCGTCGATGACCTGGGCCGAGACCGTCCCCGGTGGCCGCTACACCAGCAAGGTCCTCGCCCGCGGCACCCGCCTGCGCCTGCGGGACGTCCACGGCACCGCCTGCGCCAACATCCTCCTGTTCCGCGCCGACGCCCCGCACGAACGGCTCAACGTCGCCGACACGGTGAAGGTGCCGTGGCAGGCCTATCTCGGTGTCGGGCACCCACTGCTCTCCGATCAGGGCCGCGTCCTCGCCACGATCGTCGCCGACACCTCCGGACGCCACGACGCGCTGTGCGGCACCACCCACGTCGCGGGGAACACTGCGAAATACGGTGAGGGATCGCTCCATTCGAGCTCTCCTGCGGGTCGCGAACTGTTCACCGTCGCCGCCGCCAAGCACGACCTGCAACCGCGCGACCTGCCGCCCTCACTGTCCTTCTTCCACGGTGTCCGCGTCGAGGAGGACGGCAGCCTCGTCAGCACCGGCAACGCCGGTCCCGGTGCCGCCGTCGACCTGCTGATCCACCTGCCGGTGATCGCCCTGATCGCCAACACCGCACACCCGCTCGATCCGAATCCCGAGTTCACCACCGGCAGCCTCGAAGTCCTCGCCTGGCGAGCACCCGGCGAACTGAACTCGCTGCCGAACACCGACCCCGAGTGCC
This sequence comes from Rhodococcus sp. PAE-6, assembly GCF_025290685.1. Classification (NCBI taxonomy): domain Bacteria; kingdom Bacillati; phylum Actinomycetota; class Actinomycetes; order Mycobacteriales; family Nocardiaceae; genus Rhodococcus; species Rhodococcus sp. PAE-6. The sequence continues at coordinate 243,807 of NZ_JAOCLZ010000005.1, forward strand.
AGCGCGCCGTGCTCAACACCGACGACGCCTGGGCCGCCGCCACGTCCGAAACGGAGATCCACCGATGACCATCACCGCCGACACCGCAGACCTCGCCCTCGTTCCCGGTCGCGTCGTCCTCGACGAGATCGTCGGACTCCGCGGCCCGTGGTCGGCCGTCGTCGCCGCCGGCGACGTACTCACCATCGTCGACCTGCACGGCAACCAGGCGGTCGACACCCTCGTCTACGACGCCGCCGACCACACCCGCCGCTACAGTGCCGCTGCCACCGTGGCCGCCCAGCAGAACCTCTTCCTCTCCACCGGTTCGGTGTTACGCGACGCCGACGGTGAGCCGCTGATGACGCTCGTCGCCGACGAGGTGGGCAACCACGACACCGTCGGCGGTGCCTGCTCGCAGGAGTCCAACACCCTCCGCTACGGGCACCACACCAAGCACCAGCACGCCTGCGTCGAGAACTTCCTCATCGAAGGCGCCAAGTGGGGACTGGGCAAGCGCGACCTCGTCTCCAACATCAACTTCTTCATGAACGTGCCGGTCGATGCCGACGGCACCCTCGGCATCGTCGACGGCCTGTCCGCACCCGGCAAGCGACTCGCAATCCGCGCCGAGCGCGACGTGCTCGTCCTCGTCTCCAACTGCCCTCAGATCAACAACCCGTGCAACGGCTTCGACCCCACGCCGGTCCGCATGATCGTCACCCGCGGGGAATGAGGTAGTCATGACCACGAAGATCACCGTCGAACGTCCCGGAATGCTCACGACCGTCCAGGACTATCCCGGACGCACCGGTTACTGGCAGATCGGTGTGCCACCCTCGGGCCCGATGGACGACCTGTCGTTCCGCCTCGGCAACGTCGCGCTCGGCAACGACGAGGGCACCCCCGGTCTCGAGACCGCCATGGCCGGCCCCGCCCTGCGGTTCACGGAGGAAACCGAGGTGTGCGTGACGGGTGCGCCCGTCACCGTGCGCGTCGACGGGGCCGCCGTCCCGCAGTGGCGCCCGGTCACCGTCCCGGCGGGCGGCCTGCTCGACGTCGGAGCTGTCTCCGGGCCGGGGTTGCGCGTCTACGTCCTCATTCGCGGTGGTCTCGACGTTCCCGAATTCCTGGGCAGCGCAGCGACCTTCACGCTCGGAACGTTCGGCGGTCACGAGGGGCGCACGCTGCGCGAGGGTGACGTCCTCGTCGTCGGGGAGAACGCTCCCGGCGCGAGCGCCCCGGTCCCGTCCGAGCACGTGCCCGCACTGAGCACGCGCTGGGAGATCGCGGTCACCGAAGGTCCGCACGGCGCACCGGAATTCTTCACCCGTGCCGACATCGATGCCCTCTACGCCACCGACTACGAGGTGCACTTCAACTCCGACCGCACCGGCGTGCGGCTCATCGGCCCCAAGCCCGAATGGGCGCGCACCGACGGTGGCGAGGCGGGCCTGCACCCGTCGAACATCCACGACAACGCCTACTCCGTCGGCGCACTCGACTTCACCGGCGACACCCCGATCCTGCTCGGCCCCGACGGTCCCAGCCTCGGCGGGTTCGTGTGCCCGGTGACCGTCGTGGCCGCCGACCGTTGGAAGCTCGGCCAACTCGCTCCCGGCAACACGGTCCGGTTCGTGCCCGTGAAGTCGCAGCACACCGCGTCCCGCCGCGAACTCGGCGTCGCGCGTCGCGCCGGACTGTCGCTGGTCACCTCGGCCGGTGGCGACGGTGACGACGGAGTGCTCACCCGCCGTGACGGCCACACCGCCGTCACCTACCGCCGTAGCGGCGACGACAACGTCCTCGTCGAGTACGGCGACATGACCCTCGACCTGGCGCTGCGGGCCCGCGTGCACGCGCTGCACCAGCGCCTCGAGGCCGACCGTCCTGCGGGTCTGCTCGAACTCACCCCGGGAATCCGGTCGCTGCAGGTCAAGGTCGACCCCGACGTCCTGCCCGTGCCGACCCTGCTCGGCCTGCTCGGCGAGGTCGAGGACACCATCGGCGACAGCGACGAACTCGAAGTCCCCAGCCGGCAGGTACGACTCCCGCTGTCCTGGGACGACCCGGCGACCCGCGAGGCCATCCAGCGCTACATGCACGGCGTGCGCTCCGACGCCCCGTGGTGCCCGTGGAACATCGAGTTCATCCGCCGCATGAACGGCCTCGACACCGTCGCCGACGTCTTCGACACGGTCTTCGCCGCCGACTACATGGTTCTCGGCCTCGGCGACGTCTACCTCGGCGCCCCCGTCGCGACGCCGCTCGACCCGCGGCACCGTCTCGTCACCACCAAGTACAACCCCGCGCGCACCTGGACCCCCGAGAACGCCGTGGGCATCGGCGGCGCCTACCTGTGCATCTACGGCATGGAAGGCCCCGGCGGCTACCAGTTCGTCGGCCGCACCACCCAGGTGTGGAACCACCGGCACCCGCAGCCGGCCGGCCCGTTCGAGGACGGCACCCCGTGGCTGCTGCGCTTCTTCGACCGCATCTCGTGGTACCCCGTCGACCCCGACGAACTGCTCGATCTGCGAGCGGATCTCGCTGCGGGTCGCGGTGGAGGAGTGGAGATCACCGACGGCACATTCTCGCTGACCGAGCACCGGAAGTTCCTCGCGGACAACGCTGCTTCGATCAGCGGGTTCCAGGCGACGCAGTCCGTCGCCTTCGGCCAGGAACGCGCGCGGTGGAAGGCGGACGGCGTATGACGGCCGCCGAACGGATCCGTCCGGTGGGAACCCGGTTCGAGCGAACACTGTTGGCTCGGCCGGGAGCAATCCCGGACACCACCACCCGCGTCACGTGGCTGCAGGGAGAGCGGTTGTACTGCGACCTGCGACGACCGGCGACACTGCCGACGGTGACGGCATCTACTCTCGCCGAGATGGAGATCGACGACCTGGTCGCTCTCGCGAGCCAGGACGGATTCGCCGGCCGACTGCTCGACAGCAGCAACCATGTCGAATGGGAACGGGCCGTGTCGTTCCATCCGCTCGGACCGACACCCGACGCCGGCACCCTGGAGGCCCTCGACGCCGACACCCTCGTCGAACACGGTGTGTTCGAGGAGTACACCGAGCACTGGCGCATCACGGATGTCTCGCCCGACATCGAGGAGTACCTACTCGAGGACGTCGAGACCGGAGCGACCGCAGTGCTCGTGCGGGTCGGAGAGTGCTTCGCATTCGGGCGGAGTCGCGATCATGCGATCGGATCCGAACCCCTCGTCGAACAGATCCTCGGCGCAGCGACGGTGTCGGATGCCCGAGCGTTGCTGGACTGCGAGATCGCGGTGGGTCGCATCGAAGACGGCCGGTGGACCATCTCCGCATCGACCCTCCCGTACCGAAGCGGGCGCAATCTCCACCCCGTCTTCGGTCACGAGATCCGCACCCGAGACACAGCATTCGACGGAACGTCCATCACCCGTCGGTGGCGCTCCGTCCACCCGACCCCGAGGAGTGACACATGACGTTCACGAGTATTCCCATCGTCGATGTGCATGCGCTGGTGTCCGGCGACGAACCCGGACGCGACGCCGTCGTCGCCGAACTCGGGCGCGCCGCGCGAGAAGTCGGCTTCGCGCAGATCGTCGGACACGGAGTCGACCCCATCCTCGTCGACGGATTGAAGGACGCGGCCGAACGCTTCTTCGCTCTTCCCGACGACGCGAAAATGGATGTGTACATTGGTAATTCCACCAACCACCGCGGCTACGTGCCGCCCGGTGAGGAAGTGTTCGCCGGAGCCACACCGGACCACAAGGAAGCATTCGACCTGTCGATCGACCTTCCGTCCGATCATCCCGAGTATCTCGCCGGCAACCCGCTGCTCGGCCCGAACCAGTGGCCCGACCTGCCGGACTTCGACAAGCCCGTGAATGCGTACTACGAATCCGTCTTCGCTCTGGGACGTGTGTTGTTGCGTGCCTTTGCCGAAGCACTCGGCGAGGCGGCGGATCGGTTCGACCGCTATGTGACCACGCCGCCTGCTCAGCTTCGAATGATCCACTATCCCTACGATCCCGACACCTCGGACCGTCCCGGCATCGGTGCCCACACCGACTACGAGGTGTTCACTCTTCTGCTCCCCACGGCACCGGGACTCGAGGTCCTCAACGCCGACGGCGACTGGATCGACGTGCCCTACCGCGAGGATGCCTTCGTCCTGAATATCGGTGACCTGCTGGAGATCTGGACCAACGGAGTATTTACAGCGACGTCACATCGGGTGCGTAAGGTTGCCGAGGAACGCTACTCGTTCCCCTTGTTCTTCAACGTCGATCACGACACCCGGGTCGACCCGCTGGAGAGGTTCGTCGACGCCGACGGACCGCGCTACGGCGGAGTCACTGCCGGCGAGCACCTGTTCGCCCAGACGGCCCAGAGCTTCACCTATCTCCGCAAGCGGCTCGCCGCGGGCGAGATCACCCTTCCCGACAATGCACGCCCCCTCTACTCGCTCGGACGCGAAGCCCAACGCAGCGCTCCTGCCGTCTGACCCTCTCCATACGGAGCAGCCATGATCATCACCGGTGTCGCCGTGTGCCTCGTCGTTCTCCTCGGGGCCGGCTTCTACTCCACCCGCAAGGTCCGCGGACAGGCCGGGAACTTTCTCCTCGCAGGTCGCTCGCTCGGTGCTCCTGTCCTTGCCGTCCTGCTCATGTCGCAGGTCATCGATTCCAACGCGACCCTCGGTTCCGCCGACCTCGCGGCCGGATTCGGATTCTGGGCGGGTGCGGCGATGCCGCTGGGTGTCGCATCGAGCGTGCTGCTCGTCGGACTGTTCTTCGCGAAGCGCCTACGCGCGACGGGCGTCGTGACCCTGCCCGAGTTCTTTGCACGCCGCTTCGGCCGCGGCACCGAGATCACCGCGTCCGTGCTCACGGTCGGCAGCTTCGGCATCCTCCTCGCCGGCAACCTCGTCGCCCTGGGCTACCTGCTCCAGTACTTTCTCGGCCTGAACTACACGGCGGCGGTGCTGGTGATCATCCCGTTCGTGCTCGCCTACACGGTGGCCGGCGGCATGTTCGCCAGCGTCTACACCGGCATGGTCCAGTTCGCGATCATGGCCGTCGGTATCGTCTCGCTCCTCGTGTGGACGGCCTTCGGACCCGGCTTCACCCACGGGGACGGCCTCGGCATCGGCGATCTCGGACAGCTCACCGATCCGGCGCAGGGGGCCGCGGTCAACTGGGCCACCATCATCGCTCTCGGTCTCGGCAACCTCGTCGCGATCGACCTGATGCAGCGCGTGTTCTCCGCCAAGTCCCCGATCGCTGCGCAGCGCGCCTGCTTCTCTGCGGCGACCGGCATTCTCGTCCTGTGTGTGCCGCTGTCCTTCGTGGCCCTTGCTGCCGTGTCGATCGTCGGTGACAGCGCAGCCGACGCCCCGATCCTCTACGTTCTGCTGGGCGAGTACACGCCGCAGTGGTTGTCGATCCTTGTGCTCTCCGGTCTGGTGACGGCTTCGCTGACCACGATCAGTGGTGTGCTGCTGTCCACCGCGACGGTTCTGGTGCGCAACGTCTTCCGCGTAGGCGGCGAGAACGCCGCGATGTCGTCGGACGTCATGAAGGCCACCCGCCTGCTCATGCTGCCGATGGCTGCCTTCGGTGCCCTCGTCGCGCTGCGGGTCCCGCAGACCGGCATCCTGCTCACCCTCACCTTCGACCTGCTGCTCGCCTCGCTGGTAGTGCCGTTCATCCTCGGACTGTTCTGGTCGCGCGGTGACGGTCGCGCTGTGGCTGCCGCAGCGATCGCCGGTATCACGGTGCGCGCCGGCTTCTTCGTCCTCACCCCGACGATCTACGGCGTCGACAACACCCTGCTGTACATCCCGAACTCTCTGGTCACCTCGAGCGTCGACGGCTGGACGACCTTCATCGGCTTCCTCGTCTCGCTGGTCGCGTACGTGACCGTGGCGCTGGTGCGCAGCCCGGTCCCCGCGATCACGGCTCCAGAGCCCGTCGTCGTCCCCGTGAAGCAGCCGGCCGCGGTGTAGTTCGCGCGCCGAACCGGGGTTCGCTACCGCAACACGCGGGGCGAACCCCGGTTCACCGCGTCAGCTTCGCAGCACGACGCGCAGCTTGCCGCAGTCTCTCCGCCACGACGTCGAACCGCTCGAGTTCCGCCCAGGTCCAGCGCACCACCTCGTAGCCAGCGTCGCGGATCGCGTCCTGCCGGAGCTTCTCGTCGAACACGTCGCGCGGAGCGGAATACTTGATCCGTCCGTCGAACTCTCCGACGATGCCGTTCTCCCAGAAGAAGTCGACGCGATAGCGTCGACCGTTTCCACCCACGATCTCGTACTGGAGGATCGGCCGCGGGAGTCCCGCCTCCGCAATACGTAGACGCGACAGCGACTCTCCTGCACTCTCGCTCCGACCGTCCAGGAACGGAACGACGGCGCGGGCCTTCGCGAGACCGTGCCTGTGTCCGGATCCGGCGAGCACCCGGAGCAAGTCTGCCGCGGCGTCCGGATACAGTCGCAGAGCCGAGTCACCCACGACGACGGCCTGATCTCTCGGCAACGTCCGGGCGAGGTCGACGACCGTCCGGGCGACCGATGTCACCGGCAGGCCGTCGAGGAGAACGACGTCGTCACCGACTTCGGTCGGGTGCACATGGATCTGCGACGTCATCCGCCCGTGCCGGTGCGGTGGCCTGGAGACGTGTACGTGTTCGAGCGAGGCCTTCCACAGATCCAGCCCATGAAGGGACGCCGCAGAGACGTGGCTCAGGACCGTTCCTGCGGAGAGTTGCCGACCGAGATGCCGTGCCCGGACCCGGTGCACCCCGACCTCGCCGAGCGCCTCGACGTCCGATCGGTGCAAGAACATACCGCGTCCGAGGCGGACGAGGTCTCCGGCCCTGGTTGCTCTGCGGATGTCGTTGTCGGACATGCCGGATTCCGTCAGTGTCGCGGTCGTGAGTATAGGTGGATCGCCCATGAGTCGATCGTCGCAGCCCGTGCGGGTGCCGAAGCGCCGCAGAAAGGCCACAGGCGCATTCTGTGGATGAATACTTCCGCTGTGGAGAACCCGTGCCCTACAGCAGTTCGCCCGCCGAACCGTACTTCGCCCGTGCTATAGGCGGGGTGAAGTACGGTTCGGCGGGCGAGGTTCTGCCGAGTATCCGTGTTCGCTCACGATGCGCGAATCGGCGAAGCCACCCCGACCGACGTCTCCCAGAACCGCGCATAGCGGCCGCCGCGACGGACCAGCTCGTCGTGGGTTCCCTGCTCGACGATCCGTCCCCGGTCCAGGAACACGATCCGGTCGGCGTGGCTGCTCCGGTCACCACGCACATCGTTCACAGAATCCGACGAGGGGCGCGCCTTCTACGCCGCGTACGACGCGCTCCTCGCGAAATGGCCACGCGGCACCGTGATCCACGATCTCGACTCCCGTTTCGGCACCACCCGCGTCACCGAGTGCGGCCCGCCCGGCGCACCGCCGGTCCTGCTTCTTCCGGGCGCCGGCGCTACGTCGATGGTCTGGTTCGCCAACGCCGCGGCGCTGGGGGAGGCTCACCGCCTACTGGCCGTCGACATCATCGGCGACGTCGGACGCAGCGTCGCCGACGGTGATCCCGTACGCAACGTCGACGATCTGCTCGGATGGCACCCTCACCGCCGGTACCCCTCACCCCCTGCCGATGTACCCGAGCGACGAGGTCGACGTCGTGCTGCGGGATGCACTGGGTGGCGGTGCATCCGCCGAGCTGGATTGTGACCCAGATCACCAGTGAATGTTCGATTGTCCGTTTCCGCAGGTCACCGCGCAGTAACGAGGTGTTCGCCGGAGGTTCGGGGTCTCGATGTGATCCAGAAGCCATGGAGTCGTAGAAACACACTCGCTACCGTTGATGGCGATCGAGTGCCCCGAAACGGGCGAATGGAAGTGAGAGATCATGGGCAGTTCTCCAGCCCCTGAGCGAATAGCCGAATATCCCAGACCTTCGCACACCCTCCTTCATCTCACCGATACACACCTCGTCGGTGGAGACGAACTCCTCTACGGCACCGTCGACGCCGACACCCGCCTCGGACTGATTCTCGAGGACATCCGTGCGTCGCAGGTCCGTCCCGATGCCCTGGTGTTCACCGGCGACCTCGCCGACCGCGGCCAGCCCGACGCCTATCGCAAGCTCCGCGGTCTCGTCGAACCGCTGGCAGCAGCGCTCGGTGCCGACATCGTCTGGGCGATGGGTAATCACGACGACCGCGCGACCTTCCGTGAGGAGCTCCTCGATGAAGATCCCGTGGGTGCACCCATCGACGAAGTCCACATGGTCGGCGGACTGCGGATCATCACGCTCGACACCTCGGTTCCGGGCCATCACCACGGCGAAGTCTCCGCCGAGCAGCTCGCCTGGCTGGCCGACGAACTCTCGACACCCGCCCCGTTCGGTACCGTTCTCGCACTGCATCATCCGCCGGTACCGAGCGTGTTCGACATGGCTGTCCTCGTCGAATTGCGCGACCAAGCGGGCCTCGCCGAAGTACTGCGTGGCACCGATGTGCGCGCCATCCTCGGCGGTCATCTGCACTACTCGACCTCGGCCACCTTCGCAGGCATCCCGGTGTCCGTCGCCTCGTCGACCTGCTACACGCAGGACCTGAACGTCCCGGTCGGCTCGCAGCGCGGGCACGACGGCGCGCAGGGCTTCAACCTCGTGCACGTCTATCCCGACACCATCGTGCACTCCGTGGTGCCCAGCGGAAGCTACGCCACCGCCGGGCAACCCCACACGGCCGAGGACGCGGCGCGGCGCCTGGCCGAAGCCGGCATCCGCATCCCCGAGAACCCCGACCTCACCGTTCGCGTCTAGCCGACGTCCGGTCGGCCCGGGTAGTCGGTCTCCCAGGGCGCCGGAATCGGGTAGTACCGCTCCAGGAACTGCGTGACCTTCGCGGTGCGCAACTCCAGATCGACCTCGGGTGTGCTGCCGTCGTTGAGGCAGAACAGGTCGAGATTGCGACGCGCCAGGATCGTGTCCAGATGTCGCAGACCGGACTTCACGGTGGTGTCGACGTACTCCACCTTCGCCGTGGTCTGCTGCACCGCGCGGCCGGTCAGCAGCGTGTAGTAGTGATAGAAGGAGTTCGTCACCGAGATGTTGTCGGCCGCCCGGAACGGGCTTGCCGCGGTCGCAGCGAACTCGTCCGCGAACTCGCGCTCCATCTCTGCCATGATCGACCTGCGCAACGGGACCGGTGTGTGCTCGAGGTGCCGAGTGATGGTGACCCCGAAGCGGTCCTGCAGGAGCTTGCGGTTCATGCGCGCGGAGTTCTCGAATCCGCTGCGCGACGCGTTGTTTCGCCCGAGGCCGATCCGCACATCGCACTCGATGAACTTGCCGACGCCCCCGCCCGAGAAGAACAGGCTCGGGCTCACCCGGCGACCGAAGAACATGTCGTCGTTCGAGTACAGGAAATGCTCGGACAGTCCCGGGATGTGATGCAGCTGCGACTCGACCGCCATCGAGTTGTAGGTGGGCAGCGCCGACGGATCGGTGAAGAACTCCTCGCTCCGCACGAAGGTCACGCGCGGATCGTCGGCGAGCCACGCCGGTCGCGGCGAGTCGGTGGCGACGAAGATCCGCCGCACCCACGGCGCGTACATGTGGACCGAACGCAGGGCGTACTTCAGTTCGTTGATCTGCCGATAGCGCGCCGGCGAGTCGTCACCTTCGCCGACGACATAGTTCTGCATCAGCTTCGCGCGCTTGGCCTGGAACGACTTCGACGACCCGTCGACCCACGAGAACACGAGGTCGATTTCGAACGGAATGTCGCCCGGATGGCGGTCGAACATGCCTTCGATCGTGGGCCACAACTGTCCGTACCGCTCGACCGTCGTCCGGCGCATCTCGTCGCGCAGGGCGATCGTGCGGGTGAGAGCGTTCGGACGAGGCATGATCACCTCGTCGTCGGTGTAGGTCCACAGCTCGATGTCCACACCGTTCGAGGCGCCGTACCGCAACCCGCTGGTCAGCTCGACCCGCGGGCGGAACAGCCGGAACACCCGGTCCTTCCTGTCGCGCGAGAGCCGACCGTCTGCCACCGGGACGGGACGCCGCTTCGAACCGACGGCCTTCGAGTAGAAGGGCTCGTCGGCACACCCCTCGACGAGAGCGGCGCGCAGCCGCTTCCGGTCGGCGCGGTCGATCGCGAGGATCGGACGGTCGCTGTCGTCGCGCACGAGCAGGTAGTCGATGTGCGCCCGGTCGAGCACGCGGCGCAGGAACAGCACGTCCTCGATCCGAGCCTCATCGGGCGTGGTGGTGGTGATCGGGATGGCGTAGCGATCCTCGAACCACACCACTTCCTCGTGCCTCGCGGGGCCGCGGACGGTGGCGCGGCCGAGCGGCGGAGCGTCTCCGACCTGCTGGGAAACGGAGACGTAGGGAGCGTTGTGGGGGGCCGGCGTGTGCGTCGGAATCTCCTTTCACGAGTCGGGACGGGAACGCTCATTTTAACTCCGATCTGAGCTAAGTTCCCGGGTCGGTGATGTGACGATCCGATGAATGCCGACGCCGACGGTCTCGACGGGGTCGAGATCCCGAGGTGTAACCTGTGCGCAGGACTCGACACGGGGTGCCGGACACGGCTGAGAGAACACCCGTCGAACCTGATCTCGATTATGCGAGCGAAGGGATGCCGAGCCGGCGCCAGGCCTGAGGTCTGTCGCCCTCACGCACCCTTCCCCACACAGGGAAGGCACAGAAGATGTCATTGCAGAACCAGGTCGTCCTCGTCACCGGTGCCGGGCGCGGCCTCGGCCACAGAATCGCGCAGGCGTTCGCCGACGAAGGAGCCGCCGTCGTCCTCGATTACCGGCGCAGCGGCGAGGGCGCTCACGAACTGGCCGACAAGATCGGACCCGAGCGGGCCGTCGCTCTGAAGGCCGATGTCACCGACCGCGCCGAGGTCGAAGCGCTGTTCGCGCGGGCCCGCGAGCACTTCGGACGTCCCGTCACCACGGTCGTCAACAACGCCCTGCCCGACTTCTCCTTCAACGGCGACGCCCGGCCCAAGGCCGACGAGATCGGATACGACCGGTTCGGAGCCCAGTTCGACGGCGTCGTCGGCGGCGCGGTCAACATCATCCAGGCAGCGCTGCCGGGCATGCGCGAGGCCGGTGGCGGCAGCATCGTCAACATCGGCACCAATCTGTTCCAGCATCCGGTGGTCCCGTACCACGACTACACCGCCGCGAAGGCCGCGCTGCTGTCGCTGACCCGCACCTTCGCCGCCGACCTCGGCCCCGACGGGATCCGCGTCAACATGGTCTCCGGCGGTCTGCTGCGCACGACCGACGCATCGTCGGCGACCCCCGAAGCGGTGTTCGACCTCATCGCGTCGTCGACGCCGCTGCGGAAGGTCACCACCCCCGAGGATTTCTCGGCCGCGGTGCTGTTCTTCGCCTCCGACTGGTCGCGGGCCGTCACCGGGCAGAACCTGGTGGTCGACGGGGGACTGGTGATGAACTGATGACCGGACCACGCACCCTCCACCTCAACGCCTTCCTCTACGGCGTCGGGCACCACTCGTCGGCATGGCGGCATCCCGACTCCGCGGCCGAACGCATCGGCGACATCACGTATTTCGAGGAACTCGCACGCACCGCCGAACGCGGATGTCTCGACGCGGTGTTCTTCGCGGACGGTCACAGCGTCAACCCGAAGTACACAGCGGGCACCACCTGGTTCCTCGAACCGCTCACCGCACTGGCGGCCATGGCGCGCGCGACCGAGCACATCGGTCTGGTCACCACCGTTTCTGCGAGTTTCTTCACGCCCTTCCACGCGGCACGGATGCTGGCCTCGCTCGACCACATCAGCGGGGGACGGGTGGGCGCGAACATCGTCACCTCGATGTTCGACGAGGAAGCCCGCAACCACGGATTCGACTCCCTGCCACCGCACGCCGAACGGTACGCGCGGGCCGAGGAGTTCATCGAGGTGCTCTGTGCGCTGTGGGATTCCTGGGATGACGGCGGTGTTCTCGTCGACCGGTCGGGTGGCAGGTTCCTCGACTCCGACGCGATTCGTCCGATCCATCACCGGGGCAAGCACTTCCGTGTCGACGGTCCGCTGACCGTGCCCCGGTGCCCGCAGGGCCGTCCGGTGCTGTTCCAGGCAGGCGCGTCGGAGACCGGACGCAACCTCGCGGCCCGCCACGCCGAGGCCGTCTACTCCGTCGCGTGGGACATCACTGCGGCGCTCGAGTACGCCACCGACCTGCGCGCGCGGATCGCCGCGGCCGGCAGGGATCCCGGTACGGTCGCCATCCTGCCCGGGCTCGTCACCTACGTCGGTCGCAGCGAGGAGGAGGCGTGGGCGAAGAAGGCGGAACTCGATGCGCTCCTCGACGTAGATGCTGCCATCACCCAGCTCGGCGTGTTCACGGGTCAGGACTACACCGGCCACGACCTCGACGCCCCCGTCGCCGACCTGCCACCCATCGAGGAGTTCAGCGGGCCGCAGGGTCGATACGCGACGGTGCAGCGCATCATCGAGACCCGCCGTCCCACCCTGCGCGAACTGCTCGGATACCTTGCCGCGGGTGGTGGTCACGCGACGATGATCGGTACTCCCGAGACCGTCGCCGACAGCATCGAGGAATGGTTCAGCGCGGGTGCCTGCGACGGCTTCAATCTGATGTGCCCCGCCTATCCGGATTCCCTCGACGACTTCGTCGACCTCGTCGTCCCGGAACTGCAGCGTCGCGGCCTGTTCCGGACCGAATATCCCGGCTCGACCCTGCGCGACTCGCTCGGTCTGAAGACGGTATAGCGGAGCGCGAAGCGGTCATCGGAGCGGGTTGTAGCGCGCGCCGATGACCGTTTCGCGCTCCAGAGCAGCCCGACGTGCCTGCTGCCGACGACGTGCGCGCTCGAACCGATCGACGACGACGTGGAATCGCGACAGCTCCGCCCAGTTCCAGCGGATCACCTCCAGCCCGAGATCCCGTAGCGCATCCTCGCGCTCCTTCTCAGCGAGCAGATCGTGGCGCTCGGTGTACTTTCCAGAACCGTCGAACTCGCCGACGATGCCGAGTTCGCGCCACAAGAAGTCCACGCGGTACCGGCGTCCGTCACGAACGACGATCTCGTGCTGCAGGTCGGGCATCGGTAGACCCGCCTCGATCATGTGCAGCCGCGACAGCGACTCCCCGACACTCTCGCTCCGGCCGTCGACGAGGCGCGCGACCGACTCCGCCGCGACGATCCCGGTCCTACCTCGACATGCAGCAAGGATCCGGGGCAGGTCGAGATGCGCCGTCGGATCCGCACGCAACGCCGAATCGCCGATGACGAGAGCACGCGGACGCGACAGCGTGCGCGCGACGTCGACGACGGTACGAGCGAGCGACGTGACGCGCAGACCGTCCACGTCGACGACGTCGCCGTCCAGGTCGGAGGTGTGGATGTGCAGGTCGTCGCTCACCCGGCAGCTGCGCGTCGGTGGGCGCGTGACGTGGATCCGTCTCAGCGGCGCGTCCCACACGTCGAGGCCGTGGACGACCGCGGCCGTCACATGACTGAGCGCCTCGTCGGCGTCGAAGCGGGAGCCGACGAGGCGTGCCCGGGCGAGGTGAACTCCCACGGGGCCGAGGGCGTCGACGTCCTCTCGTGTCATGTACGTGCCGCGAGCGATCCTGACGAGCCCGCCGTGCCGGAGCCGTGTGCGCACCGCACGATCCGATATGCCGGCCTCGGCGAGCATCGCCCTCGTCCACACCTGTCGGGTCATGGACCCGATCTTCGGGCACGGCCGGACCCGATCCGGGGCCGTCGCACTCCGATCGCCTCGGTCTGTGGAGAACACGAATGCCTGTGGACAACCACGTGACCCGGCCGTGCCTGCCCACCGGACGCCGGTACGATCAGCCTCCCGGCGTCGGCGCGGGAGTGCTTTCCTCCGCTCCGGGAGCGCGTGCCGGATCGCTCGGCGCCTGATAATCGGAGCCGTAGAAGATCGGCAGGATGCCCTTGACGAGGGTCAGCGCCGAACCTTCACCCGAGGGCACCGTCGACAGATTCGTGGCGATGACGATCGTCAGGTCGGTGTCGGGGTCGTGTCCCATGAAGGTCATGAAGCCGGGAAGCTGACCGTCGTGCCCGAGCAGGGGACCGAACTGCGCCATGCCGAGTCCGTATCCGGCGGTTCCCCCGCCCACCGACTGCACGCTGTCGAGCCGGGTATTCTGCATCTGCTCATCGAGCAGACCGCCGCCGACCAGTGCCTTCACATAGGTGGTCATGTCGTCGACGGTGGAGATCGCGGCGCCCGCGGTCCACGCCCAGGAGGGATTGTCGTCGGTCACGTCATTCGGCTTCAGTGTTCCGGCGAGCGCTGCGGCCTGCTGGTCGTCCGGCAACTCGAAGGTATCGATGGTGGAGACGTTGGTGCCGAACATGTAGCCCCGCGGATGCGGATCCGGGATCGAGGGATCCTCGATCGCCGGGAGCGAGGTGTTCGCCAATCCGAGCGGAGCGAAGATCCGCTCGTCGAACGCCTCGGCGACCGGCATGCCGGTCAGTTCCTCCACGACGAGTCCGAGGAGCACCGTATTGGTGTTGCTGTATTCGAACTGTTCGCCGGGCGAGAAGTTCACCGGCCGGGCAAACGCGATCTGCAGCAGTTCCTCCTGCGTCCACACCTTCTCGGGTTCGCGGTCGAGTGTCGCGTTGAACTCCGGGTCGAAAGTGTAGCTGTACAGGCCGCTCCGCATCTCGGCGAGCTGCGCGAGGGTGATGGTGTCGCCGTTCGGGACACCGTCGATGTACTTAGATATCGGGTCGTCGAGCGACAGGCGACCTTCCTGCACCAGCTGCAGGATGGCGGTGACCGTCATCGTCTTCGTGTTGCTCCCGATCCGGAAATGATCGTCGGCGGAGATCGGATCGTCGGTGTCGAGGGCGGACGTGCCGAACGTGCCGGTCCAGTCGCCGCGGTCGGGGGAGCTGATCTGGACCACCGCGCCGGGAATGGCGTTGTCGCGCATCAACTGCTCGACGGTCGATTCCAGCTCGGCCACGTACTCGGGCTGAGCTTGATCGGAGGAGGTCGGCGACGGTGTGGATTCGGGCTCGGTGGTATCGGAACTGCACGCCGAAGCGGCCAGTACGACCACAGCCACGAGTGAGGTTGCGAGTGTCTTCATCGATCGTCTGCTTTCGGGATCGGTGGTCCCCGAAAGAGCAGGGGACTCTGTGGTGGTGTCACGAATCCGGACATGTCCCGCTGTCGAGGTGAATTTTTCACCCCCTCCGAACGATTCCGATCGCAGTGTCCCTCATGTCATCCTTGGAACAGGGCCGAATCCGTGTACGGGGGTCAGATCATGAAGGCACTGGTGTTCCACGGGCCGGGGAAGCGATCCTGGGAGGACGTTCCCGACGCAACCATCCAGGACAGTACGGACGCGGTGGTGCGGGTCGACGCGGTCACCATCTGCGGCACCGACCTGCACATCCTCGGAGGGGATGTGCCCGAGGTGACCGACGGCCGGATCCTCGGCCACGAGGCTGTCGGCACCGTGGTCGAGGTGGGAGACGGAGTGCAGACACTCGCTCCCGGCGACCGAGTGCTCGTCTCGTGTATCACCGCGTGCGGTACGTGCCGCTTCTGTCGCGAGAGCCGATACGGGCAGTGCCTCGGCGGTGGCGGCTGGATCCTCGGGCACCTGATCGACGGCACCCAGGCCGAACTGGTCCGAGTTCCGTACGCCGACAATTCGACCCACCGCATTCCCGACGGCGTGAGCGACGAACAGATGCTCATGCTCGCCGACATCCTGCCCACCTCCTACGAGGTCGGCGTCCTCAACGGCCGTCTCCGGCCGGCGGACGTCGTCGTCATCATCGGAGCCGGCCCCATCGGGCTCGCTGCGATCCTCGCCGCACGACTGTTCAGTCCGAGCCGCATCGTCGCCGTCGACCTCGCCGACAGCCGGCTCGAAGCGGCGAAGGCATTCGGGGCGAACATCGTGGTCAACAGCGGTCGCGACGACGTCGCGACGGTCGTTCGCGATCTCACTGGAGGTCTCGGCGCAGACGTCACGATGGAGGCCGTCGGCTATCCGGAGACGTTCGAACAGGCGGTCGCGCTCGCTCGGCCGTGCGGACACGTCGCGAACATCGGCGTGCACGGCAAACCTGCGACCCTGCACCTCGAGGACATCTGGATCAAGAACCTGACGATCACCACCGGCCTGGTCGACACCTACTCGACGCCCACACTGATCGGTCTCGTGAGCAGTAGTCAGCTCGACACGTCGCCGATGATCACGCACCGGTTCGCGCTCGACGAGTTCGAACAGGCCTACGACGTGTTCTCTCGCGCCGGCGAAACCGGTGCGTTGAAGGTGCTCCTCACCGCCGGTTCGTGACCGGCTCTGCCTTCACTCCTGCTGGTTGACCACATCGAGAAGCTGCTGGATCTGCTCCGGCTCGACCCCTGGAGCGAATCCGGCGAGGCGACCGAGCGGCATCGACGCTGCCATCTTCAGAACACTCTCGTCGACCCCGACCTCGCCGCCGAGCGAACCGAACGCCTGCAGGACGATCTCGGCGGCCGCGGGGTTCTGGAACAGTTCTCCGAGAGACGATTCCATCGTCAGCGGAATTCGCACCGCGTCGCCCGTCATGTCGACGGTGAGCGTCTGCCGGATGTCGCGGCTCGACGCACCGATGTCGATGCTGTACGTGCCACCTTCGACCACCCAGGAATCGACGCGGGTGTCCCAGTAGGCGAGGTCGTCGCGTCGGATACTCACGGCCACACGTTGCGATTCGCCGGAATCCAGACGGACCTTGGTGAAGCCCTTCAACTCTCGCGGCGCCCGAGCAACGGACGAACCGGGTGCACCGGCGTACACCTGCACGACCTCGGCGCCCGCACGCCCACCCGTGTTGGTGACGGTGACGTGCACCGTGAGATCGCCGTCGGATTCCACAGCGGCATCGGAGTATTCGAACGTCGTGTACGACAAGCCGTGACCGAAGGGGAAGGACACGTCGAGGCGACGCGCGTCGTACGAACGGTATCCGACGAACAATCCTTCTCCGTACCGCACGTGGCCGTGTTCGCCCGGGAAGTTCGTGTGCGCCGGGGTGTCCTCGAGCCGGATCGGGACGGTCTCCGCGAGGCGGCCGCTCGGATTCGCGTGCCCGTAGAGCACGTCGGCGACGGCGCCCCCACCGGCCTGCCCGAGCAGCCACCCTTCCACGATCGCAGGAACACGGTCGGCGAAGCCGCTGAGCCGCACGACACCGCCGTTCGACAACACGACGACGACGTTCGGGTTCGCCGCCAGCACAGCATCGAGCAGCGCGGTTTGACGCTGCGGGAGTTCGAGGTCGTCGCGGTCGAAACCTTCGGATTCGAGTTCGGCGGGTACACCGAGGAACACGACCGCGATATCGGCGTCTGCGGCACGCTTCACTGCCTCATCGACGAGTTCGGCCGAGTCCGATCCGTCGAGCGCATAACCGGCGGCGAAGGGAACGTCCCGGCCGGACAGCGACCGGATCTCGTCGAGCGCGTTGTCGAGGCGCGTCGGTTCGATCCGGGACGATCCAGCGCCCTGGTAGCGCGGCGTGCGGGCCAGTTCGCCGATCACCGCAATGTTCGCGTCGGTGGCGAGGGGGAGCAGGTCGTTCTCGTTGCGGAGCAGCACGATGCTCTGCGCGGCCACCTCGCGTGCGAGGGCGTGATGGGCATCGGCGTCGAAGGTCGCGCCGGGATCGGACGCAGCGACGGCCTTCTGCACCAGTTCGATCACCCGCGCGGCTGCCGTGTCGAGGACCGATTCGTCGACCGTGCCCGCCCGTACCGCCGCGACGATCTCGGCGTCCGTACGACCTCCTGTGGACGGCATCTCGAGATCCAGACCTGCCGCGAGGGACGCGACGCGGTCGTCGACAGCACCCCAGTCGCTCACCACCAGACCCTCGAAACCCCACTCGCCGCGCAGGACGTCGGTGAGCAGCCACGGGTTACGGGACGAGTACACCCCGTTGATCCGGTTGTACGAGCACATCACCGTCCACGGCTGCGCGTCGCGCACGACCCGCTCGAAGGCACGCAGATAGATCTCCCGCAGTGGCCGCGGGTCGACGTCGGCGGAGACCCGCATCCGGTCGGTCTCCTGGTTGTTCGCTGCGAAGTGCTTGAGTGACGCACCGACACCCTGCGACTGCATGCCGTGCACGAGCGCAGCGCCCAGAACACCCGAGAGCAGCGGATCTTCCGACAGGTACTCGAAGTTCCGGCCGCACAATGGGGAGCGCTTGATGTTGATACCGGGCCCGAGCAGGACACCGACCTGCAGTGCGCGGGCCTCCGCGCCCAACGCCGCGCCGACGCGCTCGAGCAACTCCGGGTCGAAGGAACACCCCAGCGCGACGGCAGGCGGGAAGCAGGTCGCGGGCACGGACGAGTGCAGACCGAGATGGTCGCCCTCGGCGGTCTGCTTCCGCACACCGTGCGGCCCGTCGGTGAGCATGATCGAGGGGATGTTCTCGCGCGCAACCGGTTCGGTGTGCCAGAAGTCGAGGCCGCTGGTGAGCGACGCCTTCTCCTCGACGGTCAGTCGCGCCACGATCTCGAGAGGTGAGCGGTCGGTCATGCTGCTCCTTCGGCGGGGTCGGTCCGCTGCACCATAACCCCTCGGGGAGACGGACGATATCGACGGAGCCGGCGCGTGTGGTACATCGGGAGGGCGGTGTCGATCCTGTCGGTCGACTGGTCGAGAATGTCCGATTGTGGTGGTTCTCGTCGGGGGACGAAGCGATCGGAGGAGTACGTGATCGAAGTGCATGCACCGGCGGAGGGGTCCGTGACGTTGCCCCGCGACCATCGATGGGTGGTGGTCGACGTCGAGACCTCGGGTGTACGTCCCAACGCCCACAGGGTCCTGAGCGTGGCCGCCCTCGTGTTGCGCGAGGACGGGTCCGTCGAGCGAGAGTTCTCGACTCTCGTCGACCCCGGCTGCGACCCGGGACCGGTGCACATCCACAACCTCACGCGGGAGCGCCTCACCGGGTCGCCGCGCTTCGAGGACATCGCCGGCGAACTCGCCGGGATTCTTGACGGCGCCACACTCGTCGCCCACAACGCGTCGTTCGACTACGGGTTCCTCGACGCCGAGTTCCGTCGGGCCGGCACCTCGCTTCCGGCGGAGCACCGCCTGTGCACGCTCGCGTTGTCGCGCCGGCTAGAACTCGACGTCCCCAACTACCGGTTGGCCACCCTCGCGCAGCACTGGCAGGTCCAGCAGTTGCAGGAGCACGACGCCTACGACGACGCGCGCGTCCTGTCGGAGATATTCCTGCGCAGCGCCGCCATGGCCGACAACCTGCAGTTGCCGCTACCCGTCGTGAACTGCCGCAGTCGCAAGTCGGTGTATCCCGCATCCATCCCGCGGGTCGCGTGCCAGTGGAAGAACCCGGGTCGTCTCGGCGACGACGGCCTCGTCCAGGGCATGAAGGTCGTGATCAGCGGCTCCACCGTCACTCCGCGTGTCGCGCTCGCGAACCGCCTGACCGACGCCGGACTCGACGTGATGAACAACGCGAGCAAGCAGACCAGCGTCGTGGTGTGCAACGACCCCACGGTGCAGACCGCCAAGGTCCGCAAGGCGATGTCCGAAGGCATTCCCGTGATCAGCGAACACCAGCTCGAGGACCTGTTGACGCGAGTGCGGCCGGGCGAACCGAAGGTCGCGACCGTCGTCGACATCATCCCACCGCCGGAACCGCAGGTCGCGGTGGTGCCTCAGGTCCGAACACTGACGGGGCAGAAGCCCAAGATGTGGACCGGACGCAAGGTGCTGTTGCTCGGCGGCACGCATCTGCAAGCCGTCATGATGCGCTCGCGCCTTACTCAGCTCGGTGCCCGGCCGGCCCTCAACTTCACGGCCGCCGTCACCGACGTGCTGGTCCTCGAAGGGGGAGAGGCCGACAAGCGGATGGCGCGGGTCGCGGCGCGCGAGCTGCCCGTCCTGCGACCCGACGACGTCGATGCCGCGGTGGAGAACGGAGTGGTGCCCCCGCACATGCGGGCGGAGTCGCGGCTGACGGCGCCGGTGCTGTCCCGCGGTGAGGTGACCGACCTGCCGTCCGACAGTCACCGCTGGGCCGTGAACGTCGCCTGGAAAGCCGAAGCCGTCGGCGACGAATTCGATCTCGACATTGTGGCCTTCCTGCTCGGCGCCGACGAGAAGGTCGACACCGACGACGATTTCGTCTTCTACAACAACCCGCTCTACGACGACGGTGTCGTCGAACTGACCATCGACGGGTCGAGCGAGCACTGCATCCGCATCGACCTCGCGGAACTCCCCGCCGAATGCGAACGCATCGCCATCGCCGCGGCCATCGACGGCAACCGCACCTTCGGTGAACTCGGCGCGGTATCGGTCGGCGTCGACAGCGAGGCCGGCACCGCCGCGACCTTCGTGCTCGACGCCGGCACCACCGAACGCACCATGGTGCTCGCCGAGATCTACCGTCGCGCCGGCACATGGCGGCTGCGCGCGGTGGGGCAGGGATACGACGACGACCTCGCAGCCCTCGCCCGCCGGTACGGGGTGGAGGTCGACGACTGATTTCTGCTCGTCGTTCGGGCGGAGTTCAGCTGAGCGTCGCGGAGCACGAAACGGTCGTCGGTGCGCGCTATTGCGCGCTTTGATGGCCGTTTCCCGCTCCGCTGTCGGGGTCGGTGGCGGAGAGTTGTCGTGCCCAGTCGGATTCGGTGTCGAGGAAGGCTTCCCCGCCGGTGGCGAAGGCGTCGCGGAGTTGCTTCAAGGCTTGGCTGAACTGCTCGATGCGTTCCATAGCTGACTCAGGCGTCCCCGAGGCCTTCCGACGGTAACCTGCAGCGAGTTGCTGCGCAGAATCGAAGTCGCCAAAACCGTGGACTGCAGTGAGTCTGGAAGCGGTCCGTGCTGCGGTCTCGAACTCGTCCAACATGACGTTGCAGATCTGCAGAATCTCATCGATCACATGTGGTTCGAGTCTGGTGAAGTCAGGCATACGTCCTCATCCTCCGCTCTCACTCGGGAATGTAAGGCTCGAGCGAGGTGACGAATTGATCCATGCCCGAGCACCATTCACTCTCGGGCGCCGGTTCTACCGTGTCAGTGTAGTAAAGCCGGTTGAACAGCACGACTCCGAATTCCGCTTGCAATGCGTACGTGCACTCGTTGTTCCCGCTCGGTCCCACCTCGCGTAGTCCGGCTCTGCCGTTGATCGTGATCGGGGAAGCCACATGGGCGTTCTTCGAGTGCTCTTCCTCGAGGGTGACGTTCCCGGACAAGATGTTGAGCCCGTAGCCACGGCGCACGCCTGGGATGTGGTCCCGTTTGTCGTAAGCGCAGCCGAGGAAGGTGTACGTCCCCATCGGCATGTCCGCGATTTCTTTCTTCGCCGCGTCGTACCCGGCCGCGTGCATGACGTCGTCGGGTATGTCGTAGCAGGGGTCGAAGGTGACTGGTGGTCGGCCGGAGTCGTCGGTGATGCGCGGGGTTCGGGTTGTCGTGGTGGCGGTTTCGTCTCCAGCGGCGTCGTCCGCGGCGCTCGGGCTGCACGCCGTCACCACTGCCGCGACTGTTGCGAACGTGACGATGCCCCACCTGCCCATGCGACCCCCCGATCGATTGTCGGGCAGACGCTAACACAACAGCCCGAGGTGGTGCTTCGGAGCGCGAAGTGGTCAGAGGTGCGCGTTATTGCGCGCCCTGATGACTATTTGGCGCTCCGTTGTCGGGGTCGGTGGCGGCGAGTTGGCGGGCCCAGTCGGATTCGGTGTCGAGGAAGGCTTCTCCGCCGGTTGCGAAGGCGTCGCGGAGTTGGGTGAGGGCATCGATGAACTGCTCGACGCGTTCCTTCGCCGATTCCGGAGTGCCCGCAGCCTTCCGTCGGTATCCCGCGGCGAGTTGCTGGGCCGATTCGAAGTCGCCGAAACCATCGGTTCTTGTGAGGTTGTTGGCGTTCTTTCGTGCAGCTTCCATCTCGGAGATCATGACTCCGCAGATTCTGAGGATTTCCGTGAGTACTTCAGGTTCAAGCCGTGCGTAGTCGGCCAATGTTCCTCCCGTACGTTGACTACTTTGCGATGAATGGTTCGATCTCTATAACGAGTTCTTTCATGCCCAAACACCATTCACTCTGAGGCGCTGGCCCCACATGATCTGCGTTGTACAGACGGCTGAAGATAGCAATTCCGAAGTCAGTCTCTAGGGCATACGCGCATGCGTCCCGGTCGCTCGAATCGACTTCAAGGAGTGCCCGGCGTCCGTTGATCGAGGTTTCAGTCGCGATATGGCCGTTCTTCGCAAGTTCCTCATCGAAGGAAACATTTCCCGACAGAATGCTCAGGTTGAAGCCACGTCGGACTCCCGGAACGAAGTCGTCCTTACGATACGAGCATCCGAGGAACGTGTAGGTACCCATCGGATAATCCGCAAGCTCTTTCTTCGCCGCGTCGTACCCGGCTGCGTTCATGACGTCGTCGGGGATGTCGTAGCAGGGATCGAAGGCGACCGGTGGTCGGCCGGAGTCATCGGTGATGCGCGGAGTGCGGGTGGTCGAAATTGCGGCCTCGTCGCTCGTGGCCGTCTCCGCGGCGCTCGGACTGCACGCCGTCACCACTGCCGCGACTGCAGTGAGCGCAACTGTTCTCCACCTGCCCATGCGACCCCCCGATCGATTGTCGGGCAGACGCTAACACAACCGTCCCGGGCACTGCTCCGGAGCGCAGAATGGTCAGAGGTGCGCGTTATTGCGCGCCCTGATGACTATTTGGCGCTCCGTTGTCGGGGTCGGTGGCGGCGAGTTGGCGGGCCCAGTCGGATTCGGTGTCGAGGAAGGCTTCTCCGCCGGTGGCGAAGGCGTCGCGGAGGTGGGTGAGGGCATCGATGAACTGCTGCATGCGTTCGCTCGCTGATTGTGGCGTTCCAGCGCCTTTGCGGCGATAGCCCGCAGCAAGTTGTTTGGCGGACTCGAAATCTCCGAATCCACGCGCGTCGTAGAGTCCGTCAGCGAGCGTCTTGGACTCTCGGAGTTCATCCAGCATCACCTCGCAGATTCGAAGTATCTCCGCGACCACACCCGGTTCGAGCCGCACGAAGGGCGACGACATCATCTCTCCTGACGATTCGACAGTTCAATCGGTGACATACGGCTCGATCGAAGACACCAACTCCTCGAAGTCGGTGCACCACTCTTCGATCGGCGGGCCCCCGGGATAATCCGGGTGGTAAAGCCTGTTCAAGATGACGACCCCGAAACTTGTTTGCAACAGGTAGCTGCATGTGAGGCTTCGATCGGGATCGACCCTCATCGCAGCAGGGCGACCGTTGATGGTCGTCGGTGTCGCTCCGGTCGGATTCTCCGCAAGCTGCTCGTCGAGAGACACGTTTCCTGACAACAAAGTGAGGTCGTAGCGAGCGAGCACCCCCGGGATCTTGACAGTGCCTTTGTATCGGCACCCCAGGTAGGTGTACGTCCCCATCGGCATGTCCGCGATTTCTTTCTTCGCCGCGTCGTACCCGGCCGCGTTCATGACGTCATCGGGGATGTCGTAACAGGGATCGAAAGCGACGGGCGGGCGGCCGGAGTCGTCGGTGATGCGCGGGGTTCGGGTTGTCGTGGTGGCAGTTTCGTCGCCTACAGCGACATCATCAGCTGAACCCGGACTGCACGCCGTCCCCATGACAGCCAGTGCTGCGAGCGCAACGATGCCCCACCTGCCCATGCGACCCCCCGATCGATTGTCGGGCAGACGCTAACACAACCGTCCCGGGCACTGCTCCGGAGCGCGAAATGGTCAGAGGTGCGCGTTATTGCGCGCCCTGATGACTATTTGGCGCTCCGCTGTCGGGGTCGGTGGCGGCGAGCTGGCGGGCCCAGTCGGATTCGGTGTCGAGGAAAGCTTCCCCGCCGGTTGCGAAGGCGTCGCGGAGTTGGGTGAGGGCATCGATGAACTGCTCGACGCGTTCCTTCGCCGATTCCGGAGTGCCCGCAGCCTTCCGTCGGTATCCCGCGGCGAGTTGCTGGGCTGATTCGAAGTCGCCGAAACCATCAGTTCTCGTGAGTCTGTCTGCAAATTGCAGCGATTGCTCAAACTCGGCGAGCATGACGCCACAAATGCGGACGATCTCGTCCACAACCTCAGGTTGTAGTCGTGTGTGGTCGTGCATCGCTACTCCATCCGAGGAATCACTTATCGATGAATGATTCGATTTTGGTCACGAGCTCGATCAATCCTGCGCACCACTCGCTTTGAGGGGCAGGGCCTGCATGGTCTGCGTAGTACAGCCTGCTAACGATGACGAGTCCGAAGTCAGTCTGCAGAACGTAGGCACACGTATTCCTATCTGCAGGGTTGATTTCTAGGAGAGCTCGACGCCCGCCTATGCTCGTCTCCGTCGCCATATGCCCGTTCTTTGCGCGCTCTTCCTCGAAGGTGACGTTTCCGGACAAGATGTTGAGCCCGTAGCCACGGCGCACGCCTGGGATGTGGTCCCGTTTGTCGTAAGCGCAGCCGAGGAAGGTGTACGTCCCCATCGGCATGTCCGCGATTTCTTTCTTCGCCGCGTCGTACCCGGCCGCGTGCATGACGTCGTCGGGTATGTCGTAGCAGGGATCGAAGGTGACTGGTGGTCGGCCGGAGTCGTCGGTGATGCGCGGAGTGCGGGTCGTTGACGTAGTTACGTCGTCGTGGGTGGCGTCGTCAGCGGTGCTCGGACTGCACGCCGTCGCCACTACCGCCGCTGCAGCGAGCGCGACGATTCCCCACCTGCTCATGCGACCCCCCGGTCGATTGTCGGCCAGACGCTAACACAACCGCCGATGGCAGTACTCCGGAGCGCGAAATGGTCAGAGGTGCGCGTTATTGCGCGCTCTGATGACCGTTTCCCGCTTCGCTGTCGGGGTCGGTGATGGCGAGTTGGCGAGCCCAGTCGGCTTCGGTGTCGAGGAAAGCTTCTCCGCCGGTGGCGAAGGCGTCGCGAAGTTGGGTGAGAACGAGGGTGAATTGTTCAATGCGCTCGATTGCAGATTCAGGGGTGCCGGACGCTTTGCGTCTATAGCCGGCGGCAAGTTGTTGGGCGGACGCGAAGTCGCCAAAGCCACGAACGTCGGGGAGCTTCGCTGCGGTCGTTTGGGCGTCCTCGAACTCCCGAAGCATCACCTCGCAGATACGGACAATTTCGTCGACGACATGCGGTTCGAGCCTGGCGAAGTCACTCATCGAGGGTCCTTCGAATAGTTGTGGTTCACGTGGGGAGGAAAGGCTCAATCGAGTTGGCAAGCTCCTCCAATCCTGTGCACCATTCCCCGATCGGAGCAGATCCTGGGTAGTCCGTGTGGTATATCCGGGTGAGCATGAGGAGGCCGAAGCCAGTTTCTACGACGTATTTACAGGTGTCATTCCGATTTGGATCGACTTCGAGGAGGGCGCGCCGGCCATTGATGGAAACTGCTGTAGCGATGTGCGCGTTGTTGCTGTGTTCTTCATCGAGTGTCACGTTTCCAGCAAGAATGTTGAGACCATATCCGCGTCTGGTACCAGGAATTTTGTTGTCATCGCGATATGTGCATCCTAGGAACGTATAAGTCCCCATCGGCATGTCCGCGAGTTCCTTCTTTGCCGCGTCGTACCCGGCTGCGTTCATGACGTCGTCGGGTATGTCGTAGCAGGGGTCGAAGGTGACTGGCGGTCGGCCGGAGTCGTCGGTGATGCGCGGGGTTCGGGTTGTCGTGGTGGCGGTTTCGTCGCCTACAGCGACGTCATCAGCTGAACCCGGACTGCACGCCGTCCCCATGACAGCCAGTGCTGCGAGCGCGACGATTCCCCACCTGCCCATGCGACCCCCCGATCGATTGTCGGGCAGACGCTAACACAACCGTCCCGGGCACTGCTCCGGAGCGCAGAATGGTCAGAGGTGCGCGTTATTGCGCGCCCTGATGACTATTTGGCGCTCCGCTGTCGGGGTCGGTGGCGGCGAGTTGGCGGGCCCAGTCGGCTTCGGTATCGAGGAAGGCTTCCCCGCCGGTGGCGAAGGCGTCGCGGAGGTGGGTGAGAGCGTCGATGAACTGCTGCACGCGTTCTCTGGCCGACTCCGGTGTGCCCGCAGCCTTCCGGCGGTACCCCGCTGCGAGTTGTTGAGCGGAGTCGAAGTCGCCGAAGCCGCGCGTATCTGTGAGGTTGTCGGCCATCGCTTTGGATGCGTCCAACTCCACCAACATAACCTTACAAACTCGCAATATCTCGGATACAACATGCGGCTCGAGCCTGGTGAAGTCTGGCATGTAAGCCCCTACTTACTTCCGATGAACGGTTCGAGTGAAGTAACGACTTCTTCCATGCCTGAACACCACTCAATCTGAGGTACTTCTCGTGTGTGGTCCTTGTTGTAGAGCCGGTTGAAGAAGACAACACCGAAATCGGTCTGAAGAACGTATTTGCATGCGGCAGGGTTCTCCTGGTCGATCTTGAGCAGTGCCCGACGGTCGTTGATGGTGGTTTCGGTCGCTATGTGGCCGTTCTTCGCGAGTTCTTCGTCGAGGGTCACATTCCCGGACAGGATGCTGAGGTTGTACCCGCGCCGGACTCCCGGGACGTGGTCATCCTTTCGGTACGTACAACCGAGGAACGTGTAGGTACCCATCGGGTAGTCCGCGACTTCCTTCTTCGCCGCGTCGTACCCGGCTGCGTTCATGACGTCGTCGGGGATGTCGTAGCAGGGGTCGAAGGTGACGGGCGGACGACCGGAGTCGTCGGTGATGCGCGGGGTGCGGGTGGTCGACGTCGTCGTCTCGTCTCCTGTGGCATCGTCCGCGGCGCTCGGACTGCAGGCCGTCGCGACTGCCGCGACTGCTGCGAGCGTGACGATTCCCCACCTGCCCATGCGACCCCCCGATCGATTGTCGGGCAGACGCTAACACAACCGCTCCGCTACCGCGTCAGCCCTGCTCGACCCCGCGCCAGAACTCGGGTAGTTCCGAGTTCAGTCGATCTTTTGCCTGCATGGGGAGCGAGTGCGTCGTGTCGGGAAAGACCAGAACCTCGGCATCAGCGAGTTGCCGTGCTCGATCGGCTGCTTTCTTGCTTCCGACGAGTGAATCACGCTCCGCGATAGCGACATAGGTGGGCATAACCAAAGCCGCAAGCTCGTCGTCGCTCAGGGGCGACGGGGTCGGTAGTGCGGCGGAGAAATGCTCCGAACCCTCCGAGATCATCGTCGCCATGGCGTCATCGGAGTCATAGTCGTCGACACCCCCGACCTTCGCGAGTGCCGTGTCCCGCCAATCGGTCGGAAGGCCCGGCAGTGTCGACACCGACGCCCAGAACAACATTCGGGCAGGGGGATAGCCGAAGGTGAACACAGGCTCGAGCAGCGTCAGCGACCGGACTTTCTCGGGGAACTGCTTCGCGTAGGACGCTGCGCTCGCCCCGCCGAAGGAATGTCCGACGACATGAGCGGTCTCCACTCCGAGACCTGAGAGCGTGTCATCGATCCACAGCGCCTGGTCGTCCGTGGAGGTCAGAGGTGCCGCCTGGACGGACAAGCCTGCGTCGCCGAGAGCATCGAACGCGAGAACGCGGTGCTCGGGGAGGAAGCCCGGAAGGTTCTCGCCCCACATCGGCACACCCGACGCGCGGCCCGGGACGAGAACGACGGGCACCGAGTCGACCGTCCGAGGCGACGTCCATTCGTAGACGCGGACCGTGCCGAACCGAGTAGGAACGTCGTGAACTGCAGAAGGTGGCGGCAGCGCAGACATCGCTCTCTCGTAGGCAGCGACGTAACCGGCCCGACCGGAATCGCTGCGGAAGTGGCCGACTCCCGGCGCGCCGAAGAAGAACTGATAGGCGGCGACCAGGCCGACGACTGCGAGTATCGCGACCAGCGCCGTGCCGGCGCGTCGAATGAATCTGTTCGATCGAGTGCGCTGGGTCATCGGGAGCCTCTGATCGTCGACGTTGCAATATGTTCATATTGTATCTTGGGATCATGCCGAGAGTCGTCGACCATGCGCAACGCCGTAGGGAGATCGTGTACGCGCTGTGGGCGGTCATCCACGAGCGAGGAATCGACGGCGTGACCTTCCAGGCGGTGGCGGCCGCCGGGGGAGTGTCGATCGGCCGTATCCAGCACTACTTCGATTCCAAGGAACACCTCATCCGTACGGGCGCCGAATTCATGGTCGCCGAGGCCGAAAAACGCTACGAACGAGCAGAATCCGATCCGCAGGCAGCGCTCGTCGCGCTTCTCGCTCAACCAGTCCCGACGGACGAAGCCGGACGTCTCGGGGTGTCCGTCTGGTATGCCTACCTCGCCAAGTCCGCGAGCGACCCCTGGATCCGTGCGTTCCTGGAAGAGTCGACAAAAGGAACAACAGAGGAGGCCCGGCGACTCCTCGAAGAACTGGGCATGCCACCCGACAAAGCGCGAACGGAAGCCCTACGCCTCGTCGCACTCGGCAACGGCATCACACAGGCCGTCCTGGTCGGCGTCACGGAACCGCCCGACGGCATCGCTCTCATCACCGACGAGGTCGCACGCACCACCAGCTGAACCCACGTGATTGCCGCGCAGCGGAACGGGCTACCCATCCGGGTAACCACCGGAAACATCGCAGTCGGGAGGCACGTTCATGAGTGACGACAGTTTCGGCACGCGCGACACCCTGAAGGTCGACGACACCGACTATCGCATCTATCGCATCGACAAGGTCCCGGGCTCGGAGCGATTGCCCTACAGCCTCAAGGTCCTGTTGGAGAACTTGCTGCGCACCGAGGACGGGCGACTGGTCACCCGGGAGCAGATCGAGGCCGTCGCGGGTTGGGATCCGAAGTCGACGCACAACCCTGAGATCCAGTTCTCCCCGGCACGCGTTCTCATGCAGGACTTCACCGGCGTGCCGTGCGTTGTGGACCTCGTCGCGATGCGCGACGCCATGACGCAGCAGGGCGGCGACCCGAAGCGCATCAACCCTCTGATTCCCACCGAACTCGTCATCGACCATTCGGTGATCGCCGATGTCTTCGGCACCGAGGACGCCTTCCGGGTCAACACCGATCTCGAGTTCCAGCGCAACCGCGAGCGCTACGAGCTGCTGCGCTGGGCGCAGGGAGCGTTCGACGACTTCAAGGTGGTCCCGCCCGGCACCGGCATCTGCCATCAGGTGAACCTCGAGTACCTGGCCCGCGTCGTCTTCACGCGGGAGGACGAGGACGGCGGGCTCGTCGCCTATCCCGACTCGCTTGTCGGCACCGACTCGCACACCCCCATGATCAACGGCCTCGGTGTCGTCGGCTGGGGTGTCGGTGGTATCGAAGCCGAAGCGGCGATGCTGGGCCAGCCCGCGTCGATGTTGATCCCGCAGGTCGTCGGCTTCAAGCTCACCGGCGAGCTGACGGAAGGCACGACGGCGACCGACCTCGTGCTCACCGTCGCCGAGATGCTCCGCAAGACAGGCGTGGTCGGCAAGTTCGTCGAGTTCTTCGGTCCCGGTGTCGCCAACGTGCCGCTCGCCAACCGCGCGACCATCGGCAACATGAGCCCCGAGTACGGCTCGACGATCTCGATCTTCCCGATCGACGACGCCACCCTCGACTACCTGCGCCTCACCGGACGCGACGACCGGCAGATCCGCCTCGTCGAGGCGTATGCGAAGGAACAGGGTCTGTGGCACGACCCGGATCGCGAGCCCGAGTACAGCGAGGTCGTCGAACTGGATCTGGCGAAGGTCCGCCCGTCCGTCGCCGGCCCGAAGCGACCGCAGGACCGCATCCCCGTCGCCCTCGCGCCGAAGGCCGTGACCTCGCTGCTCAACGGTGAGGAAGTGCCCGACGTCGTCTCCCGCGTCCAGGATTCGGGTATCGACGAGGGCGTGCTCGAATCGTTCCCCGCCAGCGACCCGGTGTCGGTGCGCAGCGAGGACTCCCGCGACGAGCCGCGCGAGCCCGTACCCGACGATGCCGATACCTCGGCGCCGCCGTCGAAGAAGGTCCCGGTGCGGATCGGCGACGGCGACGAGTTCGAACTCGACAACGGCCACGTGGTGATCGCGGCGATCACGTCGTGCACGAACACGTCGAACCCGTCGGTGATGATCGGCGCGGCGCTGCTCGCCAAGAAGGCCGTGGAGAAGGGGCTGCGGAGCAAGCCGTGGGTGAAGACCACGCTGGCTCCGGGGTCGCGGATCGTCACCGACTACTACGAACGTTCGGGTCTGACACCGTATCTCGACAAGCTCGGCTTCAACCTCGTCGGCTACGGCTGCACGACCTGCATCGGCAATTCCGGCCCGCTTCCCGACGAGATCGCGGCCGCGATCGACGAGCACGACGTCAACGTCTCGGCCGTGCTGTCGGGCAACCGCAACTTCGAGGGACGCATCCATCCGCAGACGAAGATGAATTTCCTCGCGTCGCCGCCGCTGGTGATCGCGTATGCGCTGGCCGGGTCGATGCTCGTCGACCTCTTCAATGACCCGCTCGGCACCGACAGCGAGGGCAACGAGGTCTATCTGCGCGACATCTGGCCCACGACGCAGGAGATCCAGGAGGTCATCGACGACGCGGTGCGCGCGGAGATGTTCGAGACCGGTTACCAGGACGTCTACACCGGTGACGAGACGTGGCGGAACCTCGACGTGCCCGACAGTGAGGTGTTCGAGTGGAAGGACGAGTCGACCTACGTGCGACGTCCTCCCTACTTCGAGGACATGTCGTCGGAACCCGAGCCGCTGCGCGACATCGAGGGCGCGCGGGTACTCGCGCTGCTCGGCGACTCCGTGACCACCGACCACATCTCGCCGGCCGGTGCGATCCGACGCGACAGCCCCGCGGGTCGCTACCTGCAGGAGCACGGCGTCGAGCAGGCCGACTTCAACTCCTACGGGTCGCGACGCGGCAACCACGAGGTGATGATCCGCGGCACCTTCGCCAACATCCGACTGCGTAACCAACTGGTGCCGGACGTCGAGGGTGGCGTCACCCGCTATCTGCCGACCGACGAGCAGATGAGCATCTACGACGCCGCGCAGAAGTACGCGGAGGACGGCACACCGCTGGTCGTGCTCGCGGGCGCGGAGTACGGGTCGGGCTCGTCGCGTGACTGGGCGGCCAAGGGCACGTTGCTGTTGGGGGTGCGCGCGGTGATCGCGCAGTCGTACGAGCGCATCCACCGCTCCAACCTCATCGGTATGGGCGTGCTGCCGTTGCAGTTCCCGGAGGGCGAGTCGGCGCAGAGCCTCGGCCTGACGGGGGAGGAGGAGTTCACCATCACCGGTCTGGCGGACAGCGACGAGATCCCCGAGACCGTGCACGTGAAGGCGGGGGACACGGAGTTCGACGCGACGGTGCGCATCGACACCCCCGCCGAGGCCGAGTACTTCCA
Organism: Rhodococcus sp. PAE-6; assembly: GCF_025290685.1. NCBI lineage: Bacteria > Bacillati > Actinomycetota > Actinomycetes > Mycobacteriales > Nocardiaceae > Rhodococcus > Rhodococcus sp. PAE-6. The sequence goes on from NZ_JAOCLZ010000005.1 coordinate 275,223, forward strand.
GCACGGCGGAATCCTGAAGTACGTGCTGCGTAAGCAGCTCGCGCAGTAGGCAGCGACAGACGGGGGCTCGTGGCTACTGCGCCGCGAGCCCCCGTTCCGCTGCGGCGGTGCGCACCGCGTCGATCACGAGGCGCAGCGGCGGCCGTTCCGACGCGACCCCGCGATGCGCGATGGAGATCGTGCGCACGAGCGGTTCGGTCAGCGCCACCACCTCGACCCCGGGTGAGCTCAACGTCAGCCCGAGATCGGAGACGAGCGTGACACCCAGCCCCGCGGCGACCATCGCCAGCGCCGTCGCCTGCTCACCGACCTCGTGGTTGATCCTCGGCTCGAACCCCGCACGTTGACACGCGAGGCTCACCGCGCGGCCGAAGTGCGAGTTCGGGCCGGCCAATACCCACGGATGCTCGGCGAGGTCGGCGAGTGCGATGGTGCCCGCCGGCACCGTCCCGGGCGGCACCGCGGCGTGCAGTCGCTCGACCGCGATCACCACCTTGGTCAGCTCCGGATCCCACAACATCGGGTAGCCGGAGTATTCGATGACGAACGAGAAGTCCAGCGATCCGTCACGGACGGCGCCGGCGGTCTCCTCGGGGGCGAGCTCTCGCGTGCGGACCTCGATGCCGGGATGCTCGGTGGCCAGCAATGCCAGCGCGCTGGGGATCAGAGTGGATGCGACGGAGGCCCATACCCCGGCGGTCAGGCGCGCGGTGACCCCGTCGCGGGTCTGTTCGAGCGCGGTCGTCGCGCGCTCCACCGACTGCAGGATCTCCTCGGCGTGTTCGGCGAGCAGCACGCCCGCCTCCGTCAACTGGACCCGACGTCCCCTTCGCTCGAAAAGCGTTGCGCCGACGTCCCGTTCGAGTTGGGTGAGCTGTTGCGAGACAGCCGAGGTGGTGTAATGCAGGGCGAGTGCGGCGGCCGTGACGGTGCCTCGGCGATGCAGTTCTCGAAGCATCCGTAACCGGCGCAGGGACAACTCCATGCCGTCAGCGTAGGGCGCGCCCGGGGACCTGCAACCGCTGTGAGCTCGCGTTGTGTAGAAATCGTGAACTCCGACCTTCGAGTTTCGTAACTGGACGCCCCGCGCCACCCCCGGGCACGCTGGCGTCACCGGCCGAATCGACGTAGCGACGGCTCTGACGAACGGGGGACCGCATATGACCACCATGGCAACACGCGTCGACGCGGTGGACACCCGCAGGGACGAACCCTTCCTGCGTCTCACCTGGACGGATCCGATGACAGGTGCGCACGGCTATCTCGTCGTCCACACCCTGGTGGGCGACCTGGCGACCGGTGGCACCCGCATGCGGGCCGGGTGCACGATGTCGGAGGTCGAGGACCTGGCGCGCGGCATGGCCGCGAAGACCGCGGTGTTCGACCTGCCGGTGGGCGGCGCGAAGGGCGGGATCGACTTCGACCCGAAGGACCCCCGTGCCGTCGATGTGCTGCAGCGCTTCTGCCAGGCGATGCGTCCCTGGTTGAACGCGCACTGGGTCACCGCCGAGGACCTGGGCGTTCCCCAGCACCTCCTCGACGAGGTCTTCGAGCGGCTGGGACTGCACCAGTCCTTCCACGCCGCGATCAACCGTGCGGCAGACCCGGCGATCACCTTGGAGCGGGTACGCACCTCCCTGAACGCCCCGGTCTACGGCGGCTTCCTGCTGGGTGACGTGATCGGTGGTTACGGCGTCGCGCAGGCCTGCATCGCCACCGCGAACGCATATCGCTGGGCACCGGCCGAGACCACCGTCGCGATCCAGGGAATCGGCACGATGGGTGGCGGCGCAGCCTGGTATCTGCACGAAGCGGGCATGCGCGTGACCGCCGTCGCCGATGCCGCAGGAACACTGTATTGCGCTGACGGACTGGACATCACGGCACTGCTCGACCTCCGCGACGAGTACGGGGAGATCGACCGCTCCCGCGTCCCGTCGGACGTCGAGCAACTGCCCCGCGACGCGGTGATCGGCATTCCCGCCGACATCTTCGTCCCCGCCGCCATCTCTTACGCCATCACGGCGGAGAACGTCGGCCGGGTCGCCGGGCGGGTCGTCATCGAGGCCGCGAACTCCGCGACGACGCCCGACGCCGAAGCCGTGCTCACCGGCCGCGGCATCCCGGTGATCCCGGACTTCGTGGCCAACGCCGGCGCGGTCGCGTGGGCATGGTGGGTGCTCCTCGGGTGGGTCGGGACCGATCCGGACGATTCCTTCCAGCGTCTGCGCACCGAGATGCTCACCAAGATCACGCTGCTGGTCGAGCGATGGGCGCTCGATCGGGTGCCGCCGCGGCAGACGGCACGGGAGCTCGGCGCGACCAACCACGCTCCGAGCGCCTCGCGCACGATCACCATCCCTTGACACGTCGACCTCGCTCATTCCTGCAGGTCAGCGTCTTGACGGCGAGACTCGGCGGAAATCGCGGCGCGCGTCGTCCGGGTCCGGAAACGCGTATGTCGACCAAGACTTCTAAGGTGGACATGCCCGTCTCCGTCGACGGGCGGAAGGACGTCCGCAAGGGTGAGTGGAGTGCGAGTGGGGTCAGGCGAGCGCGAACCCGAATTGAGGGATCGCGTGCAGCGCCTGCTCGCCTTCCTGGCCGAGCTCGTCAAGGCCCGCAGCGCACCCGTCCGCGTCGTCGACAAACACCGCGCCGTGATGTCCCTCGAGGAGGGAAACATCAGGGCCGGTCTGCGGGCCCATGCCGCGTCGGGCGACATCATTCTGCGCGCGCGTCGCGCTCAGCTCGAAGAGCCCCCGCGTCCGCCCGCCGAACTCGCGAAATACGTGCACGGAGACATCGCGGAGTCCGCCGTCGAGCCCGAACTCGACCCGCAGGCCATCGATATCGACGGTCTCGACGCCTGGCTGACGGACTGGCGGACGTGGGCGGTCGTCGACCGCGAGCGGCAGGCCGCCTCGCATCTGTACAGCTTCCTGCAGCGAGCGATGCTCGACCTCGAGGACCAGCCGGAATCGCTGGAGCTCGTCGTCGCGTCGGGTCTGCTGCACCTGTCCGAGGGTGTGGCGGGCGCGCGGGTCCACACGCACCTGATCACGCAGACCGCGCTCATCGAGCGGCAGGGCGATTCCGGCGACCTCGTGGTCCGGTTGAGTCCCAGCGCCGGACCGTCGCTCGAAGACGTCCAGCTCCTCACCGGACTGGAGGTCTTCGACCCGACGAGTGTCCGCGAACTGCACGATGCGCTCGTCACCCAGGTCGCGTCGCCCCTCGACCCCGCGGCCCGCGCGTTCTTGAAGAGCTGGGCCGAGCGTGCGCTCACCGTGCCGGTCGACGTCGTCGATCGTGCGGACGAAGCGTCGTCGTCGGATGCGTTCGTGACGCCGTCGCCCGTACTCGTGCTGCGCAAGCGCGGCGCCCACGCGCTCATCGAGTACTACAGCCGCATGACCGAGGCGGCCGCCGACGAGTCGAACCCGGTACCGCTCGGGCTGGCGCAGCTCGTCGAAGCGATCGAACCGGCCGACCGGGTCGCGTGGCTCGACCGCATCGGCACGCCGTCGACCGAGTTCACCGGGGAGCAGTTGCTGCCGCTGCCCGCGAACGAGGAACAGCGCGACATCATCGACCGGCTCGCCGGCGACAGCGGTGTCGTGGTCGAGGGTCCGCCGGGTACGGGCAAGACCCACACCATCGCCAACATCGTCGCGGCGCTACTCGCGCGTGGGCAGCGTGTGCTGGTCACCAGTGAGAAGGCGCAGGCGCTGCGTGTGCTCCGGGAGAAGCTCCCGTCCGAGCTGCAGGAACTGTGCGTGGCCGTCACCGACCCGGTGCACGGCGGCACGGTCGAACTCACTCGCAGTGTCAGCGAAATCGCCATCCGCAAGGCACAATTCAACGTTCGGCGCGCGCAGGAACGTATCGACGAGCTCACCACGCAACGCAACGACGCACTCGAGCGTCGCGCGACGCTGATGGAACAGATCCGGCAGGCGCGCGCGGAGGAGACCGAGGCCCACGCCGATGTCGCCGCCGGCTACGAGGGGACGGCCGCGTCGATCGTCCGGCGGGTCCGCGCGCACGAATCCAAGTACGCGTGGTTGCCCGCGCCTCTGCTCACCGACACCCCACCGCTGACGGTCGACGAACTCGTCACCCTTCACTCGTTGCATCAGCGGTCGAGCGTCGAGCGCGCGCGCCGTCGCCAGCAGCGCTTCCCCGAATTGTCCCTGCCCACCCAGAGGGAACTGCAGTACGCGTGCGCCGCCGTCTCCCAGGCGTCGAGCGGCACGACCAACGGCGAGACACAGGGGCTGTTGCGGGTCCTCGAGGGTGCATCGCTCGAAGCACTCGGCCGCATCCGCGACCTGTGCGAGCAACTGCAGGGTGCCCTCGAGGACGCGGACCGGCTCGACGCCCGAATCCAACGCGTCGCCGACGACGTCCTGTCGGGCCGAGCCCAGCACCTGTGGGGGAAGACCGCCGAGCTCGCCAGGCTCGTGCAGGCCGCGCAGGAGGCCGACCGGATCGTCGGTGCCAGCTCGGTGGACACCTCCGTGACGGGACGTCAGGCCTTCGAGGCGTACGACGCGCTCGCCCGCAAGCTCGAGGCCGGCGACACGTGGCGCAGCGGATTCACCCGGTTCCGGCGCAGCGACGAGCAATCCGCCGTCGAGGCGCTCGGTGAGATCGCGACCGTCGAGGGTGTCGCCGCCACCACCGCCCAGACGGCGCGCATCGTCGCCGAACACCTCCGTGCGCTCGAGGCGATCCGGGTCGCGCGGGTGGTCCTCCGCGACCTCGGTATCGACATCGAACTCGACGAGTCGCGCAGCCGCGCGGTCGGCACCCTCGCGTTCCTCGACCGCGACCGTGCCATCGTCGACAATCTCGTGGCGCGGGTACACGACGTCGAAACGGCACTGCGCGAGGTTCATCCGGGGGCGCCGCGGATCACGAGCATCGAGCAGGCGCGGGCCACCGCCGAGTCGGCACGGACCATCGCCGCCGCGGGCACGGCGGAAGCGAGCAAGAACTGGCTCGAATCCATCGGCATGTACGTGCGAAGTCAGATCTCCGGGGGAGCGTCGCCCGAAGGACGCGCGCTGGCCCGCGCCTTCCATGACGCCGACTTCGACGCCATCAATGCGGCCCTGGACGCGTGGGACCGGGCGGCAGGGGAGCAGCGTGAGGAGCTGGAACTGGTCTCCCTCCACGCGCGCCTGACCTCTGCGGCACCGGCTCTCGCGCAGGCACTCGCCGAGAATCCGCTGAGCCTGGCGTGGCCGGTTCGTCTCGCCGACATCGACGAGGCGTGGGCGTGGCGACGTGCGGACGAATGGGTCCGTCGCTTCCATGAGCGCAGCGACGACGGGCAGTTCGAACGTGACCTCGACGCACTCGAGAAGGACATCGCGCGACTCACGACCGAACTCGTCGAGGACAAGGCGTGGAGCGCGTGTCTCGACCGCACCACGGCCGAGCAGGTGCAGGCGCTCCACTCGTATCGCGATCACATCGCGAGCATCGGTAAGGGCACCGGCCGCTATGCGGAGCGTTATCGGGCGGCGGCGCGCGAGGCCATGCAGGTCGCGCAGGGTGCGGTGCCGGCATGGGTGATGCCGCTGCAGCAGGTGCTGGCTTCGATTCCACCCGAACAGAATTCGTTCGACGTCGTCATCGTCGACGAAGCGAGCCAGACCGACATCAGCAGCCTGTTCCTGCTGTGGCTGGCGCCGCGCGTGATCGTTGTCGGCGACGACAAGCAGTGTGCACCGAGCGCGGTGTCGCTGGGTGCGCTCGACGGGGTGTTCAGCCGTCTCGATTCGTATCTGCCCGACATCCCGAACTACCTGCGCGACAGCTTCACTCCGCGATCGAGTCTGTTCTCGTTGCTGCGGTCGAGGTTCGGCAGCATCGTCCGGCTGCGGGAGCACTTCCGGTCGATGCCAGAGATCATCGCGTGGTCCAGCGACCAGTTCTACGCCGACGACCCGCTCGTGCCCATGCGACAGTACGGCTCCGACCGTCTGCAGCCGTTGCGCACCACGCTGGTCGAGGACGGTGCCGTCACCGGGCAGAACTCGACGCTGATGAACTACGCCGAGGCGCACGCCCTCGTCGACACGCTCGTCAAGTGCGTCGAGGATCCCGCCTACGACGGCAAGACCTTCGGTGTGGTGGTGCTGCAGGGGCAGTTGCAGGTCGACATCATCCAGAACGAACTGCTGGATCGGCTCACCCCGGAGCAGTGGGAGGAACGCAGGCTCCGCGTCGGCACGCCCCCGGACTTCCAGGGAGACGAACGCAACGTGGTGTTCCTGTCGATGGTTGTCGCGCCCGAACAGAACATCGCGGCGTTGACACGGACCGAATATCAACGACGGTTCAACGTCGCGGCCTCGCGTGCCCAGGACCAGCTGTGGTTGTTCCATTCGAGGACCATCGACACGCTGCGCCGCACCGACCTGCGGTACTCGTTGCTCACCCACATGCGGACGACGTCCCCGCGCCCGGCCGAGCCGATGCCCGACGGCGTGACGCGCGACGAGCGGCACGAAGCGTTCGACAGCCTCTTCCAGCAGGACGTCTTCCTCGACGTCGCCGCTCGCGACTATCACGTGAACCCGCGGGTCGAGGTGAACGGTCACTTCATCGATCTGGTCGTGACCGGGGCGGCAGGCAAGCTGGCAGTTGCCTGTGACGACGAACAGTGGCACACGAGCCCCGAACGGCAGAGCGCCGATCTGGAGCGGGAGCGCGAACTGCACCGCAGCGGTTGGAAGTTCTGGCGGGTCCGGGAATCGGAGTACTACCTCGACCCGGTCGCGGCCCTGTCAGGACTCTGGGAGGAGCTGGAGCGTCGCGGAATCACGCCGGGCCGGGTGGATGCAACGGTCGTCGACGACACCGTGGATGCGGGTACACGAACGATGACGGGGATCGGCGACTACTGAGACGACTCGGCCGCCCCAGCGTTCGCGGTGGCCATCGGATGGGGAAAGATCCCCGAAGGCAAGGCCTCCGGGGATCTTTCGTGTGCAGATCTATGACGGCATCGCGATGAACGTCAGCGGATCCGACTTCTCGAATCGGCCGCTGACATTGCCCGCGAGGCCACCTTCGAGTGCCGTGTCGCCCAGGAGATCGAGCTTGCCCGCCGGTGCGCCCTCCGAGAGGTCGAGATCGCTCAGGTCGACCCACACGATGTTGGGGCGCGTCGTCGACTCGAACACGTAGCGCTTCTCGGCGAGGTCGGCCACCGTCTGCCAGATCGTCTGCGAGGCATACGGTTTTCCGGGTTCGGGCACGCGGAACGGCTGCGCGGCATTGCGGATCACGCTGAGAACGCCCGCGATCGCCTGCACCTGGCTCTGCGGTTCCGGCAGACTGCCGACGTAATGCGCTGCGCGAGCGAACCTGTCGGACGCCTCGCCGGTACCGGGAAGTGGTGCGTCACCGCCGAATCCCTTCACCTTCTTCAGCAGTTCCAGCTGTTCACCGTAGGCGGGAGAGTTCGTCATGACGGCGTAGTCGCGGCTGTGCCAGACCGTCGGTGTGCCGTCGAGGTATTCGATGATCGCGGAGTCGCCGGTCGCGTCGTCGAGTGCGAGATGCACGGCGGGTACCTCACCGGTCGCCGGGTCGCCCAGCGGAACGACCTGCACGCCGGTCTTCTCGATCCAGTCGACGGCCTCGGCGACGGTCGCGAAGTTGTCGAGGAAGTACTGCATCCACACCGCGACACTGAGCGCGGGTCGGCTCTTGTCGTGGGTGCCGTAGTCCGATTCGGTGAGCCACAGGATGTGTCCGCCGAGGCCGGCCTCGTTGAGTCCGTCGACGGTCATCATGTCGTAGGCGCCCGCGACCACACTGCCGTACTTCGAGGTCCACGAGAGTTGTCCACCGACACCGTCGTCGCGGGTGATGCCACGGGGGAGCGCCCACAGATTGGTGGCGGTTTCGCGGTGGTAATCCATGTTGCGTCCCACGAGCACTTGACCGGACGGGCCGTTCCACACAACTCGTGTGCACATATGCGCCACCTTCAGGCGGTAGATCCGTGTCGACGAATTATCTCCTCGTGAATCGACGTACTCCGGTTCGCATTCCTGTGTCGATTCACAAGCGATATCGAGGTTGTATCACGAGGTGGTGCGAGAAATCTGGAGAAAACTCGGTTCGCCGGATTAGGCGGGAGGGTGAATTCTTCTCGTCACCCGTCCGACGACAGTGCGTCGAAGACCGCCTTCACTCGCACCTCGTCCTCGATGCCGAGAATGTCCGCCCAGAAAAATCCCGCCTCGGTCGTGTAGGCGTGGCCGTGCCCGCCGGGGACTTCGGCGGCGAACACCATGTCCAGGGTGACCTGCCAGAACGTCACGAACGGAATCCACGTCATCCCCTTGTCGATGTCGGCGCCGCGTTCCTCGCGCAACCAATCCGGGCGGTGCCGAACAAGCTGGGAGGACCACCACACGATCGGATCGCTGGGATGCTGCCAGTACACGATGCGGGGAGATTCCCAGTCGCGGAGGCCGTCGAGATCGGTGAGGTCGTCGGGAGTCGCAGCGAATCGCACGTTCTGGCCACCGTAGATGACCGGAAGAATTTCGCGGCTGCCGGGATCGCGCGAATCGGTGATTCGTCGCCATTGCTCCGTGAAATTCGGTGTGCCCACCCACAGAGCGCCGTCGGTTCGGGTAATCATGTCCTGCACGCCGGCGAAGGCCGATTGACCTCCGTACGAGCCCAGTGATTCGCCGAAGACGAGTAACTTCGGCCGGGTTTCCGGATCGAGAACACTCCACCGCGCGTACACCGCCTCGAACAACGCGCGACCTGCATTGCGGGGCGAGACCCGATCGGCGAGGAAAGCCAGGGGACTGGCGAGGAACGAATACTGCATGGCCGCGATGGCAGAGTTGCCGTCGGAGAGGTATTCCAGTGCGGCGGCGACGTCCTGGTTGACCCAGCCACGACCGGTCGTCGTGGCCACGGCGAGGTATTCGCGGTCGAAGGCACCGGTGCGGTCGAGTTCGGCAACGACATGCGAGGCGAGCACCTCCATCTCGTCGTAGTCCGTGTAGCCGTCGAGACTGTCCAGGGAGCGGTAACCGGCGTAGACGCGGATCGGCATCATCGCGGGTTCCCCGGTCACCGCGGTGATCTCCTCCGGAGACGGACCGCCTGCGACGAACGTGCGGCCCTCACGGCCCAGCGAATCCCACGGTTCGAGCGACGCGTCCGACCCGGATCGTTCCGGTGCCTGCGGCTGCTCGACCCCGTCTGCAGTGCCTTCGTCCACAGCCATCGCCGATCCGTTGGTGATCCGCGCGATCTCCACCGACAGCAGACCTTCCACCGCCCGGAACACGATCAACCCGACCAGCACGACACTCACGATGCGCGCCAGGGGTGCCGGCAATACGCGGACGACGAGTCCGGTGACCCACTGCGCCACCCGCCGCAGACCGCGACCGATGACGAGCAGGAGCAGCGTCACCACCACGGCGACGAGCAGCACACCCGGATAGTCCCAGCTGCTGCCGGGTTCCATCCCGACGAGTTCGCGGCTGATGTCCTGCCACCACGAACCGAGGACGAGGAAGGTCGGCACCACCACGACGGCGACCAGCGCGAGCAGGTACCAGCCGACCTTCTTGACGGTCGCCGACCAGTTCGTCTCGAAGCCGCACTTGCGGACGATCCACGCGAGGAGCACGCCGATGCCGTAGCCCGTGATGACGCTGATGCCGGTCGCGACGCCCTGCAGGTACCACGGGCGGGGAAGCAGTGACGGTGACAGCGACCAGCAATAGAACAGCAACGCGACGGCCAACCCGACCGGATGGAACCGGCCCAACCACCTCAGGGTCCCGTCCTTCAGCCGAGCCGAGAACGATGGGGATGGCTCAGGAGGTGCGGGCTGTGTATCGAGGGTCGTGGTCATCGGCGGTCGCTTTCGTCGGTACCAGGGCGCAGGAAGGCATGGCGAAGAGACGGAATGCGAAGCCGTAGGGGAGAAGCTAGCAGAGCCTCGGGCAGCGTGCCGTGTTCGACTACTCGTCTGCGGTGTTCAACTGTTCGACGGCCTCGGCGATCCGCTGCGTGTCGGTGAGCGTCCACCCCTCTGGGGACGTCACGGCGGCCCAGCCGTAGGGGATGAGGTCCTCGTAGTTGTGGCCGTGACCGACGGGTGGCGACGTGCCGACCATGATGTCGGCCGCGACCTGAGCGAAGGTGACGATGGGGTACCACCGCATCGACGGTGAACGATCCGTGCCCGGAGGTTCGGCGAGCCAGTCGGGTCGCTCGAAGAGCAGTCCCGGTCCCCACCACACCACCGGATCGGACGCATGCTGCAGATACAGGACCCGCGGGTCGTTCCACGGTCCCTGCTGGTCCTCGAGCGTCTGCAGGTCGGAGGCGAACCGCACCGCGACGCCGTCTTCGTAGACGGGCAGGACCTCGGGGCTGCCGGGATCACGATGGTCGACGATGCTGCGCCACAGCTGGTTCGAGTTCGGCGGTCCGACGAACAGCGCGCCGTCGATTTGGCTGCGCATGTCGGTGAGGTCGTCGAAGGCGGCTTCGGCGGATTGCGAACCGAGGCTTTCGCCGTAGACGACGAGCTTGGGTCGCTGGTCCTCCGGCAGTTGCGACCAGCGTTCGTGGACACCGTTGATCAGTGTGTTGCCGGCGGCCTTGGCGGCGTAGCCGTCGACGAGGAAGGAGATCCAGCTCGGCAGGAAGGAATACTGGATCGCGGCGATCGCCGAGTTGCCGTTGTAGATCGCTTCGATCGAGTCAGCGGCGAACGGGTTCACCCACCCGGTCCCGGTGGTGCCGGCGACGACGAGGATCTCGCGCTCCCACGCTTTCGTACGGTCGAGTTCGTCGAGGATCAACTGCACCTGCTCATCGGTGGTGCCGTCGGCTTCGAGCCCTGCGTACACCCGTATGGGTTCGAGAGCGGGAGCGTCGTTCAGCTCGGTCAACTGCTCGGCGTCCATCCCACCGGCGACGAACGTGCGTCCCTGACGCCCGAGACTCTCCCACGACGACGTCGACGCCGGGCTGCCCGACCGCTCGGGAATCTGGGGGTGCTCCACACCGGGGTCGGTGCTGTTGTTGTCGTCGGCGAACACGATACGTGCCGCCATAGAACTGCTCGCGAGCAGAACCTGGTCGATGAACACGACCACCGCAAGCACGAGGATCACCGGCGCGAGGACACCGGCCGCGGCGACCGGAACACGCAGGCGGGTCGCGAGGAACTCCGCGAAGCGTCGTCCGACCCACCGCAATCCGCGTGCGATGTAGAGGAGCGCGGTGAAGACCGCGACGCTCACCAGTCCGGTGCGGAGATACGCGAAGCCCGTTGTGGTCTCGATACCCATGAGGGCACGGATTTCGTTCTGCCATCCCGCCGCGGCGAGCAGACTCCCCAGAAGGGTTCCCACCGCGACGAGGGCGACCACCACTTCGGCGATGCGCCGGACAGTGTGGCGGCGTCGCCACCAGTTGAGACGCGGTGCGATCCACCGCCGCGCGGGAAACGCGACGAGCACACCGATGCCGTAACCGACGATGCCCGTCACGCCACTGATGAGTCCCTGGAAATACCACTCGCGGGGGATGAGGGAGGGGCTCAGGCTCCACGCGAAGAAGAACAGGGCGACGACGAGACCGACGAAGTCGAGGCCGAAGACGGAGAGGTGGCGTCGGGTGTTCTTACTCGACTCGTCGATTTCGAGGGTGGTGGCAGGAGCGGTCACGATGCGACAGTAACTAGTACGGAACGTGTACGCCGTTTATCGACCCTCCGCGCGATGAGGGTATGTCGATAGGGCATATCTGCGACTCAGGTAATTTGCGCTCGGATCTCAGGCTCCGCCGCCTACCCACGAACTCATCTTTTCAAAGTCGGTGCGCGCCTGGTCCGTCCCCAGGGCTTCACCGGTCATCGTCTTCCCCTCGCCCTGAGCTCTCACGTGAGCGGGTAGGTGGACGACGGGATCGGGAATTCACCGATTGGAGTCGCTTTGCGGTCATGGTCGACTGAGAGAGGCGACGAGACGGCTCAGAGATCCCACACCTGATCGGGATCGTCGAGCGCCGCGCGGATCTGTCCGAGATCACCGAGGTCGGCCAGGGGAGAAGTCTTGGCGATGTCGACGATCCCTCGTAGGACCTCGCTGATCACCTGTGAATTCTCTTGCTCCAGTGCCTGATCCAGTCGGGAGAACAAGGCATCGAAGGTTGTGCGGCGCTCGGCAAAGGACTGCTCGAAGTAGTCCCTGACGATCGACTCGGCCGACTTGATGCGCTGAACTTCCGCGGTTGCGTAGGTGTGCAGACGGGTGCGTTTCGTTTGTTCGACGGCGTGGATCTCGATGCATTCCTGCGCGGCCGTGACCAGCTGCGAGAGCGCTGCGAAACCGTCGACCGCAGCAATCTTGCGTTTCACCGAGCCCAGTACCTCGCCCTCGTACACCTTCCGGTCAGCCTTGTTCGGCGCCACGGTCGTCTCCTTCTGTCATCGGGCGGTACCGCACCGTCAGATTCGCGCTGTTCTCGGTGAGCTCGCCGTCTTCGTCGAGAATGGGAGTCGCGGCGACATCCCGGACGGCTACGGACAATGCCATCGCCTTCTGGAAGCGCGACGCATGAGCCCGTGCATCGAAGGGCTCGGACTCGAGCACGTCCAGGGCTGCGACTGCCTTGACAGTCAGTGTGCCGAGCACGGAGCGCAATTCGTCGATGCGGTGGTCGACAGCGGTCAGGAGAGTGTCGGTGGTGCCCAATTCGGCATTCGCAATGTCGATCTTGGCTTGGAACTCGGCTGCTTCGGTGAGTGCCTTCTGGCCTTGCCCCTTGATAACGAAGCCGCTGATAAGGAGAGCGGGGCCTATCGCCACTACATTCAGCGCTGCTGCGCCGAGTGCCACACCGCCACCCCCGGCCGACAGTGCGCCTCCGCCGAGCCATGCCATTGCGGCGCTCTGTGCGGCTGCTCCCGAGAGACCGGATATGGCGGCGCCTGTGCTTGCAACACCGAAGCTCGTGGCAGCCGCCGATACTGCGGATGCGGTGCCGACACCGGTCGCAACCGATGCCATGGCTCCACCGAGCCAGCCTCCCAGATTCAGATCGAGGCCGTTCGGTCCGTCGACCTGCGTGATGCCGGCCTGGAGACCGTCGGCCAGCAGCCGCTCGTTCTCACGTACCTGCTTCTCGTGTCGACGCAAGAACTCCGCCATGCGGATGACAACGTCGGTCAACGCCTGTTGCTGCTGACCGCCCAGCGTCTCGAGTTGGGCATTGGTCTTCCCGACGCGCTCCACGATCGCGTCGCGGCGCTTGGTGTACTGCTCGTGGGCCCTGCGCAGTTGGTCCGCGGCCTTCTTGCGGTCGGCGATGCCTTTGCCGCTGAGTGCGACGCCGCCGCCGCCCGTCACGGCGCCGATGGCGATCAGCGCGGCCGGAATCAGAGGTAGGACCATGAGTTCTCCTTCGTATGGTCGGCACAGTGTGCCACTCGACCCGGACAAATCAACCACCGGTCCCGCCTGAATGGCATGGACGGTCGGACGGGGAGGAAAAGGGGCGAATCGTCGAGATCTCAGCGTCCGCAGGGACCAAGTCCTTTGCATCGACGGGACCAACTGCGCGTGATATTACGTTGGGGTAACGATCCCATTGGCACTCGTAACGGGCTGTGAGTGTCCCCCGATTGAAGGATCAATAACGCCGATACCTGCCGGGATGTGCTCGCCCAGGAACCGGTCCGAAGCTAATACTGCAACGACAGTTTGTGACCGAGGTTGTGCCTATGGTACTTGATCTTGGTGCAGTCGGAGGTATTGGAATGGTC